>ABYL01000016.1 GCA_000173575.1 Burkholderia sp. H160 | reverse complement strand
AGCCCGTGGCGGGCGGCTGAGCGCGCTCGCGCCAGCCCAAGGCCCGGCGAACGCCAACCACCGTCGCCGAAAACCCATTGCCGCAACACCGCCGGTGCCCTGCCGCGGCGGCAAACCAGGATGATGCAAATGACTACTCACGAGACCGCCGACGCACTGACGCTATACGGTCAAACCTTCGCGAGCCGCGTGCTGCTCGGCACGTCGCGCTACCCGTCGCTGCAGTCGCTGTCCGATTCGATCGACGCAGCGCGCCCCGGCATGGTGACGGTCGCGCTGCGCCGTCAGATGAACGAGGGCAACGCCGAAGCGGGCTTCTTCGATCTGCTCAAGCGCCACGGCGTGCCGCTGCTGCCGAACACGGCGGGCTGCCTCACGGTCGGTGAAGCGGTGGCGACCGCGCACATGGCGCGCGAAATCTTCGAGACCGACTGGATCAAGCTCGAACTGATCGGCGACGACTACACGCTGCAGCCTGACCCGGTCGGCCTGATCGAGGCCGCCGCGCGGCTCGTCAAGGACGGCTTCAAGGTGCTGCCGTATTGCACTGAAGATCTGGTGATCGGCCGCCGTCTGCTCGATGCCGGCTGCGAGGCGCTGATGCCATGGGGAGCGCCGATCGGCACCGGCAAGGGCGTGATCAATCCGTATGGGCTGCGCGTGCTGCGCGAGCGGCTGCCGGACGTGCCGCTGATCGTCGACGCGGGGCTCGGCGTGCCGTCGCATGCGGCGCAGGTCATGGAGTGGGGCTTCGACGGCGTGCTGCTGAACACGGCGGTGTCGCAGGCGACGCACCCCGACGCGATGGCGCGGGCATTCGCGCTAGGCGTCGAGGCGGGCCGGCAAGCGTATCTGGCGGGTCCGATGGCCGAGCGCGAAAGCGCGCACGCAAGCACGCCGGTGGTCGGCATGCCGTTCTGGCATCAGGATGGAGGTGCCGCATGACACAGTCGTTGACGTTGAGGGACCGCGATCTGTTCTGGCCGCCGGCCGACGAACTCATCGAAGCCGCGGAGCGGATTCGCGCCTGTCTCGGCGACTGGCCGCCGACGCACGCGCCGTGGCGCATCTGCCTGACCGCGCCCGATGAGCCGAACGGTGGCGACCTGATCGTGATCGCCGACGCGCAGCCGCACGGCGAACAGATGGCGCACTGGCTGACGCGAGGCGCGGGCGTGATCGTCGCCGCGGAAAACCGCGCGACGCTGCATCTGGGCGGCGAGAAGTACGGCCTCGAAGGCCATCTGGCGGAAGACTGGATCCCCGCGCTGGCCGCGTTTCTAGACTGCGGCTTCGATCCGCACGACGCGCTGGTGCTCGCGCTCGCGTGGCGTGACGGCGACGAAACCCGCGCCGACGATGCATTTCCGGCCGACCTCGCTCGCTTTCCGCGCCTGACCGGCCTGCCGGCCGCGCCCGCCCAGGCATTCCCGCGCTGCCCGGAAAAGCTCGGCCTGTACCCGGTGCTGCCGACCGCGGACTGGGTCGAACGGGTGGTCGGCTTCGGCGTGAAAACGGTGCAGTTGCGCCGCAAGTCGGCTGAACCTGCCGACGTGCTGAAGCGCGAAATCGCCCGCTGTGTGGCGGCTGGTCGCGCGCACGATGCGCAGGTGTTCATCAACGACCACTGGCAGGCGGCGCTCGAGGCAGGCGCGTACGGCGTGCACCTCGGCCAGGAAGACGTGCATACCGCGGATCTGTCCGCGCTGGCCGACGCAGGCATCCGGCTCGGTCTGTCGACGCACGGCTTCTACGAGATGCTGAAGGCGCTGCATTTCCGTCCGAGCTACATCGCATTGGGCGCCGTGTTCCCGACCACGACCAAGGTCATGCCGACCGCGCCGCAGGGCTTGCGGCGCCTCGCGCGCTACGTGCGGCTGCTCGACGGGGTGGTGCCGCTGGTCGCGATCGGCGGGATCGATCTGCAGGTGCTGCCGGACGTGCTCGCAACGGGCGTCGGCTGCGCGGCCGTGGTGCGCGCGGTGACCGAAGCGGCCGACCCGGCCGCTGCGGTTTCTGCGCTGCAACACATGTTTACGCAATAATCGTCAGGCATAGTCAAGGTAAGGGGCACCTCACGGCAGCTTTTGTATGATGGCCCTATAATTCGGCCTTCCCTGTCAAAAGGACTGTCAGTTTGGTGTCTTCCTCCCCCGAGCCCTTACTCGAGCTGCGCGACGTCGACTTCGGTTACGGCGACCGGCTCGTCCTCTCGAATCTGAATCTGCGCTTCCGTCGCGGTCAGGTCGTCGCGGTCATGGGCGGCTCGGGTTGCGGCAAGACCACGGTGCTGCGGTTGATCGGCGGCCTCGTGCGCGCGCAGCGCGGCCAGGTGCTGTTCCACGGCCAGGACATCGGCGAGCAGACGCGCGAAGGCCTTTACGCGCTGCGTCGCAAGATGGGCATGCTGTTCCAGTTCGGCGCGCTGTTCACCGACATGTCGGTGTTCGAAAACGTCGCCTTCTCGCTGCGCGAGCACACCGATCTCCCCGAAGAACTGCTGCGCGACCTCGTGCTGATGAAGCTCAACGCGGTCGGCCTGCGCGGCGCGCGCGACCTGCTGCCATCGGAAATTTCGGGCGGCATGGCGCGGCGCGTGGCGCTCGCCCGCGCGATCGCGCTCGACCCCGAACTGATGATGTACGACGAGCCGTTCGCGGGCCTCGACCCGATCTCGCTCGGCATCACCGCGAACCTGATCCGCACGCTGAACCAGGCGCTCGGCGCGACCTCGATTCTCGTCACGCACGACGTGCCGGAATCGTTCGCGATTGCGGACTACGTGTACTTCCTGTCCAACGGCGGCGTGCTCGCCGAGGGCACGCCCGACGAGTTGCGCGCGTCGACCGATCCGACCGTGCGGCAGTTCATCGACGGCGCGCCGGACGGCCCGTTCCGATTCCACTATCCTGCGAAGGCGCCGCTCGCGGCGGACTTCGGCATCGGCGGAGGCCAGTCATGATCAGTGCGATTGGTCGCGCGGTGATGAGCGGACTCGGCACGGCCGGCTACGCGACGCGCTTTTTTCTGCGCCTGCTGCTCGAATTTTTCCCGCTGCTGCGCCGCCCGCGTCTTGTCACGAAGCAGATCCACTTCGTCGGTAATTATTCGCTCGTGATCATCGCGGTGTCGGGGCTGTTCGTCGGCTTCGTGCTCGGTCTGCAGGGCTATTACACGCTGAACCGCTACGGCTCCGAGCAGGCGCTCGGCCTGCTGGTTGCGCTGTCGCTCGTGCGCGAGCTCGGGCCGGTCGTGACGGCGCTGCTGTTCGCCGGCCGCGCGGGTACGTCGCTGACCGCCGAGATCGGCCTGATGAAGGCCGGCGAGCAGCTCACCGCGATGGAAATGATGGCCGTCGATCCGGTCAAAGTCGTCATCGCGCCGCGCCTGTGGGCGGGCATTGTGTCGATGCCGATCCTCGCCGCGATCTTCAGCGCGGTCGGTGTTCTGGGCGGGTACGTGGTGGGCGTGCTGCTGATCGGCGTCGATGCCGGCGCGTTCTGGTCGCAGATGCAAGGCGGCGTCGACGTGTGGAAAGATGTTGGCGCCGGGGTCGTCAAGAGCGTGGTGTTCGGCCTCGCGGTGACTTTTGTCGCGCTGTTTCAGGGCTACGAGGCGAAGCCGACGCCGGAAGGCGTGTCGCGCGCGACGACCCGCACGGTCGTGTACGCGTCGCTCGCGGTGCTCGGGCTCGATTTCCTGCTGACCGCGTTGATGTTCAGCTAAGACCGCGCTGCGCGTCGGCCGCTGGCGGCGCGTGATGCGCCGCGCACGGCGGGAAGTGGCGGCGGCGCGGCGGATTCACTTTGCTTTGGGATGACGATGAAAAAGAATGTTCTCGACTTCTGGGTCGGCCTGTTCGTGGTGCTGGGTTTCGTGGCGTTGCTGTTTCTTGCGCTGAAGGCCGGCAACATGAGCTCGCTGTCGTTCCAGGCAACGTACCAGGTCAAGCTCAAGTTCGACAACATCGGCGGGCTGAAGCCGCGCGCGCCGGTGAAGAGCGCGGGCGTGACGGTCGGCCGGGTCGCGTCGATCGGCTTCGACAGCAACAATTACCAGGCGCTCGTCACGATCGATATCGACAAGCAGTACCAGTTCCCGCGGGACACGTCGGCGAAGATTCTGACGTCGGGCCTGCTCGGCGAGCAGTACATCGGTCTCGAGCCGGGCGGCGACTCGGAAATGCTCAAGGCTGGCGACACGATCTCGATGACGCAATCGGCGATCGTGCTCGAAAATCTGATCGGCCAGTTCCTGTATAGCAAGGCCGCGGATTCCGGCGCGGCGAAGCCCGCTGCATCGGCCCCTGCGCCGGCGCCCGGCGCGCCGGCCTCCGGCGCTGCCGGCCAGTAAGGCCAACAAGGAGAACTACGATGCAGACGACACTGCAGACCGTGCGCAGCGGCGCGCGCGTCCTACAGTTCGGCAAGGTCGCCGTGGCGGCTGCGCTGCTCGCCGGTTGCACGACCGTGCCGACGCCCACCAAGGGCGACCCGTTCGAAGGTCTGAACCGCACGATCTTCACCGTCAACGACAAGATCGACCAGTACGCGCTGAAGCCCGTCGCGAAGGGTTACGTCTTTGTCACGCCGCAGCCTGTACGCGACAGCGTGACGAACTTCTTCTCGAATATCGGCGACGTCTATATCGCGGCGAACAACCTGCTGCAACTGCGCATCGCCGACGGCGTGTCGGACATCATGCGGATCGTGATCAACACGGTGTTCGGCGTCGGCGGTCTGTTCGACGTCGCGACGCTCGCGAAGCTGCCCAAGCATGAGAACGACCTGGGTCTGACGCTCGGCCACTATGGCGTGCCGCCGGGTCCGTACCTCGTGCTGCCGCTGTTCGGGCCGAGTACGGTGCGCGATGCGGTCGGCTCGATCGGCAACTACTACGTGAACCCGGTCAGCTACATCGATCCGCCGGGCCTGAGCTGGGCGCTCTATGGCCTGAACATCGTCAACACGCGCGCGAACCTGCTCGGCGCGGGCGAAGTGCTGGAAGGCGCGGCGCTAGACAAATACTCGTTCGTGCGTAACGCTTATCTGCAGCGCCGTCTGTATCTGCTGTCGCAAGGCCGCCGGCGTCCGGAGGAACTTCCGAAATACGACGAGGAAGCGCCGCTGCCGAAGTACGACGAAGGCGACACGGGCACGCAGGGTGCTGCGGCTAATGCGGCTCCCGCATCCGGCGCGGCCGTGGTGCCGCCGCAGGGTGCGTCGGCGCCCGAAGCGGCGTCGGGCACCGAAACACCGCCGCTCGACATCAACGGCGGCCCTGAAACCACGCAGATTCCGGCCGGCCAGTTGGTGCCACCGACGCGCTTCAACTTCCCGTCCTTCAGATTGCATTGAACGTGCAGCCGTAACAGATCGATACGACTCTCGCAGTTTGCGCATGGATTGCCGTCGAACTCGCGTGATAAGGTCTAAACCGTTGCACAATTTTTGAGGCAGAGCTCGATATGAAAAAATTCTTCCTGATTCCGTTGTTTGCCGTGTTGTTTTCATTCATCAGCGCGGGCGCATCGGCGCAATCCGTCGACACCAACGTGCCGGACGCGATGATCAAGACCGTGACCCAGCAGGTGATGGACGCGATTCGCAGCGACAAGTCGATCCAGCAGGGCGACATCACGCGCATCACGGCGCTCGTCAACGAAAAGATCCTGCCGTACACCGACTTCCGCCGCACTACGCAGCTCGCGATGGGCCGCAACTGGCGCACCGCGACGCCCGAGCAGCAGAATCAGGTGGTCGAGCAGTTCAAGATGCTGCTGATCCGCACGTACTCGGGCGCGCTCGCGCAGGTGCGCGACCAGCAGATCCAGTTCAAGCCGTTCCGCATGAACCCGGACGACACCGACACGGTGGTGCGCTCGATCGTGATGAACAATGGTCAGCCGATCGAACTCGACTACCGCCTGTACAAGACGCCGCAAGGCTGGCGCGTGTACGACCTCAACGTGCTCGGCGCGTGGCTGATCCAGGCGTATCAGCAGCAGTTCAACGAGCAGATCCAGCAGAAGGGCGTGGACGGACTGATCCAGTTCCTCACCCAGCGCAATCAGCAACTCGCCGCGGGCAAGCAGTCGTGAGCGACGTGCTGAACGCGGTCGCGAACCGCTTCGACAGCGGTGCGACGCTGACCCACGCGAGCGCGAAGGCCGCGCTCGCGGCGGGTCTGCAACGCATCGCGGCGGGCGCGCGCGGTGTCGATTGCGCGCCGCTCACGCAATTCGATTCGTCGGCGCTCGCCGTGCTGCTCGCCTGGGTGCGGGCCGCGGCGGAGCGTGGCGGCAAGTTTGAAATCGTCAATCTGCCGGCTGGTCTCGCCAGTCTCGCGCAGGCCTACGGCGTCGATACTCTCCTGACTCCTGCCGCATCCAGCATGGTTGCGTCAGCGCGACATTGACGCTCCTCTAGCGTCGTCTCCCCCCTTCCGGCCGAGCCGGGGGTGCCAGTTTTTGCCCTATAATCAAACGTTTTTTTGGGGCGTTGAACCGGCCCCCTAATCGGCCCCGGTTCCGTTTCTTCCAGCATTTGCGCGTCCCCAGGCTCCATCGGGGCTACTTCAGGCGCCGCGACACACGCGGCCCATAGTCATGTCAGCCATAGAAATTCGTAACGTCAAGAAGCGCTACAAGGACTTGCAGGCGCTCAAGGGCGTCAGCCTCACGGTCGAAGAAGGCGAGTTCTTCGGACTGCTCGGTCCGAACGGCGCGGGCAAGACGACGCTCATCAGCATACTCGCGGGTCTCGCGCGCGCCGATGAGGGCAGCATCGCGGTGCGCGGTCACGACGTCGTCGGCGATTTCCGCAATGCGCGCCGCGCGCTCGGCGTGGTGCCGCAGGAGCTCGTGTTCGATCCGTTCTTCACGGTGCGCGAAACCTTGCGCATCCAGTCGGGCTACTACGGGCTGCGCAACAACGACGCTTGGATCGACGAGATCATGGCCAATCTCGATCTCACCGAAAAGGCCGACGCCAACATGCGTGCGCTGTCGGGCGGCATGAAGCGCCGCGTGCTGGTCGCGCAGGCGCTCGTGCATCGCCCGCCGGTGATCGTGCTCGACGAGCCGACCGCGGGCGTCGACGTCGAACTGCGTCAGACGCTGTGGAAGTTCATCTCGCGCCTGAATCGCGAAGGTCACACGATCGTGCTGACCACACACTACCTTGAAGAAGCCGAATCGCTGTGCGACCGCATCGCGATGCTGCGCCGTGGCGAGGTCGTCGCGCTCGATCGCACCAGCACGCTGTTGCAGCGTTTTGCCGGTATGCAGTTGTTCGTGCGTTTCGCGCAGGGCGTGCTGCCCGCCGAGCTGCGTCCGCTCGAGGCGGAAAGCGGATCGGCCAACGGTAATGGCCGCCAGCATCTGCTGCGCCTGACCAGCTATGACGACGTCGAGCGCATCCTCGCGCAATGCCGCGCGGCCGGTTGTACATTCGAAGAGATCGAGGTCCGCAAGGCCGACCTCGAAGACGTATTCGTTCAGGTGATGAACGGTCCGGAAGTGATCGAGGGGCTCGCATGAGCGGCTACAGTGGATTCAGCACGCTGTTTTACAAAGAACTGCTGCGTTTCTGGAAGGTGTCGTTCCAGACCGTGCTCGCGCCGGTCATCACCGCGCTGCTGTACCTGACCATCTTCGGCCACGCGCTGCGCGGCCACGTACAGGTGTATTCGGGCGTCGAATATACGAGCTTCCTGATTCCGGGACTTGTGATGATGAGCGTGCTGCAGAACGCGTTCGCGAATAGTTCTTCTTCGCTGATCCAGTCGAAGATCACCGGCAACCTCGTGTTCGTGTTGCTGCCGCCGCTGTCGCACTACGAGATGTTCGCGGCCTACGTGCTCGCGGCCGTCGCGCGCGGCTTGTGTGTCGGTTTCGGCGTGTTCATCGTGACGATCTGGTTCGTGCCGCTCGCCTTTACCGCGCCGCTCTACATCATCGTGTTCGCGATGTTCGGCGCGGCGATCCTCGGCACGCTCGGTCTGATCGCCGGTATCTGGGCCGAGAAGTTCGACCAGCTCGCCGCGTTCCAGAACTTCCTGATCATGCCGCTCACGTTCCTGTCGGGCGTGTTCTACTCGACGCATACGCTGCCGCCCGTGTGGCGCGAAGTCTCGCGTCTCAATCCGTTTTTCTACATGATCGACGGCTTTCGCTATGGCTTTTTCGGCGTGTCGGATATCGACCCGCTCGTGAGCCTCGCGATCGTCGCCGGTTTCTTCGTGGTGCTGGCTGTCGTGGCGATGCGCATGCTCGCCTCCGGCTACAAGCTGCGCCACTGACGAGGAGCTTCTCTCATGTTGCCGACTCCCGAACAGGTCAAACAGTACATTGCGGCTGGACTCGCGTGCGAGCATCTCGAAGTCGAAGGCGACGGTCAGCATTTCTTTGCGACGATCGTCTCGCCGAACTTCGAAGGCAAGCGCCTGATCCAGCGCCATCAACTCGTGTATGCGGCGCTCGGCGACCGCATGCGCGAAGAAATCCACGCGCTCAGCATGAAGACGCTGACGCCCGCCGAATGGCAGAACGCGTAATCTGGAAATTTAGTGCGAATTACTCAGGAAGGGCGCGACGCCGCTAGCGGCGCGCCGAACACAGTCAAGGCAGGTCCCGGCGCGAACCGGGCTGATCAGGAACCGACAGGCATGGATAAACTCATCATTGAAGGTGGCTACCCGCTCTCCGGTGAAGTTGTCGTCTCGGGTGCGAAGAACGCGGCATTGCCGATCCTGTGCGCGGGTCTGCTGAGCGCAGATCCGGTGCATCTGGAGAACGTGCCCGATCTGCAGGACGTGCGCACGATGCTCAAGCTGCTCGGCCAGATGGGCGTGCGTATCGAAGCCGGCGAAGGTCGCGTCGCGCTCGACGCGTCGAAGGTCGACAACCTCGTCGCGCCGTACGAGATGGTGAAGACGATGCGCGCGTCGATCCTCGTGCTCGGTCCGCTCGTCGCGCGCTTCGGTCATGCGCGTGTGTCGCTGCCGGGCGGCTGCGCGATCGGCGCGCGTCCGGTCGATCAGCACATCAAGGGTCTGCAGGCGATGGGCGCAGAGATCACGATCGAGCACGGCTTCATCGAGGCGCGCGCGAAGCGTCTGAAGGGCGCGCGCATCGTCACCGACATGATCACCGTGACCGGCACCGAAAACCTTCTGATGGCGGCGGTGCTCGCCGAAGGCGAGACGGTCATCGAGAACGCCGCGCGCGAACCCGAAGTGGTCGACCTCGCCCATCTGCTCGTCGCAATGGGCGCGAAGATCGACGGCATCGGCACCGACCGCCTCGTGATCCAGGGCGTCGACAAGCTGCACGGCGCGAAGCACACGGTGATCCCGGATCGCATCGAGGCGGGCACGTTTCTGTGCGCGGTCGCGGCAGCCGGCGGCGACGTCACGCTGCGCAAGATGCGTCCGCTGCTGCTCGAAGCCGTCACCGAAAAGCTGCGCGAAGCGGGCGTGACGGTCGAGGAAGGCGACGACTGGATGCGTGTACGCATGGACAAGCGTCCGAACGCGGTGACGTTCCGCACCTCCGAATACCCGGCGTTCCCGACCGACATGCAGGCGCAGTTCATGGCCCTCAACACGATCGCGGCAGGCACGTCGCAGGTCGTCGAGACGATCTTCGAAAACCGCTTCATGCACGTGCAGGAACTGAACCGCCTCGGCGCGAGCATCACGATCGACGGCAACACCGCGCTCGTGAACGGCGTCGAGAAACTCTCCGGCGCGAAGGTGATGGCCACCGATCTGCGCGCGTCCGCGAGTCTCGTGATCGCCGCGCTGCGCGCCGAGGGCGAGACGCTGATCGACCGCATCTATCACCTCGATCGCGGCTACGACCGCATGGAAGCGAAGCTCAACGCAATTGGCGCGAAGGTGCGCCGCGTGTCCGGGAGCCAGGCATGAGTTCGATGCCGCAAACATCGTCGTCGCCGGCGGTGAGCGCGCCGCTCACGCTCGCGCTGTCGAAAGGGCGTATCTTCGAGGAAACGCTGCCGTTGCTCGCGGCGGCCGGCATCGAAGTCGCGGAAGATCCTGAAACGTCGCGCAAGCTGATCCTGCCGACCACCGACCCGAACCTGCGCGTGATCATCGTGCGCGCGAGCGACGTGCCGACCTATGTCGAGTACGGCGCGGCCGACTTCGGCGTGGCCGGTAAGGACGTGCTGCTCGAACACGGCGGTAGCGGCCTGTATCAGCCGGTCGATCTGGACATCGCGCGTTGCCGCATGTCGGTCGCGGTCGCGGCGGGTTTCGATTACGCGAACGCGGTGCGCCAGGGCGCGCGCCTGCGAGTCGCGACCAAGTACGTTGAGACCGCACGCGAGCATTTTGCGGCCAAGGGCGTTCACGTCGATCTGATCAAGTTGTATGGTTCGATGGAACTCGCGCCGCTGGTCGGGCTGGCCGACGCGATCGTCGACCTGGTCAGCTCGGGCAATACGCTGCGCGCGAACAATCTTGTCGAGGTGGAGGAGATCATGCAGATTTCGTCGCGCCTCGTCGTGAACCAGGCGGCGCTGAAGCTCAAACGCGCGGCGTTGCGACCGATTCTCGACGCGTTTGCCAATGCGTCGTCGAAAGCCGGCGCCCCCGCGGCCTGACTGACGATGGCACTCTGATTACGCTGCGACTGAGCGCCTTACCGAAACGGATACCTGTATGTCTATCAAGATTCGCAAACTCGATTCCACCGCTCGCGACTTCCACCAGTCGCTGCATGCGGTGCTCGCGTTCGAGGCGAGCGAAGACGAGGCCATCGAGCGCTCGGTCGCGCAGATTCTGAACGACGTGAAGGCGCGCGGCGACGAGGCCGTGCTCGAGTACACGAAGCGCTTCGATCGCATCGATGCGAAAAGCGTGGCCGAGCTCGAGCTGCCGATGTCGGAGCTCGAAGCGGCGCTGGAAAGTCTCGAGCCGAAGCGGCGCGCGGCGCTCGAAGCGGCGGCGGCGCGCGTGCGCGGCTATCACGAGAAGCAGAAGATCGAGTGCGGCAGCCATAGCTGGCAGTACACCGAAGCGGACGGCACCGTGCTCGGCCAGAAGGTCACGCCGCTCGATCGCGCGGGAATCTACGTGCCGGGTGGCAAGGCGGCGTATCCATCGTCGGTGCTGATGAATGCGATTCCGGCGCGGGTGGCCGGCGTGCGCGAAATCGTGATGGTCGTGCCGACGCCCGACGGCGTGAAGAATCCGCTCGTGCTGGCGGCGGCTCTGCTGGGCGGCGTCGATCGCGTGTTCACGATCGGCGGCGCGCAGGCGGTGGGTGCGCTCGCATACGGCACGCAGAGCGTGCCCGCGGTCGACAAGATCTGCGGCCCCGGCAATGCGTATGTCGCGTCGGCGAAACGGCGCGTGTTCGGCACGGTCGGCATCGACATGATCGCCGGGCCGTCGGAAATCCTCGTGCTGTGCGACGGCACGACCGATCCGCGCTGGGTCGCGATGGACCTGTTCTCGCAGGCCGAGCACGACGAGCTCGCGCAGTCGATCCTGCTGTGCCCGGACGACGCGTTCATCGCGCGCGTGCAGGAAGCGATCGACGAACTGTTGCCCGCCATGCCGCGCCAGGACGTGATCCGCACGTCGCTCGAAAACCGCGGCGCGCTGATCAAGGTGCGCGACATGGCCGAGGCCTGCGCGATCGTCAACGACATCGCGCCGGAGCACCTCGAAATCTCGGCGCTGGAGCCGCATCAGTGGGCGCAGCAGATCCGCCACGCGGGCGCGATCTTCCTTGGCCGTTACACGAGCGAGAGCCTCGGCGACTACTGCGCGGGCCCGAACCATGTGCTGCCGACGTCGCGTACCGCACGGTTCTCGTCGCCGCTCGGCGTCTATGATTTCTTCAAGCGTTCGAGCCTGATCGAGGTCAGCGCGGAAGGTGCGCAGACGCTTGGTGAGATCGCCGCCGAGCTCGCATATGGCGAAGGTCTGCAAGCGCATGCGCGCAGCGCGGAATACCGGATGCGGCAGAACAACAGCGAACGCGGCTGAGGCGGATCACTGATAGCGGTGGCGCGCGGCGGCGCAGCTCGAGCGACGGATCATGCCCGCCCGGCCGTTCAATAACGACGATAGAGACCAACCCGAGCGGCCCTGCGCCGACGACGCCGGCTCCGGCGTGCCGCGCAAGGCCTAGCCCCCGAAGCTATGACGACACCTCAAGACATCATCCGCAGCGACGTGCTCGCAATGACGAGCTATCCGGTTGCGGACGCCACCGGCTTCATCAAGCTCGACGCGATGGAAAACCCGTTTCCGCTGCCGCCGGAACTCGCCGCGCATCTCGGCGAGCGTCTGGCCGGCGTCGCGCTCAATCGTTATCCCGCGCCGCGCCCCGAGCAGCTGATCGAGCGCATCCGTCAAGTGATGGGCGTGCCGGCGGGTTGCGACGTGCTGCTCGGCAACGGCTCGGATGAAATCATCAGCATCATGGCGGTCGCGTGCGCGAAGCCGGGCGCGAAGGTGCTCGCACCGGTGCCGGGCTTCGTCATGTATCAGATGTCGGCGAAGCTGGCGCATCTCGAATTCGTCGGCGTGCCGCTGAAAGCCGACTTCACGCTCGATACCGACGCGATGCTCGCGGCGATCGCCGAGCACGAACCGGCGCTGATCTATCTCGCGTATCCGAACAACCCGACCGGCACGCTGTTCGATGACGCCGGAATCGAGCGCATCATCGCCGCGGCGGGCAAGAGTCTCGTCGTGATCGACGAGGCGTATCAGCCGTTCGCGCAGAAGAGCTGGCTGCCGCGCGCCGACCAGTTCGACAACGTCGTCGTGATGCGCACGGTGTCGAAGCTGGGCCTCGCCGGCATCCGCCTCGGTTACCTGGTCGGCAAGCCCGCGTGGCTGACCGAGTTCGACAAGGTGCGCCCGCCGTACAACACCAACGTGCTGACGCAGGCCACCGCCGATTTCCTGCTCGACCACATCGGCGTGCTCGACGCGCAGGCCGCGCAATTGCGTGACGAGCGCGAAAAGCTCGCTCTGGCGGTGGCCGCGCTGCCGGGCACCGAGGTGTTCCCGAGCGCGGGCAACTTCCTGCTCGTGAGGGTGCCCGATGCGTCGGTCGTGTTCGAAACCCTGCTGGCGGCGCGGGTTCTGATCAAAAACGTGAGTAAAATGCATCCGTTGCTGGCTAATTGTGTGCGTTTGACCGTCGGTTCGCCTGACGAGAACGCCCAGTTGCTCGCCGGTCTGAAACTCGTGTTGCTGTAATCCGCCGTACTGAGCGGCTGCACTGAGCAGGCCGCCATTTTTTCCACCCCACATTACTAGCGCTTTTAAGCCAGATTCGAGGAATTGCCATGCGCCTTGCGGAAGTCGTTCGCAACACCAGCGAAACGCAGATCCGTGTGAAGATCAACCTGGACGGCACCGGCCAGCAGAAGCTGGCCACCGGTGTGCCGTTCCTGGACCACATGCTCGACCAGATCGCCCGTCACGGGCTGTTCGACCTCGAGATCGAAGCGCATGGCGACCTGCATATCGACGACCACCATACGGTCGAAGACACTGGCATCACGCTCGGCCAGGCCGTCGCAAAGGCGATCGGCGATCGCAAGGGCATCCGCCGCTACGGTCATTCATACGTCCCGCTCGACGAAGCGCTCTCGCGCGTCGTGATCGATTTTTCCGGCCGTCCGGGCCTCGAATTCCACGTGCCGTTCACGCGCGCGCGTATCGGTTCGTTCGACGTCGACCTGTCGATCGAATTCTTCCGGGGCTTCGTGAACCACGCCGGCGTGACTCTGCACATCGACAACCTGCGCGGCATCAACGCGCACCATCAGCTCGAAACGGTGTTCAAGGCATTCGGGCGCGCGCTGCGCATGGCCGTCGAACTCGACGAGCGCGCGGCTGGGCAGATTCCGTCGACCAAGGGCAGCCTTTAACGGGTTTCATCGCCTCCAACGTCTTTAGGCCACTCACCTTCGAGCGATTTCCGTCAGGCAATTCATCGAGCAGGACCGCGCGAGCCGGCATGTCGTTCAATGTCGCGCAGCCGCGCCGACCGGTTGAAGGCAGAGCGGCCAAACTTGAAATGAAAACTTCGATAGCGATTGTGGATTACGGAATGGGCAACCTGCGCTCGGTTGCCCAGGCATTGCGCAAAGCCGCGCCGGAAGCGGACGTGGCGATCGTCGATCGTCCCGAAGCGATCCGCGCGGCCGACCGCGTGGTGCTGCCCGGCCAGGGCGCGATGCCCGACTGCATGCGCAGTCTCGGCGAGTCCGGCCTGCAGGAGGCGGTCGTCGAGGCCTCGCGCAGCAAGCCGCTGATGGGCGTATGCGTCGGTGAGCAGATGCTGTTCGACTGGAGCGCCGAAGGCGATACGCGGGGTCTGGGTCTGTTGCCCGGCAAGGTGGTGCGTTTCGAGCTCGAGGGCCAGGTGCAGGACGACGGCTCGCGCTTCAAGGTCCCGCAGATGGGCTGGAACCGCGTGCGTCAGGCGCAGCCGCATCCGCTGTGGGACGGCGTCGCCGACAACGCGTTCTTCTACTTCGTGCACAGCTACTACGTGGTGCCGGACAACCCGGCGCATACGTCGGGCGAGACGGTCTACGGCGTGCCCTTTACCTCGGCGGTAGCGCGGGATAACATCTTCGCCACCCAATTCCACCCTGAAAAGAGCGCTGAGGCGGGTCTGCGCGTGTATCGCAACTTCGTGCACTGGAACCCGTGAACGCCTTTCCTTATCCCGTTGCCGCGCGCGCGTCGCGCGGCGCCGCGGTCCCGCATCCGACCGGCGCCCCACTGGAGCGCCGAAAGAGTTGTACTAAACTAGCGGGACGGCGTTGCGGCGGGCTGACTCGCCAGCCGCTGCCGCCGACCTTCAACCCATTCCCAGATAACACCCGATTGCTATGCTGCTGATTCCCGCCATCGACCTGAAAGATGGTCAGTGTGTACGCCTCAAACAAGGCGATATGGACCAGGCGACGATTTTCTCCGAGGAACCGGCGGCAATGGCCCGACATTGGGTCGACCGCGGCGCGCGCCGTCTGCATCTGGTCGATCTGAATGGCGCGTTCGCCGGTAAGCCGAAAAACGGCGATGCAATCCGCGCGATCATCGAGGAAGTGGGCGGCGAGATTCCGGTTCAGCTCGGCGGCGGCATCCGCGACCTGAACACGATCGAGCGCTATCTGGACGACGGTTTGTCATACGTGATCATCGGCACGGCCGCGGTGAAGAACCCCGGCTTTCTGCAGGACGCGTGCACCGCGTTCGGCGGCCACATCATCGTCGGTCTCGATGCGAAAGACGGCAAGGTCGCGACCGACGGCTGGAGCAAGCTGACCGGTCACGAAGTGGCCGACCTCGCGCGCAAGTTCGAGGACTACGGCTGCGAGTCGATCATCTACACCGACATCGGCCGCGACGGCATGCTGCAAGGTATCAACATCGAAGCGACGGTGCGCCTCGCGCGCGCGGTCAAGATTCCGGTGATCGCGAGCGGCGGTCTGTCGAACCTCGCGGACATCGAATCGCTGTGCGAAGTCGAAGGCGAAGGCATCGAAGGCGTGATCTGTGGCCGCGCGATCTATTCGGGCGACCTCGACTTCGCGGCCGCGCAGACGCTCGCGGACAAGCTGCGCGAAGCGGACGACGCTTAAGCGCGGCGTCGGCTTGCGGCGCTCGCTCGAGCAACGGCTTGCCGGTAGCGCGCGTCGCGCGATCACGTACCCGGAATCGCTCCAGTTTCCGGCCGGCACCCCACTCGCGGCGCGACGCAACCGCTCGCGCCGGCACCGTGCCGCTTGCCTGCAAGCGAGCGGCCTCATCAGCGGTATTGGCAGATTTGCAAGATCATGGCTCTAGCTAAACGCATCATCCCCTGTCTCGACGTCACCGCGGGCCGCGTGGTCAAGGGCGTCAACTTCGTCGAATTGCGCGACGCGGGCGACCCAGTCGAAATCGCGCGCCGTTACGACGATCAGGGCGCCGACGAACTCACGTTCCTCGACATCACCGCGACCTCGGATCAGCGCGACCTGATCCTGCCGATCATCGAGGCAGTCGCCTCGCAGGTGTTCATTCCGCTGACGGTTGGCGGCGGCGTGCGTGCGGTCGAAGACGTGCGGCGTCTCCTGAACGCGGGGGCGGACAAGATCAGCATGAACTCGTCGGCGGTGGCGAATCCGCAGCTCGTGAAGGACGCCACCGACAAATACGGCTCGCAATGCATCGTCGTCGCGATCGACGCGAAGCGCGTGTCGGCCGACGGTGAAACGCCGCGCTGGGAAGTGTTCACGCACGGCGGCCGCAAGGCCACCGGCCTCGATGCGGTTCAATGGACGCGCAAGATGGCCGAGCTCGGCGCGGGCGAAATCCTGCTGACCAGCATGGATCGCGACGGCACCAAGAGCGGCTTCGACCTTGCGCTCACGCGCGCGGTGTCGGATGCGGTGCCAGTGCCGGTGATCGCCTCGGGCGGCGTCGGCAATCTGCAGCATCTCGCCGACGGCATCAAGAGCGGCCACGCGGACGCGGTGCTCGCCGCGAGCATCTTCCACTATGGCGAACACACGGTCGGCGAGGCCAAGCGCTTCATGGCCGACCAGGGCATTTCGGTGAGGTTGTGACGTGACGAACCCCTCGGCAGTGAACTGGCTCGACAAGGTCAAGTGGGACGCGAACGGCCTCGTGCCCGTGATCGCGCAGGAAGCGTCGACGAACGACGTGCTGATGTTCGCGTGGATGAACCGCGAGGCCCTAGCCAAGACGGTCGAAACCGGCCGCGCGGTGTATTTCTCGCGCTCGCGCCAGCGCCTGTGGTTCAAGGGTGAGGAGTCGGGCCACGTGCAGCATGTGCATGAAGTGCGGCTCGATTGCGACGAAGACGTCGTGCTGCTGAAAGTCGAGCAGGTGTCGGGCATCGCGTGCCACACCGGCCGCCACTCGTGCTTTTTCCAGAAATTCGAAGGCTCGGTGGACCACGGCGACTGGCAAGCCGTCGATCCCGTGCTGAAAGACCCCGAACACATCTACAAATGACGCAATCCACGCAAAACCCGTCGTCCGCCGAGGCTTCCACGCTCGACACGCTGCTGCGCCTAGCGGCGGTGATCGATAGCCGCAAAGGCGGCGATCCGGACATCTCGTACGTTTCGCGCCTGTTCCACAAGGGCGACGACGCGGTGCTGAAAAAGATCGGCGAAGAAGCCACCGAAGTCGTGCTGGCCGCGAAGGACGTGCGCCAGGGCGGCGCGCCGAAGGCGCTGGTCGGCGAGGTCGCGGACCTGTGGTTCCACTGCCTCGTGATGCTGTCGCATTTCGATCTGAGCCCCGCCGACGTGGTCGCCGAGCTCGAACGGCGCGAAGGCCTGTCGGGTATCGAAGAAAAGGCGCTGCGCAAGAGCCGCGAGCGCGAAGAGAACGGCGACTGAGCAACCGAAGTGGAAACCTGGCGTTTCCGCTTGAAGTCGCGCGCGCCGACGCCTACATAGCGGTATCCGCACCTTCGGGAGGACCCAAGCATGGAACAGCCGCAAGGAAGTTACCCGCCTCCGCCGCCGGTCTACCGCCACACGATGGAGCCCGAACGCGAGCGCAGCCTGCGCACGCTCACGCACGTGCTGTACGCGCTCTACGCGGTCCACTGGCTGACCGGCGGGCTCACCATTCTGATCGCGATCATCATCAACTACATCAAGCGGCCGGACGTGGCCGGCACGCCGTACGAAGCGCACTTCGAATGGCAGATCCGCACGTTCTGGCTGGGCCTCGTCGGTTACGCGATCGGCGCGTTGCTGCTGCTCGTCGTGATCGGCATTCCGGTGCTGTGGGCCGTCAGCATATGGATGTTGTACCGTATTATCAAAGGCTGGCTGTATCTGTACGATAACAAGCCGTTCGCGAATCCGGCAGGCTGGGTCTGAACGCTAGCCGGTCCGTTTGGACGGGCCGGCTTTCGGGTCGAGCCTCGTTGCGTGCGGTTTCGCTCGCCCAAGTCATACCGCGTCAGGAACACGATGAGTCACGATTCGAACTGTCTTTTCTGCAAGATCGCCGCTGGTGAAATCCCGTCGACCAAGGTTCACGAAGACGACGAGTTCGTCGCCTTTCGCGACATCCGTCCGGCGGCCGAAACGCATGTGCTGGTGATTCCTCGCAAACACATCGCCACGCTGTCGAACTGCACCGAAAGCGACGCACCTCTGCTTGGTAGAATGCTTGTATTGACTGCGCGTCTGGCCGAGCAATTGGGGGTCGCATACTCGGGTGGCGCAACGGGCTTTCGCACGGTAATCAATACGGGGCCGGGTGGTGGTCAGGAGGTGTATCACCTGCACGCGCACATTCTCGCGGGACCGCGCCCCTGGCAACGCATGGGCTGAGCACGGGCTCGCGCGTCATGCGTGACGGGTGAGAAGGAAATGCCGCTGCGAGTTTTGGTCGAGGACAATAGCGCTGCCGTTGGTTTTACCGCTGTGTAATAACGCCGACGCGACCGTCTGGCCAGAATGACAACGGTGATGACTGCGGTAACTTAGAGATACATGGAGACGAAGCGCACGCGCTTCAGGTTATGCAAATTTGCCGCATCGATACGCGGTGTCGGGGTTAAGGAGAGTAGTCATGGGCTCGTTGAGTATTTGGCATTGGTTGATCGTTCTGTTGATCGTCGCGCTCGTGTTCGGCACGAAGAAGCTGCGCAACATCGGCAGCGATCTGGGCGGCGCGGTGAAGGGTTTCAAGGAAGGCATGAAGGACGCCGAATCGCCGTCGGCCGACACGCAACAGCAGCGCGAGCTGCCGCGCAACGGCGCGGTCGACGTCGAAGCGAAGGAAAAGACGCAGCAGTCGAGCGACTACCGCTAAGCCGCGGCGTTCGCGCCGTTCCCGCGTTTCTGACGGACACTCCACTTCATGCTGGACCTCGGTCTAACCAAGATGGCGCTGATCGGCGTCGTCGCGCTGGTCGTCCTCGGGCCTGAGCGCCTGCCGCGTGTCGCTCGCACGGCTGGCGCGCTGTTCGGCCGCGCGCAGCGGTACATCAACGACGTGAAGGCCGAGGTCACGCGCGAAATCGAACTCGACGAATTGCGGCGCATGAAGACTGAGTTCGAGAAGGCCGCGACCAATGTCGAAACGGCGGTTCAGGACAATCTGCGCAAGCACGAGAATGAGCTGAACGAAGCGTGGAGCAGCGGTACGTCGGTGTCGCCGAGCATCGCGGGCGGTGCGCTCGAAGACGCCGCCACCGGTAGCACCGGAGCCACCTCGTGGCCGGTCAGCACGCCGGCGGCCGCGCCCAAACGCAAGAACTGGCGCGTCAAGCAGAGCGCCACGCCCACCTGGTACAAGCGTGCGAGCCTGCGCCGCACGCGCGTGCAGTCGGGTGCCGCGCGCGTCGCGCGGCACACGCCTGTCAACCTGCGTCGTCCGACGCGGTTTTTCTGATGTTCAGATCGACAATCTCTAACCGAGGGCCGGTGTGAGCGACCCCCAGCAATCCCAGAACGAAGGCGCAGAAGAGACCTTCATTTCCCACCTCGTCGAACTGCGTGACCGCATCATCCGTGCGGGGCTCGCCGTCATCGTCGTGTTCATCGGGCTCGTGTATTGGGCACCGGACATCTTCAAACTGCTCGCGCGGCCGCTGATGATGAATCTGCCGAAGGACGGCAAGATGATCGTCACCGACGTCACCGGCTCGTTCTTCGTGCCGATGAAGGTGACAATGCTGGTCGCCTTCGTGATCGCGCTGCCGGTCGTGCTGTACCAGATCTGGGCGTTCGTCGCGCCGGGGCTCTATCAGCACGAGAAGAGGCTGGTCGGGCCGCTCGTCGCGAGCAGCTATACGCTGTTCCTGTGCGGCATGGCGTTCGCGTACTTCGTCGTGTTTCCGACCATCTTCCGCGTGATGGCGCACTACAACGCGCCGCTCGGCGCGGAGATGACGACCGATATCGACAATTACCTGAGCTTCGTGCTGACCATGTTCATCGCGTTCGGTGTCACGTTCGAGGTGCCGATCGTCGTCGTGCTGCTGGTTCGCATGAACGTGCTGACGCTGAAGAAGCTCAAGGAGATCCGGCCGTATGTGATCGTCGGCGCGTTCGTGGTGTCGGCCGTCGTGACGCCGCCGGACGTGTTCTCGCAGCTGATCCTCGCGATTCCGCTGATTCTGCTGTACGAAGCGGGCATCATTGCGGCGCGGTTGATCGTCGGCAAGCAGCCGGTGGCCGTGGAGGACGCGAGCCCGCCGTCGAGTTGAGGTGTCGCGCGCTAAATGAAAAAAGGGCGGTCCATTGCGGACTGCCCTTTTTCGTTGCGCGGAGCCTCGGCTTTAACCTCAACCGCCGTCGTCATCGGGCTGATCGCCGCCGTTATCGTCCTGCGCCTGCTTCGGCGGCGGCGGGCGTTTGCCGATCATCACGTCGATATCGATCTGATGGCCCTTGCGCACTACATGTACCTTCGCCGACGTGCCCGGCTTGATCTGCGCGATCACGTTCAACAGACGCGTGGTATCGGTGATCTCCTGGCCATTCACGCTCGTCAGGATGTCGCCGGGCTTGATGCCCGCGCGGTCGGCCGGTCCGCTCTTCAGCACGCCCGCGACGATCGCGCCCGACTTCTGATCGAGCCCGAACGACTCCGCGATTTCCGGCGTCACGTCCTGCGGTTCGACGCCGATCCAGCCGCGCGTGACCGTGCCGGTCGTGATGATGCTCTCGAGCACGCTGCGCGCGGTGGACACCGGAATCGCGAAGCCGATGCCGAGCGAGCCGCCCGAGCGCGAGTAGATCGCGGTATTGATGCCGAGCAGGTTGCCGTTCACGTCGACGAGCGCGCCGCCCGAGTTGCCGGGGTTGATCGGCGCGTCGGTCTGGATAAAGTTTTCGAACGTGTTGATGCCGAGGTGGTTGCGGCCCAGCGCGCTGACGATACCCATCGTCACGGTCTGCCCGACGCCGAACGGATTGCCGATCGCGAGCACGACGTCGCCGACGCGGGTCTGATCCATCCGGCCGAGCGTGATGGTGGGCAGATTGGTCATGTTGACCTTGAGCACGGCCAGATCGGTTTCGGGGTCGATGCCGATGACCTTCGCGCTGGCGGTGCGGCCGTCGGCGAGCGCGACTTCGATCTGGTCGGCGCCGTCGACCACGTGCTGGTTCGTTAGAATGTAACCTTCCGAACTCACTATCACGCCTGAGCCGAGATTCGAGGCAGGCTGCTCCTGCTGCTTGCGATTGTTCCTGTCGCCGAAGAAGTAGCGGAACAGCGGATCTTTGGCGCGCGGGTCGGGAGGCAGCGAGCCGTCCTTGCTGGAGAACACGTTGACGACCGCGGGCATGGCTTTTTGCGCCGCTTCGGCATAGGACGCTTCGGCATGGCCATTGCTGATGCCCGGCGCCACTTCCCGTAGCGCGACGATCGGCTCGGCGAGTTGTCTGCCGAATTGTCCTTGACGCTGCAGCCACTGCGGTTTGAGGGTCGCAATGATGAACATCAGCGCCAACAGCACCGTCACCGCTTGGGCAAATAACAGCCAGAAGCGTCTAAGCATCTGAAGACTAGAGGTCAATATGGATCGGATTGAACTTGAATTGTACTTGAACAATCTCCTTGAAACCGCGCGCTTCAAGGACTATTGCCCGAACGGATTGCAGGTTGAAGGGCGCCGCCGGATCAACAAACTCGCGACCGGCGTGACCGCGTCGGTGGCCTTTCTGGAGGCCGCGCTCGACTGGGGCGCGGACGCCGTGCTGGTCCATCACGGCTACTTCTGGCGCAACGAGGCGCCGCAGATCACCGGCCGCAAACATGCGCGCCTGAAGCTGCTGCTCGCGAACGATCTGAACCTGTTCGCCTACCATCTGCCGCTCGACGATCACCCCGAATTCGGCAACAACGCGCAGATCGGCGAGAAGATGGGCTGGATCAGCGACGCGCGTTTCGGCGACAACGATCTCGGCTGGCTCGCCACGTTGCCGATGCCGATCACGCTGTCGCACCTGACCGCAGAAATCGAGCAGACGCTGGGCCGCACGCCGCTCGTGTTCGGCGATCCGGATATGCAGCTGCGCCGCGTCGGCTGGTGCACGGGCGCAGCGCAAGGCATGTTCGACGCGGCGATCAACGCGGGCGTCGACGTCTACGTGACCGGCGAGGTATCGGAGTCGGTGATGCACACGGCGGCGGAAAGCGGCGTGGCGTTTCTCGCGGCCGGTCACCACGCGACCGAACGCTTCGGCGTGCAGGCGGTGGGCAAGCATCTGTCCGAATCGTTCGATATCGAACACCTGTTTATCGATATCCCGAATCCAGTTTGAATTGCGATTTGGATTAACGAACAAAAAGGCGTGAATACCGTAGAAGGCACTTAAAAGGAGGTGCGAAAAAGTTTGCGATCGGTACGGACAAACCCTGAGTTATCAAGGGCTTCGCACGGTTTTTGGCGATCGGCCCTTGTAAATGGCGACTCCATTCGAGCAAACTAGCGGCGGTAGAAGCGACGTGAAGGAAAAATCCAACTCAGAAGTGGGGCGTGTGATGCGAGACAAAGAAGAGGAACGCGTCGATGGCAGCCGCCGTAACTGGCTGGTAGCGACGACCGTAGCAGGCGGCATAGGAGGTGTTGCCGTTGTCGTACCCTTTGTTAGTTCGTTTGCACCATCCGAAAGGGCCAAGGCCGCAGGTGCCCCGGTCGAAGTCGATATCAGCGGTCTGAAGCCCGGCGACATGATGACGGTCGCGTGGCGTGGCAAGCCGGTGTGGATCATCAATCGCACCGACCGCATGCTCGCCGATGTCCAGAAAGCCGATAACCAGGTGGCGGATCCCCACTCACTGAATCCGTTCTCGATGCCGCTGCCGGACTACTGCAACAACGAGTTCCGTTCACGCGCCGAGAACAAGCATCTGCTGGTCGCCGTCGCCGTTTGCACGCATCTCGGCTGCACGCCGACCCCGCGCTTCCAGGAAGGCCCGCAGCCCAACCTCCCCGACGACTGGCCCGGCGGCTTCCTGTGCCCGTGCCACGGCTCGACCTACGACATGGCCGGCCGCGTCTTCAAGAACAAACCCGCTCCGCAGAACCTCGACATCCCGCCCTTCATGTTCACCTCGGCGACGGCCCTTGTGATCGGGAAGGACGAAAAAGGAGAAGCGTAATGGCGAGCGAACACGAAGTAGAGACGACCGGGCTGGCTGGTTGGATCGACCAGCGCTTCCCGATGACTGCCGCGTGGAAGAAACACGCTTCCGAGTACTACGCGCCGAAGAACTTCAACTTCTGGTACTTCTTCGGTTCGCTTGCGTTGCTGGTGCTGGTCAACCAGATCGTCACCGGCATTTTCCTGACGATGAACTACAAGCCCGACGCGACGCTCGCGTTCTCGTCGGTCGAGTACATCATGCGCGAGGTGCCGTGGGGCTGGCTGATCCGCTACATGCACTCGACGGGGGCATCGATGTTCTTCGTCGTCGTGTATCTGCACATGTTCCGCGGGCTCCTGTACGGCTCCTACCGCAAGCCGCGCGAACTCGTGTGGATTTTCGGCTGCCTGATCTTCCTGAGCCTGATGGCCGAAGCGTTTTTCGGTTATCTGCTGCCGTGGGGCCAGATGTCGTTCTGGGGCGCGCAGGTGATCGTGAACCTGTTCTCGGCGATTCCGTTCATCGGACCGGACCTGTCGCTGTGGATTCGCGGCGACTACGTGGTCTCCGACGTCACGCTGAACCGCTTCTTCGCGTTTCACGTGATCGCGATTCCGCTGGTGCTGGTCGGCCTCGTGATCGCGCACCTGGTGGCGCTGCACGAGGTTGGTTCGAACAACCCCGACGGCATCGAGATCAAGGCGAAGAAGGGTCCGGATGGCGTGCCGCTCGACGGCGTTCCGTTCCACCCGTACTACTCGGTGCACGACTTCATGGGCGTGACGATCTTCCTGCTGATTTTCGCGGCGATCATCTTCTTCGCGCCGGAAATGGGCGGGTACTTCCTTGAAGCGAACAACTTCCTTCCCGCGAATCCGCTGCAAACGCCGCCGGAAATTGCGCCTGTGTGGTACTTCACCGCTTTTTATGCGATGCTGCGCGCCACCACCGATCCATTCAAGATCGTGCTCATGATCGTCATCGGGTTGCTCGGGCTGCTCGCGCTCGTGCGCGCGCGCGGCAAGTGGAAGCTCGGTCTGCCGGTGCTCGCGGCGCTGGTGATCGTCGCGATGGTGTTCACCGAATCGAAGTTCTGGGGCGTCGTGGTGATGGGCAGCGCGGTGATCTCACTGTTCTTCCTGCCGTGGCTGGACCACTCGCCCGTACGGTCGATCCGTTACCGCCCGCTTTTCCACAAGGTTTTCTTCGGGATCTTCGTGGCCGCGTTCCTGACGCTCGGCTTCCTTGGCACGCGACCGCCATCGCCCGCCTCGACGCTGATCGCCCAGATCTGCGCACTGATCTACTTCGCGTTTTTCCTCGGCATGCCCTTCTGGACGCGGCTTGGCAAGTTCAAGCAGCCGCCGGAACGGGTGCGGTTCAAGCCTCACTAATCGCGAGCCAGGAGAAAACGACGATGAAGAAACTGCTTTCGATGTGCGCGCTGGTCGGCGCGACCGTGCTCGCCCTGTTGGCCGCTCCGGTCCACGCGGACCAGAATTTTCCGCTCGACCGCGCGCCCGATAACACGAACAATTTCGCTTCTTTGCAGCGCGGCGCGCAATTGTTTGTAAACTACTGCCTGAATTGCCACAGCGCGAACCTGATGCGCTACAACCGCCTGACCGATCTCGGCATCACGCCGAATGAAATCCAGGCGAACCTGCTGTTCACCACTGACAAGGTCGGCAACACGATGACCGTGGCGATGCGCCCGGAAGACGCGAAAGCGTGGTTCGGTGCGACACCGCCGGATTTGTCGGTGGAGGCGCGAGCGCGCGGCACGGACTGGCTGTACACGTATCTGCGCAGCTTTTATCGCGACGATACGCGGCCGACCGGCTGGAACAATCTGGTGTACGAAAACGTGAGCATGCCTCACGTGCTGTGGCAGCTTCAGGGGCAGCGTGCGGCGAAATTCGGCGATGAAACCGACGAAAAAACCGGCGAGACGGTACACAAATTCCTCGGCTTCCAGCAACTGACTCCGGGAACGATGTCGCCGGTAGATTATGATTCTGCTGTGGCCGACCTCGTGTCGTACCTGTCATGGATGTCCGAACCGACGCAGCAAACCCGCAAGCAACTTGGCGTGTGGGTGATGCTGTTCCTCGGTATCCTGAGCTTTTTCGCCTGGCGACTGAACGCCGCGTACTGGAAACATATCAAATAATCACGCCGTTACATGGCGTGGGGCCGGCGCCAGGAAAGACCTGCTGAACGGTTTTTCCGCGCGCTGGCCCTTCAGCTTTTTGAGGAAACGTAAACATGATGGTTCTGTATTCCGGCACTACTTGCCCGTTCTCCCAGCGTTGCCGGCTGGTGTTGTTCGAAAAGGGCATGGACTTCGAGATCCGCGACGTCGACCTGTTCAACAAGCCGGAAGACATCGCCGTGATGAATCCGTATGGTCAGGTGCCGATTCTCGTCGAACGGGACCTGATTCTGTACGAATCGAACATCATCAACGAGTACATCGACGAGCGCTTCCCGCACCCGCAGCTGATGCCGGCCGATCCGGTGCAGCGCGCGCGTGCACGCCTGTTCCTGCTCAACTTCGAGAAAGAGCTGTTCGTCCACGTCGGCACGCTCGAAAACGAGAAGGGCAAGGCCGCCGAGAAGAATCACGAGAAGGCGCGCCTCGCGATCCGCGATCGCCTGACGCAGCTCGCGCCGATCTTCCTGAAGAACAAGTACATGCTCGGCGAAGAGTTCTCGATGCTCGACGTCGCGATCGCGCCGCTTCTGTGGCGTCTCGACCACTACGGTATCGAGCTGTCGAAGAACGCCGCGCCGCTGATGAAGTACGCCGAGCGCATTTTCAGCCGTCCGGCTTATATCGAAGCGCTGACGCCGTCGGAAAAGGTGATGCGTCGTTGAGTTTGGCTTTGGAGCGCGGGCGCCGCATCGCTTTGATGCGCACCCGCGCCCGCAAGAGGACTGTTGATGCAAGAGATTTCCACGAAGCCTTATCTGCTGCGCGCGCTCTACGAGTGGTGCACGGATAACGGCTACACACCGCACATCGCGGTCCGCGTCGACAATCAGACGCGCGTGCCGCGTCAGTTCGTCCGCGACAACGAGATCGTGTTGAACATCAGCTTCGAGGCGACCAGCCAGCTGCAGATGGGCAACGAGTGGATCGAGTTCAACGCGCGCTTCTCCGGCAAGTCACACAAGATCGAGGTGCCAGTCGCCAATATCCTCGCGATCTACGCGCGCGAGAATGGCCAGGGCATGGCGTTCCCCGTCGAATCGGCGGGCGGCGAGGCGCAGGATTCGGGCGCCGATGCCGCTGACGAAGCCGACACGCCGGCGGGTCCGCACGCGGTCGAAACGGTGCCGGCCGACCCGGCCTCGGACGCCGACGCCGACGACAAACCGCAGCCCGACGACGACGGCTCGAAAGGTGGCGGAAGGGCTCGCCTTAAGATCGTGAAATGAAGTAGAATCACGGCCTCATGCCGGCTTAGCTCATCAGGTAGAGCGCTTGACTTGTAATCATGAGGTGGCGGGTTCGAGTCCTGCAGCCGGCACCAAATTGCTTTATCAGCAGCAACTGGAAATACCGGAAAACCCCGTCGGAGCATAGGCTTCGGCGGGGTTTTTCATTTCAGCAGCGAGAACTGGGCAAGCAACCCGCTCAACATCGCGCTGCGCTTCAAGACCAACATGAACCGCGGCGGCTTCATCAACAACGTGTGGATCAACGGCGTGACCCTGCCGAACGGCGTGAACCTCGCCGGCAAGTTCGGTGGTGGCGCGCTGGGCTCGGCTTACCCGGGTTCGGTCCCCGGCACCGGCACGGTCGGTACGGCCACCAATCCGTCGACGGGGCAGGGCGGTCTGATCACGTTCGACTGCGATTACAGCGCCTCGGGCGATGCGGTGCGCTGGAATCCGGCGACGATCAACAACGTCAACATCTCGAACGTGAATGCGAGCAACGTGTCGGGCAGCGTCAAGTACACGATGACGTCGGGCTTCACCGCCGGCGCGAACTCGTGCTTCCAGGCAATCGTGGCGCAAGGCCCGATGGCGGCCGACTACAACGGTCCGCTGCCGGTCCCGACCGTCTCGCCGATCACCGGCGTGACGATCTCGAACTGCAACCTCGGCAGCCCGGTTTGCGTCGGCCCGGCTTCGTCGACCGTGCCGGGGCCGATGTTCGTGGTCAACACGAACGGCATCACGCTGAACAACGTGGTGGTCGCGGGTACCACGTACAACTCGGTGCTGACCGGCTGATCGGGCATTGGCGCCGACGGAACCGGATTCCGTTGGCGCCGGTGTCAGCGGTTTTTTGCTGCAGCAAACACGCCTCACAACGAGCGCCGTCGGATTGGACGGCGCTTTTTCTGCCTTTGGCTGTTGCCGAAAAGAGGCCGGGAAGGGCGTGAGGTGAGCCGCTCAATGGCTCAAAAATCACGATATCTCTTTCACCTTGTCGATTATGGACTTTGTAGTCTACATTTGGCACGTTTAAACTCACCTCATCACTGTCACCGATGCATGTCGCGCCGTGAATCCGCGCGGCGGCGGTACGGTACTATTCGGGCGTCGTCCGGGATGGCAGACAGCCATCGGACATGTTGATCCGCTGCCGCGGTCCACGTCGCCGGCGACGCCACATCGACTCCATTGCACCATGACCAGCCCCGCAACTCTCACCTGGCCCGAAGCCGACGGCCCGCGCACCGCGCGCTGGCGTTCCGAAGCGGCCGTGCCGCCGCCGAAGCGCGTCGTCGTCGCCGATGACCGCACCACCGCCGATTCGGCCTACCGTCTCGCCTGCGAAGGCACCGCGCTGCTGTGGCACGGCGACTTCCAGAACGCGCGCCAACTGCTGCAGGCAGTCACGCGCCGGCTCGAACGCAAGCCGCGCAAGCAGGGAGCGACACCGCTCGACGCGTTCAACCTGCATCGGCAGGCGCAGTCGCAGCGCGCGCGCACGCTCGGCATGATCCTGATTCCGCTCGATGCCGACTACGGCATTCCGCTGCGCCGCGCCCCCGACGTGCGGCAGGCCTGCATCGAAGCTTATGGGCCGGCGACCGGCGAGGCATCGGTGGTGTCGTTGCGCGAGTTGCTCGGCTTGATCGGCGCGCACGAATGGCGCAAGAAGGGCGTCGAGATTGCCGCGCTCGGCGAGCGCATCCATCCGCATTACGGTGTGTTCTCACCGGTGCGCGGCGAGTATGTCGATCTGGTCGCGCGCACGCCGCTGCCGTCGCTCGACCTCGCGTTCGATATCGGCACCGGTACCGGCGTGCTGGCCGCGCTGCTGGCCAAACGCGGCGTGGGCAAGATCGTCGCGACGGATCAGGATTCGCGCGCGCTCGCGTGTGCTCGTGAAAATCTCGCGCGTCTTGGCTACGGCGAGCAGGTCGAAATCGTGCAGGCGGATCTGTTTCCCGACGGGCGCGCACCGCTCGTCGTCTGCAATCCGCCGTGGGTGCCGGCGCGGCCCGCCTCGCCGCTCGAATACGCCGTCTACGATCCGGACAGCCGCATGCTGCTCGGCTTCCTGAACGGCCTCGCCGATCATCTGACGCCGGGTGGCGAGGGCTGGCTGATCATTTCGGACTTCGCCGAGCACCTGGGGCTGCGCACGCGCGAGTGGCTGCTGGCGGCGATCGATCACGCAGGGCTCAGTGTCGTGGGGCGTGAGGACATTCGTCCACGGCATCCGAAGGCGAGCGATCAGAATGACCCGCTGTATGTTGCGCGGGCGGCCGAGGTCACTTCGTTGTGGCGGCTCAAGGTGCGGTGACACCGATTGCGCGCGTCACGCCAACGCGCCGCGCGCTTCCAGATAGGCCCATGCTCCCTGGCCGGCCACCAGCCCGCTGGCAAAACAGGCGGTCAGCAGATAACCGCCGGTCGGCGCTTCCCAATCGAGCATCTCGCCGGCACAGAACGCGCCGGGCATCCGCTCGATCATCAGATGCGCGTCCAGCGCCTCGAACGGGATTCCGCCCGCCGTGCTGATCGCTTCCTCGATCGGTCGCGCGCGCAGCAGCCGCACCGGCAGCGCCTTGATCGCGTGGGCGAGGCCACGCGCGTCGGCGAACGCTTCCTTCGACAGAATCTCGTGCAATAACGCCAGCTTGACCCCACCGATCCCGATCCGTCCATGCAGATGACTGGCGATCGAGCGTGAGCCGCGCGGCCGCGTCACTTCCTCGACGACCCGCTCGAGCGGCAAGCCTGGCGCGAGATCCAGCGCGATCGTGACCGCGCCGTCGGCCAGAATCCGCTCGCGGATCGGCGCCGACAACGCGTAAATCAGGCTCCCTTCGAGGCCCGTTTCGGTCAAAAGTATTTCACCTTGTCGATTGTGGACTTTTTCGTCTGCATCGGTGAGGGAAATCGCGACCGGCTTGATCGGCTGCCCGGCGAAACGCTCGCGCAGATAGGGGCTCCAGTCCGCGTCGAAGCCGCAGTTCGCGGGACGCAGCGGCGTCACCGGCACGTCGCGCGACGACATCAGTGGCACCCACGCGGCGTCGGAGCCGAGACGCGGCCAGCTGGCACCGCCGAGCGCGAAGACCACCGCGTCGCAAGCGACAGTCCGCGCCCCGTCCGGCGTGTCGAAGCGCAGGCGGTGCGTGGCTTCGGTGTCGCAAGCCGCCGCCCAGCCGCTCCACTTGTGACGCATATGGAACTGCACGCCCGCTTCGCGCAGCCGATGCAGCCACGCGCGCAGCATCGGCGCGGCCTTCATGTCGGACGGAAATACGCGCCCCGAACTGCCGACGAACGTCTCGACGCCGAGCTCGCGCAGCCACGCGCGCAGCGCGTCGGGCCCGAACGCGTCGAGCAACGGCGCGATGCGCTCGCGGCGCGCGCCGTAGCGGTCGAGAAACGGCTCGAGGGATTCCGAATGCGTGATGTTCATGCCGCCTTTGCCCGCCATCAGGAATTTGCGGCCGACCGACGGCATCGCGTCGTACACGTGGACTTGCACACCGCGCCGGGCGAGCGTCTCAGCGGCCATCAGGCCGGCGGGGCCGCCGCCGATCACGGCGACGCGGACGGAATCGAGCGAGGAGGGCATGCGGTTCAGCGGATCAGCGAGGAAAAAAGGCGGTGCGCCGTAGCGACCGGGCGCAAGGGCGGCGCGAAGAGCGCGAAGGGCGCTATTGTCACACCGCGCGCGGTGCGCGGCAAACGCCGCCGAACGCTGCCCCAAGCGGGCAAACCGGTGGGAATCCACCCAGGCGGCAGGGCTTGACCGCCCACGGCTGGAAAATACTGGATTCAGTCTATCTTCCGGCCGCTCCACATCGTCTGCACAGCTTGGCTCGCGCGGCACGCGACCTATACTTTTCAAACACCTTCCATCAGACGCCGTTCGCGTCGTTTTCCGCGTCAAGCCCCAGTCACGTCACTTCCGACGCAGCCGCTGCGGCGTGCTTCACTGCCGCGCGCCGGCAGCCGACGTGCATCGCGTTTTAAATCGGTGGAAGGTTCAATCGTCCGAATCGAGGAGGTAGCCATGGCCCGCAAATACATCGACTGTCGCGAGTTTCCGAGCGACATGAACTGCACTGTCGCGCTGTCCGCGGACAGCGAGGGCGAACTGCTCGAAGCCGCGGTCCAGCATGCCGTCAGCGTTCACAAGCACGCCGATTCGCCGGAGCTGCGCGCGCAGCTGAAGACGCTGTTTCATGAGGGAACGCCGCCCGTCGAGGCGCCGCGCGCGTGAGACAACCGTGGAGGGGGAGTGCGGGAGCCTGCGTCGCGAGCGGCATCGAGCCGCCCGCGCGCGCCGTGTGGCAGCAGTCTTGTCCTGAGACGAATGAAGCAATACCAAGCCATCCTAATTAACGTGGTGACGCGCTAACCCGGATAGGCTTCGTCGACCTTCAGCCCGGCGAGCTTGAAGATCACCCGCAGAGTCTGCGGTTTGATGTCGCGTCGCGACGCGAGCGTCGTCATGACGAAGTCGAGCACTTTGGCGTACTTGAGCATCGTCAGGCAGGTTTCGAGGTCGACGCTGCCATCGCGCATGACCTCGGCGAGCCGCAGCATCTCCGTGGAGATGTCGCGTGCCATCTCCAGCTCGAGTTGCTGCTTCTCCGACCATGCCGGCGCGGCGGTGAGCTTCGCCAGCATTTCCTGGAACTTCTGTTCCACATTTCCGTTGGGTACCGTATCCATTGCCGCCTCTTCCCTGATTATCCGAGTGCGCGACGGGTTGCCAAGCCGGCGCTGCTGGTTACGTAATGTGCGGCCCGTCTTCCGGGACCGCTCTCCCCCAAGCATTCGGTTCGCGTGTCCGGCAGCACGGCCGGGCAGCCTCCTGTTTTCGGCGACACGGCTTGCACCCGCAGGCTCAGCCGGCGCGCAAGCTGTTTTCAGCCATTCCCGAGACACTTGCGCACATTGCCGATCGAGCAGGAAATATTCCCGGTCGACCGCATGTCTCGGATGGTCCGCACGGCCTCCTCGCTGGGAGTGCCGCACTTTGGGTAAACTGGCAGCAACTTTTCTCTCTTTCCGTCATCTGTCGCACGTTCGCGCAACAATTGATGACGGCCCACACGATGTCCGGCAAAAACCACGAAATCCGCCCCAATCAGTCCGTCGAACTGCTGAAGGAACTCCACATCCTCACGCGTGACGGCAAGATGAATCAGGACAGCCGTCGCAAGCTCAAGCAGGTCTACCATCTGTTCCAGTTCATCGAGCCTTTGCTCAAGGACCTGAAGGACCAGCAGGGGGCGCTTACGCTCGTCGATCACGGCGCAGGCAAGTCATACCTCGGTTTTATCCTGTACGACCTGTTTTTCAAGGAGTTTCAGGACGCCGCTGGTGGGACTTCGCACATTTACGGCATTGAAACGCGCGAAGAGCTGGTGACGAAGTCCGAAGAGCTGGCGGCGCGGCTCGGCTTCAAGGGGATGTCGTTTCTGAATCTGTCGGTGGCCGAGTCGATTACGTCGACGCGCCTGCCCGCCGAAATCGATATCGTGACCGCGCTGCACGCGTGCAATACCGCCACCGACGACGCGATTCGCTTCGCGCTCGAAAAGCACGCGAAGTACATCATCGTCGTACCGTGCTGCCAGGCCGAGGTGGCCGGCGTGCTGCGGCAGAACAAAGCCAAGTCGCTGAAGAACGCGTTGACGGAAATCTGGCGGCATCCGCTGCATACGCGCGAATTCGGCAGCCAGATCACCAACGTGCTGCGCTGCCTGCAGCTCGAAGCGCATGGCTATCAGGTCAGCGTGACCGAGCTGGTCGGCTGGGAACACTCGATGAAAAACGAGCTGATCATCGCGCAATACAAGGATCTGCCGCGGCGCCGGCCGGCTGAGCGGCTCGGCGAAGTGCTGGAAACGCTCGGGCTCGAAGCGTTGAAGGAGCGGTTTTTCGTGCCGGCTTGACGAGGCCTGGGGCCTGTTATTAGCGTGAGCAGGCGCTACCGCTTCATCAACGCATCCCAGCCCGCGAGGCCGATGCGCCGCAGCGTTTCCTGATTGCGCTCGTAAATCTCCTCTGCGTCGGGAAAGGCCTGCACGGCCCGCTCGATGCTGTCCTCGCGCAGCAGATGCAGGATCGGATAGGGCGCCCGGTTCGTGTAGTTTTCGATATCGTCGGGCGCGCTGCCTTCGAACTGGTAGTGCGGATGGAAGCTCGCGATCTGAATGACGCCCCCGAGCCTCAGCTGCTGGATCAGCCGGTCGGCGAAGAACAGACAGTCATTGAAGTCGAGGAAGTCGCTGAACGCGCGCGGCAGGATCAGCAGCGTCGTGTCGATGGTGGCGGGGTCGGCCGCGACGAGCGTCTGCAGTTCGGCTTCCAGTTCGGTTAGCACCGCTTCGAGACTGTCCGCTTCGCTGACCGCGTAGCGAATCTGACCCTTCACATGCACGGCCTTCGCGAACGGACACAGGTTCAGGCCGATCACGGCCTCCGTCAGCCAGTGACGGGTCGCGGCGATAACGGCATCGTGGGATTCGGCGGGCAACGGCATGGCGGACGGACGTGGCGGGTAAAAGCGTAATTTTAATGGACAGGATTGACGGACTCGCTCAACGAGCCCGCGTCCCCGCGCACGCGGCGGCAATCAACTGAGCGGCGACCTTCGGCGCGGCGAGGATCGGCCCGCAGCCCGGCCCGTAAGTCTGGCTCGCCGCATACACGCCCTCGATCAGCAGACCGAGCCCGTCGGCGAGCCCTTGCGGATCGTCGGCGCCGGCCGCTGTCGACAATTCGAGCAGGCGTGCGATCAGGCGCTGCTTGTTGCGAAACACGAACTGTCGCGCCGGATGCGCGGTATCCGAAAACTCCACCGACACGTTCACGAACGGGCAGCCGCGGTAATCGTCAATCGAGGCGCGCACCGCGAGGTCGTCAAAGTACTGCTGAAGCTGCTTCGCCGGCTCGCCCGGATGTTTCGCGAAACTCTTCTCGACGTAGCCGAAGAACTGCTCGTCCTTCTGCTCCAGGTACGCCATCACCAGCTCGTCCTTCGACGAAAACTGCCGGTACAGGCTCATCTTGTTGACACCCGCGCGCTCGACCACCGCATCGACGCCGACGCAGCGCACGCCTTCGCGATAAAACGCTCGCTGGCCGCGCGCAGCAGATGCTGCTGCGCCTGCGGCCCGGCGGTCTGCGCGCCGCGCGCGCGCCGGGCACGAGTGGGAGCGGGCTTGAGGGTTTCTCTGTCGGACATGGAAAGTCACCCGATTGAAATTGACTTGATGCCTTGACATGTTACCGATCGGTAACTAAGATCGCAACACCATTGTGACCGATCTGTCACAAGACCTTTACCGAAGCCGTAATTATGCGAACGACGCCGCCACCCAGGTCGCGTCGATGGGAGAAACGATGAACTGGGCTGCGCGACTGATAGGCGGACGTTTCCACTACGGCTGGTTGACCGTCGCCGTGGTGTTCCTGGTATTGCTGGCGGCGGCGGGCACGCGAGCGACGCCGAGCGTGATGATGGTGCCGCTCGAGCACCAATTCGGCTGGAGCCGCGCGACGATTTCGCTTGCGATCTCCGTGAACATCGCGCTGTACGGGTTGATGGGGCCGTTCGCGGCTGCCGCGATGCAGCGCTTCGGCGTGCGGCCGACGCTGCTGAGCGCGCTCGGTACGATGGCCGCGGGCGTCGCGCTGTCGTCGCTGATGACGCAGCCGTGGCAGATGGTGCTGATCTGGGGCGTGATGGTCGGCGGTTCGACCGGGGTCGCGGCGCTGTCGTTGTCGGCGACCGTCGTCACGCGCTGGTTCACGACGCGTCGCGGTCTCGTGATGGGCATCCTTACCGCCAGTTCGGCGACCGGTCAGCTGGTGTTCCTGCCGCTGCTCGCGGCCATCGCCGAGCATTACGGCTGGCGTCAGGTTGTGTGGGTCGTCGCGCTTGCGGCCGCCATCGTAATTCCGCTCGTCGCGTTCCTGCTGCCCGAGCATCCGGCCAGCATGAAGTTGCGCCCGTACGGCGAACCGCATGACGCGCCGATTACCACGACCGTGACTAAGCAGAATCCGTTGGCAATCGCGTTCGGCACGCTCGCGTCAGCGAGCAAAACGCGCGACTTCTGGCTCCTGTTCTTCAGCTTCTTTATCTGCGGCGCGAGCACCAACGGCTATGTCGGCACCCATCTGATCGCAATGTGCGGCGATTACGGGATGACCGAAGTGCAGGGCGCCTCGCTGCTCGCAGCGATGGGCGTGTTCGACCTGTTCGGCACGACGCTGTCGGGCTGGCTGTCGGACCGCTTCAATAGCCGCGTGCTGCTGTTCTGGTACTACGGGCTGCGCGGGCTGTCGCTGATGTATCTGCCGCACGCATTCGGCATCGACTTCTTCGGGCTGCCGCTGTTCGCGGTGTTCTACGGTCTCGACTGGATCGCCACCGTGCCGCCGACCGTGCGTCTTGCCACCGACGTCTACGGCAAGGAATCGGCGCCGATCGTGTTCGGCTGGGTGGTGGCGGGCCACCAGCTCGGCGCGGCGTTCGCGGCGCTCGGCGCGGGTATGCTGCGCGCGAGCCTTGGCACCTACACGGTGGCGTCGATGATTTCCGGCGGCTTGTGCCTCGTCGCCGCGGTGATCGTGCTGCGCATCAATCGCCCGGCCAAGGTGCCGGCGCCACAGGCAATCTGACCCTGGCGCGGCGCCGCGAGTTGGAGCGCGCGCCGAAAGCCCGTTATGCTATGTGGCCCCGGGCAACCGCCCGGCGATCATGATTTTCTACCGAGAGAAGCGCATGGCCAACAAACCCGCCTCAACCGAAGTTGCCATTCACGAGCTGATCGCTGGCCGCTGGAGCCCGCGCGCGTATTCGAGCGAGCCGGTCAGCCGCGACCAGCTGCGCGCCGTGCTCGAAGCGGCTCGCTGGGCGCCGTCTTCGTATAACGCGCAGCCATGGCGTTTTGTGGTGTTCGATCGCAGCGTCGACGAAGCCGCGTTCAAGAAGGCTTTCGCCACCCTGGTGCCGTTCAACCAGGGCTGGAATGCGCCCGCGCCGGTGCTGATCGCGGTGACCGCGCACACACTCACCAACAAGGGCGACGTGAACCGCTGCGCGTTTTACGACGCGGGCGCGGCGGCGATGTCGCTGGTGCTGCAGGCTCACGCGCTTGGCCTCGCCGCGCATCAGATGAGCGGCTTCGACGTGAACGCGTTCCGCACCGCCTTCGAATTGCCAAAGGACGTCGAGCCGATCGCGATGATCTCGCTCGGCCACTACGGCGACGTCGATAAGCTGGACCCGGTTCTGCGTGAACGTGAGAAGGCGCCGCGTCAGCGCGTGGCGCTTGCGGATATCGCGTACGGCGGCGGCTGGAAGAAGGCGTTCTGAGCGACGGATTCGCGGCGCTTGCCGCCTGACTTCACGAAAAGCGAACAAAGCAGTCGACACGCAACGAAGCAGTCAGGCACGCGCGGCATGGTCCGCGCGTTTTTCATGGGGCGCCGTCCGCGCCGTTGTCACCGTCCGCCACTCTCGACAGCGGCGCCGCCACATGTTCGAGCGGCTTGCGCTCCGCGTCGACGCCCCAGATCGCCGCGACCAGCGCCGCCGCGAGCATCAACCCCGACCCGACCAGATAGCCCGAAAACACCTCGCTGCGCTGATGCGTATCGATCAGCCGGCCGAAAAACGCCGGCCCTATGATGCCGCCGAGCGCGGTGCCGAACGCATAGAAAACCGCGATCGCCAGCGCGCGGATTTCGAGCGGAAACGATTCGCTCACGGTCAGGTACGCGGAGCTCGCCGCCGCCGACGCGAAGAAGAAGATCACCATCCAGGCGACCGTCTGCGTGACGACGGTGAGCAGTTGCTGCTCGAACAGATAGCCGGACAGCGTCAGCAGGATCGCCGACATCGCATAGGTCGCGGCGATCATCTTGCGGCGACCGATCACGTCGAACAGCCGCCCCAGCACGAGCGGCCCCAGGAAATTGCCGAGCGCGAATGGCAGCAAATACCAGCCGATGTCGTCGCCCGGCACGTGATAAAAGTCGGTGAGAACGAGCGCGTAGGTGAAAAAGATCGCGTTGTAGAAAAACGCCTGCGCGGTCATCAGCGTCAGGCCGACCAGCGCGCGGCGCCGGTGCACGTTGAACAGCACATGGAACACCTCGCGCAACGGCGTATGGTCGCGCGCGCGCAGACGCAGCCGCGTGAGGGCGTCGTCGGTGAGCGTGTGACCGGCGTGGCGAAAACGTGTCTCGATCCCCTCGACGATCGTGCGCGCGTCGCGCTCGTCGCCGTGCGTGAGCAGCCAGCGCGGGCTTTCGGGCACCCACATGCGCATCGGCAGAATCCCGAGCGCAAGCACCGCGCCGATGAAAAAGCACGCGCGCCAGCCCCAGTCGGCCGGTAGCAGATGCGGATCGAGCAGCACCAGCGAGCCCGCGGCGCCGAGCCCCGCGCCGACCCAGAACGTGCCGTTGATGCCGAGGTCGGTCCAGCCGCGCACGCGCGCCGGTGTAAATTCCTGGATCGTCGAGTTGATCGCCGTGTATTCACCGCCGATACCCGCGCCGGTCAGGAAGCGAAACACCATGAAGCTCATCAGATTCCACGACAGCGAGGTTGTCGCGGTTGCGGCCAGATAGAGCGCCAGCGTGATGAAAAACAGCTTGCGGCGGCCGAGCCGGTCGGTCAGCCAGCCGAAACCGAGCGCGCCGAGCACCGCGCCGGCAATGTATGCGCTGCCCGCGAGGCCGACGTCGGCATTCGAGAAGCGCAGCGCCGGGCTCGTCTTCAACGCGCTCGCGACCGCGCCGGCCAGCGTCACTTCGAGCCCGTCGAGCAGCCACGTCACGCCGAGCGCGACCACGATCAGCGTATGAAAGCGGCCCCACGGCAGGCGGTCCAGCCGCGAAGGGAGATCGGTTTCGATCAGCGTGGCGTGGCGGCTATCGACGGCGGCGGCAGTGGGCGGCATGCTCATGACGCGGAGTCTCCTCGATGGCGAAAATGGGGCGGCATATCGGGACCAGCGCAGCAATATCCGTACCGTGTCATGATTTTCAAACGATGGCGCGGCCGTCCCAACAGCTTCAGTTGATGCTGCCGGAGTTTTCGTGATACAAAGCCGCTCCCCTTTCTGTGCGCGCCAGCCGTGAGCGGCCATTCCTGCCATGAACTATTGCGCGATTGACTTCGGTACTTCCAATTCGGCTGTCGCGGTCCCGGACGGTGCCCAGCTGAAGCTGGCGCCGGTCGAGGGCACGTACACGACGCTGCCTACCGCGGTCTTCTTCAATACCGACGAAAACACCAGCGAATTCGGGCGCGCGGCGCTCGCAGCCTACATCGACGGGTTCGACGGCCGGCTGATGCGCTCGATGAAAAGCATTCTCGGTTCGCCGCTCGCCGAGAATACGACCGATCTCGGCGACGGCAGTGCGATCAAGTACACCGACGTGATCGCGACGTTCCTGACGCACCTGAAGCGCTCGGCCGAGGCGGTTGCGGGCGGGGCGATCGACCGCGCGGTGCTGGGCCGCCCGGTGTTTTTCGTCGACGACGACCCGCGCGCGGACCAGATGGCGCAGCAACAGCTCGAAGCTGCCGCGCGCACGGTCGGCTTGCGCGACATCCACTTTCAGTATGAACCGATCGCGGCCGCGTTCGACTACGAATCGCATCTGAGCGCCGAGGGGCTCGTGCTCGTCGCCGACATTGGCGGCGGTACGTCGGACTTTTCACTCGTGCGCGTGGGGCCGGAGCGGATGAAGCGCGTCGAGCGCAAGGACGATGTGCTCGCGCATCACGGCGTGCACGTCGCCGGCACGGACTTCGACCGCCGCGTCGAACTCGTGACGATCCTGCGCGAGCTCGGCTACCAGTCGCTCGATCCGCAGGGGCGCGAAATCCCGAACCGGATCTATTTCGATCTCGCGACCTGGCACCTGATCAACACCGTCTACACGCCGAAGCGCGTCAGCGAACTTGCGCTGATGCGGCACCTTTTCACGGAGACCAGGCACCATGACCGGCTGATGCGCGTGGTCGAGCAGCGGTTCGGGCACGCGCTGGCCGCGCATGCGGAAGAGGCGAAGATCGGGGTGGCGGCGGGCGGCGAGACCGTGATCGATCTAGACGAAGTGGAAGAGGATCTGCGTCTCGCGTTCGACGAAGCGCAACTCGTCAAGGCCGGCGAGGAAGAAACGCGACGTATTGTCCAGGCGGCGCGCGACACGGTGCAGGCGGCGGGTGTCTCGCCGCGCGACGTCGACGCGATCTATTTCACGGGCGGCTCAACGGGCCTCGCGTTTCTGTCGGGGGCGCTGGCCGCGGCGTTTCCGGACGCGCAGGCGGTGTTCGGCGATCGTCTCGCGAGCGTGGCGACCGGACTCGGTATTCATGCCCGGCGCGTGTTCGGATAATCGAAAGTAATCGGCAAATAATCCCCCGCGAATTGCGAATTCAAGCGGATTTAATCGGCGCATTTTGGATTAACTGCCGATAATAAAAAACCCCGCCGAGGCGGGGTTTTTTTGCGTCCAGAAGGAAGCGCGGAGCTTACACCGGCTTGATGTTAGCCGCTTGCTTGCCCTTCGGGCCCGTCTTCACTTCAAACGTGACCTTCTGGTTTTCTTGCAGCGTCTTGAAGCCTTCCGTGCGAATTTCCGAGAAATGCGCGAACAGATCTTCACCGCCGCCGTCCGGAGTGATGAAGCCAAAGCCCTTAGCGTCATTGAACCACTTGACGGTACCGGTTTCCATATTACTTTTTCCTAAAAATGGTGAATAAGGCCGAAGCCCGGGGGTGCATGAAAATCAAGGAAGGGGTAATGGGACCAACCGGAGTACCGTTGATGGGCGACCTACGAAAGAACCACTTCACTCGCCACTTGAAATCCTGCCCGAACGTTATACGGCGAATTCGGACGAACGTCAACTGTCCGCACGAAACTTTGCCTGACGGACACGAAGATTCCTTACAAAGTTTACGCATCTGACCGACATGTTGCCAGGGAGAACCCTTGGTTTGGCGGCGGTTTCGCTGCAGTAACACGGTGCAACCGTTAAACTACGCGCCGCGCGTCGGTTGCACCTTTTTCGCAAACTGGACGCGCTTACATGCGCGTCACCCGTCCCTACCGCCACAAGCGATGTCACGTGGTGCCGACATGGTTTTGATTTAGGAGAAGACGTGAAAAGTTCTATACAACGGAACATCGGGCCATTCGCGCTGCTGCTGACCGGTCTAGGTTCGATCATCGGATCGGGCTGGCTGTTCGGGGCGTGGAAGGCCGCAAAAATTGCCGGTCCGGCCGCGATTTGCGCATGGATCATCGGCGCAGTCGTGATTCTTGCGATTGCGCTGACCTACGCTGAACTCGGCGCGATGTTTCCGGAATCTGGCGGGATGGTGCGCTATGCGCGCTACTCGCACGGCGCACTGGTCGGTTTTATCAGCGCGTGGGCCAACTGGATCGCGATCGTGTCGGTGATTCCGATCGAGGCCGAAGCATCGATCCAATACATGAGTACGTGGCCCTATCCCTGGGCGCATGCGCTCTTTGTCGACGGGTCATTGACCACCAACGGCCTGTTGTTGTCCGCGGGTCTCGTGATTATTTACTTCCTGCTCAACTACTGGGGCGTCAAGCTGTTCGCGCGCGCCAACTCGGCGATCACGATCTTCAAGTTCCTGATCCCCGGCGCAACGATCATCGGTCTGATGATGACCGGCGTCCATACCGAGAACTTCGGTCAGACGACCACGTTCGCGCCGTACGGCTGGTCGGCGGTGCTGACCGCGGTCGCGACGAGCGGCATCGTGTTCGCGTTCAACGGTTTCCAAAGCCCGATCAACCTGGCCGGTGAAGCTCGCAATCCGGCCAGGAGCGTACCGTTCGCGGTGATCGGCTCGATCCTGCTCGCGCTCGTGATCTACGTGTTGCTGCAGATCGCGTATATCGGCGCGGTGAACCCGGCCGACGTGATGAAGGGCTGGAGCCACTTCAGCTTCGCTTCGCCGTTCGCGGAACTGGCGATCGCGCTGAACCTGAACTGGCTGGCATTCCTGCTGTACGTCGATGCATTCGTGAGCCCGAGCGGCACCGGTACGACCTATATGGCGACCACGACGCGGATGATCTACGCCATGGAGCGCAACAACACGATGCCGAAGATTTTCGGCCAGGTGCATCCGTTCTACGGCGTGCCGCGTCCGGCGATGTGGTTCAACCTGTTCGTGTCGTTCATCTTCCTGTTCTTCTTCCGCGGCTGGAGCTCGCTGGCTGCCGTGATCTCGGTCGCGACCGTGATCTCGTACCTGACCGGCCCGATCAGCCTGATGGCGCTGCGTCGCGCGGCAACCGATCTCAAGCGCCCGCTGCACATCGCCGGCATGAAGGTGATCGCGCCGTTCGCGTTCGTCTGCGCGTCGCTGATCCTGTACTGGGCAAAGTGGCCGCTGACCGGCGAAATCATTCTGCTGATGGTCGTCGCGCTGCCGGTGTACTTCTACTTTCAGGCCAAGCAGGGCTTCGAGGGCTGGACCCGTGACCTGAAGGCCGCGTGGTGGCTGGTCGCCTATCTGCCGATCATGGCGATTCTGTCGCTGATCGGCAGCAAGGAGTTCGGCGGTTTCGGCATCCTGCCGTACGGCTGGGACATGCTCGTCGTGATCGCCTTCTCGCTGATGTTCTACTTCTGGGGCGTCAACAGCGGCTATCGCTCGGAGTATCTGGACGAGCGGCTCGTGCACGACGAAGTGCTCGAAAGCATCGGCGCACACTGAGCGCCGTGCGAGTCTGACGGTTCCGCTCGAAGCGGGTCCGCATCGAACAAAAAGCCCGCCTGAGGTGATCTCGGACGGGCTTTTTTGTTGGCTTGCGCGGAGCGTTTAGCGCCGAATCAAGCGCTGCCAAACACGTAGTTCGTCATCGCGAGCGAGCGCTGGTAGGTGCCGAGCGACTGGATCGCGAGCGAGTAGTCGTCGTCGGCGGCGCCGAGCGCCGCGAACACCGGCAACAGATGCTCGTCGGTCGGGTGCATCAATACCGCGTGCGGTGCCTGGCGGCGATAGTCGAGCAGCGCGTCGATATCGCGCGCGACTAGCTTCTCCTCGAACCAGTCCGTGAATTCGCTCACGCGCGGATCGGCATCTTCCGGGCGCGCGGAGAAATCGGCGGCGCGCAGATTGTGCGTGATCTGGCCGGAGCCGATCACCATCACGCCTTCGTCTTTCAGCGCACGCAGTGCGCGGCCGACGCGGAAATGATGCGCGGCGTCCTTGTGCGGCTGGATCGACAATTGCGCGATCGGCACGTCCGCTTGCGGGAACATCAGCAGCATCGGCACCCACGCGCCGTGGTCGAGTCCGTGCGGCTGCACGTCGGCGACGATGCCGCTCGCGCCAAGCAACGCGGCGGCGTGGCGCGCGACGTCGGGCGCGCCCGGTGCCGGGTATTGGATTTCGTAGAGCTGGCGCGGAAAACCGTAGAAATCGTGGATCGTTTCAGGCGCCGTCGCGATGCTCGCGAGCGGCTGCGCGGTGCCCCAGTGCGCCGACAGCATCAGGATGGCCTCGGGGCGCGGCAATTGCGTGCTCAGCGCGCCGAACTCGGCGGACGGCATGGACGGATCGATCGGCAGCGTGGGCGCGCCGTGGGACAGGAAAAGTGAAGGTAAGCGGTTCATGACAGCAACGTGGCCGCGCGAATGCGGCTCGGGAAATTGGGTTGCTACCAATATAGGTCCGCACGCCAGCTTGATAAATGGGTCCGAGCGGAATTGATTGTGTCGCGCGTGTTGTTAATCCGCGGTGTCGCGTTTAATCCTGAGCGCCGCGTAATCCTTCCCACGCGGGCGACAGCGCCGGCCCCAGCGCAAACAGATCGAGCACGCGCGCGACCGTATGATCGACCATCTCGTCGATCGAAGCGGGTTGGTTATAAAACGCGGGGAGGGGCGGGAAGATCACGCCGCCCATTTCGGTGACGGCCGTCATATTGCGCAGATGCGCGAGATTGAACGGCGTTTCGCGCACCATCAGCACGAGGCGGCGACGCTCCTTCAGCGTGACGTCGGCGGCGCGGGTGATCAGGTTGTCGGCAAAACCGTGCGCGATGCTCGCGAGCGTTTTCATCGAGCAGGGCGCGACGATCATGCCGTCGGTCGCGAACGAGCCGGACGCGATGCTCGCGCCGACGTCGCGCACCGAATGCACGACATCCGCGAGTGGATGCACGTCTTCCTTGCCCAACTGGAGTTCGTGCTGGATGTTGAGCCAACCTGCGCTCGATATCAGCAGATGGCTCTCGACGCCGCCCAGCCGGCGCAACGTCTCGAGCAGCCGGATGCCGTAGATGGCGCCGGTGGCGCCGGTGATCGCGACGATCAGCCGGCGGGGCGCCGCAGCGTGGGTTTGCAGCATGGCTCGCGGCGCCTGATGAAGCGAACGAAGCGAAGAACGCTCAGGCCGCGGCGAACAGCTGCTGCAGCTCGCCCGATTCGTACATCTCCATCATGATGTCCGAGCCGCCGATGAATTCGCCCTTCACGTACAGCTGCGGAATGGTCGGCCAGTTCGAGAACACCTTGATGCCCTGACGGATTTCGTCGTCTTCGAGCACGTTGACCGTCTTGATTTCACCGACGCCGCACGCCTTCAGGATCTGGATGGCGCGGCCGGAAAAACCGCACATCGGGAACTGGGCCGTGCCCTTCATGAAGAGAACGACGTTGTTGCCGTCGACGATTTGCTTGATGCGTTGTTGCGTATCCATGACTGACCTTGCGGTTCCGATAGAGGAAGGGGATAGGCTGAAATGATAGCGGATTTCGCTACGGGCGGCCGGCCGCAGCCGCGTCGCGCCAAGGGTTTTGATGGTGGCGACGGCGCTCACGCTGCGGCGCCAGGTAACACGCCTCCGCTGATCCGCTCGATGCCGGCGAGATCGCGCTCCGAGCGGACCTCGGCAAAACCCCGCGCGCTCAGTAATGCGCGCACCGCTTCGGCCTGGTCGTAGCCGTGTTCGATCCACAGCGCGCCGTCGGTGGCCAGACGCTCGGGCGCGCCAGCGACGATCGCGCGGATCGCGCTCAGGCCGTCGGCTTCGTCGGTGAGCGCGCTGCGTGGCTCGAAGCGCAAATCGCCTTCGCTCAGATGCGGGTCGCCGCTCGCGATATACGGCGGATTGCTGACGATCGCGTCGAAGCGCAGCGCGGCGTCGAGCGAGCCGTACCAGTCGCTGTGCAGGAACGCGACGGCGCCGCCCGGCCGCTTCGCGTCGAGCAGGCGCGCGCCATTGCGCGCGGCGACCACGAGCGCGTCGGCCGAGCGGTCTAGTGCCCAGACCTGTGCGTCGGGCCGCATCGACGCGATCGCCACAGCGATTGCGCCGGTTCCGGTGCCGAGATCGAGCACACGCGGGCGCGACCGATGTTCGATCGCCGCGAGCGCGGTTTCGACCAGCAGCTCGGTTTCGGGGCGCGGAATCAGCACATGGGGCGTGACCTCGAACTCGAGCCCGAAAAACTCGCGCGCACCGACGAGCTGCGCGACCGGCTCACCGGCCACACGTCGCGCTTCGAGCGCACGATAACGCTCGACGTCCGCGAGTAAGAGCGGCTCCTCGCCGCGCGTGATCAGTTGCGTGCGCCGCCAGCCGAGGACGTGCGTGAGCAGAATCCGCGCTTCGAGCGGCGGCAGCGGCGACGCGCGCAACAGCGCATCGGCCGTGGCGGGCGAAGCCGAGGGATCGCGCGGGGCTCGGTAGGCGTCGGTCATTGCCGGAGCGTCAGTCCGCGTCACCGAGCGAGGCCAGCAGTTCGGCCTGATGCTCGCTGACGAGCGCCGCGATCAGCTCGTCGAGATCGCCGTCCATGATCGCGTCGAGGCGATACAGCGTCAGGTTGATGCGGTGATCGGTGAGGCGCCCCTGCGGGAAGTTGTACGTGCGAATGCGCTCCGAGCGATCGCCCGAGCCGATCAGGTTCTTGCGCGTCGCCGCTTCCTTCGTCTGCTGCTCGTGCGTTTGCTTGTCCTTGATGCGCGCGGCGAGCACCTTCAACGCGCGGTCCTTGTTCTTGTGCTGCGAGCGGTCGTCCTGACATTCGACGACGATGCCGGTCGGCAAGTGCGTGACGCGCACTGCCGAGTCGGTCTTGTTGATGTGCTGGCCGCCCGCGCCGGATGCGCGGAACGTGTCGATCCGCAGATCGGCCGGGTTGATCTCGACTTCGCCGATCTCGTCCGCTTCCGGCATCACCGCGACCGTGCACGCCGATGTATGGATGCGACCCTGCGTTTCGGTGGCCGGCACGCGCTGCACGCGATGCCCTCCCGACTCGAACTTCAGCTTCGAATACGCGGCGTCGCCGGCGATCCGCACGATCACTTCACGGTAGCCGCCAAGATCCGATTCACTCGCTGACATCATCTCGACCTGCCAGCGGTTGCGCTCGGCATAGCGCAGATACATGCGCAGCAGATCGCCCGCGAACAGCGCGGATTCGTCGCCGCCGGTGCCAGCGCGGATTTCGAGGAAGATATTGCGGTCGTCGTTCGGGTCTTTGGGCAGCAGCATTTTCTGCAGTTCGACGCCGAGCGTTTCCATGCGATCGCGCGCCGCACGGATTTCCTCTTCGGCGAAATCACGCATCGACGCGTCGGTGAGCAGTTCCTGCGCGGTGGCCGCGTCGTTCTGCGCCTGGCGCCAAAGCCCATACTGGTCGACGACCGGGCCGAGCTCCGCGTGTTCGCGAGTGAGCTTGCGGTATTGGTCGAGGTTGGCTGTGATGTCCTCGCGGCTCAACAGGTCGTTCAGTTCGGCCAGCCGGGTGGTCAGCTGGTCGAGCTTGCGTTGCATGCTCGTTTTCATCGGGCGGGTAGCGGAGCGGACTCCGGAAAGGATGCGGCCAGGGGAACGGGCTGACGCCCGGGGCGGAAGCACTTCGCGAGCCACGGCGGTGACGCGCGGGGTGCGGCGAGCACTGCGCCGCTAATGCTCGGAAGAGCCGGAGTGTTTGTAGAAGCCGCTCATCAACTCGATCAGCTTGTCGCGGTTGTCGCCACCCGCGCGATTCAGCGCGTGCGTAGGACCGTGGATCAGCTTGTTGGTGAGCGATTGCGACAGTGCTTCGAGCACCGCGGCCGGGTCGTCACCGCGTGCGAGCATTTTCTGCGCGCGTTCGACTTCCGAGCGGCGCAGTGCGTCGGCCTGCGTGTGCATGTGGCGGATCACCGGCACGATGCTGCGCGCGTCGAGCCACTGCATAAAGGTCTGCACGCGCGTTTCGATGATCGCTTCGGCCTGCGCGACCGCGGCCTGACGCGACGCATTGCCTTCGCGGACGATCGTGCCGAGGTCATCGACTGTGTACAGGAATACGTCTTCGAGCTGGCCGGCTTCGGGTTCGATGTCGCGCGGCACCGCGAGGTCGACCATGAAAATGGGCCGGTGACGGCGCGCCTTCACCGCGCGCTCGACCGCGCCCAGACCGATGATTGGCAAGGTGGACGCCGTGCACGACACGATGATGTCGAATTCGTGCATCCGCGCGGGCAGCTCGGAGAGCGGAATGGAATGGCCGTTGAAGCGCTCGGCGAGCCGCATGCCGCGCTCGGCAGTGCGGTTCGCGACGACCAGCTCACGCGGACGCTGCGCGGCGAAGTGGGTGGCGCACAGCTCGATCATTTCGCCGGCGCCGATGAACAGCACCCGCTGGTTCGCGATCTTGTCGAAAATGCGTTGCGCGAGGCGAACCGCGGCGGCGGCCATCGACACGGACTGCGCACCGATTTCGGTCGTGCTGCGCACTTCCTTCGCAACCGCGAAGGTGCGCTGGAACAACTGGTTCAGATAGGTGCCGAGCGCGCCGGCTTCGGACGCCGTACGCACCGCATCCTTCATTTGTCCGACGATCTGGGTTTCACCGAGCACCATCGAGTCGAGCCCCGACGCGACGCGGAACGCATGTCGCACTGCTTCGGACTGCGGCAGCGCGTAGACGTGCGGCGCGAGTTCGTCGATGGGCAGGTGGTGGTATTTCGACAGCCACTGGATCGCGGCTTCGCGCGCGGCGAGGTCGTCGGTCGCGCAGTAGAGTTCGGTGCGGTTGCAGGTGGACAGAATGGCCGCTTCGGGCGCATTGGGGGCCATGCGGCCCAGCCAGATGCCTTTGAAGGTGTCCAGTGCGGGCTTGATCTGTTCGAGCGGAAACGCCACGCGTTCGCGCAAGGCGACAGGCGCAGTGTGATGGTTGATTCCGATCGTTAGAAGCTGCATTTGGGGGAGCTATCGTTCAGCCCTATATTATAGCGTTTCCACGATTCTCACATCCTGCACGCTGTCTACCCCGCATGCGTCAGCTCGCGCCTGTCCGGCTCTCCAGCGGAATCGCGTCAAGCTGATAACCGTAACCATAGACCGGCGTCAGCGCATAGCCAAGTTCCGGGGACAGTTGCAGCTTGCTGCGCACGCGTGACGCGTGGGTGTCGATGGTGCGCGACTTTACGTCGCGGCGGCGCGCCCACACGGTTTCGAGAATATGCGCGCGCGACACCGGCCGCGCCAGATTGTTGAACAGCAGCAGCGCGAGGTGGAATTCCTTCGGCGTCAGGATGACGGTCCGCTCGCGGAATGTCACGGCGAAACTCGCCGCGTCGAACGTGTAGCCGCCGATCACGTAGCGCCGCCGGTTGGCGGGTCGCCGCACGCCCGCGCGGCGCTGCAGCGCCTCGACGCGCGCGAGCATTTCGGGCCCGCGCACGGGCTTGCTCAGGCAATCGTCGGCGCCTGCGTGCAGCGCGGCGACAATCTGGCTTTCGCGCGGGGCCGTAATCAGCATCATGACGGGGAGGCCCGGAAAAATGGAGCGCGCACGCGGGATCACGTCTTCGGCGCAGTGGTCGCCGGCCCAGCTTTCGGTGATCAGCAGGTCGAAAAATTCGTCGGTGGCGCGCTGCAGGAAGGTGGCGCTGGTGGTGAAGTGCAGGCACATATGGCCGCCGGCAAAAATGAGCCGGTCGACCAGTTTGGCGTGTTGCAGGTCCGGTTCGATAAGGGCGATACGCATGGCGCGGCGTCAGCCTGGCAACGGGCGGAGTACAGGCGCTTTCGTCAGACTTACAACTTGCCTAAGCGCACCCCGACCCCTAAACTCAACCGCTATGCGGAAAGCGCCGTGCTGAACTTCTGTAGTTAAAGAGGCAAAAATGCTAGCCTTGGCTGCTCCCTCAGCCTATGAGACGAATCCGAAATTGAGCTTGCCATGTTTTAGCGTCCAGTCTGGAGCCGACACCTGATGGGTTGGCCAGGCATTTTCGTGCTCGGCGTCATGATCGGACTCGCGGGCTGGTGGTTGCACCCGCTACGCCGGGCGAGCCGCGCCCGCTGGTGGGCCGCGCTGTTGGCCGGCGTGCTCGGCGCGAGTGTCGCGCGCGTGGCCGGCAATGTGACAGGTCTCTTCCATGACGGCGACATGCTCGAATGGCCGGTATGCACCGCGGTCGCGCTCTTCGCCGTTGCCGTGACGGTCGGCCTCGTTTCGCGCCCATCAATCCGTCGATGAATCCTTGCAGGTAACTCCATGAACGCCCGACTTCCCGAAACCTCCTCCATTCCCGAGCGTCTCGCAAGCCTGCGCGCCGCGATGGCGCGCGAAGGCATCGCCGCTTACCTCGTGCCGTCGGCGGACCCGCACCTGTCCGAGTACCTGCCCGGGCGCTGGCAAGGCCGTCAGTGGCTGTCGGGCTTCACCGGCTCGGCCGGCACGCTGATCGTCACCGCCGATTTCGCCGGCGTCTGGACCGACAGCCGCTACTGGGAGCAGGCGAGTGCGCAGCTCGCCGGCACCGGCGTCGAACTGATGAAGATGACCGGCGGCCAGCTGACCACGCCGCACTTCGAATGGCTCGCGCAGAACGTCGCGAGCGGCGGCACGGTCGGTGTGGACGGCGCTGAACGCGCGCGGCGCGCAGCTGCGCACCGACATCGACCTGTTCGACGCGATCTGGGCGCAGCGCCCAACTCTGCCCGCCGACGCCGTCTTCGAGCACGCGGCGCCGCAAGCGGGCGTTGCGCGCGCGGAAAAGCTCGCGCAGGTGCGTCGCGCGATGGCCGACAAAGGCGCGCAGTGGCACTTCGTCTCGACGCTCGACGACCTCGCCTGGCTGCTGAACTTGCGCGGCGCCGACGTCAGCTACAACCCGGTGTTCGTCGCGCATGCGCTGATCGGGGTGGATCGCGTGTCGCTCTTTATCGCCGACGGCAAGGTGTCGCCGGCGCTCGCCGACGTGCTAGCGCGCGACGGCATCAGCGTCGAACCGTACGCGAAAGCCGCCGACGCGCTTGCCGCGCTACCGGCCGGCAGCACGCTTCTGATCGATCCGCGCCGTATTACTTACGGCTCGCTGCAGGCGGTGCCGTCGTCGGTCAAGGTGGTCGAGGCGGTCAATCCGTCCACTTTCCTCAAGTCGCGCAAGACCGCCGCCGACGCCGCGCACGTGCGCGAGACGATGGAGCAGGACGGCGCCGCGCTCGCCGAATTCTTCGCGTGGTTCGAAAGCGCGCTGGGCCGCGAGCACATCACCGAGCTAACCATCGACGAGCGTCTGACGGCCGCCCGCGCGCGCCGTCCCGGCTTCGTGTCGCTGAGCTTCGCGACGATCGCGGGCTTCAACGCGAACGGCGCGATGCCGCACTATCGCGCGACCGAGGAGTCGCATGCGGTGATCGAGGGCAACGGCCTGCTGCTGATCGATTCGGGTGGCCAGTACCTGAGCGGCACGACCGATATCACGCGCGTCGTCCCGGTCGGCACGCCGAGCAACGAACAGCGGCGCGATTTCACCGTCGTGCTGAAAGGCATGATCGCGCTGTCACGCGCGCAATTCCCGCGCGGCATCCGCTCGCCGATGCTCGACGCGATCGCGCGCGCGCCGATCTGGCAGGCCGGCGCCGACTACGGCCACGGCACCGGTCACGGGGTCGGCTACTTCCTGAACGTGCACGAAGGCCCGCAAGTGATCTCGCACTACGCGCCGGCCGAACCGTGGACCGCGATGGAGGAGGGCATGATCACGTCGAACGAGCCGGGTCTGTATCGGCCGGGCAAGTGGGGCGTGCGCATCGAAAACCTCGTGCTGAACGTGGCCGCGGAAAAAACCGAATTCGGCGATTTCCTGAAGTTCGAAACGCTGACACTGTGCCCGATCGACACGCGCTGCATCGAGCTGTCGCTGCTGCGCGACGACGAGCGCGCGTGGCTCAACGCGTATCACGAGACGGTGCGCGCGCGCCTCGCGCCGCATGTGTCGGGCGACCCGAAGGCGTGGCTCGAACTGCGCACGCAACCGATCTGAGCGCAGCGAAAACCTACCAAACGGAGCGTGCATGGGCATCAAGGCAGTGGTGTTCGATTTCGGCGGCGTGCTGATCGACTGGAGTCCCGAGTACCTGTACCGCGAGCTGATTCCCGACGAAGCCGAGCGTCGCTGGTTCCTCACGCACGTCTGCTCGATGGACTGGGTGATCCGCCAGGACGGTGGCCAGTCGATCGCCGAAGCCACCGACGAGCTGATCGCGCGGTTTCCCGATCACGAGCCGCTGATCCGCGCGTTCTACGAGCGCTGGCATGAGATGGTGGCGGGCGTGCTCGATGACGGCATCGCGCTGATGGAAAAGCTCGAAGCGGCCGACGTGCCGCTCTTCGGACTGACCAACTGGTCGGCCGAGACCTTCCCGTATGCGTGGGAGCACTATCCGGTGCTGCGGCGGTTTCGCGACATCGTCGTGTCGGGGCTCGTGAAGCTGGTGAAGCCGGATCCGGCGATTTTCACGGAAATGCGTCGGCGCATCGAATTGCAGATGCCCGGCGTCGAGCCGGCCGAACTCGTCTTCATCGACGACAATGCAAAGAACGCCGCAGCGGCGACGGCGCTCGGCTGGCACGGCGTGCATCACACGAGCGCCGCGCAAACGGAAGCGAAGCTGCGCGAGTTGGGCTTGCCGGTTTGAGCTGAGCGCTACTGTCCCAGCAGATTTTTCAACGCATTGCCGAGACCCTTGACGGTCTCGCCCGCGCCCTTCGCGACCCCTTCGACGCTAACCCCGAGCGCCTTCGCAAACCCCGCGCCGATGCGCGTGAGGATCCCTTCGCTCACCGAGAACTTCGGATCGCGCAGATCGCCATCCAGAACGAAATGCAGCGTGATCTCGCCGTCATGTGTCTTCAGCGCGGCGACGGCGGCGCGCGTCGGAATCGACATAAACGTTTCGAGCGGATTGTCGGTTTCGGCGAGCTGCAGATTGTGGATCGTCACAGTGCCGGGCGCGTGCAGGTGATAGTCGCGCACCGTCGATTCGATGCTCAGATCGACGGTGCCGCCCGTCACCCGCGCCCGCGTGCCGGCTTTCTTCAGCAGGTACGGATCGAGCATCGCCATATCGACGCCGCGCAGCGTGCTCGTCGTCTGTGAATCGCGGCTGGCGATTTTGATCCAGCCGTCGAACGTCACGGTGCCCGTATGCGCCGGCCCCTTCAGCGAGCCGCGCACGCTGACGTTGGTCCGTTCGGCGAGCGACGGCAGATGCAGATTGTCGACGGTCGCGTTCGCGTTGCTGACCGTGACCTTGAACGGCGGCGGCTCGACGGTCATGTCGTAGAAGTGGAAGTTGCCGTGCTCGAAGCGGATATGGTCGACCAGCTTTTCGCTCGGGTTCGGCAGCGCCGTGCCAGTGCCCCCCGGCTGATCGCTGCGATTCACCGATTCGCGCAGGTTCGGCAGCAGATTCAGCGAGCCGTCCCTGGTGCGCAGCACGGCCAAGTCGAAGCCGCGCACGACGACTTCGCGGATATGCATGCGCCGCGCGATCAGATCGCGCACGTCGGGGGTGATCGTGATTTCGTCGGCGCGTAGCGGTTCGCCCGCCGGCCAGCCTGGCGGCGCTTTCAGCAGAACGTGGGTGAGGCGAACCGAGGTGAGGCCGACGTCGATACTGTCGGCGCTGCCGAGCGGCCCGAGCGCCGCGCTCACGCGATTCTTGACTTCCTGTTGTGCGAATTGCATCGCGCCGATCGCGATCAGAATCAACGCCAATAGCGTTGCGCCCACGACAACGATCCAGCGCCTGCCCTTCGACATCGCCATGCTTGTCTCCCAACGCGCATGCCCCGTGGGCCGTCCGGTATTGCGCCGGACGGGCCGTCGTTCTCCGCCTGTTAACGCGAGATCGGCTTGTAGCGCAGACGCTTCGGCCGCGCGCCTTCCTCGCCGAGACGAGCGCGCTTGTCCGCTTCGTATTCCTGGTAGTTGCCGTCGAAGAAGGTGACCTGCGAGTCGCCTTCGAACGCGAGAATGTGCGTCGCGATACGGTCGAGGAACCAGCGATCGTGCGAGATCACGAGCACCGAGCCCGCGAATTCGAGCAACGCGTCTTCGAGCGCGCGCAGCGTTTCGACGTCGAGGTCGTTCGACGGTTCGTCGAGCAGCAGCACGTTGCCGCCCGCGATCAGCGTTTTCGCCAGGTGCAGACGACCGCGCTCGCCGCCGGACAGATTGCCGACGATCTTCTGCTGGTCGCCGCCCTTGAAGTTGAAGCGGCCGATATACGCGCGCGACGGCGTTTCGTACTTGCCGACCGTCAGCACGTCCGCGCCACCCGAGATTTCCTCGAACACGGTCTTTGTGCCTTGGAGCGCTTCGCGGCTCTGGTCGACGTAAGCGAGCTTGACGGTCGGACCCTTCACGATTTCGCCCGAATCGGGTTGCTCGCGGTCGGTCAGCATGCGGAACAGCGTGGACTTGCCGGCGCCGTTCGGACCGATGATGCCGACGATCGCGCCCGCCGGAATCTTGAAGCTGACGTTATCGAGCAGCAGACGATCGCCGTACGACTTGCTGACGTTCTTGAACTCGATCACTTCATTGCCGAGGCGATCGCCGACCGGAATGAAGATTTCCTGCGTTTCGTTGCGCTTCTGGTAGTCCTGGCTGTTCAGTTCCTCGAAGCGGGCGATACGCGCCTTCGACTTCGCCTGGCGGCCCTTCGGGTTCTGGCGCACCCACTCGAGTTCCTTCTTGATCGCCTTCTGGCGCGCCGATTCCGACGATTCTTCCTGCTTCAGACGCTCTTCCTTCTGATCGAGCCAGCTGCTGTAGTTGCCCTTCCACGGAATGCCGTGACCGCGGTCGAGTTCGAGAATCCACTCCGCGGCGTTATCGAGGAAGTAGCGATCGTGCGTGACCGCGACCACGGTGCCCGGGAAGCGCGTGAGGAACTGCTCGAGCCATTCGACCGATTCCGCGTCGAGGTGGTTGGTCGGCTCATCGAGCAGCAGCATGTCGGGCTTTTGCAGCAACAGCTTGCACAGCGCCACGCGGCGTTTTTCGCCGCCCGACAGATGCTCGATCTTCGCGTCCCATGCCGGCAGACGCAGCGCGTCGGCGGCGATTTCGATCTGCTGCTCGGCGCTGCCGTCGGTCGTCGCGAGGATTGCTTCGTACTTCGCCTGCTCGGCGGCGAGCGCGTCGAAGTCGGCATCCGGCTCGGCGTAGGCCGCGTAGATTTCGTCGAGCTTCTTCTGCGCGTTGAACACGTCGCCGAGACCTTCTTCGACCGCTTCACGCACGGTCTTCTGCGGATCGAGTTGCGGCTCCTGCGGCAGATAGCCGATGTTCAGGTTCGGCATCGGCGTGGCTTCGCCTTCGATCTCCGTGTCCACACCAGCCATGATGCGGATCAGCGTCGACTTGCCCGAGCCGTTCAGGCCGAGCAGGCCGATCTTCGCGCCGGGGAAGAACGACAGCGAGATGTCTTTGAGGATCTGGCGCTTGGGCGGCACGATCTTGCCGACCCGGTTCATGGTGAAAACGTATTGGGCCATTTGCTTGCAATAGACGTTGACGACGCCGGCCGCATGCGGGCGGGCAGTCGAGGGTGAATGGGTAATCGGTGTGAGGGCCGGGCGGAACACCCGGCGCCGGCCGGCGCGGCGTTGGACTCAGACGACGCCGCCGCGCGCAGCGCGTGGTTCAGGTGGCATTGTACTTCGCGGCGGGGGCCGGGCGGCAGAGGCGTATTGCTGACGGGGCGGGTCGCGAACAGGCCGCGGCGCCGCGGCGTCGTCTCAGTTGACGCGACGTCCCGTCGCCGGATCGAAGAAATGCAGATGCCGCGCGGGCAGCGAGAGCTGCAGCGCCTCGCCTGCCGCCGGACGATGCGCGTGCGGCAGTCGCGCGGTGACGTCGTGCTTGCCCCAGCGGCCGTGGGCGAGATTGTCCGCGCCGAGAATTTCGCAGGAATCGACGGTGAGCGTCGCGTCGGCCGTACCCGGACTCAGATGCTCGGGGCGGATACCGAGCGTCCATTCGCGGCCCGGCGCGACTTCGCGGCCGATCGACGGCACGCCCGCGAGCGGCAGCTTGGGGCCGTTGCCGGCGACGTCGAACGTCGAGCCGTCGTCCGAGACACGGCCTTCGAGCAGGTTCATCCCCGGCGAGCCGATAAAGCTCGCGACGAACACCGTGGCCGGCCGCTCGTAGACTTCGGTCGGCGCGCCGATCTGCTCGGCGTGGCCCTTGTTCATCACGATCACGCGTTGCGCCAGCGTCATCGCTTCGATCTGATCGTGCGTGACGTAAAGGCTCGTGGTCTTGAGCCGCGCATGCAGACGCTGGATTTCGAGGCGCATCTGCACGCGCAGACGCGCGTCGAGATTCGACAGCGGCTCGTCGAACAGAAACACGGCCGGTTCACGCACGATCGCGCGGCCCATCGCGACGCGCTGCCGCTGCCCGCCCGACAGCTCGCGCGGCTTGCGTTGCAGCAGCGCGCCGAGTTCGAGAATCTGCGCGGCGGCTTCCACGCGCTTCGCGATCTGCGCACGGTCGACGCCCGCGATCTTCAACGCGTAGCCCATGTTCTCGGCCACGCTCATATGCGGATACAGCGCGTAGTTCTGGAACACCATCGCGATGTTGCGATCCTTCGGTTCCAGCTCGTTGACGACCTTGCCGGCGATCGAAATGCTGCCGTCGGAGATACGTTCGAGCCCGGCGACCATTCGCAGCAAGGTCGATTTGCCGCAGCCGGACGGACCGACCATCACGACGAATTCGCCGGCGGCTATGTCGACGTCGATGCCGTGCAATACGAACTGTTTGCCGTCGTAGGTTTTCTTAACGCTTTGCAGAGTCAGTGCAGCCATGCCGTTCTAGCCTTTAATTTTGAGTGCTTGTCGCGGTCCGCCATACCCGATCATTTTTCCGAGTCCACGAGGCCGCGCACGAACCAGCGCTGCATCGTCAGCACGACCACGAGCGGCGGCAGCATCGCGAGCAGCGTGGCCGCCATCACCAGATGCCATTCGGTCGCGGTGTCGCCCGAGGCGATCATCCCCCTGATGCCGATCACCGCGGTGGTCAGCGACTGCTGGCTCGTGATCAGGATCGGCCACAGATACTGGTTCCAGCCGTAGATGAACGTGATCACGAAAAGCGCCGCCATCGTGGTGCGCGACAGCGGCAGCACGACGTCCCAGAAAAAGCGCAGCGCACCCGCGCCGTCGATGCGCGCGGCTTCCATCAGTTCGTCCGGCAACGTCTTGAAGAACTGGCGGAACAGGAACGTCGCGGTGGCCGAGGCGATCAGCGGCAGCGTCAAACCGGTGTACGTATTGCTCAGATGCATCGACGACACCACCTGCACCGTCGGGAAAATGCGCACTTCGACCGGCAGCATCAGCGTGATGAAAATCAGCCAGAACGCGGCTGTGCGAAACGGAAAGCGGAAGTAGACGATCGCGTACGCGGAGATCATCGACACGGCGATCTTGCCGATCGCGATCACGAGCGCCATCACGAGGCTGTTGAACAGCATGCGATTGAACGGCGCCGCCGCGTTGCCGGTGCCGTGCGTCCAGATCGTCGCGATGTTCTCGAACAGATGCGTGCTCGGCACGAGCGACAGCGGCACCGTGAACACTTCGTGCTCGCTCATCGTCGCCGCGCAGAACGCGACGTACACCGGAAACACCACCAGCGCGACGCCGAGGATCAGCACCGCGTGACAGAAGAGGTCGAAACCGCGTCGGTTCTCGATCATGAGTATTGAACCCTGCGTTCGATGAAGCGGAACTGCACGACGGTCAGCGCCACGACGATGATCATCAGCACGACCGACTGCGCGCCCGAGCTGCCGATGTCGAGCCCCTGGAAGCCTTCGGCGAAGATCTTGTAGATCAGCGTGCGGGTGGCCTGGCCGGGGCCGCCGCCGGTTGCCGCGTCGATCACCGGGAAGGTGTCGAAGAACGCGTAGGTGATGTTGATCACCAGCAGAAAGAACGTGGTCGGCGACAGCAGCGGCAGGGCGATGCCGAAGAAGCGGCGCACCGGACCGGCGCCGTCGATGGCCGCCGCTTCGATCAGCGAGCGCGGAATCGCCTGCAGGCCCGCGTAGAAAAAGAGGAAGTTGTAGCTGATCTGCTGCCAGACCGATGCGAGCACGACGAGGAACATCGCCTGACCGGGATTCAGCGCGTGATTCCAGACGATGCCGTATTTCGCGAGTGCATACGTGACGAGCCCGATGCTCGGGTTGAACAGAAACGACCACAGCACCGCGGCGATCGCGGGCGCGACCGCATACGGCCAGATCAGCAGCGTTTGATAGGCCTTCTGGCCGCGCGTCACGCGATCCGCGCAGACCGCGAGCAACAGCGAGATCACGAGGCCCGACACGGTGACGAGCGCGCAGAACACGATCGTCGTGTTGAATGACGCGAGATACAGCGGGTCGGCGAAGAGCTGTTTGAAGTTCGCAAGTCCGACGAACTCGCTCGACGTGCCGAACGCGTCCTGGCTTTGCGTCGATTGCCAGAGCGCTTCGCCCGCCGGCCACAGGAAGAACACCAGCGTGATCAGCAACTGCGGCGCGACGAGCAGGTAGGGCAGCGCGCTGGTGCCGAAGTAAGAGCGCTTTTCCATCGGGATTCTCAAGGTGTGTTGCAACGACATCGGGTTCCAGCGCAAGAGCGCCGGAACCCTGCCAGCAGGCGATGCTTAGTTACCGGCCTTTTCGAAGCGGCGCAGCAGGTCGTCGCCGCGCGCGACGGACGAATCGAGCGCCTGTTGCGGCGTCTTCTTGTCCGCCCACACCTGCTCGAGTTCTTCGTCGATCACGGTACGGATCTGCGGCATGTTGCCCAGACGCAGGCCCTTCGTGTACGGCAGCGGCGGCTTGTTCAGCATCTGGCGGATCGCGGTGTCGCTGCCCGGGTTCTTCTCGTAGAAGCCTTGCTGGCGCGTCAGATCGTACGCGGCGGTCGTGACCGGCAGATAGCCGGTGTCCTGGTGCCACTTCGCGGCGACCGGCGGGGTGGCCAGATACGCGAGGAACTTCGCGACACCCTTGTAGACGGCCGGGTCCTTGCCCGACAGCACCCACAGGCTCGCCCCGCCGATGATCGCGTTCTGCGGCGCGCCCTTCACGCTGTCGTCGTACGGCATCATGCCGGTGGCGAAGCTGAACTTCGCGTATTTCTTGATCGTCGCGAGCGAGCCCGACGAGTTCGTGATGATGCCGCAGTCGCCGCTGTAGAACTTCGACATCGCCTCGTCCTTGCGGCCGACATAGGTGAACGTGCCGTCCTTCGCCATGCTTTGCAGGAACTGGATGTGCGCGACCTGCACCGGCTTGTTGAATTCGAGCTGCGCATCCATGCCATCGAAGCCGTTGTTACGCGACGCGAACGGTGCGGCATGCCACGCGCTGAAGTTCTCGAGCTGAATCCAGCTCTGCCATCCCGACGAGTAGCCGCACGACATGCCCGAGGCCTTCAGCTTCTGCGCGTCAGCGTGCAGTTCGGCCCAGGTCTTCGGCGGCTGGTTCGGATCGAGGCCAGCCTTCTTGAATGCATCCTTGTTGTAGTACAGCACCGGTGTCGAGCTGTTGAACGGCATCGAGATCAGTTCACCGGTTTTCGAGTCGCTGTAATAGCTTGCGATGGTCGGCACGAAGGCTTTCTGATCGAGCGGCACGCCTGCGTCCTTGAAGACCTGGGTGACCGGGACGATGGCTTTCTTCGCCTGCATCATCGTCGCGGTGCCGACTTCATAGACCTGCAGGATGGCCGGTGCGTTGCCGCTGCGATAGGCGGCGATGCCGGCGGCGAGGGTCTGGTCGTAGGTGCCCTTGAACACGGGCACGATCTTGTAGTCGCTTTGCGATTTGTTGAAGTCGTTCGCGATGTCGTTCAGACGTTCACCCAGTGCGGCTTCCATTGCATGCCAGAACTGGATTTCGGTCGCGGCGTGAGCCGCCTGGCTGACGCCGATGCTCAATACAGCGGCGACGGTAAGTGAACGGAACAGCGGCTTGTAATTCATCGATTGGTCTCCGGTTCGGAAGGGGCGCGGACGCGAACCGCGCGATTCTATTTGTGTTCGATGACATTTCGGCGTCGGTGGCCGGGCGGCGCGGACCGTGGGTGACGGCGCGCCGGAAGCCGCAATTTAGCATCGGCTGTAAGGGAAAGGGAAGAAACGGGGGGCGATGTAAGTCGTAGCGCGCAAAAAAAGCCCGCAACCCCTGAGGGTTCGCGGGCCTTACTTGTGCAGCGCAGTTTGCGCTGCTTCGCGCTTAGACGTTGAACAGGAAGTTCATCACGTCGCCATCGTGCACGACGTATTCCTTGCCTTCCGCGCGCATCTTGCCGGCTTCCTTCGCGCCTTGCTCGCCCTTGTACGTGATGTAGTCGTTGAAGCCGATCGTCTGCGCGCGGATGAAGCCGCGCTCGAAGTCGGTGTGGATCGCGCCGGCCGCCTTCGGCGCCGTATCGCCGATGTGGATCGTCCACGCGCGCACTTCCTTCACGCCGGCCGTGAAGTAGGTGTGCAGGCCGAGCAGCTTGTAGCCCGCGCGGATCACGCGGTTCAGGCCCGGCTCTTCCATGCCCATGTCGGCGAGGAAGACTTCCATGTCGGCTTCGTCGAGGTCGGCGATTTCCGCTTCGACCGCCGCGCACACGGCCACGACCGGCGAGCCTTCGGCGGCCGCGAACTTCGTGACCGCGTCGAGGTGCGGGTTGTTCTCGAAGCCGTTTTCCTTCACGTTGGCGACGTACATGGTCGGCTTAGCGGTGATCAGGCAGAACGGCTTGAGCGTGGCCTTTTCTTCAGCGGTCAGTTCGAGCGCGCGGACCGGCTTCGCCTGGTCGAGTTGCGCGCGGACCTTCTCCAGCACCGCCACGTTCTTCGCGGCTTCCTTGTCGTTGCCGGACTTGGCCGCCTTGGAATAGCGAGTGAGCGCCTTTTCGACGGTGCCGAGGTCGGCGAGCGCGAGTTCGGTGTTGATCACCTCGATGTCCGACAGCGGATCGATCTTGTTCGCGACGTGAATCACGTTGTCGTCCTCGAAGCAACGCACGACGTGCGTGATCGCATCGGTTTCGCGGATGTTCGCGAGGAACTGGTTGCCGAGGCCTTCGCCTTTGCTCGCGCCGGCCACCAGACCCGCGATATCGACGAACTCGACCACCGCCGGCAGGATGCGCTCCGGCTTGACGATTTCGGCAAGCGCCTTCAGACGCGTGTCCGGCACCTCGACGATGCCGACGTTCGGCTCGATCGTGCAGAACGGATAGTTTTCGGCGGCGATGCCCGCCTTCGTGAGTGCGTTGAACAGGGTGGACTTGCCGACGTTAGGCAGGCCGACGATGCCGCATTGGAGGCTCATGGAAATCCTTTGGAATCAGTGCACTATCGAGCCGAATGTCGGCGTGGGGGAAGTGCCGGGCTCACGCGTTTCAAGTGTGAGCCGTAGGTGTTGGTGTGGCTGGAAACCGGAGCGGATTGGGCGGGCGGCCCAAAGTGTTGTCCACGGTTTGTCCACGAAAAGTGAGATTTTACTCGGTTCGGGGTGTGGGGCGGGGGAGCAGGGGGACTGTTCGCTCAGAACATCCTGCCAGACGACTTCGGCGATTGTGCGGCGATGAGACGGATTGGCGGCAATAACCGCATTTGCCGCCGAAGTCTGGTGCGTGAGCCAGCAGCGGGCCGGGCCACGACCAGAATGCTCGGGGAGCGAGTTGATCGCGCCCCGGCGAGGTGAATTACTTGCCAGCCAGTTGCGGGAACTTGGGGTTGCCCACGACCTTGCCGATCAGGTCCTGCACAGCCGGCGAGAAGGCGTCGGCTACGTTCTTGCATGCTCCAGCGGCTGTCCAGCTGGTCTCGAACTGGTAATTCTCTTCAACGGAATAGCCGGGAGAATTGTCCGATTCGACGTGCATCGTAATCTGCCAGTTGGCCGGAGAGACCGAACTGAAACTCAGCTTGTCAATGCGCGCGCGAATGGCCGGGCCGTGCGGGTCATACGTCTGGGCTGTGAAAAGTTCTTTCTGGAGTGCGTCCTTTACGAATTGCGACAGCGTTTTGCCCGACCCCACAGTAACGTCGCCGTTCAGGCGGCACATTAGATGCTCGCTGACATCGGTGCCGAGTATTACAGGTGCCACGCTAACTTTCGTCGTCTTCAGTCCCTGCTGGATCGCGATGACGTTGTCCGTTGACGCTTCGTATGGAACGGCCGAATTAGTTGTCTCGCACGCGGAAAGAAGCAGTGCCACCGAGCTTATTGCTACGGCTGAAATCACTTTTTTCATAGATTATCGGAGGTCTTTATGTGACACGATTTTTGGAATATTCGCCCGGATGTCGTCCGAACAGATGACCTCTAGCACAAGAGGTATATTTTTATCGGCCTGCGATGCCCAAGTCTTTAGGGTGAACGGCCAACTTGCAACGTCGGCCTTTTGAGCAATAGCAAGAATCTAAATGGCATACAGCGACGGTTTGCCCTTGGCGAATTCTATTCGGCTCGAAATTTCAGGGGGCAGGAGTTGCTCGCCTGTATGAATTTCAACGATTGAACGAAGTGTTGCGGAAATCGCGGAAGCTTATACACGTGCCCTTGTCTGCGTCACTCCCGACGTCCTACGCTCGACGATTCGATTAACTCCCTTCTTGTGAGTGTCGTCGTGTATAGCAGTTGTCACGATCACCGAATCCTTTCTTCATCGTTTGACCCTCAACGATGGGCGCATTCTCCGAGACCGAATCCTGTCCGGGTTCTGCGTGCTGGTTCCCGGTATCGCACCTTCGTGATCGCGACGAGCTGCAATGGGCAGCAGGTTCGCATGTCACTCGGTCGCTGGCCGCGGATGATCAGTAGGTTGCGTGATGCGCTAGACGCTGCGCGCGGATTCGGAAAGCCTTCGCGTGGGGCGTGGCGTGGCAGGCTCCGCGGAGCGGACAGGTCACCGGATCGGGGCGTTGGCTCGACGACCTAGTGCGAGTTTTCACGGAAAGCGCAATTGTAACCCGTTCGCCCGGGCGGACTGGCCGGCGCATCGGCGTCAAGCCACTGTAGAATCGTCAGATCAGAGCCGTCAGAGCTCAATTTCCGGGGGAACAGCGTGCGAATCATGAGATGGGTCGGAATCGGCGTCGTCGTCGCGATCGTGGCGGGCGTGGTCGTGACATGGGTAGCGCCCGATTTCGACGAAGCACAGGCCACCACGGACCGGCAGACGATCGACTGCCTGACGACTCGCCTCACACATGAAGATCGCGCCGAGATCGCGCGGTTTGCCGACAAGAACGATAACGATTCGCTGTGGCGCGTGTATGACCGTGTGTTCCCCGACTGCGCTGTACGTGGCGATCAGCGCGATCGCAAGGCGCAGCTCGAGGCGGCCGCGTGGCGCATCCTGTCGTCCGATCCCGATTTCATGCGCATGCGCGAGGCGAATGCGGCGCTCGCGGCGGGCGGCGGGACGCACTAGCGCGACGCGCGGAGCCTTGTCCACGAGGCGCCAAATGCCGCGCCCGTCGATCCGTCCCCCGCACCCCCCGCGGCTATAATGCGCGCATGAACGCACACCATCAGACCTTTGATGCCGCCGTCATCGGCGGCGGGCTCGTCGGCAAGACCGCGGCGCTCGCGCTCACGCAAGGCGGACTGCGCGTCGCGCTGCTCGCGCAGCCTTGCGCGGCGTTGCCTGCCGGTGCTGTCTTCGACTCGCGCGTTTATGCGTTGTCGTCGAGTTCGCAGGCCTTGCTCGAACGGCTGCGGGTCTGGCAAGCGCTCGATCGCACACGCCTTGGTCCGGTCTACGACATGCGCGTCTACGGCGATGCGCACGCCGAGCTGCATTTCTCCGCGTTTCAGGCATCAGTGCCGCAGCTTGCATGGATCGTCGAGTCGTCGGTGATCGAGCGCGCGCTCGATGCCGCGCTGGGCTTCCAATCGAACCTCACGTGGATCGATACGCGTGCCCAGGCGCTCGATTTTTCCGCCGACAGCGCGAGCGTCGGCCTCGCGAACGGCCGCGTGCTCGAAGCCGACCTGGTGGTCGGTGCGGACGGCGCGCACTCGTGGGTGCGCGCGCAGATCGGCTCGAAGATGGTGCGGCGCGACTACAAACAGATCGGTGTGGTCGCCAATTTCAAGGCGGCGAAGCCGCACGGCGAAACCGCGTATCAATGGTTCCGCGACGGCGAGATCATCGCGTTGCTGCCGATGCCGGACGGCCATGTGTCGCTGGTCTGGTCGGCGCGCACCGAGCACGCGGAGCAGTTGCTCGCACTCGATCCCGAGCGGCTCGCCGCCGAAGTCGAGGACGTGAGCGGCGGCCAGTTCGGCGCGCTCGACTGCGTCACGCCGGCGCAGGGCTTCCCGCTCGCGCTACAGACCGTAGACCGGCTCGTCGCGCCGCGCGTCGCGCTGGTCGGCGATGCCGCGCATCTGATTCACCCGCTTGCAGGGCAGGGCATGAACCTCGGCTTGCGCGACGTCGCCGCGCTCGCAAGCACGATCGGCGGCAAGGAGTCGTTTCGCGATCTCGGCGATACGGTGCTGCTGCGTCGCTACGAACGAGCGCGCCGCGAAGACATCCGCGCGCTGATGATCGCCACCGACGGCCTGCAGAAACTGTTCTCGGTGCCCGGTCCGCTCGCTCGCGCCGTGCGCAATACCGGCATGGCTTTCGTCGGCGCGCAGCCGTTCATCAAGCGCTGGCTCGTGTCGGCCGCGCTGGGATGAGCGGCGACGAGGCGTCGCGCGGATAGCCGATGGCCGGTCGCGGGCGCCCGGGACAGGTATCATGAGCAAAGCAACGCGCTGCGATCCGACCCCGATCGACCCGATAGGCGGCCGGAACGCGCGGCCAGAACGTGAAAAAATGCGCACGATGCGCGACCGAATCCAGGACTCCAGCATGAAAAAGACTTTCCGCATCGCCGCCGCCGTGCTCGCGATCGCCGCCGCTACCCTCGGCTGCTCGGCACAGGCCGACCAGACCACCGACAAGCTCAAAGCCACGCTGCAAACGCGTCTTGCCGACGTGACGATCAAGAGCGTGTCGAAGACACCGATCGCGGGCCTGTACGAAGTGAATCTCGGCGCGCAGATCATCTACAGCGATGCGAACGGCGACTACCTGATGCTTGGCGACCTGGTCGACGCGAAGACACGCAAGAACTTGACCGAGGCACGCCTGTCGGAAACCAACCGCATCGACTTCGCGAGCCTGCCGTTCGGCGACGCGGTGAAGGTCGTGCGCGGCAACGGCGCGCGCAAGATCGCGGTGTTCTCCGACCCGAACTGTCCGTACTGCAAGCAGCTCGAAAAGACGCTGCAGTCGATCGACAACGTGACGGTCTACACGTTCCTGTACCCGGTGCTGTCGCCGGATTCGACGGCCAAGTCGAAGTCGATCTGGTGCTCGGCCGATCGCGCGAAGGCGTGGGAATCGTGGATGCAGGACCGTCAGGCGCCGACCGCCGCCGCCACCTGCGACACCGCTGCGATCGACAAGAATCTCGCGCTCGGCCATTCGATGAACGTCGAGGGCACGCCCACCGTGTTCCTCGCCGACGGCCGCCGGCTGCCCGGCGCCGTGCCGGCCGACCGGCTCGACAAGGAACTGTCGGCAGTGCACTGAACGGCGCGCTGCACCCAGCGCGACGCACGCCATCGGGCGTGAACAGATTGCAGCACGCAAAGGAAAGGAGGCGCACGCAGCGCCTCCTTTCGCATCGAGCCCCGAACTTCTCCGCCCCACTCTCCAGACACTCCCAAGCGCCGCCGATGAAGCCGATCCGCTACACCATCGTTCCGGGTAACCCCGCCGCCCACCTGTTCGAAGTCACCGTGACCGTCGCCGATCCCGATCCGGCCGGCCAGCGTTTCATGCTGCCGGTGTGGATTCCGGGCAGCTACATGGTGCGCGAGTTCGCGCGCAACATCGTCACGCTGCGCGCGGTCAACGACGCGGGCCGCAAGGTGCGCGTCGAGAAGATCGACAAGCACACGTGGCAGGCTGCGCCGGTCAAGGGAGCCTTGACGCTGCGCTACGAGGTCTACGCATGGGACATGTCGGTGCGTGCCGCGCATCTGGACGACACGATCGGCTTCTTCAACGGCACGAGCGTGTTCCTGTCGCCGCTCGGCCATGAAGACGCGCAGTGCGTGGTCGATATCCAGAAGCCGCAGGGCGCCGCGTATCGCGGCTGGCGCGTCGCGACCGCGCTGCCGGAAGCGCGCGGCACGAAGCGCTACGGCTTCGGCGAGTACCGCGCGCAGAACTATGACGAGCTGATCGACCATCCTGTGACGCTTGGCAAATTCGCGCTCGCGACGTTCGACGCGCATGGCGCGCCGCACGACGTCGTGATTGGCGGTCGCGTGATCGGGCTCGACATGGAGCGTCTGTGCAAGGATCTGAAGCGCATCTGCGAGACGCAGATCGCACTGTTCGAGCCGAGGACGAAGAAGGCACCGGTCGAGCGCTACGTGTTCATGACGCAGGCCGTCACCGACGGCTACGGCGGCCTCGAGCATCGCGCGTCGACCGCGCTGATCTGCAATCGCACCGATCTGCCGGTGCAGGGCCGCGAGGCGATGAGCGAGGGTTACCGGACCTATCTCGGTCTGTGCAGTCACGAGTATTTCCACACGTGGAATGTGAAGCGCATCAAGCCGGCCGTATTCGCGCCGTACGACCTCAGCGTCGAAAACTATACGTCGCTGCTGTGGCTGTTCGAGGGCTTCACGTCGTATTACGACGACCTGATTCTCGTACGCAGCGGCGTGATCTCGCCGGACGATTATTTCGGCCTGCTCGGCAAGGTGATCGGCGGCGTGCAGCGCGGCAACGGGCGCCTGAAGCAGAGCGTCGCCGAAAGCTCCTTCGACGCGTGGGTCAAGTATTACCGGCAGGATGAGAACGCGCCAAACGCGATCGTCAGCTACTACACGAAGGGCTCGCTCATCGCGCTCGCGTTCGATCTGACGATTCGCGCGCAGACCGGCAACCGCAAGTCGCTCGACGACGTGATGCGTCTGCTGTGGAAACGCTTCGGCCGTGACTTTTATCAAGGCAAGCCGGTCGGCGTCGATGAAAGCGAGATCGAGGCGATTTTCGCGGAAGCGAGCGGCGCGCAACTTGCCGAACTGTTCGCCGAGGGTGTGCGCGGCACGCGCGATCTGCCGCTCGACACGCTGCTCGCACCGTTCGGCGTGACGCTCGCGCCGGACCTCGACAAGAACGGCAAGCCGTCGCTCGGCGTGCGGCTGCGCGGCGGCGCGGACTGCACGCTCGCGACGGTACACGAGGGCAGCGCCGCGCAGAAGGCGGGCCTGTCCGCCGGCGACGTGCTGATCGCACTCGACGGCCTGCGCGTGACCGGCGGGAATATCGATGCTCTGCTGTCGCGCTATCAGCCGGGCGCGAAAGTCGACGTGCACGCGTTCCGCCGCGACGAGCTGCGCGTCACGCAGGTCAAGCTCGATGGTCCCGAAGTGGCGCGCTACAAGCTCGCGGTCAGCGATAACCGGGCCGCCGCGCGCAAGGCCCGCGAGCGCTGGCTGGCGAAGTGATCGTCGCCCGTTGCGTCGTCAATCGGCGGACGAGGGCGGCGGATTGTTCTACCCATGCAACAATCCGTCGCCGGCGGATGGCTTTTTCGCCGGCCGGAAAATAAACACAATGGCTCCACTCGCGCAACACTGCGCGCCCCCTACTGGAGTCAACCATGACCACGATCCTGCAAATCAACTCGGCAGCACGTTCGCAAGGCGCGAACTCGACGTTGCTCGTCAACGAGCTGACCGCAAAGCTGCAACAGTCGAATCCGGGCGCGCAAGTCGTCGTCCGTAACCTGCAAGCCGAACCGCTGCCGCACCTCGACGACGCCGTGCTCGGCGCGTTCTTCACGCCGGCCGACCAGCGCACCCCGGAACAAGCCGCGATCGCCGCGCGCAGCGAAGCGCTGATTGCCGAACTGCAAGCCGCCGACGTCATCGTGATCGGCGCGCCGATGTACAACTTCGGCATTTCGTCGCAACTGAAGACGTACTTCGACTTCATCGCACGTGCGGGCATCACGTTCCGCTACACCGCGAACGGCCCGGAAGGCCTCGTGACGGGCAAGAAGGTCCACGTCGTGTCGGCGCGCGGCGGCAAGTATCTCGGCACGCCGAACGATAGCCAGACGCCGTACCTGAAGAGCTTCCTCGGCTTCCTCGGCATGACCGACGTGAGCTTCATCTACGCCGAAGGCCTGAACATGGGCCCGGACGCCGCGAACGCCGCGCTGAGCTCGGCGCGCGAAGCGATCGCCGCGGTTTAAGCCGGATGGTTTTTGCGCCGCCTCGATGCGGCGCCAAGCGGTGAAATGAAAAACGCCACGGATGGGTTCACCATCCGTGGCGTTTTCGCTTTTTCACGCGAGCATCTGCGCGTCGTCCGGCAAACGCCAGTCGATCGGCTCCCGGCCGTGCTGCTCCAGATACTCGTTCGCCTTAGCGAAATGCCCGCAACCGAGAAAGCCGCGATGCGCGGACAGCGGCGACGGATGCGGCGCCTCCAGCACGCAGTGCGACTTGCCGCCCAGCAGCGCACGCTTCGCCTGCGCATGCGCGCCCCACAGCATGAACACGAGGTTCTGATGCCGCGTCGCGAGTTCGTGGATCAGCGTGTCCGTGCATTTCTCCCAGCCGCGTTTCGCGTGGCTCGCGGCGCTGTCGCGTTCGACGGTCAGCACCGTGTTCAGCAGCAACACGCCCTGTTTGGCCCAGCTGTCCAGACAGCCGTGCTGCGGCGTTTCGTGACCGAGACTCGCGGCGATTTCCTTGAAGATGTTGCGCAGCGACGGCGGCGGGCGCACGTGCGGCGCGACCGAAAACGCGAGACCGTGCGCCTGCGGCGTGCCGCGGTCTTCGCCGTGATACGGGTCCTGGCCGAGGATCACGACTTTCACTTCATCGGGGCTCGTCAGGCGCAGCGCGCGGAACACGTCGGCCGGATAAATGGTTTTGCCGGCGGCGCGCTCGCCATCGACGAAGCGGCACAGCGGCGCGTAGGTGTCGCTGTCGATGAATGGTTTCAGATGCGCGCGCCATGTCGCGGGCAGCGCGGCGAACTGGGCTTCGAGGGTGGGCGGCGCGGCGCTCGTGTCGGCCGGGGACTTGGAGGAGACTAGCGCGGCATCGTCGAACAACGATGCCTGCGGCGAAGTGGGGCGGGTACGGGAGGCGGAGGTCATGGCGGGGAAGTGTCGCAGCAAACGCTGGCTAGCTCAACCCGCGCGCAACCGATACCCGCGCTGCGCCTTGCTGATGTCGTCCGGTGCGAGGCCGGCGATCCGTTTGCCGAGCTCGGCGGCGAGCACAGGAAGCGCCGCTTCGTCGCCCGACTTTAGCTCGAGCTCGATCTCGGAGATCGGCGCGCGGCGCACTTCGCCGTCGACGTCAGCAAGCACGTCGCCCTGATCGATCGCGGCCTCGATCTGTGCACCGTCGGTGTCGAGCAGCCACAGCGTGCGTGTGAAATTCGTGCGGAACAGCGCGATCAGCGCTGGCGCGGCCTGCTTCAAAGCGTCTGCCGCGGCGGGGTCGTCGCAAGCGCTCAGCATCGTTTCGATTTCGAGCTTTGCGCCAGCGACCGGCATTTCCCATTCGTGCCGGCTATGCAAACCGCCCGTCGCGGTACCGACCGTCTTGAACGTCTGCAGCCAGCCGTCCGGCGTCTGCCGCAAACGCAATGCGCTCTTCGACGACGCCAGCGTCAACTGTGGCGTATCGAAGTAAATGTTCACGAGCTTGATCGCATGTCCGTTCTTGCCGGCGCGCTCGACGAACCATTGCGTCGCCGCCTGCACCTGCGAAGCAGGCAGCGCCAGCTTGATTTCGCGTTCGAGACTCATGAAGCGATTCCTTGTTGCGAGTATTTATCTGCGTCGATACGCCGATGCGGTGCTCAGAAAAACATCCGCGCAAGCTCCACGCCGGGCTCGTCCGCCCGCATGAACGCCTCGCCGACGAGGAACGTATGCACGTTGCGTGCGCGCATCCGCTCGACGTCGTCGCGCGACAGAATGCCTGACTCGGTCACGACGATGCGATCGTCGGGAACCGCGTCGAGCATGCCGAGCGTCGTGTCGAGCGAGGTTTCGAAGGTGCGCAGATTGCGGTTGTTGATGCCGATCAGCGGCGTCTTCAGCGTCAGCGCTTCCTTCAGTTCGTCGCTGTCGTGCACTTCGACGAGCACTGCGAGACCGAGCGAATGCGCGAGCGCTTCGAGTTCCTGCATTTCCGAGGTTTCGAGTGCGGCGGCGATCAGCAGGATCGCGTCGGCGCCCATCGCGCGTGCTTCGACGACCTGATACGGATCGACGATGAAGTCCTTGCGGATCACCGGCAACTGGCACGCGGCGCGCGCTTGCTGCAGATATGCGGCGCTGCCCTGGAAGAACTGCACGTCGGTCAGCACGGACAGACACGCCGCGCCGTGCTTTTCGTACGAACGCGCGATATCGGCCGGCACGAAGTGTTCGCGCAGCACACCCTTCGACGGGCTCGCCTTCTTCACCTCGGAGATCACGGCGGCGAGACCCGCCGCGTGCTTGGCGCGCAACGCGCCGACGAAGTCGCGGAGGTCGCGCGAGGACGCTTCGAGCCGCAGTTCTTCGAGTGGCACGCTTTGTTCAGCCGCCCGGACTTCTTCGCGTTTGACCGCGATGATGCGGTCGAGGATGTCGCTCATAAATGTCTCGTTACTTGATTACTGCTTGAATTGCTGGGTGAAGCGCACCAGTTCGTCGACCTTCGCGCGCGCCTTGCCGCTCGCGATCGCTTCGCGCGCGAGCTCGATGCCATCCGCGATCGTTGCCGCGACGTTCGCCGAATAGAGCGCGGTGCCCGCGTTCAGCGTGACGATTTCGCGCGCGACGCCGGGCTTGTTGTCGAGCGCGGCGAGCAGCATGACCTTCGACTCGCCCGCGTCGGCGACTTTCAGCGTGCGATTCGACACCATCTGCATGCCGAAGTCTTCCGGATGGATCTCGTACTCGCGGACTTCACCGTCGCGCAACTCGCCGACCAGCGTCGCGCCGCCGAGCGACACTTCGTCCATGCCGTCCATACCGTACACGACGAGCACGTGCTTCGCGCCGAGACGCTGCATCACGCGCACCTGAATGCCGACGAGGTCGGGGTGGAACACGCCCATCAGCTGATTCGGTGCGCCGGCCGGATTGGTGAGCGGCCCGAGGATGTTGAAGATCGTGCGGATGCCGAGTTCGCGGCGTACCGGCGCGACGTTTTTCATCGCGGGATGATGGTTCGGCGCGAACATGAAGCCCATGCCCGTTTCCGCGATCGATGCCGCGACCTGCTCCGGTTGCAGATCGATGTTGACGCCGAGCGCTTCGAGCACGTCCGCGCTGCCCGACTTGCTCGACACGCCGCGATTGCCGTGCTTCGCGACCTTCGCACCTGCCGCGGCCGACACGAACATCGTCGCGGTGGAGATGTTGAACGTGTGCGCGCCATCGCCGCCGGTGCCGACGATATCGACGAAGTTCGAGTTGTCCTGCACCTCGACGTGCCGGGCAAATTCACGCATCACCGTGGCGGCCGCGGTGATTTCGCCGATGGTCTCTTTTTTGACGCGCAGGCCGGTGATGATCGCCGCCGACATCACGGGCGAGAGTTCGCCGCGCATGATGAGGCGCATCAGGTGCAGCATTTCGTCGTGGAAAATCTCGCGGTGCTCGATGGTCCGCTGCAAGGCTTCCTGGGGCGTAATGGACATGATCTCGTCTCCCTTTGTGTCAGACGTTGCGGGACGCCGCGTGATTCGAGACCTTGCCGGCGACCGCGAGCTTCGACTGCTTGACGAAGTTTTCGAGCAGCGCGTGGCCGTGTTCGGACAGGATCGATTCCGGGTGGAACTGCACACCTTCCACGGCGAGTTCCTTGTGGCGCACGCCCATGATTTCGCCGTCTTCGGTCCATGCCGATACTTCGAGGCAGTCGGGCAGCGATTCGCGTTCGATCGCGAGCGAGTGGTAGCGCGTCACCGTGAAGTGCTTCGGCAGATCCGCGAACACGCCCTTGCAGTCGGTTTCGATCGTGCTGACCTTGCCATGCATGATGGTCTGTGCGCGCACGACGCGGCCGCCGAATGCTTCGCCGATCGCCTGATGGCCGAGGCACACGCCGAGAATCGGCGTCTTGCCGGCGAATTCGCGCAGCACGTCGAGCGTGATGCCGGCGTGTTGCGGATTGCTCGGACCCGGCGACAGGCAGATCCGCTCGGGGTTCAGCTTGGCGATTTCATCGAGCGTGATTTCGTCGTTGCGGTAGGTGCGCACGTCTTCGCCGAGTTCGCCGAAGTACTGCACCAGGTTGTAGGTGAACGAATCGTAGTTGTCGATCATGAGCAGCATGGTGTGTCTCCGGTCAGAAGTCGCTATCGAGGCCGTCCTGGACCTGCTCGGCCGCGCGCATCACCGCGCGCGCCTTGTTCTCGGTCTCTTGCCATTCGGATTCCGGCACCGAATCGGCGACCACGCCCGCGGCCGCCTGCACATACAAATTGCCGTTCGCGATCACGCCGGTGCGGATCGTGATGGCCAGATCCATCTCGCCGGTGAACGACAGATAACCGACCGCCCCGCCGTACAGGCCACGCTTGACGGGCTCGAGCTCGTCGATCAGCTCCATCGCGCGCACCTTCGGCGCACCCGACAGCGTGCCGGCCGGGAAGGTGGCGCGCAGCACGTCGAAATTGGTCGTGTCGGGCTTCAGCTTGCCTTCGACCGAGCTGACGATGTGTTGCACGTGCGAGTACTTCTCGATCACCATCTTGTCGGTCACGACGACCGAGCCGATCTGCGCGATGCGGCCGACGTCGTTGCGCGCGAGGTCTATCAGCATCACGTGCTCGGCGATTTCCTTCGGGTCGTTCAGCAGCTCGGTCGCGAGCGCGGCGTCGCGCTCGGGGGTGTTGCCGCGCGGACGGGTGCCGGCGAGCGGGCGGATCGTGACGAGGCGGTCCTCGCCGCGCTTTTCCTGGCGCACCAGAATTTCCGGCGACGCACCGACCACGTGGAAGTCGCCGAAGTTGTAGTAGTACATGTACGGCGACGGATTCAGCGAGCGCAGCGCGCGATACAGCGACAGCGGATTGTCGCGGTACGGCTTGGTCAGGCGCTGGCCGACCTGCACCTGCATCAGCTCGCCGGCTGCGATGTATTCCTTCGCCTGGCGCACGGCAGCCAGATAATCGTCTTTGGCGAATTCTCGGTAGATCTCGGTGCGCACGCTGGACGACACGACGGGCGGCTCGACGGTGACGCGCAGCCGCTGGCGCAGTTCGCGCAGACGTTGCTTCGCCTTCGTGTACGCCTCGGCCTGGGTCGGGTCCGCGTAGACCACCAGATAGAGCTTGCCCGCGAGGTTGTCGATGACGGCGACTTCTTCGGTCAGCAGCAGCTGGATGTCGGGCAGGTTCAGATCGTCCTTCGGCGCGCTGTGCGCAAGCTTCTTCTCGATGTAGCGCACCGCGTCATAACCGAAGTAGCCGGCGAGACCGCCCGTGAAGCGCGGCAGTCCCGGGCGTTGCGCGACCTTGAAGCGCGCCTGGAACTGCTGGATGAACGCGAGCGGATCGCCGTCGTGCGTTTCGACGACCTTGCCGTCGCGCACCACTTCCGACACGCCGTTGCGCGTGCGCACCAGGGTACGCGCCGGCAGGCCGATGAACGAATAACGCCCGAAGCGTTCGCCGCCCACCACCGACTCCAGCAGGAATGAGTTCGCGCCGTTGCGCTCGGTCTGCGCGAGCTTCAGGTACAGCGATAGCGGCGTTTCGAGGTCGGCGAGCGCTTCGGCGATCAGCGGGATGCGATTGAAACCCTCGTTGGCGAGGGACTGGAATTCGAGTTCGGTCATGTTCCGATCCTGTACGGTGGTCCGGCGGCAGCAAACGTCGGGCAAAGCGGGGCTAGGCGCCTCCGGTCGGGGCGTGAGTCGACGTTCTCGACACGATGATACCGACCGGCGCGGGTCTTCCATCGGCGCGTGCGAGCGGTGCGGGTGCGCAGCGGTACTTTGCGGGTACACGCAGGCCCAATCAGCCGATGCAGCAGCGCAAAAACAGAACGATGGAAAAAGCGCGTGAGCGCAGCGAAGTAAAAAACGGTTGCCGAAGACGAGCTTCAGCGTACCTCAGGCGAGGTTAGCGCGACCAGCGACGCCAGGGCCAGGCTCCCCGGTCGATGCTAATCAGACTCCGTTTTTTATTCAGAAACATGAGGATGTAGGACTGTTAAGTCGTGGATTGGTGCGCTGCGATCGCCTTGGCGGCGTCGAGCAGCGAGGCAACTATACCATCGGATTTTATCGTTTGTATAGCTTGGCCGTGGTTGTAGCCGTAGGGCACGGTCAGCGTCGCCATGCCGGCCGCGCGGCCCGCCAGCGCGTCGTTTTCCGAGTCGCCGATCGCGACCGTGGCGCGCGGCTCGACGCCGAGTTGCGCGGCGGCGGTCAGCATCGGCAGCGGGTCCGGCTTCTTTTTCGCGAGACTATCGCCGCCGAGCACGACGCTGAAATATTGCGCAAGCCCGTACTGCTGCAGCAGCTCTAAGGCGAAGCGGTGCGGCTTGTTGGTCACGCAGGCGAGCTTCAGGCCCGCGTCGCGCAGCGCGCGCAGACCGGCTTCGACATCGGGATAAAGCCGCGTGTGCAGACCGTTGATCTTCGCGTACTCGGCCTGATAGATCGCGAGCGCTTCGTCGAAGCGCTCCTGCGCGTGCTCGCTTTCGAAGCGCGGCGCGAGCACGCTGCGGATCAGATGCTCCGAACCCTTGCCGACATAGCCGATCACTTCCTCGCGCGTGGTTTCTTCCGCGTCGAGCTGAGCGAGCATGCCGTTCAGGCCGGCAGTGAAGTCATCGGCGGTGTCGATCATCGTGCCGTCGAGGTCGATGATCGCGGCTTCGATGCGCGGACCGGTGAAGGTCGGGGTGGGATACGGAGCAGTCATGAGGCGCTGGTTTTAACGCTGGACGGTGGCGAGGGCGGCGCGCATCTTGTCGATCACGACCTTGTGATCGGGCTGGCCGAAGATGGCCGAGCCGGCCACGAACGTGTCAGCGCCGGCCGCCGCGATTTCGGCGATGTTGTCGACTTTCACGCCGCCGTCCACTTCGAGATGGATGTCGCGGCCGGTGCGCTCGTTGTAGGCGTCGATGCGCTTACGCGCTTCGCGCAGCTTGTTGAGCGCCTCGGGGATGAACGACTGGCCGCCGAAGCCCGGGTTCACCGACATGATCAGCACGAGGTCGACCTTGTCCATCACGTGATCGAGATAGTTCAGCGACGTCGCCGGATTGAACACGAGGCCGGCCTTGCAACCGTGGTCGCGGATCAGCGACAGCGTGCGGTCGATGTGATCGGACGCCTCCGGGTGAAAGCTGATCAGGTTCGCGCCGGCTTTCGCGAAGTCCGGCACGATGCGGTCGACGGGACGCACCATCAGGTGCACGTCGATCGGCACGTCCACGTGCGGGCGGATCGCTTCGCAAACGAGCGGGCCGATGGTCAGGTTCGGCACGTAGTGGTTGTCCATTACGTCGAAGTGGATCCAGTCGGCGCCGGCGGCGACGACGTTGCGGACCTCTTCGCCCAGACGGGCGAAATCGGCGGAGAGAATGCTGGGGGCGATGCGAAATTGCGTCATGACAGGGGACGGATGCAAGCGGGAAAGCGCCATTTTACCGTTTTTGCTCGTGCCGACCGGGGCGCGAGCGGCTGCTGGCGTGGCGGAATTGCGCGATGAAACGGCGCAAAGAGCCAGCGCAAAAGACGGCGTCGAGAAGCGGCGCGGCAAAGCAGCCGTGTCCCAACGTCTGAGACGCTCCTGGCCGAAAGAGGTGTCCGGTTGCGGCCATGCCGCGCATCAAGCAGAATGCCACTCCATGAGCGCCGCATCGCCGCTGCACCCGCAGACCATTGGCGTTCGGGCCTTCCACGATTTTTTACACCCGTTTGATCAGACCGGAATCAGGATGAGCCAGTACGAATTCAGCGTCTCGGCGCAGGTGCAATACCTGCCCGAAGAATCGGACCCGGAGCGTCGCCAGTACGCCTTTGCCTACACGTTGACCATCCGTAACTCTGGCCAGGTGCCCGCGCAGTTGATTGCGCGTCACTGGATCATCACCGACAGCGACAACACCGTGCAGGAAGTCAAAGGCCTGGGCGTGGTCGGTCATCAGCCACTGCTCAAACCGGGCGAGCATTTCGAATACACGAGTTGGGCAGTGATTGCGACGCCGGTCGGCACGATGCGCGGCGATTACTTCTGCGTGGCGGAGGATGGCGAGCGCTTCGAGGCGCCGGTGCCGGAGTTCGTGCTGCGCATGCCGCGGACCTTGCATTGAACCGGCGTTGCGCTGCGCGGTCTTTATTGACTTTGTATGAGCGTGCGGCGCAGCGAGTGCTTGAACAGTTAGCCGGTCAGGGTCACTGCGGCTTTTCCGGTTGGGACTCTTTCACCGACCTGGCACGCGCCGCTTTTTTCTTTCCGGACGACGTCCATACAACGATAAAGACGAGCAAGAAGAGCGCGAGCAGCGATTCCAGCGCGAAGATGAGCATCGGGTATTCGTCGAACAGATCAGACATGGCGGTTTCCATCAAGAACGAACATTGTATGCGTTTCGTCCACCGGGCCGGTGCCTGGCTCGGTGCCCTGTCGGTTGCGGTGTTGCTTGCGTCCTGCGGTGGCGGCGGCGCGATCCGGCCTTCACCGCCGACTGGCGCGGCGATCATACCTGGCCAGATCGCTTCGGCGCGCCTGACCGCGGTTGCGTGGCAGCAGGTTCCGGGCTGGCAGGACGACTCGCTGATCGGCGCGACGGCCGCGTTGCGGCAAAACTGCGTGAGGCTCGCGAGTCAGCCGAACTGGTCGCGTGCATGCGCGGCGGCCGCGCAGATCGACGATCTCGACGTCACCAGCGCGCGCGCTTTCTTCGAAGCCTACTTCACGCCGTTCCAGCTCGCGAATAGCGACGGCACACTCGACGGTCTGGTGACCGGTTACTACGAGCCTCTGCTGCGCGGCTCGCGCACGCGGCACGGCGTGTATCAGACCGCGCTGTACCGTTGGCCCGCCGGCTATCGCGCGGGGGCACCGCTGCCGGTGCGCGCGCAGCTCGAGCGCTCGGGCGCGCTCAACGGCAACGAACTCGTCTGGGTCGACGATCCGATCGAAGCGTTCTTCCTGCAGGTGCAGGGCTCCGGGCGCATCGTGATGGAAGACGGCAGCGTCGTGCGTGTCGGCTTTGGCGGTACCAACAATCAGCCGTACAAATCGATCGGGCGCTGGCTGCTCGATCATGGCGAGATCACACCCGCACAAGCGACGATGCAAGGCATCAAGGCATGGGCGCGCGCGAATCCGACGCGCGTGGATGGTCTGCTCGACACCAATCCGCGCTTCGTGTTTTTCCGCGAGATGCCGTCGGCCGAAACCATACCGGGCGGCGGCGCGGACGGCCCGATCGGCGCGCTCGGCGTACCGCTGACGCCGGAGCGCTCGATCGCGGTCGACCCAAGCGCGATCCCGCTCGGCACGCCGGTGTTCCTGCAGACTACGCGGCCGCTGACGAACTCGCCGATGAACCGCCTCGTGTTCGCCCAGGACACGGGCACCGCGATCAAGGGTGGTGTGCGCGCCGACTACTTCTGGGGGCTCGGCGACGATGCCGGCGATCTGGCCGGCAAGATGAAGCAGGGCGGGCGGATGTGGTTGCTGTTGCCGAATTCGTGAGGCGGCGGGCGGCGTCGCGTCGGATCAGAATCCGTGTGTGACGCCGTTTTTTGTTGCGTCGTTACGTTGCAGGGTGGCCGTCGCCGGTTGCCCGTCGCCCGGATCAGAGCCCCGACTTGCGCTTGTCCACCACGCGCCGTGCCTTGCCCACCGAGCGCTCGATTCCATTCACCGCCAGCACGTTCACCACCGCGCTCACGCCGATCAGGGCCTTGATGTCATAAGCCAGCGCGTTTTTCGCGGCGATGAGCGCGGACGTATCGGGCGCGCTTTCGGGGCATGGTTCGACGTTCAGCGTCAACACGTCGAGCGGCCCTTCTTTGGTCAGCACGATCTGATAGTGCGGCGCGAGCGCGTGCTGCTTCAGCAGCAGTTCTTCGATCTGCGTCGGGAACACGTTGACGCCGCGCACGATCATCATGTCGTCCGAGCGGCCAGTGATCTTTTCCATGCGCCGCATCGTGCGGGCGCTGCCCGGCAGCAGGCGCGTGAGATCGCGCGTGCGGTAGCGGACGATCGGCAGCGCTTCTTTCGTCAGCGACGTGAACACGAGTTCGCCGAGTTCGCCATCGGGCAGCACCTCGCCCGTTTCGGGGTCGATGATCTCGGGATAGAAATGGTCTTCCCAGATCGTCGGGCCGTCTTTGGTTTCGACGTACTCCGAGGCGACGCCAGGGCCCATCACTTCGGAGAGGCCGTAGATGTCGACCGCGTCGATGCCCATGTGTTTTTCGATCGCCTCGCGCATGTCGTTGGTCCACGGCTCGGCGCCGAAGATGCCGATGCGCAATGAGCAGCTGGCTGGATCGATACCCTGGCGTTCGAATTCGTCGGCGATCGACAGCATGTAGCTCGGCGTCACCATGATGATGTCCGGCCGGAAATCTTGGATCAGCTGCACCTGCTTTTCGGTCTGGCCACCGCCGAACGGGATCACGGTGAGGCCCGCGCGTTCGGCACCGTAGTGCGCGCCGAGGCCGCCCGTGAAGAGGCCGTAGCCGTAGCTCACGTGCACTTTGTCGCCGCGCTTTGCGCCGGCGGCGCGTATCGAACGCGCGACGAGGTTCGCCCACGTGTCGATGTCGCGCGCCGTGTAGCCGACGACGGTCGGCTTACCGGTCGTCCCGGACGACGCGTGGATTCGCGAAATCTGCTCCTGCGGCACGGCGAACATCCCGAATGGGTAGTTGTCGCGCAGATCCTTTTTCGTCGTGAACGGAAAGCGCGCGAGGTCCGCGAGCGACTTCAGGTCGCCCGGATGAACGCCGGCGTCGTCAAACTTGCGCCGATACACCGGCGAATTTTCGTACGAATGATTCAGCGACCATTTGAGCCGTTCAAGTTGGAGCGCGGCGAGCTCGTCGCGGCTGGCGGTCTCGATTGGATCGAGCGGAAGGTCGGTGCTCATCGAATGTCTCCTTGCTGCCTCAGTATCTGAGTCTGATTATGTGACGCGTTTGCGCCAGAACACCAGGCGGACGGTTGTCCGTGAGGGTGGCTCTGGTCAGCCGCCGCTAACAGTTAGTCGCCGGCGGGAATCAGGTTGCCCTTGATTTGCGCCGACTTGCCGCGAAACATCGCAACGGTTTCACCGGCGCGATTCGTCACTCGGATATCGTAGATGCCGGTACGCCCGCTCAATGTTTGTTCGACCGCTTCGGCACTGAGTACGTCGCCGCCGTGGACCGGCCGCAGATACTCGATCGAGCAGCCTGCTGCGACTGTATTGATGTTGTAGGTGTTGCAGGCAAACGCGAACGTTGAATCGGCGAGCGTGAAAATCAGGCCGCCGTGGCACATCTGATGGCCGTTCAGGAAGTCGTCGCGCACCGCCATGCGCAGCCGCGCATAGCCGGGGCGCACTTCGAGAATCTCGAGTCCGAGCGCGCGACTGCAGGCGTCGTTTTCGTACATCGCGGCGGCCGTTGCGCGGGCGAGTTCGTCGGGTGTCATCTGGTCAGGGCGGGTGGTTTGCGTCGACATCTCACCGCCCCTCGAAGCGCGGTGCGCGCTTCTCGATAAAGGCCTGCACGCCTTCCGCGTAGTCATGCGAGGCGCCGAGTTTGCGCTGCAGATCACGCTCGAGATCGAGTTGCTGGTCGAGCGTTTGCGTCGCGCCCGCACGCATCGCCTGCTTGATAGCGGCGATTGCGCGCGTCGGTTGCTGGGCAAGCTGGCTCGCGAGTTTCGCCGCGGCCGGAGCGAGTTCCGTGTCGTCGAACACCTGCCAGATCAAGCCCCAGCTTTCGGCTTTGTCGGCACTGAGCTTGTCGCCGGTGATCGCGAGCCCGAGCGCGCGTGCCATGCCGACGCGCTGCGGCAGGAACCACGTGCCGCCCGAATCCGGCACGAGGCCGATCTTCACGAACGCCTGGATGAAGCTCGCGGAGCGTGCTGCCAGCACCAGGTCGCAGGCCAGCGCGAGATTGGCGCCCGCGCCGGCGGCCGTACCGTTGACCGCCGCGATCACTGGAAACGGCAGCGCCTGCAGACGGCGGATCAGCGGATTGAAATATTCATCGATCACCGTGCCCAAGTCGGTCGTGGCGCCGGGCGTGAAATCGAGGTCGGCGAGATCCTGGCCGGCGCAGAAGCCGCGCCCCGCGCCGGTGAACACGAGCGCACGGGCGCCGGACGTTTCGACCTGATCGAGCGCGGCGCCGAGTTCCTGATGCATGGCGCGCGTGAAGCTGTTGAGCTTGTCCGGGCGGTTTAGCGTGATGGTGGCGACTTGGCTCGATGAGTCGATGTCCAGCCGGATCGCTTCATATGACATGGGGTGTCTCCTCAAAGTCTCGTTGACCGATGGGTGTAGGGTGGCACGACTAGCGAAAAAACGGCTCGATGCGGCGACGCTGAACGACCCGGCGCGGCATCTGCCGCCGGCATGCGTCGGCTTCGAGGCTCGGCCGTTGCCATCGTCGACAACGGGGCGGCGAATCGCGTCGCGGATCAATATGTCGGTCATCAGAACGCCCACTCGGTGGAATCGGCGTTCGATGCATTTCCGATGTTTGATATTAGTGAGAGCGCACGACCCGGTCCATCCGCCGAAAGGCATAGGACGAAGTCGTGCTTTGTGCTGACGTTGTGTCCTATGCCATTCAGCCAGCTACCGCCGGCGCCGTTTTCGGTTCAACATGAACGCGGCTTTGAACGACACGGAAGCGGTTGGCGACGAAAGCGGCATCGGCCAGCGCGGCATTGGCGGCCGGGTTGGCGCCGGTGCCGTGAAAGTCCGAAAACGCGGCGGACTGGTTGACGAACACACCACCGGTCAGATTGATCGACAACGCGACGCCGCCGCGAATCGACGCTTCGTGCGCGGCGTCGAGCACCGCGTCGTCCGTGCTATAGACCGCCAGCGTCAGCGCGCCGTGCTTGGCGGCAATTTCGCCCGCGAGGTCGAGCGACTGCGCAGTCGAGTCTGTCGCAATGACGAACGAGATAGGACCGAACCATTCTCTCGTGAACTGGGCACGGTCGGTCGCGGCATCGAGCTGCAATACGAGCGGCGTGCGCACCCGGGCGCCAGGAAAGGATGGATGCGCGAGCGTCTGGCTCGCGACGAGAACGCGGCCGAGCTTGGCGGCTTCGTCGATGCGTTGCACGACGCCTTCATTCTGGATCGCGCCGAGCAATTCAACGGCGCGGGCCGGATCGGCGACGAGCTTTTGCACCGCACCGGCAAGCGCCAAGGCGACATCGTCGAAGCTGAGCGTGCCGTCCGCGGTGCCAATGCCGTCGCGCGGCACGTAGATGTTTTGCGGCGCGGTGCACATCTGGCCCGAGTACAGCGCCAGCGAGAACGCGATGTTGCGCGCGGCTGCTTTGATGTCCTCGACCGAGTCGATCACGATCTGGTTGACGCCGGCCTTTTCGGTGTAGACCTGCGCCTGGTGCGCGTGACGCTCGAGCCAGGTGCCGTTCTGGGTGCTGCCCGTGAAGTCGATCAGTTTGATCGCGGGGCGCTGCGCCAGTTGCTGAACGAGGGCGCCGTCGTTCGGGTCGGTGGCCAGCAGCGTGACGACGTTCGGATCGAAGCCCGCTTCGCGCAACACGTCACGCGCGATGCGCACAGTCAACGCGAGCGGCAGAATCGCGCCCGGATGCGGCTTGACGATGACCGTGTTGCCAGTGGCGAGATCGGCGAACAGGCCCGGATAGCCGTTCCATGTCGGGAATGTACAGCAGCCGAGCACGAGGCCGATGCCGCGCGGCACGACGGTGTAGCGCTTGTGCATCGCGAGGGGCGGGTTTTTGCCTTGCGGCTTTTCCCAATGCGCGTCGGCGGGAATGCGGCGCAATTGGTCCCAGGCGTACGCAACCGCTTCGAGTGCGCGATCTTGCGCGTGCGGGCCGCCGGCCTGGAAGGCCATCATGAACGCCTGGCCGGTGGTGTGCATCACGCTGTAGCCGATCTCGAAGCTGGCGCGATTCAGACGCGCGAGGATTTCGAGGCTCACGCCGATCCATGCCTGCGGGCCGGCCGCGCGCCAATCGCGTTGCGCCTCGGCGGACGCGGCGATGAGCGCGTTCGGCTCGGCTTTCGGGTAACGCACAGCGAGCGGAAAGCCAAACGGCGAGATTTCCCCACCGACGGTTTCTCCAGTCGACGGTTGGTCCAGGTCGAACGTCTTGTCGAGGAGCGCCTTGAACGCGGCTTCGCCGTCCGCGTTGGCTGTTTCCCCGTACACTTTCGGACTAGGCATCTCGGCGAACGGGCTCCAGTAGCCGCGCGTTTCGAGCGCGGCGAGCGCTTTGTGCAGCGTGTCTTCGTGCTTGGTGAATAGCGGATGTGTCATGGCAAAGAGGGGCTCGGCTGTGCGTTGGGAAAAACCTGTCGAATAATTGACCGACCGGTTGGTTGGCGAATGGTAGCATCTCTATGAACGATGCGCGAAGCGTTTTTCGCGTGCGATTAACCCTTATGGAGGCGGCATGGCTTACGAAAACATTCTGGTTGAAACGCGGGGGCGGGTTGGACTGATCACGCTGAATCGTCCGAAGGCTCTGAATGCACTGAACGACGCGCTGATGGACGAACTGGGCGCCGCGCTGCGCGAGTTCGACGCCGACGAGGCGATTGGCGCAATCGTCGTGACGGGTAGCGAGAAAGCGTTCGCGGCCGGCGCGGACATCGGCATGATGGCGTCCTACACATATATGGACGTCTACAAGGGCGACTACATCACGCGCAACTGGGAAACGGTTCGCTCGATCCGTAAGCCGATCATTGCCGCGGTGGCGGGCTTCGCGCTCGGCGGCGGCTGCGAACTGGCGATGATGTGCGACATCATTTTCGCCGCCGAAACTGCGAAGTTCGGTCAGCCGGAGATCAAGCTCGGCGTCATGCCGGGTGCCGGTGGCACGCAGCGGTTGCCGCGCGCGGTGTCAAAAGCGAAGGCGATGGACCTTTGTTTGACTGCTCGCTTCATGGATGCCGCCGAAGCAGAGCGGGCCGGACTGGTTTCGCGCGTGATCCCGGCGGCATCGCTGCTTGACGAAGCGGTTGCCGCGGCCGCGACCATTGCGGAGTTCCCACTGCCGGCCGTGATGATGGTCAAGGAGTCGGTCAACCGCGCCTATGAAACGACGCTCGCGGAGGGGGTGCATTTCGAGCGCCGCTTGTTCCATTCGCTCTTCGCTACCGAAGACCAGAAAGAGGGCATGGCCGCGTTCGTCGAGAAGCGGAAAGCGGTTTTCAAGCACCGTTAATACGCTTGTCAAAATATCGCTTGCAAGTCCCGATGACGGCGACTAGAATCTCGCTCTTTCGTGCTCCGGACGCCGGGGCGCGGAGAGGCGGGAAGCCTTGGGTGGCAAGGACTTCA
>ABYL01000017.1 GCA_000173575.1 Burkholderia sp. H160 | reverse complement strand
AATGAGACTTGCGGGGGTCATTGGTGCTCCTCTTACCGTTAGAATACTTTTTTCGGGTTCGTATTGTGGGCGATCGATCCCCGCACCGCAACCCAAAAGCCGCAGATTAGCACGATCGTACTATTTCATGATACGGTATAGACCCTGAGTGGCGGTCCTACCGAACCCCGTCAACCGCAGTTGTCATGACAACCGAAAAAGGAAAGACAATGGGCCGTTCGATTAATCTGGAAGGCAAGGTCGCGCTGATTACGGGCGCCTCGAGCGGGTTGGGCAAGCGCTTCGCGCAGGTGCTGTCGCAGGCGGGCGCGAAGGTCGTGCTGGCGAGCCGACGAACCGAGCGGCTCAAGGAGCTGCGCGCGGAAATCGAGGCGTCCGGCGGCGCCGCGCACGTCGTGTCGCTTGACGTGACCGACTACCAGAGCATCAAGTCCGCGGTCGCGCACGCGGAGACCGAGGCTGGCACGATCGATATCCTCGTCAATAACTCGGGCGTGTCGACCACCCAGAAGCTGTCCGATGTCACGCCGGCGGACTTCGAATACGTGTTCGACACGAACACGCGCGGCGCGTTTTTCGTCGCGCAGGAAGTCGCCAAGCGCATGATCATGCGTGGCAACAACGCGCAGAAGCCGTCGTACCGGATCATCAACATCGCGTCGATGGCGGGCTTGCGTGTGCTGCCGCAAATCGGCCTGTATTCGATGAGCAAGGCCGCGGTGGTGCACATGACGAAGGCGATGGCGCTCGAGTGGGGCAAGCACGGCATCAATGTGAACGCAATCTGCCCGGGGTATATCGACACCGAGATCAACCATCACCACTGGTCGACCGAGCAGGGGCAGAAACTCATTGCGATGCTGCCGCGTCATCGCGTCGGCAAGCCGGAGGATCTCGATGGGCTCCTGCTGCTGCTCGCGGCGGACGAATCGCAATTCATCAACGGCTCGGTGATCGTCGCGGACGACGGCTTCGGGCTCGCGTGAGCAGGCCGTCCAACGCTTCAGCAGCGAGGCAGCAAAGGAAGAACGGAAGTAAAGAATGAGCGATTTTCACGCAGTTTTCGAAATGACGATGCCGATCCGCTGGGGCGACATGGACGCGTTCGGTCATGTAAACAACACGGTCTATTTCCGCTACATGGAGCAGGTGCGGATTTCGTGGTTCGAGCACATGGACTTTCTCGACCATCGGCTGGACGGGCAGGGGCCGGTGATCGTCAATGCGTCGATGGAGTTTCTGAAGCAGCTGCACTATCCGGGTGACGTGATCGGCCGGATGTCGGTGGCGACGCCGGGGCGCAGCAGCTTCGATACGGCTTTCGAGCTCCTGCGTGCCGATGAGCCGGATACGCTCTATGCGCGGGGCGCCGCGCGTTGCGTGTGGATCGACTACGCGGCGGGCAAGTCGATGCCGGTGCCCGATGTGCTGCGCGCAACCATCGAGCGGGCGGCGCTCGTCAAGGCGGCCTGACAACGCGGCCTGACAACGCGGCCGCACGCGTCAAACCCCCTTTCTCAATCCCCGAGTAGCCGCTGCAACAGCTCAGTGGCATTCCCCGTGTCGTATTTGCGCATGAGCCGCGCGCGGTAAACGTCGACCGTGCGCGGGCTGATATCGAGCACGCGGCCGATCTGCTTGCTGGTCTTGCCGGTCACCAGTTGCGCGGCGATTTCGCGCTCGCGCGGCGTGAGCTCCACTGCGACGCGCCGCGTCGCGCTCAGATCCTCGAAGGTCCAGACGCCCGCCGCGTGCGGGTCGGTGCGCTGCTGCGCGCGGCCCGTCACGTGACACCAGAACAGCTCGCCGTTGGCGCGTTTCATGATGCGGTCGTCCGCGTAGCTGCCGGTCGCGGTCATGATTGGCGGAATGCGCGCGCCGATCCGCTCGAACTCATCGGCCGATGGATACAGCACCTGGAACGACTGTCCAATCAGCGCGTCACGTGCGTAGCCGAAGATCGACGCGAGCTGGTCGTTGCAGTCTTCGATGGTCCGTTCGCGCGACAGCACGAGTCCGATCGGCGCAAGGTGGAACGCGGTGCGGTAATCCAGGGCGGGCATGGGCGGGCGGCAAGTACTTATGTATTTTTGCGTATTGTGCCGTATGGCGGGCCCAGCGTACTCTTTCGGGCAGATGACAACGCGGCGCATGCCGCGGATGACTAGAATGATCCGGCGGCCTGCGTACAGGTTTCGGGTTTCCATAGAGGAAGGGACAAACTGATGAACAAGGTCTATCCAGGCGCCGCCGAGGCGCTGAAGGACGTCGTCAAGGACGGCCAGACGTTCGCCGTCGGCGGCTTCGGGCTGTGCGGCATTCCTGAGGCGCTGATCGCGGCGCTGCGCGATTCGAAGGTGCAGGGCATCACGTGCATCAGCAACAACGCGGGCGTCGACGGTTTCGGCCTTGGCCTGCTGCTCGAGACGCGCCAGATCAGGAAGATGATCTCGTCGTACGTCGGCGAGAACAAGGAGTTCGAGCGCCAGTACCTGGCCGGCGAACTCGAGCTCGAATTCACGCCGCAAGGCACGCTCGCCGAGAAGCTGCGCGCGGGCGGCTCGGGCATCCCCGCGTTTTTCACCAACACCGGCTACGGCACGCAGATCGCCGAGGGCAAGGAAACTCGCCAGTTCGGCGAGAACCACTACGTGCTCGAACATTCGCTGACCGCCGACGTCGCGCTCGTCAAGGCATGGAAGGCCGACAAGTCCGGCAATCTGATCTATCGCCGTACCGCGCGCAACTTCAACCCGATGTGCGCGATGGCGGGCCGCGTCACCGTCGCGGAAGTCGAAGAGATCGTCGAAGTGGGCGAGCTCGATCCGGACGCGATCCACACGCCTGGCATCTTCGTGCAGCGCATCGTGCTGAATGCGCATCCGGAAAAACGCATCGAACAACGCGTCATCCGCGCGAAAGGAGACTGATCATGGCATGGACTCGTGACGAAATGGCCGCGCGCGCGGCGAAGGAACTGCAGGACGGCTTTTACGTGAACCTCGGTATCGGCCTGCCGACTCTGGTTGCCAACCACGTGCCCACGGGCGTCGAAGTGTGGCTGCAGTCGGAGAACGGCCTGCTCGGCATCGGCCCGTCGCCGACCGAAGACGAAGTGGACGCCGACCTGATCAACGCCGGCAAGCAGACGGTGACGACGCTGCCGGGTTCGTCGATTTTCTCGTCGGCGGATTCGTTCGCGATGATTCGCGGCGGTCACATCAATCTCGCGATCCTCGGCGCGATGCAGATCAGCAAGAAGGGCGACCTCGCGAACTGGATGATCCCGGGCAAGATGATCAAGGGCATGGGCGGCGCGATGGACCTGGTCGCGGGCGTCAAGCGCGTGGTCGTGCTGATGGAGCACGTCGCGAAGGGCGACCAGCACAAGATTCTCGAAGAATGCACGCTGCCGTTGACGGGCGTGGGTGTGGTCGACGAGATCATCACCGATCTCGGCGTAATCGAAGTGACCGAAAACGGCCTGAAGGTGACGGAGCTCGCGCCGGGCGTAAGCGTCGACGAAATCACGGCGAAGACTGGCGCGCCGCTCGATGTGAGCGCGGTGAGCTGACGCGGGTTGAAACGAGGCCGCGCCGGTCGATGCGACGGCGCGGCGGCAACGATGTGTTTCGGACGGGCGAGACGTGAGTCTCGCCCGTTGTGCTTTTGCTCGCGACGCCGCCTGCGCACGCCGGCTGGATCGACCTTCCTAAGCCTTCTGGCCGATGCTTGCCGCGCAACGAAGCGGTTTACAATCGTCCAAGCCCCATTCGCAGCGCTTTCGCAAGGACCCCAGATGACCGCAACGACTTCCGCTTCCACCGCCGGGCGGCCCGAGCCGCGTCAACGTTACGTGCAGTGCGCGAGCGCCGTCGGCCTGCATCGCCTCGCCTATACCGAATGGGGTGACCCGGACAATCCGCGTGTGTTGCTGTGCGTGCATGGACTCACGCGATCGGGGCGCGATTTCGACCGCCTCGCCGTCAACTTCGCCGATACCTATCGCGTGGTCTGCCCGGACGTGGTCGGCCGGGGCTTGTCGTCGTGGCTCGCGAACCCCAACTTGTATGCGGTGCCGCAGTACGTCGCCGACATGGTCACGCTGATCGCGCGGCTTAACGTCGACACTGTCGACTGGTTCGGCACCTCGATGGGCGGGCTGATCGGCATGGGGCTCGCCGGCCTGCCTGACACGCCGATCCGCAAGCTGCTGCTGAACGACGTCGGACCGCATCTGGAGCCGGTCGCGGTCCAGCGCATCGGCGATTACCTCGGCAAGCCCGCGCGCTTCGAGACGCTGCAGCAGGGTGTCGACTACGCCGCGCAGCTCGCGCAGAGCTTCGGCCCGCTGACGCCGGACGAATGGCGCGAAATCAATACGCCGTTGCTGCGCGAGGAGGGCGGCGCGTGGGTGCTGCGCTACGACCCGCGCATTGCGCTGCCGTTCGCCGCGGTCACCGAGGAGGCGACTAAGCTCGGCGAGGCGGCGCTATGGCATTCGCTCGCGTCGTTCCAGGGGACGGTGCTCGTGGTGCGCGGCGAGCAGTCGGATTTGCTGTCGCGTGAAACGGTCGCGAAGATGGTGGCCGCCGGGCGTGCAGTATCGAGCGTGGAAATCGCGGGCGTCGGGCATGCGCCGGCGTTTCTGGCGGCCGACCAGATCGCGCTCGCTAGGGCGTTCTTCATCGACCCGGACGCGAACGCGTCATAATATTAAGTTCCGCATGAGATTTTCATCGGAAGTGTCATGCGGCATGTAATTGGATCAACCCACGAGCTCAGGATTTTTCATGGCAGTCATTCGTTACCACGTCGGCAAGCGTCTCTCGGAAATGGCCGTGCACAACGGCACCGTGTACCTCGCGGGTCAGATCGCCGAAGACGACGATCAGGACATCACCGGCCAGACGCGCGAAGTGCTCGGCCACATCGACCGTCTGCTCGGTGAAGCGAACAGCGACAAGTCGTTGCTGTTGTCGGTGCAGATCTACATCTCGGACATGGCGCATTTCGCGGGCATGAACGCGGTGTGGGACGAGTGGGTCGCGCAGGGCGACACGCCGCCGCGCGCGACCGTCGAAGCGAAGCTCGCCAATCCGAAGTGCCTCGTCGAAATCGTCGTGATCGCGGCGCAGCGCAGCTGAGTCGAGGCCATCAGGCAGCACCGTTGTCGAAATTCCGTTGAATCGTCTGGCCCGGCGGGCCATCGCACCATGAACACCGAAACCGTTACGAACGCGCCGCATCCCCATCCGTCCTTCGACGAAGCGATGGCGTTCGTGCGCGAGCATGCGGGCGAGGTGCGGCTGTCGTCGGGCGAATTGCTCGCGGATCACGCGTCGGGCACCGCGTCGATCATGCGCACGCTGAACGTCGATCCGCCGGCGGTGCTGGCCGCTGCGCTGTTTGCGTTGACTCCGCATCTGCGCGACCCGGAGCGCGTGATCGCCGATAACTTCGGCGAAGAAGTCGGGCAACTGGTCTGCGACGTGCGCAAGCTGCTGCGGCTCGGCACGGTCAGTCTGCGCGCGGCGCAAAACGCGCTGCCCGAAGCCGGGCGCGATGCGCAGGCCGCGCGCCGCGCGCAGGTCGAGGCGCTGCGCAAGATGCTGCTCGCGTTCGCGCAGGACATTCGCGTCGTGCTGATCCGCCTCGCGTCGCGGCTGCAGACGCTGCGCTATTACGCGGCGGCGAAGATTACTCCGTCGCCCGACGTCGCGCGCGAAACGCTCGATATCTACGCGCCGCTCGCGAACCGCCTCGGTATCTGGCAACTGAAGTGGGAGCTCGAGGACCTTGCGTTCCGCTTCGAGGAGCCGAACACCTACAAGCGCATCGCGAAGCTGCTCGACGAGAAGCGCGTCGAGCGCGAGAGCTATGTCGCGCAGGCGATCGAACGTCTGCAACAGGAGCTCGCCGCCGCGCAAATCCGCGCGGAAGTGAGCGGTCGGCCGAAGCATATCTACAGCATCTGGCGCAAGATGCGCGGCAAGGATCTCAACTTCGCCGAGCTGTACGACGTGCGCGCGTTTCGCGTGATCGTGCCGGACATCAAGGACTGCTACACCGTGCTCGGCATCGTGCACAACCTGTGGCAACCGGTGCCGAAGGAATTCGACGACTACATCTCACGGCCGAAGCCGAACGGCTACAAATCGCTGCACACTGTCGTGATCGGCGACGACGGCCGCGCGTTCGAAGTGCAGATTCGCACGCAGGAAATGCATCGCTTCGCTGAATACGGCGTGGCGGCGCACTGGCGCTACAAGGAAGCGGGCGCGCGCGGCTACGGCGGCACGTTCGCGGCGAACGAAAAATACGACGAGAAGATTGCCTGGCTGCGGCAGTTGCTCGCGTGGAAAGACGAGGTGTCCGAGGGCGAGCATGGCGAAGCGCGCGCTGCGCAGCCGTGGGAGCAGCTGCGCCATGCAACGCTCGACGACGATCACATCTATGTGCTGACGCCGCAGGCGCGCGTGATTCCGTTGCCGCACGGCGCGACGCCGATCGACTTCGCGTATCACCTGCACAGCGAGCTGGGGCATCGCTGCCGCGGCGCGCGCGTCGATGGCGCGATGGTGCCGCTGAACACGCCACTGCAGAACGGTCAGACGGTGGAAATCGTGACAGTGAAGGAGGGCGGTCCGTCGCGCGACTGGCTCAATCCGCAACTGGGCTATCTGCAAAGCTCGCGCGGGCGGCAGAAGGTGCGCGCGTGGTTCAACGCGGTCGAGTTGCAGGAGCACATCGCGAACGGTCGCGCGATGGTCGAAAAAACTCTGCAGCGCGAGGGCAAGACCTCAGTCAATCTCGATCAGCTGGCCACGCGGCTCGGCTTCAAGACGACCGACGATCTGTTCTCCGTGGTCGGCAAGGAAGAGTTCAGCCTGAGGCTCGTGGAGCAGGCGCTGCAGGATGCGCCGCCGCCCGAGCCCGAGGTCGAAGCGCCGGAGAGATTCGAGAAGCGCAGCAGCGGCGCGAGCGTCGCGCGCGGCGCGTCCACCGGCGTGCTGGTGGTCGGCGTCGATGCGTTGCTGACGCAGCTCGCGCGCTGCTGCCGGCCCGCACCTCCCGACGACATCTGCGGCTTCGTTACGCGCGGCAAGGGCATGTCAGTGCATCGCAGCGACTGTGCAACGTTCCGCCGCATGGCCGAGCGGGCGCCGGAGCGCGTGCTGCAGACCGCGTGGTCGGCGGATGTGATGAGTGGCCGCGGCCAGTCCGTCTACCCGGTCGACCTCAGCATCGAGGCGACGGACCGGCAGGGTCTGCTGCGCGACATCTCCGAAGTGTTCGCGCGGGAAAAGATGAACGTGATCGGCGTGAAGACGCAATCGCGCCGCAATGCCGCGTTCATGCAATTTACTGTCGAGGTGTCGAGCTCCGCGCAGATTCAGCGCGCGTGCACGCTCCTGGGCGAAATCACGGGTGTGGTGCGGGCGTCACGCAAGAATTGAGGCGCGAGGGTTGGGAAAAAGGCCCCGCAGCGGCGCGATGGAAAATTAAAGCCTTCGCATAAAAGTGCTTGCCAAGTTCCGCCATACCCCATATACTCTCGTTTCTTCAGGCTCGTAGCTCAGCTGGTTAGAGCACCACCTTGACATGGTGGGGGTCGTTGGTTCGAGTCCAATCGAGCCTACCAACGAAAATGAAATTCTGGCTTCGCCGGAGTTTCGCAAACTGCAGTAAGCGCTTTGAGCGCAAAAAGGCGAATACGGTTATGACACCGCGAACGTTTACCGAAACCACTTCGGAACGACGCTAGTCGAGGACCACTTTCGCCAGTGAAGTTTGCATAAAATGTGAATGCGGCCCCTCGAAAGCGGGGCCGCATTTTTTTTGTCTTTTTGACCCTGGTTGTATGTGCCGCCGCCGGTCGGCATCACGGAGAACGCAATGGTTTCGATACGTTTGCCTGACGGTTCTGTTCGACAGTACGAGCATCCGGTGACCGTCGCCGAAGTGGCCGCCTCGATCGGCCCCGGCCTCGCGAAAGCCGCGCTCGGCGGCAAGATCGACGGTGAGCTGGTCGATACGTCCGCGCTGATCGATCGCGACGTGGCGCTCGCCATCGTCACGGAAAAGGACGCAGACGGTCTCGATATCATCCGCCACTCGACGGCGCACCTGCTCGCGTACGCCGTGAAGGACCTGTACCCCGAAGCGCAGGTCACGATCGGCCCGGTCATCGACAACGGCTTCTATTACGACTTCTCGTACAACCGCCCTTTCACGCCGGAAGATCTCGAAAGGATCGAAAAGCGCATGCAGGAGCTTGCGAAGAAAGACGAACCGGTCTCGCGCCGCGTGGTGTCACGCGACGAAGCGGTCGAATATTTCAAGAGCATCGGCGAGAAGTACAAGGCCGAGATCATCGAATCGATCCCCGCAAGCGATGAAATCAAGCTGTATTCGCATGGCGGCTTCACGGACTTGTGCCGCGGCCCGCACGTGCCGTCCACCGGCAAGCTGAAGGTCTTCAAGCTGATGAAGGTCGCGGGCGCATACTGGCGTGGCGACTCGAAGAACGAGCAGTTGCAGCGCATTTACGGCACGGCCTGGACGAAGAAGGAAGACCAGGAAGCGTATCTGCACATGCTCGAAGAAGCCGAGAAGCGCGACCATCGCAAGCTCGGTAAGCAGCTCGACCTGTTCCATATGCAGGACGAGTCGCCGGGCATGGTGTTCTGGCATCCACGCGGCTGGACGCTGTGGCAGCAGGTCGAGCAGTACATGCGCCGTCGCGTGAATGACGCCGGCTACCTTGAAATCAAGACGCCGTTGATCATGGACCGCTCGCTGTGGGAAGCGTCGGGCCACTGGCAGAACTACCGTGAAAACATGTTCACGACGGAATCGGAAAAGCGCGACTACGCGATCAAACCGATGAACTGCCCCGGTCACGTGCAGGTGTTCAACCACGGTCTGCGCTCGTATCGCGATCTGCCGCTGCGTTACGCGGAATTCGGTTCGTGCCATCGCAATGAATCGTCGGGCGCGCTGCATGGACTGATGCGCGTGCGCGGCTTTGTGCAGGACGACGCGCATATTTTCTGTACTGAAGACCAGTTCATCAGCGAATCGATTGCCTTCAACACGCTCGCGATGAGCGTCTACCGCGACTTCGGCTTCGACAATGTCGAGATCAAGCTGTCGCTGCGCCCGGATGCGCGCGCCGGCACCGACGAAACGTGGGATCGCGCGGAGCAAGGTCTGCGCGAGGCGCTGACGGCCTGCGGCGTTACGTGGGAAGAACTGCCCGGCGAGGGCGCGTTCTACGGCCCGAAGGTCGAATATCACATCAAGGACGCGCTCGGCCGCTCGTGGCAGTGCGGTACGCTGCAGCTCGACATGGTCCTGCCGGAGCGTCTGGGTGCCGAATATGTCGCCGAAGACAACAGCCGTCGCCGCCCGATCATGCTGCACCGGGCGATCGTCGGTTCGATGGAGCGTTTCCTTGGGATTTTGATCGAGCACCATGCTGGTGCAATGCCGGCGTGGCTTGCGCCGATGCAGGTCGTCGTGATGAATATCGCGGAAAGCCAGGCCGAATATGCGCAATTGCTAGCCCAATCGTTGCAAAAACAAGGGGTTAGAGTAGAGGCCGATTTGCGCAACGAGAAGATTAGCTATAAAATACGCGAGCACACGCTGGAAAAGGTCCCCTACCTACTGGTGGTCGGCGACAAGGAGCGTGAAGCGCAAACGGTAGCCGTGCGTGCCCGTGGTGGTGTCGATCTGGGTGTAATGCCCGTTGACACCTTCATTGAGCGTCTGCGCCAGGACGTGCAGTCGTTCAACTAGACCACTTGGTACCCCGGCTCGTTTTTTTAATTTTTAGAGGAAACGTAACATCGCTACTGATAAGTCTGCGCACCGCATCAACGGTGAAATTACAGCACCCGAGGTGCGACTGGTCGGCGTCGAGAATGAACCGCTCGGCATCGTGAAACTCGCTGATGCGTTCCGTATGTCGGAACAGCAGGACGTGGATCTGGTCGAAATCGCTCCGCAAGCGGTTCCGCCGGTTTGCCGCTTGATGGACTACGGCAAGTTCAAGTACCAGGAAGCGAAGAAGCAACACGAGGCCAAGCTGAAGCAGAAGGTCATCCAGGTCAAGGAAGTCAAATTCCGCCCGGGCACCGACGACGGTGATTACAACGTCAAGCTGCGCAACCTCGTCCGCTTCCTCGAAGACGGCGACAAGACGAAAATCACGTTGCGTTTCCGTGGCCGCGAAATGGCTCACCAGGAAATCGGCATGCGCATGCTCGAACGCCTGCGCACCGACCTCGACGAAGTCGGTCAGGTCGAGCAGATGCCGAAAATGGAAGGGCGCCAGATGATCATGGTGCTCGCTCCGAAGAAAAAGAAGTAAGCGCCGGGTAGTTGGCTGGAGCGGCGGCGCGCCATGTGGCGTGCGCTCCGGTGGCGCAGAGTTGTTTGATGCTGTGCCGGGTGTCCGGCGTCGTATCGGAAGGTTTCGGAACGGCGTGCACGCAAGTGCGCGATGGTTCCCGAAAAGCGGCCGCAGGCGGTATTTGCGGTCTGCATACCAAGTGGAATGGGTTTCGAAGGGCGGGAAATGGCCATCTGGCCGACCGCACACCCATGTCCATCTAATAATGGAGTTGTCATGCCGAAGATGAAGACCAAGAAGAGCGCTGCAAAGCGCTTCGTGGTGCGTCCGGGCGGTACCGTCAAGCGCGGTCAGGCCTTCAAGCGTCACATTCTTACCAAGAAGACCACCAAGAACAAACGCCATCTGCGCGGCTCCACGGCAGTTCATGATTCCGATCTGAACTCCGTTCGCGCAATGCTGCCGTTCGCTTAACCCTTAACCGACACTCATAGGAGCGAAACATGCCTCGAGTAAAACGTGGGGTTACCGCACGGGCCCGTCACAAGAAGATCATCAAGCTGGCCAAGGGTTACCGCGGCCGTCGCAATAACGTCTATCGCATCGCCAAGCAGGCGGTCATGCGCGCAGGCCAGTACGCCTACCGCGATCGCCGCAACAAGAAGCGTGTGTTCCGCGCACTGTGGATCACGCGTATCAACGCGGCGGTGCGTCAGCACGACATGACGTACAGCGTGTTCATCAACGGCCTGAAGAAGGCGTCGATCGAACTGGACCGCAAGGTGCTGGCCGACATGGCTGTGTTCGACAAGGCTGCTTTTGCTGCGATCGTTCAGCAGGTGAAAGCCGCCGTTGCAGCCTGATTGCGCTTCTGGCAATTAAAACTGCGTGGTTCGTTGCAGCGAACATCCGGTAGTCTCGGTGACGCTGCAACAAAAACGGGGCTCCTCACCGAGCCCCGTTTTTGTTGGTAGAACCAGTTTTGTTTCGATAGAACACTGACGTTGAAATGATGGGATCAATGGATCTGGACCAGATTGTCGCCGACGCGCAAAAAGCCTTCGCAGAAGCCCCCGACGTCACCACCCTCGAGAACGAGAAAGCGCGCTTTCTCGGTAAAGCGGGTGCGCTGACCGAGCTGTTGAAGGGCCTTGGCAAACTCGATCCCGAAACGCGCAAGACCGAAGGCGCACGGATCAACCTCGTCAAGCAACAGGTCGAAGCCGCGCTGACGGCACGTCGTCAGGCGCTTGCCGACGCGCTCCTGAACCAGCGCCTCGCCGCTGAAGCGATCGACGTCACGCTGCCGGGCCGCGGCGCTAACGCGGGTAGCCTGCACCCGGTGATGCGTACATGGGAGCGCGTCGAACAGATTTTCCGTACGATCGGATTCGACGTGGCCGACGGCCCCGAGATCGAAACCGACTGGTACAACTTCACCTCGCTGAACAGCCCGGAAAACCATCCGGCGCGTTCGATGCAGGACACCTTCTATGTCGACGGCAAGGATGCCGACGGTCGCCCGCTGTTGCTGCGCACGCATACGAGCCCGATGCAGGTGCGCTACGCGCGCACCAACACGCCGCCGATCAAGGTGATCGTGCCGGGCCGCACGTATCGGGTCGATAGCGACGCGACGCATTCGCCGATGTTCAACCAGGTCGAAGGCCTGTGGATCGACGAAAACATCAGCTTCGCGGACCTGAAGGGCGTCTATACCGACTTCCTGAAAAAATTCTTCGAGCGCGACGACATTCTCGTGCGCTTCCGTCCGTCATATTTCCCGTTCACCGAACCGTCGGCCGAAATCGACATGCAGTTCGAAACGGGCAAGAACGCGGGAAAGTGGCTCGAAATTTCGGGCTCCGGCCAGGTTCATCCCACCGTGATCCGCAACATGGGTCTCGACCCGGAGCGCTATATCGGCTTTGCTTTCGGCAGCGGCCTCGAGCGTCTCACGATGCTGCGCTACGGTGTGCAGGACCTGCGCCTGTTCTTCGAAAACGACCTGCGTTTCCTGCGTCAATTCGCGTGAACCGGCGCGCGTGAGCGCGACAAAGCTTAGAACGCGGTAGCGCACCCGGTGCGTGCCGCGAGCGTCCCCGGCAGAGCCCGCTGAACCGGCGCAAGACCACCGGGCTTTACGAAGCATCTGCCGGACGTGGACCCAACCTGATCAGAACGTACACAGAACCATGCAATTTCCGGAATCCTGGCTCAGAACTTTTGTCGATCCGCAACTGACCACCGACGAGCTGTCGCACGCGTTGACGATGGCGGGTCTCGAAGTCGAAGACCTGCGGCCGGCCGCGCCGCCGACCTCGAAGATCGTCGTCGGCCAGGTGCTGGAAGTCGTCAAGCACCCGGATGCGGACAAGCTCAACGTGTGTCAGGTCGACGCTGGTACCGGCGCGACGCTGAACATCGTATGCGGCGCGCCGAATGTTGCGCCCGGCATCAAGGTGCCGGTCGCGCTGGTGGGCGCGCAACTGCCGCCGGCCGAAGAGGGTGCCGCGCCGTTCGCGATCAAGCTGTCGAAGCTGCGCGGCGTGGAAAGCCAGGGCATGCTGTGCTCCGCGCGCGAGCTGAAGCTGTCTGAAGACCACAGCGGTCTGATGATCCTGCCGGAAGATACGCCGATCGGCCAGGACATCCGCGAGACGCTCAACCTCGACGACACCGTTTTTGAAATCAAGCTGACGCCGAACAAGGCGGACTGTCTGTCGGTGTTCGGTGTCGCGCGCGAAACGTCGGCGATTACCGGCGCACCGCTGCGCCCGCTCGAAATCAAACCGGCGCTGGTCAAGCTCAACGAAACGCTGCCCGTGAAAATCTCGGCGCCCGACCTGTGCGGCCGTTTCTCGGGCCGCGTGATCCGCGGCGTCAATGCGCGCGCGAAGTCGCCGCAATGGATGGTCGAGCGTCTCGAGCGTTCGGGCCAGCGCAGCATCTCGGCGCTCGTCGACATCTCGAACTACGTGATGCTCGAGCTGGGACGTCCGTCGCACGTGTTCGATCTCGACAAGATCCATGGCGGCATGGACGTACGCTGGGGTCGCAAGGGCGAAACGCTAAAGCTGCTGAACGGCAACACGGTCGAGCTCGATGAGACGGTCGGTGTGATTGCCGACGAGCAGCACATCGAAAGCCTCGCGGGCATCATGGGCGGCGACAGCACCGCGGTCACGCTCGACACCACCAACATCTATCTCGAGGCCGCGTTCTGGTGGCCCGATAGCATTCGTGGCCGCTCGCGCAAGTACAACTTCTCGACCGATGCGGGCCATCGCTTCGAGCGCGGCGTCGACTACGCGACGACCGTCGATCATATCGAGCGCATCACCCAGTTGATCCTCGACATTTGCGGCGGCGAAGCGGGTCCGGTCGACGATCAGATCGTCAACGTGCCGAAGCGCGCGCCCGTGAAGATGCGCGTCTCGCGTGCGAACCGCATCATCGGGGTCGCGATCAGCGGCGATGAAATCGCGCAGATTTTCACGCGCCTCGGTCTGTCGTTCGAGCGCGACGGCGATACGTTCTCGGTGATACCGCCGTCGTACCGCTTCGATATCGAGATCGAAGAGGACCTGATCGAAGAAGTCGCGCGCATCTACGGCTTCGAAAAGATTCCGGCGCGCCCGCCGGTCGCGACCAGCGAAATGCGCGCGACCAACGAGACCCAACGTTCCATCCACGCGATCCGTCACGCGCTCGCCGCGCGCGACTACGCGGAAACGGTGAACTTCAGCTTCGTCGATGCCGAGTGGGAGCAGGACTTCGCAGGCAACAGCAACCCGGTGCGTCTGATCAACCCGATCGCGAGCCAGCTGTCGGTGATGCGTACGACGCTGTTCGGCAGCCTGATCCAGGTGCTGCGCACGAACCTGAACCGTCGCGCCGCGGACCGTGTACGCGTGTTCGAAGCGGGTCGCGTGTTCCTGCATGATCCGTCGATCAAAGCCGGCGAGTTGACCGTCGAAGGCTTCGCACAGCCGAAGATGATCGGCGCGCTTGCCTATGGTCCCGAGCTCGAGGAGCAATGGGGCGCGGCGGCACGCGCGGTCGACTTCTTCGACGTGAAGGGCGACCTCGAAGCGCTGGTCGCACCAGCGGTTGCGCATTTCGTGAAGGCCGAGCATCCGGCGCTGCATCCGGGACGCTGCGCGCGGATCGAATTGAATGGTCGCGCAGTGGGCTGGATTGGCGAATTGCATCCGCGCTGGATGCAGAAATATGATTTGCCGCATGCGCCGATTCTGTTTGAAATCGAAGCGGAAGCATTAATGCAACGGGTATTGCCGATTCCGTCGGAAGTTTCAAAATTCCCGCCGGTGCGACGTGATATTGCGGTGGTCGTCGATCAGAAAATCGAGGTCCAGGCGCTGCTTGACGAGCTTCAGAAGGCGCAGTCCGAGCCGGCTTGCAAGGCTGTCCAGAAGGTTGCACTTTTCGACGAATTTCGTCCAAAATCAAACACTTCCGGTGGTCTGGCCGCGCACGAGAAAAGCCTTGCGTTCCGGGTGACCTTGCAAGATACTGGCGGAACCCTTCAGGATGAAACGGTCGATCTGGCTATTCAAACTCTGGTGGAACGTCTGGCTCGAGTATATGGCGCCCGGTTGCGCGGATAACCCGCATTTAAAAATTGCACGGCTGTTTCCGCATCCATTGTTTTAAGCTTGGCGCGCCATTTGATAGATATGAATGAAATGAACTCGAGTGATTTCGAAGCCCTTCTTACGGCGCAACGCAGCGCCATGATTCGAGATATTCCGACATCACCCGCCGTCGTTTCCAATGAAACGCCGACGCTCACCAAGGCGGAACTTGCCGAGTTGCTGTTCGACAATGTCGGGCTCAACAAGCGGGAAGCGAAGGACATGGTCGAGGCGTTCTTCGAGGTGATCCGCGATGCGCTCGAGAGCGGCGATAGCGTGAAGCTGTCGGGCTTTGGTAACTTCCAGTTGCGCGACAAGCCGCAGCGTCCGGGCAGAAATCCGAAGACCGGCGAGGCGATTCCGATCGCCGCGCGTCGCGTGGTGACGTTTCATGCAAGTCAAAAGCTGAAGGCGCTCGTCGAGAACGGCGCCGAAGCGAGCTTCGCGCGCTGATCGACTGGCGCGCTTTCGCGCAACCCATCACGGCTAACTGACGATGACAGCGACGATCGAAAAAGTCGTCTTGCCTCCGATTCCGGCGAAGCGCTACTTCACGATCGGTGAGGTCAGCGAACTATGCGGCGTGAAGCCTCATGTGCTGCGTTATTGGGAGCAGGAGTTCACCCAGTTGAGGCCGGTCAAGCGACGCGGCAATCGTCGGTATTATCAGCATCACGAGGTGCTGTTGATCAGGCGGATTCGAGAGTTGCTGTACGAGCAGGGCTTTACGATCAACGGAGCGCGTAACCGGCTCGATTCGCATGGCGGGGGCGGCCCGGATGCGGCGATCGAGGAAGGCGAGGGTGCGGGGGGACCTGCGGGGCAGGTCGAGGCGTCGCCGGCTACGGTTGCCGTCGATGTTGAGAAGCTCCGCAAGGAACTGCAGAACGTGATCGATCTGCTTGGCCACTAGTTCATCAGCCTGTCCGCATCATTCGTGCGGGGCAGTTCTAATCGGATGAAGTGTCTGTTATAATTTTTCTTCTGTTCGGGGCGTAGCGCAGCCTGGTAGCGTACCTGCATGGGGTGCAGGTGGTCGGAGGTTCAAATCCTCTCGCCCCGACCAAGATCAAAAGGACTTACGGTGAAAGCCGTAAGTCCTTTTTTCTTGCTTGCTCGCCAATCCACCACTTGCAGGCCACTCACTCCGACTGGAGCATCTGCGAGAGCAAGCGGGACCGGGACAGAATACAGGTTCCTCTGTATCCGGAGCCTTCTGTGAACAATGATCGCGACAAATACCGGGACACGTTCGATCTTTCTGAGGGCGATGAGAGCAGAGCTTACGGGTACCGCGGCGAGAAATACTTCTTCCTCAAGATCCGCGCCGCGTTTCTCGTCAATCCTCGGTGAACCTTCTTTGCGGTCAACGATACCGGGACAATTGCCAGTCTACAAAACGCTGGCGACCACACCACAGTCGCCGGCCTCGATGCGCAAGAAAGTGGTTTCCACACGATCTGGGTCGAGTGCCATCGATCATCAGCAGGCGGACGCTAGTTACCCGCGTGCGTCGCCATGGCGCAGTTTGAACAGCCCCACGATGCGGGACAGGCCATGCGCCTGCTCGTTCAGCGTGGCGAACGCAGCGGTCGATTGCTCCACAAGAGCGGCGTTTTGCTGCGTCGCCTGATCCATCTCGGCGACGCTGCGGTCGATCTGACTGATGCCGGCGCTCTGCTCGTTCATGGCACCGTCAATTTCGCCAATGACGCGATTCACACGATCGATCCCTTCGACGATCTCCTGCATCGCCGCGCCGGCGGCCTGGACACGTTGCGCGCCCGTGCCGACGCTGGCTTCGGAGGCTTGAATGAGGTCCTTGATCTCGCGCGCGGCGGTCGCGCAGCGCTGCGCCAGCGTGCGGACTTCGCCCGCCACTACGGCGAACCCGCGCCCATTTTCACCGGCCCGTGCCGCTTCGACCGCAGCATTCAGCGCAAGGATATTGGTCTGAAACGCGATGCTGTCGATCACGCCGATGATTTCGGTAATACGCGTAGAGGACCGGGCGATCTCGTCCATCGTGCTGACCGCGCTCGTCACGACTTCGCCGCCGCGCGCCGCCGCCTGACTCGCCGAGGTGGCGAGCCGCGTGGCCTCTATCGCGGCCTCGGCCGACTGCCTGACGCTGGCGGTCAGTTGCGTGAGCGCAGCCGAGGTGTTCTGCAAATTGCAGGCGGACGTTTCTGTGCGCTGCGACAGGTCGCGGTTGCCCATTTCGATTTCGCTGGTTGCCGTCTTCATGTTCTCCACGCCGGCACGCACTTCCAGCAGCACCGTGCCGATCTTGCCGACAAAGGCATTGAACGAGGCTGAAATCTGCGCCACTTCGTCGTTGCCCACCACAGGCAGGCGATGCGAAAGATCACCGCTGCCAGAGCCGATGGTCTCCATCGCATCGCGCACCTGCGAGAGGCTGCGAAACGAATGTGAGGTGAAGAACGCGGCAATGGCCACCGCCGCCAGCGTCAGCAGCACCATCGCCGCGCCGAGCGCGCGCAGCACGTTGGCCAGACCGGCCGTTGCCTCCGCCTTGTCGAGTGCGACCACCAGATACCAGTCGGTGCCCTGCACCGGTTGTGCCTTGAGCAGCTTCGCAACCCCGCCCAGATTGACTTCCATTGGCGCGCCGGCTTGCGCGAGCGAGGCCAGCGCACTCGACGTGAGTGCGGCGGAGATATCGGTCGACTGCTTGAGGATCAACTGCGCATTCGGATGGGCGATGACCTGAGCGTCGCGTGTTACCACGAAGGCGAGGCTCGCAGGCGTGGGATGGACGGCTGCGACCACTTCGCGCACGCCGTCGAGCGGCACTGCGCCGCTCAGCGCGCCGGTCGGCTCGCCATTGCGGATCATTGGCGCGGAAAACGACACGTAGGGCACGCCCGTCGACGCGTCGCCGTACGGCTTCGTGACAATCAGCTTGCCGGCCGCGATGGCCGCCTTGTACCAGGGACGCGCGGTCGGGTCGTAGTCCTTGGGCGTGGTATTGCTGGTCGAGAAATAGGTCTTGTCGTTCCATCCGACCGTGGTGATCGGGAAGTCGTCCGCGCGGCTCATGTGCTTGACGAAGCCCTGCGGATCGCCATGTTCCACCTCTTCGGCGGTCGCGTTCACGGCCTGCGCTTTGGCTGCCACCCACTTGTCGATGGCCAGCGTATTGGCGCCAGCGATGGCGCTCAGGTTTTGCGAGATCGTCTCCAGCGTGTTGGCGCGCACGGTGACGTAGGCAGCAGTTCCCGAGAGCGCGAGCGCGCCAATCACGGTCGCGGAGGAAATGATCAGGATGCGGGTTCGGAGTGAGGAAATCATGGTTTCCGTGGAGAGTGGAAGGGTGCTGCGCCATACAGTTGAAATGGATCGGATGCTTTGGCGGAGATTCCTATCGACGACGATTTTCCCGTTTTCCCCGTTGTTTCCACGATGGCAATGATTGCTGGATCGATAGGGGTCCTATATACAGTGTGTTCTTGATGGAGATTCGATTCGATCTGAAATTCCCGGCTTTCTGGAACCTGAACGATTGCCTTAACGGATCCTGACAAGACCGCGACATTCGTGATCACGCGTGACAGGTCTTCCTGCTGTCGCGGATACCTCAGTGAACCCGATCCTGAATTGTTAACGGCACACCGCGCGGGAAACTTCAGGGCAGCGCGCGAAACATTTCGGCAAATCGAAAACCAGATCGCGCAAGGCAAATCAAAGGTGCTGTAGCGGCAGGCCTGCGAAAAGCATTATCTTGGCACTACTGATGGGTGCCTGAAGCGTGATGAGCCGTGGCGTGGTCTGTGCCGGAAACACCGGGAGCTGGAGTCCGGTGAGGTCGAAGCCTTGGCCATTCACTATCACCGAACCGAAGATCGGCATGACAAAGGCACAATGGCCGGCCGCGACAGGAACGCTCAGCTCGCTACCTGCTTCCAGTGAAATGTCGAGCATCGTCACGTCGGTCGGTGGAGCCAGCGGGGAGCGTGCATCTGCGAATCTCCCGGCGGGCACGCGCACCCTGGCGCCCGGCAACTGCACGGTCGGCACGTCCTGGGGCTCCAGAATCAGCGGGAACGGTTCGACGTTCTTCCGTTCCAGTGGAAGGTCAACGAAGATTTGCAGCGAGTAGACTGTCTTGCCGGTTTCCGCAGGCACTTCCTCATGAACGATGCCGCGCCCGGCCGTCGTCCAGTGCAGGCCGCCAGGCCGGATCAGGTTGCTAGTGCCGATGTTGTCGTGATTGTTGATGCCAGTTTCCGAATCCAGGAACAGATACGAAACCGCCGAGAAGCCGGCATGGGAATGGGGCGGAAAGGTCGGCGCGCTCATCCAGGCGTGATCGACACCCAGGAATGGGGAGATCACGCCATTCGCGCGCAGGGAATAGGCCCGAAAATGACTCCCGCGGTTCATGCGGTGAAGCGATGCGATGATGGACATGACGTAGGCCTCACACACCCTGCGCTTCGCGCAAGGTCGGATAGTCGGTGTAGCCCTTCTCCGTGCCGCCGAAGAAGCCTTCGCGGTGCGCCTCGTTCATCGAAGCGCTGGCCTTGAGCCGTTCGACGAAATCCGGGTTCGCCAGAACCATCGCGCCGTAGGCCTCCAGTTCGGCCAGGCCCGAAGCGACATCGCTTCCGATCTGCTCGCGTGGACGGCCAGGACGATTCAGGATTAGCGTGCCTTTCCAGCGCTTGCGCATGTCGGCAAGCAACGGGTCGTGGCCCTGGTGCATGACGTGCAGATACACCAGCCCCAGTTTGTCCAATTCGGTGACCAGGTAGCGGTACAGATCGGGGCCTTGCGCGCCTTCGTCGATGCCCCACATCGCGGTGCCGGGCGACAGGCGAATAGCGGTGCGATCCGCACCGATTTCCTCGGCAATCGCCTTGGCAATCTCGATGGCGAAACGGGCGCGGTTCTCGATAGAGCCACCGTATTCGTCGGTGCGCGTGTTGGCACTGGGCGAGAAGAACTGCTGGATCAGGTACGCGTTCGCGCCGTGAATCTCGATGCCATCGGCACCGGCCTCGACCGCGCGGCGGGCTGCGTAAGCGAAGTCGGCGACGGTCTGGCGGACTTCCTCGGTGCTCAAGGCACGCGGTACCGGAATGTCCTGCATCCCCTTCATTGTGAACATACCCGTGCCCGGTGCGATGGCGGACGGAGCGACGCCTTGGCGGTGGTGTGGCGTGTTGTCCGGGTGTGACATGCGGCCAGCGTGCATGAGCTGGATGAAGAGGTGGCTGCCCCTGGCATGGACGGCCTCGGCGGTTTTCTTCCAGCCGGTGACGTGCGCATCGGTGTAGATGCCCGGCGTGGTCAGATAGCCTTGGCCGTCGTCCGAGGGCTGCGTGCCTTCAGACACGATCAGGCCAATGCTGGCACGCTGGGCGTAGTAGGTGGCCGCCAGCTCGCCCGGCGTGCCATCGAACTGCGCACGCGAACGGGTCATCGGCGCCATCACGAGGCGGTTTTGCAGGGTGAGACCGCCGAGGCGGACGGGATCAAACAACTTGCTCATGTGATTTCTCCTTTCGTCAGGTGGAGAAATCATCGCCTGCTCCTTATTCGGGATAAAGATGGCATTATGGATAGGATTGATCCATGAATGGGGCAATGGGCATGGAACTGCTGAACGATATGGCCTTGTTCGTCGAGGTTGTCAAAGCCAAGGGCTTTCGCAGCGCGGCGGATGCGACAGGCGTACCGAACTCAACGCTTTCGCGGCGCATTAGCGAGTTGGAGAGGTCGATCGGGCTGCGACTGCTGCACCGGACGACGCGTAAGATCGAACTGACTGAAGCCGGCCAGATTTACTTCGAGCGATGCAAGCGCATCGTCGATGAAGCCCGGTTGGCGCACGAGCAACTGGGCGACATGTTGGCCCAGCCCAGCGGTGTGCTGCGAGCTTCGTTGCCGGTCGATTTCGCCGTGACCTACCTCGCTCCCCTGATTGCAGAGTTTGCGGCGCTGTACCCTGGCATAGGCTTCGATTTCGATTTGACGCCACGGCGTGTCGATCTGGTCAGCGAACCATTCGACGTGGCGATCCGCATCGGTGAGTCCGAGAACTCGCAACTGATAGCGCGCACGATAGCCACGCTCACGCCGCACCTCTACGCTTCACCCGACTACCTTGAACGATCAGGTGAACCAGGCAAGCCCGCTGACCTGGAGCAGCACGACTGCTTTGGGATCTTGAAAGCGGGGGCGTGGACACTGCTCAATGGGACACGAACTGAAACGGTATCGGTGGGGGGGCGCTTCACGCTCAATAGCGTCGGTATGGCTCGGCGCCTCGCGACTCTTGGCATGGGCATCGTCCTGGTACCCGAAGAAATCGTTGCCGATGAACTGGTCAGTGGAAGGCTGCGCCGGATCATGCCGGAATGGCACGGCACACCGCAGCCGGTCTACGCGATGACAGAGACACGCCTTCTGCCGGCAAAGACGCAACGTTTCATCGAGTTCCTGCGGAAACGCCTGGGCCGCTAAGAACGGCGCGTATCGGTCGAGCATCTCGCTCGCGCTCCGTCATTCATCACATTTTGTGATACCTCATCCTGCGTGCCAGCGCCGAATCGCGCCGCCGCAGGAACGCCCGCAATAGCGCGGCGTAGTCAGGGTGCGCAGCCTCGCGTACCGAGGGCCGCGCGGCCAGCGCGACGCGCCAGGCCACCGTCTTCGGCAAGTCCTCGAAGAAGCGGAAATCCTCCAGTTCATCGAACACGTCGAAGTAGCGGAACACCGGGCCGAACACCGCATCGACCAGGCTGAAGCGATTCCCCGCAAACCATGGCCCGTTGCCCAGCACCGCTTCCACCTGGGCCAGCTTCGCCTTGATCTGCGCGGCCTGGGCTGCAAGCGTCGCCTCGTCGCTGGCGTTGTAGAACGCTCCGATGGTGTTGAGTAGCGATGAGCCAAACTCCATCCAGCCGCGATGCCGAGCGCGAGTCACGGCCTCTTCGGGATGCAGGCGCGGTGAAAGCGTGTCGTCCAGGTACTCGCAGATCACCGCCGACTCGAAAATGGGCTCGCCATCGACCAGCAGCACCGGCGTCTTGCCTAGCGGCGAACACGCGAGGAACCAGTCCGGCTTATTCGACAGGTCCACGTCGCGGCGCTCGAACGGCACGCCTTTTTCCTTGAGCACGATCACGGCGCGCTGCACATAAGGACACAGCACGTGGCTGGCCAGTGTCAGTCGGGCATTCATCACGCATCCTCCCTGTTCGGTCATGAATACGCTCGCATCGTATGATTGCGATATCGCAATCAAAATAGGCATTCTTGAATTCGATGGTTGCAAATACGCAATACAGGATTAGCGCGGGAGATCTGGAGGTCATCCTGGCACTCACGCGTACCGGCAACCTGGCCGGCGCAGGTGAGAGGCTGGGCGTCGATGCATCAACCATCTTCCGTGCCATTCGTCGCATCGAACGCGGGCTAGGGCAGCGCCTGTTTGAGCGGTCGCGGGCCGGCTATCAGCCATCCGAACTGGCGCAGGTCCTGGCCGAGCATGGCGAGCAGGTGGAAACTCGGCTGGAGCAGGCGCGCTCAGCCGTCCAGCTCACGCCGAAGCAAGTCTCGGGCACGGTACGCATTACCACGACGGACACCATCCTGCATGGCTTGATCGCACCGGCGCTGCGCATGTTTGCCGAGCAGCACCCGTTGTTGACCTATGAGCTGCACGCGGGCAACGAACTGACCAGCCTGACGCGGCGCGAGGCGGACATCGCGGTGCGCGCCACCAGGCGGCCCCCGCAGCACCTGGTCGGCAAGCACATTGGCCCAATCCGGGTGGCGTTGTATGCGGGCAAGGCCGGAAGCATCCGGCGCTACGCGGAGGTGGAAGCCGGCAAGGCGGCCTGGGTCGCGCCTGACGACGCGTTGCCAGAGCATCCCTCGGTGCTTTGGCGCAAACGCCGCCATCCGAAGGTGATTCCGCGCTACCGCGTCAACAGCATCCTGACAGTGTTGGAGCTAGTAGCAACTGGCATGGGCGTGGGAGTACTGCCGCTGTTCCTGGCACAGCCGCGCAAGGATCTGATCCAGTTGACCGACATTCTCGACGAATGCCAGACCGAACTCTGGCTGCTCACGCACCCTGAGTCGCGCCATCTGCGGCGGGTGTCCACAGTATTCCGGCATCTTGGGGAGAATCTGAGTCTTTGACGCAGGAAACGCACCTTGCCTGGACATTGACTACAGGGTGAGCAGTTTTCGGCGTTGCCCACTGTCGAAGCTTCGCCCACGCTCGCCTGCATCCCGAGACCTGGATCGCTTTACTCATGCGCTCAGTCTCGGCTGTCTTGCACATCGCAACCGCCGTGGGCAGCATCGACCCGCCGCCCCATTCTTGCGAAGCCGATTTTTCGCAGTTGGCGTCACGGCGCTTTTTCCACGCGGGGAGCCTCTTCTGCTCATCAGCGCAGGCGCAAACTCGACAAGCAGACGCTTCATTGCCGGCCCTGTGTGCGCGACAACGCAGCCCCCAACGCCACAAACCGCTCCAGATGATGATCCTCATCCCCAAGCTGATGATCGATCATCACCAGCCGCTTCGCGTAATGCGCGAGCGGCAACTCCCACGTCATGCCGATCCCGCCGTGCAACTGGATGCATTCCTCCGCAACCCGTGTGCCGATCCGGCCGATGCTGTACTTCGCCGCCGACACCGCGCGCTCGCGCGCGGTCCGTTCGCCGTCGAGCACAGCCGCCGCATTGATTACCGCCGAGCGCGCCTGCTCGATTTCGAGCAGCAAATCGGCCATCCGATGCTGCAACCCCTGGAAGCTGCCGATCGGCACGCCGAACTGCTTGCGCGTGCGCAGATAGTCGAGCGTGTAGTCTTTCGCGACGTCCATTGCGCCGACCGCTTCCGCGCACAATGCGAGCACGCCGCAACTGACCGCGTATTCGAGCGTCGCAAAGCCCTGGTCCGCTGAGCCGAGCACGCTGTCGTCGCCGAGCGTGACGTTGTCGAACGTCACTTCGGCCGCGCGTCCTCCGTCGATCTTGCGATAGCCGCGCACGCTCACACCCGCCGCGTCGCGCGGCACCAGAAACAGCGTGATACCGGCTTCGGCATCGTCATCGCCGCTCGTGCGCGCCGACACGAGGAACACGCGAGCCTGCTCGCCATGCTGCACGACGGCCTTCGCGCCGTTCAACGTCCACGCGCCGCTGTCGCCATTCAGGCCCCGCTGCGCGCGCGTCGTTGCGACCCGTGCAAGTTCGTAATGGCTGTCCGGTTCACCATGCGCAAGCGCAACGATCTGCGAGCCATCGATCAACGAACCCAGCGCCGCCTTCTGCGTGCTGCTGCCGCTGCGAGCGATCGCGCGGCCCACGATCAGCGTATCGAGAAACGGCTCGACCACGAGCCCGCGACCGATACTCTCGAACACGACGGAAATATCGAACCCGCCCCCGCCGAAGCCGCCACTCGCTTCATCGAACAATGCGCCGATCACGCCAAGCTCCGCAAAGCGCGCCCACAATTCCGTGCTGAAGCCTTGCATCGAGCGGGCGATCTTGTCGCGCGTCGCGAAGCCGTATTGTTCACTGATAAAACGGTTCAGCGTATCCGCCAGCATGCGGCGGTCTTCGGTGTGCTGGAAATTCATGGCGTGCGCCTCTTACAGTCCGAGGATCATTTTGGAAATGATGTTCTTCTGGATTTCGTTCGAGCCGCCGAAGATCGACAGCTTGCGATTATTGAAGTACTGCGACGCGGCGCTAGCGGCTTCGGGGCCCACCGGCACGCCGTCGAAACCTTCGTGCAGCGCTTCCTCGATGAACGGCTGCGCATAAGCGCCCATCGCGCGCCGCGTCAGCGATGAGATCTCCTGACGAATCTCGGTGCCGCGAATCTTCAGCATCGAACTCTCGGCACCGGGCACGCCGCCGCCCGCCACCGCTGCGATCACGCGCAGATTGGTCGTCTTCATGTTCTCGAGATCGATCTCGACGCGCGCCATGCGTGCCGCGAACGCCGGGTCTTCAGCGAGAGGCCGGCCATTGCGCAACTGTTTCGCGGCAATCTTGCGCAGCCGGTTGAACGCCGCGACCGAAAAGCCGACCCCCGCGATATTGGTGCGCTCATACGTGAGCAGATATTTCGCGTAGGTCCAGCCCTTGTTCTCTTCACCGACGAGGTTCCCGGCAGGCACGCGCACGTCGGTGAAAAACACTTCGTTGACTTCGTGCTCGCCGTCGAGCGTAATGATCGGCCGCACTTCGATGCCCGGCGTGTTCATGTCGATCAGCAGGAAGCTGATGCCTTCTTGCTTGCGCACGTCGGTCGCGGTGCGCACGAGGCAGAAGATCATGTTCGCGTAGTGACCAAGCGTGGTCCACGTCTTCTGGCCATTCACAATGAAGTGCTCGCCCTGCGCGTCCGTGCCGCGCACCGCCGTCGTCTTGACCGACGCGAGATCGGAGCCTGCGCCCGGCTCCGAATAGCCCTGGCACCACCAGTCGGAACCATCGAGTATGCGCGGCAGCCAATGGCGTTTCTGCGCTTCGTTGCCGTATCTGATCAGCACCGGCCCGAGCATGTTGACGCCGAACGGCACGACGCGCGGTGCGCCGGCGAGTGCGCATTCGTTCTCGAAGATGAATTTCTGCACCGCGTTCCAGCCCGGGCCGCCGTACTCCTTCGGCCAGTGATTCGCGAGCCAGCCTTGTGCGTTCAGAATCGCGTGCCACTCGGCCATGTCGTCGCGCGTCAGACGTCGGCCGCCGTGCACCTTGTCGGCAAGACGTTGCGGGAGCTTGTCGCGCAGAAAGGCCAGCACGCTGGCGCGAAACGCCTCTTCATCGGGAGTGAAGTTCAGATCCATCGCTTTGTTCCGTCAGGGGTCGTGGGGCTCAGGCCGCCGTGTTCAGGCTCGCGAAATCGACGCCGCGCTCGACCAGATCGATCAGCAGCGGTGACGGCCGCCAGAACAGCGGGTCTTCCTTCGCGAACTCGCGGATGTCGGCGAGAATCGTCGGCAGGCCGACACTGTCCGCGTATTTCATCGGCCCGCCGCGGTAACGCGGAAAGCCATAGCCGTACAGCAGGGTCACGTCGACGTCGAGCGGGCGCAGCGCGATACCTTCGTGCACGACGTTTGCGCCTTCGTTGATCATCGCGGCCATATAGCGGCGCATGATCTCCTCGTCGCTGAAGCTGCGCGGCGTGATCCCCGCGCGCTTGCGCTCGGCGTCGATGATCGCTTCGACTTCGGGGTCGGGCGTGCCGCCGCGCGATCCTTCGGGGTACAGATAAAATCCGCGGCCCGTTTTCTGGCCGAACCAGCCACGCTCGCACAGGCGGTCGGCGATCTGCACGTAGCGCGCGTTCGGGTTGCGCGTGGCCGCGCGGCGTTTGCGCGCGGCCCAGCCGATGTCGCCGCCCGCGAGGTCGACCACCTGGAACGGTCCCATCGGGAAGCCGAATGCGCGCACCGCCGCGTCGATCTGATACGGCGACGCACCGTCTTCCGTCAGCGCGTCCGCGGCGGCGCGATATACGGCGAGCAGGCGATTGCCGATGAAACCGTCGCACACGCCGGCGCGCACCGGTGTCTTGCGCAGCTTCTTCGCGAGCTCGAACGCGGTCGCGACGACGTCGGCGCTGACCTGCTTCGGCACCACGACTTCGAGCAGCTTCATGAGGTTGGCGGGCGAGAAAAAGTGCAGCCCAATCACGTCGGCCGGGCGCGAGACGCTGGCCGCGATCGCGTCGATGTCCAGATACGACGTGTTGGTCGCGAGCACCGCACCGGGCTTGCAGACGCGATCGAGCTCGACGAAAACGGCCTTTTTGACGTCGAGGTCTTCGAACACGGCTTCGATCACGAGGTCGACATGAGCGAGCGCATCGTACGACGTGCTGCCGCTCCAGCCCGCCATGATCGCGGCTTTCCTCTCGGCGGTCAGCCGGCCTTTGGCGATCAACCCGTCGTAGACCTTGTCGATGTGCGCGCGGCCGCGCGCGAGCGACGCTTCGTCGCGCTCGATCATCGTGACGGGGAGTCCGGCGTCGAGCACCGCGACCGCGATGCCAGCGCCCATCGTGCCGCCGCCGACCACGCCGATCGCGTCCAGCGCACGCGGTTTTGCGTCGCGCGTTTCGGGCGCTTTTAGCACTTCGCGCTCGGCGAAGAACGCGTGAATCAGGCCGGCGCGCTGCGGGCTGTCGAGGCATTGCAGGAACAGCTTGCGTTCGAGCTTCAGGCCTTCGTCAAAGGGCTGTTCGATCGCGGCCTCGACCGCGTCGACGATTTTCAGCGGCGAGAACAGGCCGCGCGCTTTTTTCGCCGTTTCCTCGCGCGCTGTTGCGACCGCCGCGAGGCTCGCGGCGCGATCGGTCAGTGCAGTCGCCTCGCGCGTGCGGCGCACCGGGGCATGCGCGGCAAGCAGTTCGTGCACGTACGCGAGCCCTTCGGCGAGGATGTCGCCGCTGTCGCCGAGACGGTCGATCATGCCGAACGCGAGCGCTTCCTTCGCGCTCGCATGGCGGCCGCTCAGTATCAGATCGAGCGCGGCCTGTGCGCCGATCAGGCGCGGCGTGCGCTGCGTGCCGCCCGCGCCCGGCAGCAGACCCAACTGCACTTCGGGCAGGCCGAGCTTCGCGCCGTCGACGGCAATCCGGTAATGCGCGGCCAGCGCCACTTCGAGGCCGCCGCCGAGCGCGGCGCCATGGATCGCCGCGACAACGGGTTTCGTGCACGCCTCGATGCGGTTGCACACCTCCGGCAGCGACGGCGGCACCGGCGGCTTGCCGAACTCGCGAATATCGGCACCGGCGATGAAGTTGCGTCCCGCGCCGACGATCAGCACGGCTTGCACGGCCTGATCGGCGTCGGCGGCTTCGATCGCGGCGAGCAGGCCGCGCCGCACGTCGGCGGATAGCGCGTTGACCGGCGCATGGTCGATCGTGACGAGCAGCACCTTGCCGCGCAATTCGCGCGTGACGACGTCGGTGGAGGAGGGAAGGGTCATGGTGGGGGGCTCCGTTTGATCGTCTCATTCTGGAGTGGTCAATGTTCATTGACAATGACATGGTTGATTGACAGACTGTCAAAATTATTTTGACAAAGGCAAGGCGATGGACGTCAACTCCCTGACCCTGCTCGTCGACATCCTCGACGCCGGCAATCTGAGCGAAGCGGCGCGCAGGCTGAAGATGAGCCGCGCGAATGTCAGCTATCACCTGAACCAGCTCGAGCGCTCGGTAGGGCTGCAGTTGGTGCGGCGCACCACGCGCCGCGTCGAGCCGACCGAGATCGGTCTGCGGCTCTACGAGCACGGCCGCACGATCCGCAACGCGCTGATCGCCGCGCGCGAGTCGGTGACGACACTCGGCCAGAGCCTGCAGGGGCGCGTGCGCCTGAGCGTGCCGAGCGGCTACGGTCAGCTCGTGATGTCCGACTGGCTGATCGCGTTCAAGCGGCTGTATCCGGGCATCGTGCTCGACGTGATGTTCGAGAACCGCGTCGAGGATCTGATGCGCGACGAGATTGACATCGCGGTGCGCGTGATGTCGGAGCCGCCGCAAAACCTTGTCGCGCGAGACATGGGGCCGGTCAGGTACGTAGCGTGCGCGTCCCCCGAATTCGCGCGAACGCACGGCATGCCCGCCACGCTCGACGACCTGCGCGCCGCGCCGCTGATTACCGCCGCCGTGATCGGCAGGCAGCTACGGCTCGCCGCGTATCTACGCGACGAGCGTCACGAAGTACTGCTCGAACCAACGATTATTTCCGAGAACTTTCTATTTTTACGCCAGGCGGTGCTGGCTGGCCTCGGCGTCGGACTCGTGCCCGACTACGTCGTGCAGGACGACCAGAAGCGCGGCGCCGTGCTGACCGCGCTCGATGCCTGGCGGCTCAGCATCTTCGGCACGCACATGTACATGCTGTATATGCCGAATCGGCATCACACGCGCGCGGCGGCGACCTTCATCGACTTCATGCTGGAGCAGGTGCGGAGCTCAGGCAGCGGCGGCGTGAACTGACGCTGCGAACTCAGACGCCGAATTTGCGCACGATGGCCGTCGTGACCATCGGCACACCGACGCGCAGCAGCTTGCGCACACCTTCGTCGCTGCCGACTTTCTGCACCGCGTTGTCGATCATCGTCTGCATCACGCTCGCCGGATAAAACTCGCGAAACATCTTGCTCGCGCCGGTTTGGTCGAACACGTGACGCAGGAACGAGCCATCCGGTGGCCCGATGCGCTTGTAGAGGCCCATCTTGACGATGCGGTTGTTCCACAGATGCAGCGTGTACGCATCGGAGCAGAGCGCCTCGCATTCGTCGAAATAGCGCGGCAGGAACACCTTGTAGTAATCGTCGAAATGCACCGGATAGAACAGGCTTTCGGGAAGACCAGCCTTAACTCCGTAGACGGCGGTCAAGAGACGCGGGCCCGTGTCGCCCCACTTCAGTGCCGTGCCTTTCATCGCTTCGACACGTTCGATCAACTCGTGCAGGCGCGGGTGATCCGGGTCGAGTCGCAGCATCGCATTGCAGATGCTTGACGACGTCTCCCGGCCGATCAGGTCGCCCTTGGCGCTGAGATCAAAATCGCGTAGCAGCAGCATGTCGGTATCGACCCAGATCTCATCGGTCCTCGTGAACATCACGAAGCGGAAATAATCGGTGAAATGCTGCATCGATGGTTTCCCATGAATTGGGAAGTCGTTGAGCGAATCGCGCGGCAGTATCGTGGTCGCGTCTTTCGCGATCACGCCGGGTGGCAGATTGGCGATCGGCTCGTAGCTATAAAGCGAGACCTCGCTGCCGTACAGCGTGAACGAATTCAGACACGCGATTTCATAGGGTGAAAGTTCTGGACCGTGCCAGAACGATGCGAATCTTGCCTTGCGCATAGGTCATCCAGTGAAGCGATCATGCGGCGCAACATGCGCGCAGATCCTGTACCGATGCTAGACGCGCACGGCACAGGTCAGATGTAAAGGGCTCGAATTGCACAGGAGTTGTCGCGAATCGTTGAGGCCTTCGCACCGCACCGGCGGAATTGGGCGGGAGTATGTCGTATGTGGTGAATCCATCAGCGCTTCGCGATGCGCGAACGAAGTCGCACAGGGACGTGGGCTAAACTGAAGAACACCGGGCTCGCACGCAAGTGCAGCAAGCATTGGGCCATGCACCGCGCGATGCAACGATAAAAGCGATATCAAGGAGAGACGATGAACCTCGACGGCGAAACTTACGATTCGCTCACGGTCAATTTTGCATGGCGCATTCCGCCGCGCTACAACATCGGTGTCGACACGTGCGACAAATGGGCCGATGGCACGGGGCGTCTCGCGCTGATCTACGAAGACGCCGACGGCCGCGCGACCCGCTATACGTTCGACGAACTCAAAGCGCTGTCCGACCGTTTCGCCAATGCGCTGCTTGCGGCGGGCGCGCGGCGCGGCGACCGCATCGGCATCTTCCTGTCGCAATCGATCGAAACGGCCGTCGCGCATCTCGCCGCGTACAAGGCCGGCATGGTCGCGGTGCCGCTGTTCGCACTGTTCGGCGTCGACGCGATCGAGCATCGGCTCGGCGACAGCGGCGCGGTCGCGCTGATCACCGATCAGGCCGGCGTGCACAAGATCGATGAAATTCGCGGCGCACTGCCCGAATTGCGGCAGGTGTTCAGTGTCGATATCGAGCAGGACACCGAAGCATCGGAAGCGTCGATGCGCTCGTTCTGGCAGGCATTGCATGGCGCTGCCGCCGATTTCACGCCGGTCGATACCGCCGCGGACGATCCCGCGATCATCATCTATACGTCGGGCACGACCGGCAAACCAAAGGGGGCGTTGCACGGGCATCGCGTCCTGCTCGGGCATCTGCCCGGCGTGGAGATGTCGCAGCAGGGCTTTCCCGCGCACGCGACGCTGATGTGGACGCCCGCGGACTGGGCGTGGATCGGCGGTCTGTTCGACGTGCTGCTGCCGTCATGGCATCACGGCGTTGCGGTGCTCGCGCGTCGTTTTGCGAAATTCGACGGCCTCGCCGCGTTCGATCTGCTCGCGCGTCACGCGGTCTCCCATGCGTTTCTGCCACCGACCGCACTGAAGATGATGCGTGGCGTCGAGCGGCCTGCGCATCTGCGTCTTGCGTTGCGATCGGTCGCGAGCGGCGGCGAATCGCTCGGCGAGGAACTGATCGGCTGGGGGCGCGAGGCGCTCGGCGTGACGATCAACGAGTTCTACGGGCAGACCGAGTGCAACGTCGTGGTGTCGTCGTGCGCGGCGCTGTTCGAGCCGCGTTTCGGTGCGATCGGGCGTGCGGTGCCCGGGCATCATGTCACGATCGTCGATGCCGACGGCAACGAACTGCCGCCCGGTGCGATCGGCGATATCGCGGTGGCTGCGCCCGATCCGGTGATGTTTCTCGGCTACTGGCGCAACGATGCGGCAACGCGCGACAAATTCCGCGGCAAGTTTCTGCTGACCGGCGATCTCGGCACGCGTGACGCGGACGGCTTCATTCGCTTCGTCGGCCGCGGCGACGATGTGATCACGAGCGCCGGCTACCGGATCGGGCCGGCGTCGATTGAAGATTCGCTGCTGCGTCATCCGGCCGTTGCGATGGCGGCTGTAGTGGGCGTGCCCGATCGCGAGCGCACCGAAATCGTGATGGCGTTCGTCGTGCTGAAAGCCGGTTTCGTCGGCGACGATGCGCTCGTGCGCGAGATCCAGCAGCACGTGAAGATGCGCCTGGCCGCGCACGAATATCCGCGCGAGATCCGCTTCGTCGAAAGCCTGCCGATGACGGCGACCGGCAAGGTGATCCGCAAGGCGTTGCGCGAGGCGGTGACGCATGAACCGGACGCGATCCCGCCGGCCAGAAACTGAGTCTGCTACGATGAACGAACCACGATGAGAATCACAGCGGAGATGCGCGATGCGCCCGGAAAGTGCAATTCGTTTCGAGCAGGAGTTCGCGCCGCGTATCGTCGAGGCGATCGCCGCGTGCTTCCCGAAGACGGTGCGCACGGACGTGTTGCCACGCGGCGTGCAGGGACAACCCACCCGCGTGCGGATTCATGCGACGCCGCTCGAAGAACTCGGCCATTACCCGCATCCGTTGAATCTGTATCTGACCTGGGACAGCGATGAAATAGAAAGGCTGATGGGCGAGCAGGGCGCGGCGCGTTTCGCCAGATACCTCGCCGCACTGCCTCGCAAGCTCAATGCCTGGACCCAGGCGCGCGAACTCGATTTCCTCACGCATACGCAGGGTGAGCCGGTCGCGTTGATCGGCGGGCTCGATTTCGAGTCGTAGGCGGGCGCCGTTTATCGCTGTGCGCGAACGAATGCCGCGATGGCGTCGTTGAGCGCGGCGGGCGCGTCGCGGTGCGGCGAGTGTCCGCATGCGTCGAGCTTCACGAGTTGCGCGTGCGGCACGCGCGCGGCGATCGTGTCGATCTGCGCCATCGTGCCGTAGTTGTCGTCGTGGCCCTGGATCGCGAGCAGCGGGCAACGGATCGGCGCGAGCGCATCGACGATCGACCACTGCCTGAACGCCGGATCGAGCCAGATATCGTTCCAGCCGTAGAACGCGGAATCGACGTCCGCATGATAGCGGGCGAGCTTCGCGCGCAGATCGGTGGTTTCGTAAAGCTCCTTGGTCTGCGCGATGCTTTGCACCGAGAGGTCTTCGACGAACACATGTGGTGCGATCACGACCGCGCCCGCGAGCGCATCGGGATACAGCGCCGCGTACAGCAGCGCGATCGAGCCGCCGTCGCTATGGCCGATCACCCACATGCGCTGGCGGTGCCGCGGCTCGATATCGAGCGCGTCGAGCAGGGCGGGGAGGATGTCGCGCGCCTGTGCGGTCATGAAATCGACCGGCCATTTCTCGTGTGGAGCACGCGGGGTCGAGAGTCCATAGCCGGGCCGCGAATAGACGAGTCCGCGCATGCCGAGCCGCGCGCACAACGTCTGCGGCCAGTCGCGCCACATCGCGATCGAGCCGAGACCTTCATGCAGGAAGACCGCGATCGGCGCATCGTCTTGCGGGGCGTGCGGCTGTTCGTTGACCCAGCGGTACTCGATGCGCAGTGACCCATGCGACGCGGTCGCCGGCAGTTCGGCGAAGCGGCTGGCACCACTCGCGGCGGAAGTGGCAGGGGCGGTAGCACGGTCCTGCATGTATCGATGACCTATGACAGTTCGCGCAGCTTGAAGCGTTGAATCTTACCGGTGGCGGTCTTCGGCAGATCGTCGGTGAACACGATATCGCGCGGGTACTTGTGAGGCGCGAGCCGGTCCTTGACGAAGGCCTTCAGTTCGTCCGCGAGCATCTCGGACGGCATGAAGTCGCGCTTGAGCACGACGAACGCGCGCGTTTTCACGAGCCCGCCATGATCGACGCCGACCACCGCCGCTTCGAGCACCGCCGGATGCGCGACGAGCACCATCTCGACCTCGACTGGCGACACGTACTGTCCGCTCACTTTCAGCATGTCGTCGCTGCGGCCCGAATAAACATAGCAGCCGTTCGCGAGACGCCGATATTTGTCGCCGCTTCTGATCCATTCGCCGAGAAACGTCGCGCGCGTCTTCTCGCGATTGCTCCAGTACATCAGCGCCGCACTCGGCCCCTTGATGAACAGATCGCCGACTTCGCCATCGGGCACGGGCCGCCCAGCTTCGTCGCGCAACTCGACTTCGTAGCCTGGCACGGGACGCCCGGTCGTGCCGTATTCGACTTCGCCGGCGCGATTCGACAGGAAGATGTGCAGCATTTCAGTCGAGCCGATGCCGTCGAGAATCTCGGCACCGAAGTGCGCGGTGAAGCGTTCGCCGACGTCGCGCGGCAATGCCTCGCCCGCCGACGCGCACACGCGGATCGCGACATCCTCGCGCGCGGGCAGATTCGGCGACACCAGCATGTTCGCGTACAAGGTCGGCACGCCGTAGAACACGGTCGGACGATGCTTGACGAGGCGCGCGAAGATCGCGTCGGCGGTCGGGCGCTCGGCCATCAGGATCGCAGTCGCGCCGACCGACAGCGGAAAGGTCAGCGCGTTGCCGAGTCCATACGCAAAGAACAGCTTCGCCGCCGAAAACACCACGTCGCTTTCGACGATGCCGAGCACCGGCTTCGCATACAGCTCAGCGGTCCAGTACAGATTCGCGTGGGTGTGGACGGTGCCTTTCGGCTTTCCGGTCGAGCCCGACGAATAGAGCCAGAACGCGATGTCGTCCGCATTGCTTGCGCAGCCTTTGAGCGCGGGTGTCGCGGCGTCGATCAGCGTTTCGAAGTGGGGTGCGGCGAGCGGCGCCTCGGTGGCGGCGTGAGGCTGCGAGACGATCAGCTGGCAGCCGTCGTCGTCGATGCTGCTCAGTGCCTCCTTCACGTTCGCTAGTAACGGTTCCGAAGCGATGACCGCTCGCGCATGGCTGTGCGTCAGCATGTACGTATAGTCAGCGGCGGTCAGCAAGGTGTTCGCGACGACCGGCACGATGCCCGCGTACAGCGCGCCGAGAAACGCGACCGGCAGCGACACGGTGTCGAGCATCACGAGCAGCACGCGCTCCTCGGGATGCACGCCGAGCGCGCGCAGTGCGCTGGCGCAGCGCCGCGCGCGGTCTTCGAGCTCGCCATAGGTCATCGCGCCGTGGTCGTCGATATAGGCGACCTTGCTCGCGCGCGCTTCGTTCAACTGGAACAGATGCCGCGCGAAGTTGAACAGCGGGGGCGGCGGCGCGACCGGCTCGCGCGCGCTCGTTTCCTGCAGGGCTTCCATATGTCTCCTCCATCCCGGGGGCGCGGTCCGGCTGTTGTGCGCTCGTGATCCGCTCGATGCTTGCCGCTCGCTGGCTTACGCGCGCGTGAATTCGATCGCGCCTCGCGGCAGCAGATACAGCACCAGCGCCTCACCGTTTGCGACGGTCGGATGATGCGCCGAGCCGGGGCCGTACACGCACCAGCCGGCCGGATGGCCGTCGAAGGTCGCGCCTTCGGTGAGCGGCATGATCAGATCGATCTCGCCGTGCGGATGGACGTGATGCGGACCGGCGATGTCCTGCATGTCGACGACGTCGACGGAAAATCCATGCGTGTCGGGCAGCGCCTTGAAGATGCGGCCGTAGCGGATGCCGCCGGCCTCGCGATTGCACAGCCAGCCTTCGGCGACGCCGCTGCGGCATGCGTTCGCGAGTTCCTGGAAGGTGGGGCTGTCGGCGGGCCAGGTGTCGTTGAGCCAGGCCGCGAGCGCAGCGTCGAGCGGACGCCCGGCGAGTTGCCCAGTGACGCTTGCGATCAGGTGCTGGAATTCCTGTGGGGACATGCGAGCCTCCAGAAGCGCGCTCACGCCGGCCGCCGGAACTTCGGTGCATGCGTATTGCGACGCCGTCTCCGTGACGCCGCCTGAATGCCAAGGCGGCGCGCAAGTTTGTTTGTGATTGGATCAGCTTTTGGCGAAAATTAAACCGTTCACCTTGTGCGTGTCAAGCACTATAGTACATGTATCGAAGTTGCGAGGTCGCAAAACATGAATCAAAAGTACACTCCCGCACCGTTAGACGAAGCCGGCGACGACGTGCCCCGCGCCGAGCGCGTGGCCGAACGTGGCGGCGAGCGCGAAGAGCGCGACCCGTTCCTCACCGCGATGGGCGAGCGCGTGCGTCTGCTGCGCGCACGCCGCGGCATGACGCGCAAGACGCTGGCGGCCGAAACCGGGTTGTCGGAGCGGCATCTGGCGAACCTGGAATCGGGTGTCGGCAATGCGTCGGTGCTGGTGCTGCGGCAACTCGCGGCCACGCTGAACTGCTCGCTCGCCGAGGTGATCGGCGACGAAACCACCGCGTCGGCCGAATGGCTGCTGATCCGCGAGCTGTTGCAGGGGCGCGACCAGGCGGCGCTGCAGCGCGCGCGCATCGCGCTCGCGGAGATGTTCGCGCAGGCACCGCGCGACCCGCACCGCAAGGACCGCATCGCGCTGATCGGCCTGCGCGGCGCGGGCAAGTCGACGCTCGGGCGCATGCTCGCGCAGGAGCGCAAGGTGCCGTTCATCGAGCTCACGCGCGTGATCGAACAGCTCGCGGGCTGTCCGCCTTCGGAGATCCATTCGCTGTACGGCGCGAGCGCGTATCGCCGCTACGAGCAGCGCGCGCTGGAGGCGGTGATTCACGAGCATCCGCGCGCGGTGATCGCGTCGCCGGGCGGGCTCGTGTCGGAGTCGGGCACGTTCAACGCGCTGCTGTCGCACTGTTTCACCGTGTGGCTGCAGGCGACGCCCGAGGAGCATATGCGCCGCGTCGTCGCGCAAGGCGATCTGCGGCCGATGTCCGGCAACCGCGAGGCGATGGATGACCTGAAGCGCATCCTCGCCGGGCGCGCCGAGCTCTATGGGCGCGCGGACATGACCTTCGACACCAGCGAGAAGACGCTCGCCGATGCCTACCTGCAGTTGCGCGACCGCCTGGCCGCGCGTCTCGCGGCGGAAGCGCCCGACGAAGCGCGCGTGAACTGACCGAGTATGGGCGCCAGGGTTTCCCTGTAAAAATGCACTAAAGTGCTTTACGTGGCTATGATGATGCACTATTGTTCAAAAACAGTTTGCATCGTCCAGTCAGGAGACGCCCTATGTCCACAGCACCCACCGCCGTTGCTCAGGCCGCGCCGGTCGACTACCGCACCACGCCGTCGCAGTACAAGCACTGGAAGCTGAGCTTCAACGGTCCGGTCGCGACGCTCGGCATCGACATCGCCGAGGACGGCGGCATTCGCGATGGCTACAAACTGAAGCTCAATTCGTATGACCTCGGCGTCGATATCGAACTGCACGACGCGATCCAGCGGATTCGCTTCGAGCATCCGGAAGTCCGCACGGTGGTGGTGACGAGCCTGAAGGACCGGGTGTTCTGCTCGGGCGCAAATATCTTCATGCTGGGGCTTTCGTCGCATGCATGGAAGGTCAACTTCTGCAAGTTCACGAACGAAACCCGCAATGGGCTCGAAGATTCGTCGCGCCATTCGGGCCTGAAGTTTCTTGCCGCGGTGAACGGCGCATGCGCGGGCGGCGGCTATGAACTCGCGCTCGCCTGCGACGAAATCTATCTGATCGACGATCGCTCCTCTTCGGTGTCGCTGCCGGAAGTGCCGCTGCTCGGCGTGCTGCCGGGCACGGGCGGTCTCACGCGCGTGACCGACAAACGCAAGGTGCGTCACGATCGCGCGGATATTTTCTGCACGGTGGTCGAGGGCGTGCGCGGTGAACGCGCGAAGGCGTGGCGTCTCGTCGACGAAGTCATGAAGCCGAACCAGTTCGACCAGGCCATTCAGGCGCGCGCGCTCGAACTCGCTGCGCACAGCGATCGTCCGGCCGGAGCGCCAGGCGTCGCGCTCACGCGCATCGAACGGACGGATCGCGAAGACGGCCTCAGCTATCAAACCGTGGACGTGACGATCGATCGAGCGAAACGTGTGGCCACCTTCACCGCGCGCGCGCCGCACACAGAGCAACCGACCGACCTTGCCGCGATCGTCGCCGCCGGCGCGAACTGGTGGCCGCTGCAATTCGCGCGCGAACTCGACGATGCGATCCTGTCGATGCGCACCAACGAGCTCGACATCGGCACCTGGGTGTTACAAAACCGAAGGCGATGCACGCCACCTGCTAGCGGCCGATGCGACGCTGCTGCAGCACAAGGATCACTGGTTCGTGCGCGAGACGATCGGCATGCTGCGCCGCACGCTCGCGCGCATCGACGTGTCGTCGCGCTCTATCTTTACGCTGATCGAGCCGGGCTCGTGCTTCGCCGGCACGTTCGCCGAACTCGCGTTCGCCGCCGATCGCACCTACATGGCCGCGCTGCCCGACAACGAAGACGAGGAGCCGGCGATCACGCTGTTGGAAGTCAACTTCGGTCTGTATCCCATGGTGACGCATCAATCGCGGCTCGCGCGGCGCTTCTACGAGGAAGCCGAGCCGATCGACGCGGTGCGCGCGCTGATCGGCCAGCCGGTCAAGGCGCTCGACGCCGAGCGCCTCGGTCTCGTGACCGCGTCGCCGGACGATATCGATTGGGCCGACGAAATCCGCATTGCACTCGAAGAGCGCGCGGCGATGTCGCCCGATGCATTGACCGGCCTCGAAGCGAATCTGCGCTTCAACGGGCCGGAAACGATGGAGACGCGCATCTTCGGCCGTCTCACCGCCTGGCAGAACTGGATTTTCAACCGGCCGAACGCAGTGGGCGAGAAGGGCGCGCTCAAGGTGTACGGCAAGGGCAGCAAGGCGCAATTCGACGTGTCGCGCGTTTGATCTGCGTCGCGCCACTGCAGCTTCCTAACAGGGACCGACCCAGGGAACCGACCATGTCCTCGATCAACTACAGCGAAAAGATTCCGAACAACGTCAACCTCGCCGACGACCGCGCGCTGCAGCGCGCGCTCGAACAGTGGCAGCCGAACTTTCTGTCGTGGTGGGGCGATATGGGCCCGGAGGGCTCTCACGGTTACGACGTGTATCTGCGGACCGCAACCAGCGTCGACCCGGGCGGCTGGGCGCACTTCGATTACGTGAAGATGCCGGAGTACCGCTGGGGCATTTTCCTCACGCCGGGCGAGCAGGATCGCAAGATCCACTTCGGCGAGCACAAGGGCGAAGCCGCGTGGCAGGACGTGCCCGGCGAGCATCGCGCGAACCTGCGCCGCATCATCGTCACGCAGGGCGATACGGAGCCGGCTTCGGTCGAGCAGCAGCGTCACCTCGGTTTGACCGCGCCGTCGCTGTACGATCTGCGCAACCTGTTCCAGGTCAACGTCGAAGAAGGCCGTCATCTGTGGGCGATGGTGTATCTGCTGCATCGCTACTTCGGCCGCGACGGTCGTGAGGAAGCCGAAGCATTGCTCGGCCGCCGCTCGGGCGACGACGACAATCCGCGCATTCTCGGCGCGTTCAACGAGAAAACGCCGGACTGGCTCGCGTTCTACATGTTCACGTACTTCACCGACCGTGACGGCAAGTTCCAGTTGTCGGCGCTCGCGGAGTCGGGCTTCGATCCGCTCGCGCGCACGACGAAGTTCATGCTGACCGAGGAAGCGCATCATATGTTCGTCGGCGAGTCGGGCGTGTCGCGCGTGATCCAGCGCACCGCGCAGGTGATGAACGAACTCGGCACCGACGACGTCGCGAAGATCCGCGCGGCCGGAGTGATCGACCTGCCGACCATCCAGCGCTATCTGAACTTCCATTACTCGGTCACGATCGACCTGTTCGGCGCCGACCATTCGTCGAACGCGGCGACGTTCTATAGCTCGGGCCTGAAGGGCCGCTACGAGGAAGGCAAGCGCGACGACGATCATCGCCTGAACGAGCATAGCTACAAGCTGCTCGACGTGCAGGACGGCAAGCTCGTCGAGCGCGAGGTGCCGATGCTCAACGCGATGAACGAAGTGCTGCGCGACGACTACATCAAGGACTCGGTCTCTGGGGTCGGGCGCTGGAACAAGGTGCTCGAGAAGGCCGGCATCGACTTTCGCATGACGGTGCCGCACAAGGCGTTCAACCGGCAGATCGGCACCTTCGCGGGCACGCGCGTGTCGCCCGATGGCCGCGTCGTCAGCGAAGCCGAATGGGCCGCGAACGAGGCGAAGTGGCTCGCCACGCCGGAAGACCGTGCCTTCGTCGCGTCGCTGATGGGGCGCGTCGCCGAGCCGGGCAAGTTCGCGAACTGGATCGCGCCGCCCCCGATGGGCGTGAACCGTCAGCCGGTCGATTTCGAATACGTGCGCTTCAACTGAAGCAGGCGATGCACGAGAGGCGCGCCACGCGCGCCGCCTGTATTAGCTGGTGGAGGAAGACATGAACGGCCCAGTATCGGTCGAAGTTCTGCGGCAGCATCTGATCGATCCGGAGATCTGCATTCGCTGCAATACCTGCGAAGAGACTTGCCCGATCGATGCGATCACGCACGACGACAACAACTACGTCGTGAAGGCCGACGTCTGCAACGGCTGCATGGCCTGCGTGCCGCCGTGCCCGACCGGCGCAATCGACAACTGGCGCACGGTATTGAAAGCCGACGCGTATTCGATCGACGAGCAGTTCACGTGGGACGTGTTGCCCGAGCAGAACACGATGGCGGTGCCGGCTGAAGAAGCAGCGGCCGCTTCCGTATCAGACGACGGCTCCGCCGATGCGGACGGCATCGAAGTCGACACCGTGCGCGGCGCGGTCGTGCCGCCTTGGTCGGCCGCGAAGCCGTACGTGAATCTGTACACCCACAAGGCGCCGACTACCGCGACCGTGGTCGGCAACTATCGGCTCACCGACAGCGCTACGTCGAGCGACATCCATCACATCGTGCTCGACTTCGGCGCGATGCCGTTTCCGGTGCTCGAAGGCCAGTCGATCGGCATTCTGCCGCCGGGAGCTGCCGCCGACGGCCGAGTGCATCATGCGCGCCAGTACTCGATCGCGAGTCCGCGCGACGGCGAGCGGCCCGGCTATAACAACGTGTCGCTGACGGTCAAGCGTGTCTCGCAGCAGCACGGTGACGCGATCGATGGCGTCTGCTCGAACTATCTGTGCGATCTGAAGAAGGGCGACGTGGTCACCGTGATCGGCCCGTTCGGCAGCACGTTCCTGATGCCGAATCATCCGAACTCGCATCTGTTGATGATCTGCACGGGCACCGGTTCGGCGCCGATGCGCGCGATGACCGAATACCGCCGGCGCAAGCGTCTGAAAGGCGCGACCGGCAAGCTGATGCTGTTCTTCGGCGCGCGCACCAAGGAGGAGTTGCCGTACTTCGGGCCACTGACGAATCTGCCGAAGGATTTCATCGACACGACGCTCGCGTTTTCGCGCACGCCGGGCCAGCCGAAGCGCTACGTGCAGGACGCGATGCGCGAACGCGCGGCGGACGTCGCGAATCTGCTGAAGGACGACAACACCTATATCTATGTGTGCGGCCTCAAAGGCATGGAGGACGGCGTGCTGCAGGCGCTCAAGGACATCGTCGAGCAGCATCAGCTCGATTGGGAAGCGCTGTGGGCGAAACTGAAGCGCGAAGGTCGGCTGCATCTGGAGACGTACTGAGCGGAGCGCGTCGGCACGCTCGCGCGAGGGGCGCTTTAAAAATCGCGCCCGGTTTGCTACAGTCGGCCCACGCAGCCGGCCGCGCGCCGGCACCGACCGCCGAGCGCCGCAGTCCGCCACCGACGGAGCCACCCAGCCGGAGCCGTCCGATGAAGCCGATTCGTTCACTCGCCATGATCGCGCTGTTGCAGGCCGTGCTGGCGCATCCGGCGAACGCCGACGATCTCGCGCAGATCAAGGCATCGGGCGTGTTCCGGATCGGCACCGAAGGCACTTACGCACCGTTTACCTACCACGACGACGCGGGCAAGCTGACAGGCTTCGACGTCGAACTCGCGAGTGCGATCGCCCAGCGCCTCGGCGTCAAGCCGCAATTCATCGAAGGCAACTGGGAAGGGCTGATCGGCGGTCTCGATGTCAATCGCTACGACGCGGTGGTTAACGAGGTCGCCATCACCGACGAGCGCAAGCTCAAATACGATTACTCGGACCCGTACATCACGTCGCACGCGGTGCTGATCGTCGCGTCGGACAACACGACGATCCGGTCTTTCGATGATCTGAAGGGCCGCAAGTCCGCCAATACGCTGTCCAGCAATCTCGGCAGGATCGCGGCCGCGCACGGCGCGCTGGTCATTCCGGCGCAGGGCTTTAACGAGTCGATCGAGCTGCTCGTCGCGGGCCGCGTCGATGCGACCGTCAACGATTCGTTATCGTTTCTCGACTACAAGAAGCGCGAGCCTGACGCGAAAATCAAGGTCGTCGCGGTCGATACGTCGCCCGATAGCAGCGACAAGTCCGCCGTGCTGATCCGCAAGGGCAATCCGAAGCTACGGGTGGCGATCAACGACGCGCTCGTCGGCATGAGAAAAGACGGTACGTATCGGCGGATTTCTCTGAAGTACTTCGGCAGGGACGTGTTTCAGTGAACGTCGGCCGACGCTGACGCGGATAAATCGACATTAAAAAAGAAGGGGCGTCGAAACGCCCCTTCTTTGTTGTTGTCAGCGCTGCGACCGAGGCGTCACACCGTCGCGTCGCTGAGCGCGGCGTCGAAGAAACGCTCCTGCGCATCCGCGTTCACGCGTGCATACGAGCGGTTGACGCCGCTGATCACGGCGCGGATCGACGCGGTGATCAGGTTCGCATCGACGCCGACGCCGAACGCGCTGCCGGCCACATCGGCGCCGGCCATTTCGGCGATCGCGATCGCGCGCGCATCGGCGCCTTGCGTGAGCGCGCGTTCCTCGTAGTGCTGGATGCGCACGGGCACTTCGAAGGCGTGCATCAGCGCGTCGAGCGGGCCGTTGCCGGCGCCGCTCAGCACGCGCGGGGTGCCGTTGATTTCGACGTTGAGCTTGATGTGCTCACGGCCGTCATGCTCGGAGAGGCTGTGGCTGATATAGCGAACCGGCTCGGCCGTGCGCACGTATTCCTGCTGGAACAGTTCCCAGATCTGCGCGGGCGTGACTTCCTGGCCGCTGTCGTCGGTGTAGCGCTGCACGGCCGAGCTGAAGTCGACCTGCAGGCGGCGCGGCAACACGACGCCGTAGCTCTGCTCGAGCAGATACGCGATGCCGCCCTTGCCCGACTGGCTGTTCACGCGAATCACGGAGTCGTAGGTGCGGCCGAGGTCGCTCGGATCGATGGGCATGTACGGCACTTCCCAGATCGCGTCCGGCTTCTGCGCGGCAAAGCCCTTCTTGATCGCGTCCTGGTGCGAGCCCGAGAACGCAGTGAACACGAGATCGCCGACATACGGATGACGCGGATGCACCGGCAACTGCGTGCATTCCTCGGCCGTGCGAGCGACTTCGTTGATGTTCGAGAAATCGAGCTCGGGGTCGACGCCCTGCGTGTACAGATTCAACGCGAGCGTGACGAGATCGACGTTGCCGGTGCGCTCGCCGTTGCCGAACAGGCAGCCTTCGACGCGATCGGCGCCCGCCATTACCGCGAGTTCCGCTGCGGCGACGGCCGTGCCGCGGTCGTTATGCGGGTGGACGGAGACGATCAGCGAGTCGCGGCGCGCGAGATTGCGGTGCATCCATTCGATCTGGTCCGCGTAGACATTCGGCGTGGCCATTTCGACGGTGGCCGGCAGATTGACGATCGCCTTGTGCTCAGGCGTCGGTTGCCAGATATCGAACACCGCGTCGCAGACTTCCTTGGCGAATTCGAGTTCGGTGCCGCTGAACACTTCCGGGCTGTATTGCAGCGTGAAGTGCGTTTCCGGCTGTGCGTCGGCGAGGCGCTTCATCGTGCGCGCGGCCTTCTGGGCGAGTTCGATCACGCCGCTCTTTTCGAGGCCGAACACGATCTTGCGGAATTCCGGGGCGGTCGCGTTGTACAGGTGGACGATCGCGCGCGGGGCGCCGCGCAACGATTCGAAAGTACGCTCGATCAGATCGTCGCGCGCCTGAGTGAGCACTTCGATCGTCACGTCGTCGGGAATATGGCCGCCCTCGATCAGCTCGCGCACGAAGTTGAAATCGGTCTGCGACGCCGCCGGAAACGCGACTTCGATTTCCTTGAAGCCGATCTGCACCAGCGTCTTGAACATGCGCATCTTGCGCTCGGCGTTCATCGGCTCGAACAGCGCCTGGTTGCCGTCGCGCAGGTCGGTGCTCATCCAGATCGGCGCGCGCGTAATGGTGCGCGACGGCCACTGGCGATCCGTCAAATTGATCGGCTTGAATGAGCGGTACTTGGTAGCAGGGTTTTTCAACATTTTCATCATCCGAGGGAGAGACCGTGGAACGGGTGTCGACCGGACGACGAAAACGCGATACTGGGCCGCCGGTCGGAAACCGGGGCTGGGTCAGTTACTGGGGATTCAAGCGATGCTTCGGTGTATCAGAGAGAAGCGGACGCGCGCAGCAGCAGACCTAGCCCGGTAGAGCGGGCTAGTAGTAGCGATAGGGTGGTCTGGGCGCGGTACATAGTGCGCAATGGGAACATATTATTGAGAATGCGTCAAGCGCAGCGCTGGGGTCATGTGGCGTCGTTCAATTGCTTGTGCAGGAGGCGGGGATGAAAAGAGTAGCGAAGATGTCGGGCGTCGCGCGGCTCTGCGCGTGTGCGGCGTTGGCAGGCGGGTTCGCCGGGCAGGTGGGCGCGCAGGGGCTCAGCGCGCAGAACGACATGAACGCGCCGCAGAACAGCACGCGTCTGATGCCGAAGGCGGCGCTCGGCAGCGAGTATCCGACGCACGGCAATCAGCAGGCAGGCGAGTTGAATCTGAATCCGACCGACCCGCGCGCACAACTGGTCAACGGTTTGCCGAACAACGCGAGCGCGGGCGGCTACGGCGCGCCGCTGGCGGGCGTGCGTACTTTCGTGCGGCCGCAGCAGCCGGCGAATTGAGATTGGCGAACTGACGCCACTGCGCACTGCTCACCCGCCGAAAAAAAGCTGCAGCGTTTGGTTGCTCGCGATCACCGACACGCCGATTCCGGTCAGGATCAGCGGCAACACCGCCGAGCCGTACCCCCGGATCGGCGCGCCGAGCAGCGGATGATCGACGAGCCATGCCGCGCCCAAGCACCAAAGTCCGATCATCACGATGAACACGAGCGAAACGAGCGCGTTCTGGGCGTGCGTATGACTTGCGTAGAGCGGCACGTAGACGGCGATGTTGTCCGACCCGTTGGCGATCGCGACGCTCGCGACGGTCCAGCTCGATGAATCGCCAGCGCACGGCGGCGCGTATGCGGGGATGTCCTCGCTGTCGTTACGCTCAGCGTGGCCGGGACCGAAGCGCTGCCATGCCTTGTGCAGGCCCACCGCGATCGGCAGAAAGCCGAGCAGGCCCACATAGCCGGCCGGCAGGCGCGCGAGCAAGGCCGCGAGTACGAGCGCCGCGGCAACGAGGATCAATGATCCCGCGTACTGTCCCACGATGACGCGGCGGCGCTGCGCGCCCGCTTCGCTCAGAAACCCGAGCAGCACGAACAGGTTGTCGATATTGGTTGCGGCGTACGCGGCGATTGCGAGCAGGACGAGGTTGACCATGAAGAAGCCGGGTCGTTACAGGAGGGAAAGCCGCCCGGAAATCGCCGCCCGATGCGGCTGACTTCACGGCTGACTTCACGGCCTTCTGCGCCCCCGTGGGCGCAGCCGGTCAACACGATGCCGATGTGCCGCGCCAAGGTCAAGCGGCAGGCGGCTACGGTCCCGGGCGCCAGGGTCGTAAGCTACAATGACCGACGCCTGGAACAACGGAACATCGATGAAGATTCGGATTCTCTCTGTCGCCTGTGTCGCGAGCGCCGCTTCGCTGCTGGCGGCCTGCACGATCGTCACACGCAACTCTGGCGCCTGCGAGCAACTGATGCGCAGCAAACTGGCGGAACCGTCGTCGGGGATGTCGTCGGATACGCTGCGGGTCACACATCGCGCGGCTGCGATTCGCGGCTCGCGGGTCGTGGTGGAGGGGACGATCGTGCATGTGGTGAGCGCGTCCGCGACGGCGGCTTCCGTGCCGCTCGCCGCATCGGCGTCGAAAGCGGCGTCGGAGGTCAAGGTGGCCGCAAAGCCGGCCGCGCCGACGAGGGTCAGCACGCCGGCCGCCGCCGAGTGCACGTTCCACGGCGAAACGCTCGACGTGTTCCGCTGGCTCGCCCCGCCGCAGCTGGCCACGCCGGTCGCGCAACCGGCTAGCGCGGCGGGCTGAGTTCGCGCTCGCGCACCCGCCCCCGCTGCGCATCCAATCCGCTTCAATCAAGCTCAGAACGCGTAATACGGTCCCTGGCCAGCCGACGTATTGCGCGTCGCAATCGCCGTATAGATGCGTTTGCCGTAAAAGAACGGCAAGCCCCAGCCGAAGCCCAGACTCGAATTGCCGGCGAGATTGTCGAACGCGTTGTTCGATGACGCGAAGAGTGTGTTTGCATCGCCGACATCGAACGACACCATGCTCGACACGCCATCGATGCCGGTGATCGACGCGTTCGCCGACTGCGTCGAGCTCGGGCAGTACCAGAAGCCGCACAGCGGGAACTGCGTCGAGCTAAAGAAGAGGCCGTTCGAGCCGCTGTCGAGATAGCTCACTGCATAGGTCTGACCGCCGGAGCTCGTCACCACGTAGCCGGTCGACGAGTTCGCCTTGAGGACGTTCGCGCTCGTCAGCGTGTTGTTCGACTGGGTGCCGATGCCGAAGATCAGCGAGCCCGACACGCTGGCCGCGCCCGTATCGGCGACGGCCGGCAGGTCGATCACGACGCCGTTGTTGTCGAGCGGGAAGCTGCTGACCGGGTTGGTGACCTGTTGCGCGAGCGGTTGCGCGATCGCGGTGCAGCCGCTCGTCGTGCAGCTGTAGTACCAGCGCGGCAGCGCGGAGCTCGAGCAGCCGCCGCCGCAGTCGACCGGGAACAGACCCACGCCGAGGATGCCGTTCGAGCGCAGGCTCGACACCGTCAGCATCGATGCGCCGGAGTTCGCGCAGTCGGCCGGCGCGGCCGGCACCGCGGTGTCGGCGATCACCTGGATCGGAATCGATGACGCCAGCTGGCCCGCCATGCGCACGTCCGCGTTGCGGATCGAGCCCCACGCGTAGCCGCCGCCGAACACCGCGCATTCGGCGCTCACGCCACTGCCCGCGGCGATGGTCGGCAGCGACAAGCTCGTCGGCAGCGCCGACGCGAGGATGCGCAGGCCGTTCGAGCCGGTGTCGACCTGAATGTCGTCGATCGTCGCGCAGTTGCTGGTGCCGGCCTGGCAGACGGTGACGCTGGTCGTCAGCATGTTGCGCGTATTGCCCGGCGATACGCCGACCGTGACCGGCTGCACGTTGGGCGTCGTCGATTGCGGCACATTCGAGTTCGACGCGCCCGTGGAACCGGTAGGGGAGGTCGGCGCGGTCGCGGACGGCGTCGAGCCCGACGAACTGGACGGGGAACCGCCGCCTCCGCCGCAGCCGACGAGGGCCGCACAGACGATGAGAAGCAGCGCGTGGAAACGGAAGGCGGATTTCATGGCGTGGCGGTCCGTTGGGTGGAACTCAAGCGTGAGGAGTGCGCACGCGTTACTGGATGTCGTCGGAGGTGACGCCAGCGGGCAAAGCCGCCGGCAGCCACGCGCGTCCGACGTAACCACGCATCGGTCCGCCGGACTCGACGATCACGTCTGACCGCCTGACCCGCGACGCATGCAGATTGCCGCTGCCGGCCGCTGCCGCGGCGCCCGTCTTGTACGAGTCGCCGTATTGGCCGAGCAGCGCGTGCAAATCCGGCATCGTCGGGCCTTGCCATGAGTAGGCGACGATCAGGCCGGTGCTGGTCGCATATTCGTTGATGGTCGTATTACCGGCGTCTGTCCACGTGCGCTCGCGCAGTGCGCCGTTGAGCAGGGTGCGCGGCGCGCTCGCGCCCGACACCGCCTGGCTCGGCATCGTGCCGCCTAATTCGGCATGCGCGTTGCTGCTGGCGCAGCACGCGACGACCGCGATCGTCAAGGCAATCGCGGATGGATTGAGAGGGGGGTTGTACATGTGGCCTTCCTTGTAGGGCGCCCGGGCTTTTATTGAGATAACTCGTTTAACGTAGCACGGGTTATTTCTGTTCTTTGCAGGTCGTGGCGGACACAGCCGTGCGCAGTCGCAAAATCAAGCCGCCTGGGGACCGGAAACCCTTATTCGGCAAGGCTCCGGCAAATAGATAGGAATACCCCTAATGTCGACCCGAAATCGTCACTGAGTGTTAAATTTGCCTCGAAAGAAGGTAAATAAAATGATGGTCGAGGGGTTTTTTCAGGTTGTCGCTTCGTCGATACGACATGCGGTTCACCGACTCGGCCATGCTCCGCGCCAAAGGGCATTTCAGCTGCCTCAACGGCGCCGGCGCGGCACGCTTCACCGAGCGATTCGAGGGCAAACCCCAGTTTTTGCACACACTTCGCCGGGACCGGTAAAATGTTGGGTTGATCCACGGAATCTTGCCGTGGCGTAGCGGAAGGATTCCCCGAACATGACTGATCTTCGTCTTACCAAGCGGTTTGCAGTAATGCTCGTGGCAGGCGGTCTGGTCGCCGGCTGCGGCACGTCGTCGCCCACCAAACTCGACTACAAGAGCGACTCGCGTTCGAAGCAGGCATCGCTTGCCGTACCGCCGAACATGATCGACGAGACGTCCGATCAGCGTTCGCTGCCGCCGCAGGGCGGCGAAACCTCGCTGTCCACGCTTAAACAGGTGCAGGCGCAGGCGCCGGCCGGCGACTCGTTCTCGGTCGTGCCGCCCGTCCAGGGCCTCCACATCCAGCGCGACGGCACCGAAAGCTGGCTCGTGATCGACAACAAAACGCCCAATCAGGCCTGGCCGCAAATTCGCCGTTTCTGGCAGGAGCAGGGCTTCCTGCTCGTCGTCGACCAGCGCGACAAGGGTCTGATGGAAACCGACTGGAACGAAACCCACGCGCAGATCAACGACGGCTTTATCCGCAACACGCTGTCGAAGGCGATGGGCAACAGCTACGTGAGCTCGGAGCGCAACAAGTTCCGCACCCGTCTCGAGGCGGCGCCGAACGGCGGCACCTATGTGTTCGTCAGCCAGAAGGGTATGCGCGAGGCGATTACCGGCACGAACAATGAGTCGACCCAGTGGCAACCCAAGCCGAACGACCCGGCGCTGGAGCAGGAATATCTGAAGCGTCTGATGGCCTCGCTCGCGCGGGCCGAGTCGGGTACCAACGCGGCCGGCACGCAGAACGCCGAGTTGTCGCCGGCGGGTGCGCAGATCGCGCCGAGCGCGGCGACCACAGGCGCGAAGTCGGCAGCGGCGGCAGTCGCGGCGCAGAACGTCGCGCTCTCGGCCCAGCAGCCGATGCCGGACGCGGATTCGGCGAACACCTCGGCGCAGGCCTCGTCGACCGAAATCACGCTCGGCGAGCCGTATGACCGCGCATGGCTGCGCGTGGGCCTCGCGCTCGATCGCAGCAACTTCACTGTCGACGACCGCGACGTAAGCCGCGGCCTATATTTCGTGCGCTACGTTGATCCGAAGGATCTGTCGTCGGCCGAGCAGGGCTTCTGGAGCCAGGTCTTCCACGGCAAGAAGGAGAAGGTCGCGAAGGAATATCGCGTGAACGTGCGCGCGGTGACGCCGGACCAGACTCGCGTGGCCGTGGTCGACGACAAGGGGCAGATCGACGAAAGCTCGCAGGCCAAGCAGATCATGAGCCTGATGGTCGATCAGCTGCACTGACACGAGAGCCGCGCGGCTGACGTCGCCGGTTCAGAAGAAAAACCGCCCGGAGAAATCCGGGCGGTTTTTTTTCGGCTATGGATTTCGATGCAGGGGCGCGGCCGCGAACCGCCCCGTGCACTCAGGTATCCGCGCGCCGTGTCCCCATCCACGGCAAGCGCTTGACCACGCCGGTCGCCAACGCGGTGCCGGCCAGAATCACCGCGCACCCTTCGAGCATGCCGGGCGACACGGTCTCGCCGAGAAACAGCGCACCCCACAGAATGCCGAAGATCGGAATCACGAAGGTCACCGTGATCGCGCGCGTCGGCCCGGCGACCGCAATCAGGTGGAAGAACAGCATGTAGGCGACGCCGGTACAGGCAACGCCGAGCGCGATCACCGCGCCCCACGCGCGCAGCGAGATCGGCGCGGCGGGCCAGTAAATGACCGCGAGCGGCAGCAGCACGATCGTCGCGCCGATCATGGTGCCGGTGGCGACGGTCAGCGCGTCGACGCCGGTCAGGTGACGCTTCGTGTAGTTGGCGGCAATGCCGTAGAGCAGCGTCGCGCCGAGCGCGGCGCCTGCCGCGAGCGCGACGGTCAGCGGCGAGGCGGACGAGCCGGCCGGCGCCGCGATCTGATCCCACACGAGCATTAGCACGCCCAGAAAGCCGAGCACGAGGCCGAGCGTGCGCAGCGCGCTCAGCCGGTCGCGCAGCCACAGGAAACCGACCAGCGCACCCCACAGCGGCGCGCACGCATTGATCACCGACGTGACGCCAGCCGACAGCGTCAGCTCGGCATACGCGAACAGGCAGAACGGCGCCGCCGAATTGAGGATCCCGACCACGAGCAGCGGCAGCGCGCGCGTGCGCAATACCGTGGCGGACTGCTGCAGCGGCCGTCGCGCGATCAGCACGATGACGAGAAAGAGGGCGCCGATGCCGACGCGCAGCGCCATCAGCGGCGCCACGCCGAAGTCGGTCACGCCGACGCGGATGAACAGGAACGACGCGCCCCACAGGGCGGCGAGAATCAGCAGTTGCAGAAGGTTTCTGGCTTTCATTGGAATGGCGCCGAGCGCAGTTGAGTCGGGACGCCAGCCCATCGTAGCAGTGCGATCGCGCGAAACGTTTCAGCGTGGAATGAAACGGCAAGATCCGGGAGACGGCCGCGTCCGGTGATGTCGATCGTAAGCGCTGCGAGGGCGGGCGCCAAACGAGCAATTTTCACCGGTATGTGAGAAAAATTGCGATCTGGCGGATCGGCAGTGGGGCCGGGATTTCAAACGGCGCCCGCGACGTGCGGGCGGCCGTGCGAAACAATGTGAATTGCATTGCGCTGTGATCGGCGCGACCTCAATGCGGAATCATCCACTGCAGGAAGTTCTGCTGCGCCCAGACGAGCAGGCCGAGCAGCACTGTCAGCAGAATCGAATGCTTGAAGGTCTTCGCGAACACGACGCCTTCCTTGCCCTTCAGTTCGGTGGTCGCGACGCCGGTCGAAATGTTCTGCGGCGAGATCATCTTGCCCATCACGCCGCCCGACGAGTTGGTCGCGGCCATCAGCACCGGACTCAGATTGATCTGATTGGCCGCGACCACCTGCAGATTGCCGAACAGCGCGTTACCCGACGTATCGCTCCCCGACAGGAACACCGCGACCCAGCCGAGGAACGCCGACACGAGCGGAAAAAACGGCCCGACCGACGCGACGCCGAGACCGAGCGTGTAGTTGAGTCCCGAGTAGTTCATCAGAAACGCGAGGCCGACGATCGTCGCCACGGTCAGGATCGCGATGCGCGTCTGTACCCAGGTATCGGAGATCGACTTGCCGAACTCAGCAGGGGAGAGGCGTACGACGAATGCGGTGATGAGCGCCGCGACGAGGATCGCGGTGCCGGTCGCGAGCGGCTGGAAGTCCCAGATCGCGGCGTATGGCGTGTTGTACAGCGTGATGAACACGGCCTTGTCGAGACCCGGCCACGACACCTTGACGTCGCCGATCGTGAAGATCCTTGCGATCGTCCAGATGATCACGACGACCGACACGATGATCCACGGATACCAGCCCTCCACGCCGCCGATCTTGCCGCGCACCTCGTTGATGCGGTCGACGTTGATCGCGAATTTCGGATCGACGGCGGGCTTCCAGACGCGCACGAAGGCGACGGTAAGAATCAGCGAAACCAACGAAGACAACACGTCGGTCAGGCTGTAGTTGACGAAGTTCGAGACGACGAACTGCGTCAGCGCGAAGCTCAGGCCCGACACCAGCAGCACCGGCCAGATTCGCAGCATGTTGCGAAAGCCCGCGTACACGCCGATCACATAGAAGGGCAGCAGGACCGCAAAGAAAGGCAATTGCCGCCCGACCATTTTCGCGAGCACGTCGGACGGCAGATGCGTGACCGCGCCGAGCACCGTGATCGGCACGCCGAGCGCGCCGAACGCGACCGGCGCGGTGTTGAAGATCAGCGTGAAGGTCAGTGCTTCGAGCGTCGGAAAGCCGAGCAGGATCAGCAGCGAACTCGTGATCGCCACCGGCGTGCCGAAGCCGGAGATGCCCTCGAGCAGCGCGCCGAACGAAAAGCCGACGACGACCAGCACGATGCGCCGGTCGTTCGGCAGGTTGTCGATCATCCATAGGCGGAAGGCCGCGAAACGTCCCGAGCGCTGCGCGATGTTGTACAGCAGGATCGCATTGAACACGATCCACATCACCGGCCAGATCGCGAACACGACGCCAGCCGCGACCGAGTTGAACGCGAGTCCGACCGGAAACTGCCAGACGAAAATCGCCACGACCAGACCGATGATCAGCCCCGCGAGCGACGCTTGCCACGCAGGCCTGCGCGCCCAGCCGAGCAGCGCGAGCACGACGATGATCGGCAGCGCGGCGACGACAAACGACGGCAACAGCGAGTTGCCGACCGGAGTGAGTAGTTGATGGAACATCACGTCTCCTTCGTTGTTGTTCAATTCGACGCGGGGGACTGCGCATGACGGCGCGTCGCTGTAGCACGGCGGACGCGCGCAAGTGGCCTCGATATAGCGGCGTCGCCTGATTTAAGCGTGTGATGCATGAAGCTTTCAAAGAATAGAGCGCCATATTGGCGCGTCAAGCCGGGAAAGTACGGGCGGGGTATGCGCGACGGCTGCTGAGGTGCCGGCGCGCGTGCTTCACGACAGGAGAAGCCGCGTCAATGCCAGTGGTGGCCGCCCCAATGGCCGCCCCAATAACCGCCGATGCCGATCGCGATCGACGGTCCGTAATAGGCGGGATAGCCGTAATAGGCGGGGTAAGGATAAGCAGGTGGCGGATAGTAGGCGGGATAGACCGGCGGCGCCACATACACGGGCGCGGGGCCCGCATAACCGGGCGGCAGATCCTGCGGCGCAACCTGCATTTGCGCCTGCGCCTGAGGCGGCTGCTGTGTATCGGCCACTGGTGCGTTCGGGTCGGCTGTCGTCGCGGGCGCGGTCGAATAGTACGACGTGTAGTAGCCGGCGGGATAGTAGCCGGCGGGGTAATAGCAGCCGGCCAGAAAGAGGCTCGAGGCGAGCGTGGAAATCGCGACGGCGGGTCGCGCGAACCCGGCGGAAAAACGGGACGAATCGCGTGGCGTCGAGAGGCGCACCGCGCAAAGATGGGTGACGACGCGGGACTTCATGGCGCGCTCCTCGATGAACCGATGCCGCTTCACGCGACACCGATATCAGCAGCTTACGCTCCTGCTGCGGCGACGCTGAAGCAAATCCGCAACCGCATATTTCAGTTCGTTTCAACGCGTTTCGTTCGTTGTCCTGTATGAACCGTTAGACACTCACGGGCCGCAACGCTCACTTGCCGACCTGGTTGCCGATGACACCGCCGACCGCCGCGCCACCCAGCGTCGACCAGCCCGTGCCACCGATCGCCGCGCCGGCCGCGCCGCCGACGCCCGCGCCGATCGCGGTATCGCGTGTGCGTGGGGACATGTCGCCGCATGCCGCGAGACCCGCGACGAGTGAAACGGTGGCCGCGAGTATGCCGAATCGGGTGCCGAGTTGACGGATCGATTTCATGATGCTGACTCCGTTCATTGTTTGAAACCAAGGTCTCCTTCTTCCAGCACGCAACGTGCCTGCCCGACGCGGCGGAATAAAAAAAGCCCGCCATGCTGGCGGGCTTCGATACGGCCGTGCTGGCTCGCGCGAATCACGCAAGCCGCTTATTGGCGCTTATTGGCGCTGATAAATCTCCGCGCCCTGCTTCATGAACTCGATCGACTTCACTTCCATGCCTTTCTTCAGCGCTTCGTCGTCGGTCACGCCTTGCTGCGCGGCGAACTCGCGCACGTCCTGGGTGATCTTCATCGAGCAGAAGTGCGGGCCGCACATCGAGCAGAAGTGGGCGACCTTGGCCGAATCCTTCGGCAGCGTTTCGTCGTGGAATTCGCGCGCCTTGTCCGGGTCGAGACCGAGGTTGAACTGGTCTTCCCAGCGGAATTCGAAGCGCGCCTTCGACAGCGCGTTGTCGCGCACCTGCGCGCCCGGATGACCCTTCGCAAGATCCGCGGCATGCGCGGCGAGCTTGTACGTGATGATGCCGGTCTTCACGTCGTCCTTGTTCGGCAGACCGAGGTGCTCCTTCGGCGTCACGTAGCACAGCATCGCAGTGCCGAACCAGCCGATCATCGCGGCGCCAATGCCCGAGGTGATGTGGTCGTAGCCCGGCGCGATGTCGGTGGTCAGCGGCCCGAGCGTGTAGAACGGCGCTTCGTCGCACCAGTCGAGCTGCAGGTCCATGTTCTCCTTGATCAGCTGCATCGGCACATGGCCCGGACCCTCGATCATCACCTGCACGTCGTGCTTCCACGCGATCTGCGTGAGCTCGCCGAGCGTCTTCAGTTCGCCCAGTTGCGCTTCGTCGTTCGCGTCGTAGATCGAGCCGGGACGCAGACCGTCGCCGAGCGAGAAGGCCACGTCGTAGGCCTTCATGATTTCGCAGATCTCTTCGAAATGCTCGTACAGGAAGCTTTCCTTGTGATGCGCGAGACACCACTTGGCCATGATCGAGCCGCCGCGCGAGACGATGCCGGTCATCCGGTTCGCGGTGAGCGGCACGTATTGCAGACGCACGCCCGCGTGGATCGTGAAGTAGTCGACGCCCTGCTCAGCCTGTTCGATGAGGGTGTCGCGGAAGATTTCCCAGGTGAGATCTTCGGCCTTGCCGTTGACCTTTTCGAGCGCCTGATAGATCGGCACCGTGCCGATCGGCACCGGGCTGTTGCGAATGATCCACTCGCGCGTTTCATGAATATGCTTGCCGGTCGACAGATCCATGACCGTGTCGCCGCCCCAGCGGATCGCCCACGTCATCTTGTCGACTTCCTCGCCGATCGACGACGTCACCGCCGAATTGCCGATGTTCGCATTGACCTTCACGAGGAAGTTGCGGCCGATGATCATCGGTTCGCTTTCCGGGTGATTGATGTTGTTCGGGATGATTGCGCGGCCGCGCGCGACTTCCTCGCGCACGAACTCCGCGGTGATTTCGCTGAGACCGTTCGGCCCGAACGCGCTCGCGCCGAACGCCTGGCCGGGATGCTGGCGGCCCATCATCGCGGCGAGCTTCGCGCCGTTCGGGCCGCTCGTCTTCAGGGTCTCCAGATACTCGGCGCGGCGCTGGTTTTCGCGAATCGCGATGTATTCCATTTCCGGCGTGATGATGCCTTGCTTCGCGTAGTGCATCTGCGTCACGTTCTTGCCGGCGATCGCGCGGCGCGGCGTGCGATGCAGGCCCGGAAAGCGCAGCTGCGCGGTGGCCGGATCGGCGGCGCGCTCGCGGCTGAAGCTGCTCGACAGGCCGGTCAGCGGCTCGGTGTCGCCGCGCTCCTCGATCCACGCCTGACGGAGAGCAGGCAGACCCGCGCGGATGTCGATCTTCGCCTCGGGGTCGGAGTAAGGGCCCGACGTGTCATACACGTAGATCGGTGGATTCTTTTCGCCGCCGAAGCTATCAGGCGTGTCGGCCTGCGAGATTTCGCGCATCGGCACGCGGATGTCGGGGCGCGAGCCCGTCACGTAGACCTTGCGCGAGTTCGGCAACGGCGTGACGGCCGCCTCGTCCACGTGGGCTTCGGCGGAAATAAACTTCGGATTGGCGTTCATGCAAGTCTCCGTACAAAGTGGGGCGGCTAAGCAGGAGACTGAGATGGAAGTGGTCGGAAATCGCGAGAAGTGAGGCTGTTGAGGCTGGGCGCGAAAACCGTACGCTTCCCTGCGCTGGCATTATCCAGATCAGGTTCAAAGGGTATTTCTCACCCACGCAACGCGGACCTCCAGCTCCGCGCTACGCAGGACCCCCGCGTTAGCAGCGCACACGATACACCGCCTGCCCGCTATTTGGCAACCTGTCTGAATGATCCAAAAATTGGTCCAGATGAAACAGGACATCTCCTATGCTTAATTCGAGATAGCATCAGACAGGTCAACTTACAGCGAGGGAACAGCCGGCCTCAATCCGTTCAAGCCACTCAGAGGATTGCCGTTAAGACGTGTGCAGCGAAGGCCGCACTCCAGCGAAGCGATTCGCGGGATGGCGCGTGAATGGCGCGAGGCCACTCGTGCCAATTGACAGGAGAGGTGCGCATGAAAGCGGAAAGAAAGCGGTGGCAAACGTTCGGTCGCACAGTCGCGGTGGCGGCATTGCTCGCCACGCCGCTGGCGGTGTCGGCGGCATCGACGGCGACGGGCGGGGTGATCCGGTTCGTGGGGATGGTCGTCGCACCGCCGATGCAGATCAGCGTGAATACGACGCCCGCTGGCGTCGCTGTCGATAGCGCGAGCGTCGCGGGTCAGCGCTTCTCGCGCACGGTGACGTTCAGCGCGTCGCCAGACGTCGTCAGCGGGGCGGATGTCGCGCTGGAAGTGAACGGCAACGTGCCGTCGCGCGATCTGGTGGCGGCGCGTTTCGTCGACGGCGCCGGGCGCGTCGAGCCGGCCCGCGACGGGCACTACGCGGTGGACCGCGCGGGCGGCGTGCTGTCGCTGAACGCTAAGCGCACCGACATCGATACGCGCGTGACTGTGGTAGTCAGTTACAACTGAGTCGCGGGCGAGCTTTTGCAGGCTCACCCCACGCCGGAAAAAATTAAAAAAGCTTGTCATAACCGGCCGCGCGGTTCGACAAACGTGCAAATCACGATCGGAGCACGTCATGTCGACCGCGCACAATCGCTCGAACCATCAACGCTTCAAGTCTTTGCTTGCGCCCGCCGTCGCGCTGGCGCTGCTTCTGCTGAACGGTTTTGGCATCAGCGCGGCCTGGGCGGCCGGCCCGCTGTGCGCCACGCAAAGCCCCGCGCACCGGGTGGCGCTCGTCGAGCTATACAGCAGCGAGGGATGCGATAGCTGCCCGCCCGCCGACCGCTGGCTCGGTCAATGGAAAAGCGATGGCGCCGCGCACGGCATCGTGCCACTGGCGCTGCACGTCGACTACTGGAACAGCCTCGGCTGGACCGACCGCTTTTCACAGCATCGCTTCACGGAACGTCAGGAGACGCTGAGCCGTCTCGCGGGCGCGCACACGATCTACACGCCGGAAGTGTTCGTCGCAGGCCGCGAGCTGCGTGACTGGTCGCGACACGACAGCTTCGAGCGCCGCATCGACGAACTGGTCGCCGAACCCGCGCAGGCGAGCGTCGCGCTCTCGTTGAGCCCGCATGCGCCCGGCGCGTTTGATGTCGACGCGCAGTTCACCAGCACGGCCGCATCGGCCGCGGGTCAGTTGAGCGCCTATCTGGCGGTCTATGAGAACGCGCTGACCTCGCAGGTCGACGCGGGCGAAAACCGCGGTGCGACGCTGCATCACGAGCGAGTCGTGCGCGCATGGTTCGGTCCGGTGCCACTCGTCGCCGGTCATGCGCGGATTCGTCAGGATATCGACATACACGATGCGAGCGGCGATGCGAAACCCGCTGCGCTCGCCAACGCCGCCGCTGAGCGCTTCGGTGTGGTCGCGTTCGTCGAAAGCGATGCGAGCGGCGAAGTGCTGCAAGCGGCCGACCTTCCCGCGTGCCGTTGATCGACAACGTACACCCCCGCATTCTCTACCGCTGCTCGAGGAGAGCCCCATGTCCACGCCCCACGTCGTGCGCCCCGTCGCACCCGCCGCACCGAAACGCGGCGTCATTCACCCGCTGTGGCTGCGCATCACGCATTGGCTGAACGCGCTCGCGGCGATCGTGATGATGCTGTCGGGCTGGCGCATTTATGACGCGTCGCCGATTTTCCCGGCGTTCAGTTTTCCGACCGCGATCACGCTGGGCGGCTGGCTCGGCGGCGCGCTGCAATGGCACTTCGCCGCGATGTGGCTGCTGGTGTTCAACGGCCTCGTGTATCTCTCGCTCAATCTCGCGAGCGGGCGCTTCCTGCGCAAGTTCCTGCCGCTGACACCGCGCGCGGTGCTGCGCGATTTCGTCACCGCCTTGCGCGGCAAGCTGAAGCACGACGATCTGCGCGTCTACAACGCGGTGCAGAAGTTTGCCTACCTGTTCGTGATCGTCGATCTGATCGTGCTCGTGCTGTCGGGGCTCGCGATCTGGAAGTCGGCGCAGTTTCCGCTTCTGCGCGAACTGATGGGCGGCTACGACAACGCGCGCGTCGTGCACTTTAGCGCGATGTCGCTACTGGCCGCGTTTCTCGCTGTGCATCTGGCGATGGTCGGGCTCGTGCCACGCTCGCTGCTCGCGATGCTGCGGGGACGTTGAGCCGCGTCTGCCCATGCTCATGAAAACTCAACGCGAATTCATTACGGATGTCGAATCATGAACAAGCCGATCGAAAAAGCAGCGGACAATTCCACGCAGCGAGGCAGCCACTCGCTGGACCGCGCATCGATCCTGATCGATGCGAAGCGCGAACTCGCGATGCCGTCGCGGCGCCTGTTCGGCAAGCAGCTATTGACGCTCGGCGGCCTGTCGATGCTGACCGGCTGCTCGCTGACCGACGACGCTTCCGTGAACCGCTTCCTCACCGCCGTGTCACGGCTGAACGATCGCGCGCAGGCCGCGCTGTTCGATCCAAAGCTGCTCGCGCCGACCTACACCGAAGCGCAGATAACGCGGCCGTTTCCATTCAACGCGTTCTACGGCATCGAGGAGGTGCCGCGCGTCGACGGTTCCGACTACCGGCTGAAGCTGAGCGGCCTCGTGACCGGCCAGCGCGTGTGGACGCTGCCCGAGCTGTACGCGCTGCCGCACGCCGAGCAGATCACGAGGCATATCTGCGTCGAAGGCTGGAGCGCCATCGGCCGCTGGGGCGGCACGCCGTTCGCCGAGTTTTTGCGGCGGGTCGGCGCGGATACGACGGCGAAGTACGTCGGCTTCAGATGCGCGGACGACTACTACGAAAGCATCGATATGCCGACCGCTTTGCATCCCCAAACGCTGCTGACGTTTTCCTACGACGGCGAGCGGCTGCCCGCGAAATACGGCTACCCGATGAAGCTGCGTATGCCAACCAAGCTCGGCTACAAGAATCCGAAGCACATCGTCGAGATATTCGTCACCAACACGTTTCCCGGCGGCTATTGGGTCGACCAGGGCTACAACTGGTTCGGAGGCTCCTGACGCATACGGGCGCACGCTCGCCTGCGGCAGCAGCTTCGGAAGCACGCCGGCTCACGCCGGTTTCGATTGATTCACCACCAACGGAGTCATCCCATGAAGAAGATTGCAATCACCACGATCGCGTTGCTGATGCTGGCAGGCGGCGGTACGGCGTTCGCGCAGGCGAGCGGCGCGATGTCCCACGACGAGATGTCGAAGGATGCGATGTCGAAAGATTCGATGTCCAAGGACAGTATGTCGAAGGACAGCATGAAAAAGGACGCGATGAAACACGATTCGATGAAAAAGGGCGGCGACGCGATGGGCATGAAACATGAGGCTTCGGGCGCGATGGGCAACTGAGTCGCGAACCAGGGTGCTAAGCGATCCTGCCGATGCGCGGCCGCGCATCGCGGGGAGTCCACACTGAACACAAGCCGGGGCGCGTCCCCGGCTTTTCTGTTGCAGGAACACCAAAAAGTTACGATTTCGTCGCGCGACGCACTCGGCGCTTACTGCATAATGCGTTGCTGCCACCGCAGCCGTTTTTGGCGCTACCGGCGCCGCCCACCGTCTTACCGCTCCACCGACATGTCCGCCAGCCTCGCCCGTCAGACCGCATCGCCGATGCGGCGCCCGCCATCCCGCCCGAGAGGCATCGACGCAGGCGAGGGTCGCGTGGCGACGGCGGGCTGAACGCATGTCGCTGCAACCTTCCGGTTTTTCTCCGCGTGGCTGGCCGCTGTGGCTGCCGCAGTCGCACAACGGCCAGATCGCGCTCGCCTTGGCCGTCGTTTATCTGGTGTGGGGCTCGACCTACCTCGGCGTGCACGTCGCGCTCGGCTCGTTTCCGCCGCTCCTGTTGTCGGGTTTGCGCAACCTGTTCGCCGGCATCGGTCTGTTCGTGTTCGCCGCGCGCCGCAAGCCGATCTGGCCGAGCTTCGCCGAAATCCGCAACGCGGGCCTCGTCGGCACGATGCTGGTGGGCCTGTCGAGCGGCATGCTGGCCTACGGCATGCGCACGGTCGGCACCGGCACCGCGGCCGTGATGGTCGCGACCGTGCCGCTGTTCGCGACCGTGATCGCGGCCGTCGCCGGACGCGAGATCGGCCGTGGCGAATGGTTCGCGGTCGCGCTCGGGCTCGCCGGCATCGTGATTCTGAGTCACGGCGACAGCACGCCGGGCTCGACCGGCGGGAGTCTCGCGATCCTGTGCGGCGCGCTGTTCTGGGCGGGTGGCGCGCATCTGGCCGGGCAACTGAAGCTGCCGTCGGACCTGTTTCTGTCGACCGCGCTGCAGATCGGCCTCGGTGGCGCGATCTCGACGCTGGTCTCGTGGGCGTCGGGCGAGCAGATGGGCGAGCTGCATTTCCTGCCGCTCGTCGCGTTCCTGTATCTGATGTTGATTGGGACGATGGCCGCGTTCGTCGCGTACGGTTTTCTGATCCGTCACACGAGCCCGATTATCGCGAGCAGTTGCATGTACGTGAATCCGGTGGTCGCGGTCATACTGGGGGCGCTATTGCTCGACGAGCCGGTCACGCTCTCGACGGTGATCGCGACGCTCGTGATTCTGATCAGCGTCGGCTTGTCTTTCTGGTTCGATTACCAGAAGAACGGCACGGCGTAGGGGCGGCGCGGTTCTCGTCGAACCGCGCGCCCGCTCTCAAAGCCTCGCCGCAAGCTCCGCGCCCTCGCGGATTGCGCGCTTCGCATCGAGTTCGGTCGCGAGCTTCGCACCGCCGATCACATGGAAACGCGGACCGCCGCTGCTGTGGTTGCCGTCGACGCTCGACGGCAACAGCTCGCGCAACGACTCCTGCCCCGCGCACACGACGATCGTATCGACGTCGAGCCACACGTCGGCCCCATCGCGCGCGATTCTCAGACCGCGCGCGCTGATCTCCCGATACTCGACGCCGCCCAGCATCTGCACGCCGTTCCTCACGAGCGTCGCGCGATGCACCCAGCCCGACGTTTTGCCGAGCCCCGCGCCGAGCTTGCCGGCCTTGCGCTGCAATAGCCAGATCTGCCGCGCCGGTTGCGCGGGAACCGGCGGCTTGAGCCCACCGCGTTCGCGCACTGCGAGGTCGATGCCCCATTCATCGAGCCAGGTATCGCGCGGCACCGGCAGCGGCTCGCCCGCGCGATGCAGCAGAAACTCGCAGACGTCGAAACCGATCCCGCCCGCGCCGATCACGGCGACGCGCGCACCGACCGGCGCGCCGCGCAGCACGTCCACATACGACAGCACGTTGGGTCCTTCGATGCCCGCAATCGCCGGCCGCCGCGGCACGATGCCGGTCGCGACGATGACGTCGTCGTAGGCGCCCGCGGCGAGCAGCTCGGCGTCAGCGCGCGTGCCGAGCCGGACCTCGACGCGATGGCGCTGCAACTGGCTGCGGAAATAGCGGATCGTCTCGCTGAACTCTTCCTTGCCGGGCACGCGCATCGCGAGATTGAACTGGCCGCCGAGCGTATCGCTCGCCTCGAACAGCGTTACGCGATGCCTGCGCGAGGCCGCCACCGTCGCCGCCGATAAGCCCGCCGGCCCCGCGCCGACCACCGCGATCGAGCGCGCGGCTGGCGGGCTCGCGAGCGGCCGGTAGACGAGCTCGGTTTCGCGTCCTGCACGCGGGTTGACGAGACAGCTCGCGCGCTGGTTTTTAAAGGTGTGATCGAGGCAGGCCTGATTGCAGGCGATACAGGTGTTGATTTCGTGCGCGCGGTCCTCGGCGGTCTTCAGCACGAACTCGGGATCGGCGAGCAGCGGCCGCGCCATCGACACCAGATCGGCCGAGCCGTCGGCGATCAGCGTTTCGGCCATCTCGGGCGTGTTGATCCGGTTCGACGCGATCACCGGCACCTTGACCGCGGTCTTCAGGCGCGCACTGAGCGAGGCGAACGCCGCGCGCGGCACCGAGGTCACGATGGTCGGCACGCGGGCCTCGTGCCAGCCGATGCCGGTGTTGAAGATCGTCACGCCGGCCGCTTCGAGTGCCTGCGCGACCTGCACGGTTTCCTCCCACGTATTGCCGCCTTCGACCAGATCGATCAGCGAGAGACGGTACACGACGATGAAGCGCTCGCCGCATTCGGCACGCACCCGCTCGACGATCTCGCGCGCGAGCCGCATGCGATTCTCGATGCTGCCGCCGTACCGATCGGTGCGGCGGTTCGTGCGCGGGCACAGAAACTGGTTCAGCAGATAGCCCTCGCTGCCCATGATCTCGACGCCGTCGTAGCCCGCGCGTTGCGCGAGCCGCGCGCAGCGCGCGTAGTCGCGCACGGTTCTGTCGATGCCGGCGAGCGTCAGCGCGCGCGGCTTGAACTTCGAGATCGGCGACTTCAACGCGGACGCCGACACGACGAACGGTTGATAGCCATAACGGCCCGCATGCAGGATCTGCAGCGCGATCTTGCCGCCTTCCGCATGCACGGCCTCGGTCACGAGCCGGTGATTGCGCAGATCGAACACCGTGTTGAGCGTGCCGCCGAACGGCAGCAGCCAGCCCTGACGGTTCGGCGAAATGCCGCCCGTGATGATCAGGCCGACGCCGCCTTTCGCGCGCTCGCGGAAATACGCGGCCAATTGCGGGTAATGCCAGAAGCGGTCTTCCATGCCCGTGTGCATCGAACCCATCACGACGCGATTACGCAGACGTGTGAAGCCCAGGTCGAGCTCGGCGAGTAGGTGTTGGTAAGACATGCGGGGACCGTGTAAGTGTGGAGCCGCACGAACGATACACCGCGCGTCGGGCCGCATCGCCGAGGAAAAATTCTAAATCGCCGCAGTGCGTCGGTCTGCACCTGCTGCCCTGTGCCGGCTTATTTCGCCTTTTCCGCCTCGTTCGAGATGGCGTGGCCGCCCTTCGATATATCTTCGCCGGCCCCCGCGATCGTGTTGCAACCGGTGACAAGCATCGCGGTTCCTGCGAGCACAAGCAAAGCGATCAGTCGAGTCATGACAGTTCTCCCTGTCGAGAATGCATCGGTTGAGGTGGTCCGTCCGGGGCCATGCCAGTCGATCAGGTGTCGATCCCGCCTGATTGCGTGGTAAATAAGTGCGGGAGCGGCGCTGTCGGCCGTGCCGTGGTTTTATTGTAGGCATGCTCCGGTGTTAGCGTCGACGCACTCCTACGACGATTATGCTGCGCTGCGGCGAGGATTTGTCAGACTGGCTTTACGACTAAGTCAATGGCGTCGCTGGCCGCGCAATTCACGTCGTCGCGAAGCCGCGCGCGTAACATCGATAGCGTTGAGCCGATCGTTCATTCATTGTTTCGGGAGGAAGCCATCATGTTGAAGTGGGCACTCATCTTCGCAATCATCGCGGTGATCGCGGGTCTTCTCGGCTTTACCGGCATCGCGGCCGGCGCGGCGGCGATCGCGAAGTTCCTGTTCTTCGTTTTCGTGGTGCTGTGCGTGGTGTTTCTCGTGCTGGGCTTCGTGGTGACGAAGAAAATGATCGATTAACGTGGCCCGTTGCAGTGGCGGCAAGCCGCGGATTCGTAGCAGGCGCGCGGCTTGCTCGTAGTCGATGCCAGCCCGACAAAAGGGAGAAGCGCCATGCTTCACTATGCCGTCGTCTTCTTCGTGATTGCGATCATCGCGGCCGTGTTCGGCTTTACCGGCATCGCGACCGGCGCGGCCGAGATCGCAAAGATCCTGTTCTACATCTTCCTCGTCGTGTTCGTGGTCACGTTTCTGCTCGGCGTGTTCCAGTCCTAGCCTCGGCCGCCCCAATCATTAGTCAAAGATCGAAGCGGGCGCTCATTGCCCAGCCCGCGCCGGCAACCGCAAATGATTCCACGCCCCGAGCCCGGCAAACACGATCCCCGCGATACTGACGCCGATCCACCCGAACACCGGCCACACGATCGCGCCGACACCCGAACCCAGCGCCCCGCCGATGAAATACGCGACCATGTACACGGTATTCACGCGGCTACGCGCATCGGGCTTCAACGCGTAGATGCGCGACTGATTCGAAATCTGCGCAGCCTGCACCCCGATGTCGAGGATGATCACGCCGAGCACGAGCCCTGCGATGCTCTTCGCCGACACCCCAAAAATCACGAACGCGATGACAACCAGCACGAGCGCTACGGTGATGATCGCGCGCGGTCCGCGCCGGTCGGCGAGCTTGCCGGCGAGCGGCGCGGCCATCGCGCCCGCCGCGCCGACGATGCCGAACAACCCGGCCGCCTGCGGCCCTAGATGAAACGGCGCACCCGCGAGCAGCAGCGCGAGCACCGACCAGAAAATGCTGAACGCCGCGAACAACGCCGCACCGGTCAGCGACGCCTCACGCAGCGCGCGATGCTCGGTCACCAGATGCCACATCGACACGAGCAGCTTGCCGTACGGCAGCGTCGAGGTCGGCTGGCTCTTCGGCAAACGCAGAATGATGACGACCGCGAGCGCGAGCAGCGCGACGACCGATGCGCCGAACACCGCGCGCCAGCCAAAGTATTCGGCGACGATGCCCGCCGCGGTCCGCGCGAGCAGGATGCCGAGCAGCAGGCCGCTCATCACGGTGCCGACCGCGTGGCCGCGCTGGGACGGCGGCGCGAGCTCGGCCGCGAACGGCACGGCCTGTTGCGCGATCGTCGCGAGCACGCCGATCGCGAGACTCGCGGCGATCAGCACCGCGAGCGTCGGCGCCGACGCCGCGACGACGAGGGCGACACAGATCGCGGCGATCTGCAGCAGGATCAACAGACGCCGGTCGAAGCGATCGCCGAGCGGCGCGAGCAGCAGCATGCCGGCCGCGTAGCCGAGTTGCGTGACGGCCGGCACCGCGCCGACCCAGACCGCGCTGTCCGGAAACGACCGGCGGAAATCGCCGAGCAGCGGCTGGTTGAAATAGATGTTCGCCACGGAAACACCGGCGATCGTCGCGAGCAACAGCAACAGGCCGCGCAACGACCGGGTGGAGGTAGCGGAAGTGGAGGTGGAAGCGTCGGAAGTGGACATGGCAGGGGCGGATCGGCGGACCGGCCCATGCGCGGTCCTCAAGCGTGCCGATCATACCGGAGCAGCAAGGTTCCTGCTGACGGCCGCGACGGCCTGCGGTGTCCGGTTTCAGGCTGTGGCGAAGCGTGTCGCCCGCTTCAGTCGATCAACCCATCATCGTCATAGAACGGATATGGGCCGTCGGCCACGTCGACATACGCATGATGCGTGACGATGCCCGTTGCCGGATCGTAGTAATGCAGCGCATACCCGGGCGGCTCCATCACGAACACCGACGGTCCGCCCTCGCTCAGATCGAGCGCGACCTGGTGCGCGGGCGCCGGAATCGCGCTCGCGATCGTGCCGCCGAAGCGCACGAACATCGACCGATGCACGTGCCCGCAGAGCACGCGCTCGACGTTCGGATGCTGGGCGATCAGCGCCGCGAGCTTGTCCGATGCCGCCTGGTCGAGCCGGATCTCGTCCATATGCCCGATGCCGCACGCGAACGGCGGATGATGCAGCGCGACCACGACCGGCTTGCCGCGCGCTGCATCGAGTTGCTGCGCGAGCCACGCGAGCCGGGTGTCGCACAGCATGCCGCCGCTTTCGCCGGGAATCAGCGTATCGAGCGCGATCAGGCGCAGCGGGCCGACGTCGAACGCGTATTGCACGAACTCGCCGCCGCTCTGCAGTTCCGTGCGCTCGGGAAACGCCGCGCGCAACGCCTTGCGTTCGTCGTGATTGCCGACCATCAGGAAGTAGGGGATCGCGAGCTGCGCAAGCAGTGTCTTCAGGTGCGCGTACTGTTGCGGGTCGCCCTGATCGACGAGATCGCCGGAGATCAGCACCGCGTCGGGACGCGGCACGAGTGCATTGAGCGCGGCGACACAGCGCGTGAGATAGGCAGCGGTATCGACGAGGCGATACGCGAGCACGCCCGGTTGCTTGATATGCAGGTCGCTAATTTGAGCCAGCAGCATGACAGAGATCCTTCGGGTTCCTTCGTGTTGAGCGCCATGATGCGGCGCCGCCTATTCCTAAGATAGTGCAATGAGCGCGTCCTGCTCGATCGAAATGCCGACCGGCGTGCCGCGCGCAAGCTCGATACGACCCGCGACGTCGACGAAGAGCGGCTCGGGGGCGGCGCCGCCAATCGTCAGACGGGTGCGTTCGCCGAGAAACGCGGTGCCTTCGATCCGGCCGCGCAACTGCGCGAGCGCGGGGTCGATGAGCCGCGCGTCCTCGGGGCGAAAGAAGATTTCGTGCGCGCCGTTCGGATTCGACGTACGCGCGGGCAATGGCACGGCGCCGCCGGTGGTCGCCAGCATGCCGTCGCGCGGCTCGCCCGCGACACGGTTGATCGTGCCGACGAACTGCGCGACCGTGCGATTGGCCGGGCGATAGTAGATGTCGCGCGGTGAACCGATCTGCTCGATGCGCCCCGCGCTCATCACGACGATGCGATCGCCGAGCTCCATCGCTTCGGCCTGATCGTGCGTGACATAGACGGTCGTGATGCCGAGTTCGCGCAACAGCGTGTTCATCTCGCTGCGCAACGTATCGCGCAGACGCGCGTCGAGCGCGGTCAACGGTTCGTCGAGCAGTAGCACGCGCGGCTGCACCGCGAGTGCGCGCGCGAGCGCCACGCGCTGACGCTGGCCGCCGGACAGTTGCTCGATCGGTTTGTCGGCATGCGCGGTGAGCCGCATCATGTCGAGCAGTTCGTCGACGCGTTGCCGTGCGAGCGCGGCCGGCATGCGTCTGATTTTCAGACCGTAGCCGATGTTGCCGCGCACCGTCAGGTTCGGAAACAGCGCGTAGCTTTGAAACACCATGCCGACCGCGCGTTTTTCGATCGGCAGCGCGGTCACGTCGTCGTCACCGAAGGCGATGCGCCCGCCCGCGTCGGGGGTTTCGAGGCCCGCGATCAGGCGCAGCGTCGTCGTCTTGCCGCAGCCCGACGGCCCGAGCAGCACCAGGGTTTCGCCCGCACCGATCGACAGGTCGAGCGGCTCGAGCACGCGCGTGCCGCGAAATGTTTTGGCGCACTGCGTGAGCGTGATGGGAACCGAGGTCAGTTTCATGGCGTGTCGATGGGCTTCGCGGAAGAGACGGCGCCGCGCTTCTTCGACGCATTGCGCTGGCCGGTCGCATCGACGCCGAGCCATTGCATCGCGACGAGCAGCGGCATCGTCATGATGAAGAACAGGATCGTGTATGCACTGCCGATCTCGATGCGCATCGACGCATAGGTGTCGGCGAGGCCGACCGGCAGCGTCTTCGTGTCGGGCGTGTGCAGCATCCACGTGAGGTTGAATTCGCCGATCGACAGCGTCAGCACCGCGAGCGCGCCCGCGACGATGCCGGGTCGCGCGTTCGGCAGCACGATCGTCATGAAGCGCGTGAAGAAGCCTGCGCCGAGGCTCGCGGCGCCTTCTTCGAGCGTGCGCAGATCGCTGCTCGCGCAGACCGCGGCGACCGAGCGCACCATGAACGGCAGCGTGAACACCACATGCCCGACGACGATAAACGCCGCGCTCATGCGAAACGCCGTGAAGCCGCCGTAGATCACGAGCAGCGCGAGCGCCGATGCGAGGCCCGGCAGCGCGATCGGCAGCACCAGAAACTCTTCGACGATGCGTGCGAAGCGCGTCTTGCTGCGCGCGAGCACATAGCCCGCGGGCACGCCGGTCAGGAGCGTCACGACGAGCGTCGCGGCGGCCACTTCGAGCGACAGCCACACCGAGCCGTGATACTGGGTCCACACTTCGACGAGCCAGCGCAGCGTGAGTCCGCTCGACACGCCCTTGAAGTAGTTGACCGTCAGCCCCGCGACGATCGACATGACGACCGGCACAATCAGGAACGCGCACAGCAGCAGTGTGACGAACCATTGACCGGCGGCGAGCCAGGTTCGCGAGGAAGGCCATGCGCGTCGCGCGCGTGGTCCTGCTGCCGGCTGCGAAGACGGCGAAGGGGCAGTGATCGAGTTCATAGGTAGGAGGTCGTTCTGTTCACGAACGCGGGGTTCCTGCGCCGCGCCGCTCATGCGCTCGCCGCCACGCCTGAACCGCTCGCGCTACGCGCGATCGCCAGCACCGCCCAGGTGACGATGCCCAGCACGATCGACAGGCCCGCGGCCGTCACCATGTTCGCGTTCAGCGTGAACTCGGTATAGATGGTCATCGGCAGCACGTCGATATCGGTGGCGAGCGTGAAGGCCGTGCCGAATGCGCCCATCGCGGTCGCGAAGCACACGGCGCCCGCTGCGATCAGTCCGGGCGACAGCGCCGGCAGCACGATGTCGCGCATGATGCGCCACGGCGACGCGCCGAGCGAACGCGCGGCCTCTTCGAGCGATGCATCGAGCTTGCTCGCGGAGGCCATCACGGTGACGATCACACGCGGAATCGAGAAGTACAGATAGCCGAGAAAGAGTCCGCTCATCGAATACGCGAACACCCAGCGATCACCGGCGAGTTTCAGCGACAGCGCGCCGATGAGCCCCTGACGTCCCGCGAGCATGATGACCATGAAGCCGACCACGACACCCGGAAACGCGAGCGGAAACGTCAGCAGCGCGAGCAGCGTGCGCTTGCCCGCAAACTCGCGACGCGCGAGCAGCAGCCCCGCAATCACCGACAGCACCAGCGTGGCCGCCGTGACCGCCGCCGACAGCAGGACGGTCGCGCCAAGGCTCGACATGTAGCGCGGATTCGTCAGCATCGCGCGATAGGTCGCGAACGCGTGGCCGCCGCCGGAGAGCTGCGCGAGCGCGCCCATCGGCAGCAGCCAGAACGCGATGAACACCGCGAGCGCGGGCGCGAGCAATGCGATGCGCCAGCGCAGCGGGAACGTGACATCGTTCAATGCATCACCTGCAGATAGCGCTCGCCGAAGCTCGCCTGCTTGTCGGCCATCTTCGCGAAGTCGACCGGCTTGGCGCGCGTGTATTCGCTCGCGGGCAGGAACTGCGCGGCGGTCTCGGCGCTCATCGCGCTCGCGCGCACCGGCCGGAGATAGGCCTGCGCCCACAGCTTCTGGCCTTCGTCGGACAGCACGAAATCGAGCACCTTCTTGCCGTTCGCTTCGTGCGGCGCGCCCTTCACGAGGCTCATCACGTATGGCACCGAAATCGTGCCTTCCTGCGGAATTACGAACTCGACATTCGCGTGATCCTTGTACTTCGCGCGATACGCGTCGAAGTCGTAGTCGAGCAGGATCGGAATTTCGCCGGACAGCACGCGCGCGTAAGCGGTCTGCTTCGGCACGATCGGCGCGTTTGCCTTGAGCTTCCTGAACCAGTCGAGGCCCGGCTCGAAGTTGTCGAGCGTGCCACCGAGCGCCTGGTTGACCGCGACCGCGCCCGCATAGCCGACGAACGCGCTCGACGGATCGAGGTAGCCGATCATGCCTTTGTATTCGGGCTTCAGCAGATCGGCCCATGAGCGCGGCACCGGCTTGCCTTCGAGCGCGTCCTTGTTGACGAAGAAGCCGAGCGTGCCCGAGTGGATCGTGAACCAGTAGCCTTGCGGATCTTTCAGGCCGGCGGGAATGTCGTCCCAGTGCGCGGGCTTGTATGGCTGGATCACGCCCTTGTCTTTCGCCTGGAAGGCCGAAGACACGCCGAGATATACGACGTCGGCGACCGGGCTTTTCTGCTCGGCCATCAGTTGTGCGATCGATTGTCCCGAGTTCTTGTTGTCGAACGGCACGCGAATGCCGGTTTTCTGCTGGATCGCCTTGATCTGGCTCGCCCAGTCGGCCCATTCGGGCGGGCAGTTGTAGCAGATCGCGGTTTCGTCGGCGCGCGCGGCTTGCGGCGCGAGCGTGACGAGCGCCGCACCTGCGACGATCAGGCTTGCCGGCAGCGCGGTCGCGGCGGCGCGTGCGAGTTTTTGCCAGAGCGGGTTGAGCGAGGACGCGAAGCGTGAGGTCGAGCGGGTCACTGCAGGTCTCCTGTGTCGATCGGAGCGAGTGCTTGAGCATTCGCTCCAGGCCCGTAAAAGGTGGTTGCTAGCGGGTGTGTTGCATGCGTATGCGCATGCCTTCATGCAGCTCTTTATGCGAACGGCTTTGCCGTGGCTGCCGAGGCGGCCAGCCCAGACGTTGGCGGCGTTTTGTCGAGATCCATCTGCGACGCGAGTGCCGCGATCGTCGCGCCTTCGCGCACGCTGTGCGGCAAGGTCAGCGTAAGCGAGGTCGCGACCGACTCGCGCTCGTCGCGTGCGCCGCCGATGCGCGCGAGCAGACGCTGCCACGCCGCGCGGCCGATCTCGCGATTCGGCGCGCAGATGCTCGCGAGCGCCGGCGACAGCAGCTCGCCCATCGCGAGGCCGTCGAAGCCGAGAATCGACATGTCCTGGGGAATATTCATACGCGCGCGACGCAGGCCGCGCATCACGACCATCGCGAGCAGATCGTTGCTGCAGAAGAGGGCGGTCGGACGGTTCGCGCCGTGCGTCAGATGCGCGAGCACGGACGGCGCGAGTTCGTCCGCGTTGAAATCGACTTCGAGCGCGGGCGCGGGCGTGAGGCCGGCCTGCTGCATCGCCTCCGTGTAGCCGAGATGCCGCTGACGCGCGCGGTCCGATGCCGCGAACGAGCCGGCCAGCATCAGGATGCGGCGATGGCCGTGGGCGATGAGCCGGCGCACGCCGTCGTAGGCGGCGAGGCGATTGTCGACCGACACCGACGGACGCCGCACCGTGTCGTTGTGCATCAGCACGTACAGCAGGCCGGCGCGGTCGAGCTCGTCGAGCAGCGGATGCGTGTCGGCATCGGCGACGGTCAGGATCAGCCCTTCGACGCGATGCTCGCGCAGCGTTTCGATCGCGTGACGTTCACGGTCCACGTCGTATTGCGTGGTCATCAGCATCAGCCGGTAGCCTTGCGCGGACGCGAGATCGTCGATGCCTTGCAGGCATTCGGCGAACACCGGGTTCGCGAGAGTCGGCAGAATCACGCCGATCAGCCGCGTGTGCTCGCCGCGCAATTGCCGGCCGAGCGGGCTCGGACGGAAGTTCAGCGCCTCGATCGACTGGCGTACCTTGTCGAGCGTGACGGGGTTCACGGTATGCGGCGCGTTGATCGCGCGCGATACCGTGGCGATGGAAAAGCCCGCGTGGGCGGCGACATCCTTGATCGTCGGCGTCATCGGTTTGCGGTCCGCTGTAATCGTTTTCGTGAGCGGATTATCGGGAACCTTTGTGACCCCGGGATGAATGCGGGGGGCGGGCGTTCTTGGGGCTCCCGCGACCCAGTGGTAGAATTCGCGACCACGCGCGATTGTGACCCCTGCCGGGGTGATGAAATTGGTAAACATAGCGGACTTAAAATCCGCCGCTTCACAGCTTGCCGGTTCGAGTCCGGTCCCCGGCACCAGGAAGTATTCCGACAAGTTCCGCTGAAATCCGTAAAGCCGCCGTGCCATAAGGCTGCGCGGCTTTTTTTGTGCCTGTGTGTTCCGCGGCTTTCGATGGGCAGCCGGAGCAAAATGGTGGTATTTTTGGTGGTATCTGACCGAATCTCTGTAGTCTCGATCGGGAGATACCACCATGCCGCTAACCGACAAGCAAGTCCGGAACGCCCGATTCAATCCCGATGGTGCAGGTAACCGACTGTCTGACAGCGGACGTATGTATCTGCAGATCGACAAGTCGGGCTCGAAATACTGGCGCATGAATTACCGCTTCGCGGGGAAGGACAAGACGCTCGCGCTCGGTGTGTACCCTGATGTGTCGCTGGCCGCAGCACGTAAGAAGCGCGACGACGTGCGTGAGAAACTGGCTGCCGGGATCGACCCTGGCGAAGCGAAGCGACTCGAAAAGCGAGCGGTGCGTCTTGCCGCTGCCAACTCGTTTGAGGTGGTTGCGCATGGCTGGATGGACGAGCGCAAGACCTATGTAGAAATTGGTCAGTATGAGAAGACGCTTGCACGATTTACTAGCGACGTGTTTCCCTGGCTCGGCAGGCGTCCCATCGCTGAAATTGACGCGCCCGAGATTCTGACGGTCCTGAAGCGCATCGACAGTCGGGGCGCACGTTTCACGGCTCACCGCGTACGCAGCGAAATCAGTCGCATATTCCGCTACGCCATCAAGGAGGGGTATTGCAGGGCCGACCCGGCACGCGACCTTCTGGATGCGATCCCGCCATCCCAAACCACGCACTTTGCCGCCATTACCGAGCCAACGAAGGTTGGGGAAATGCTTCGGGCCTTCGATGGCTTCTCAGGCACCTTTCCGGTCCTTTGTGCGCTGATGTTGGCCCCGATGCTTTTTGTGCGGCCGGGCGAATTGCGGCAGGCCAGGTGGTCGCAGTTTGACCTGGGCAGAAGGGAGTGGCGCTATCTCGTCACCAAGACAAGGACAGAGCACCTTGTGCCGCTGGCGACGCAGGCGGTGGCAATCCTGCAAGAGCTGCAAGCGCTAACCGGCAACGGCCCTTACGTCTTCCCTGGCGCGCGCGACCGGAACCGCCCCATGAGTGACGCCGCAATAAATGCGGCGCTGCGGCGGCTCGGCTACGACACCCGCACCGAGATTACGGGCCACGGGTTCCGGGCGATGGCGCGCACAATCCTGCATGAGGAACTCGAGCAGAAGCCGGAAGTGATTGAGCATCAGCTTGCGCATACGGTACCCGACAACCTTGGCGCGGCATATAACCGGACGAAGTTCATCAAGGAGCGTCGGGCAATGATGCAGGCGTGGGCCGACTATCTGGACAGGCTCAAGGTGGGGGCACAAGTCATTCCTATCGGGACCGCGGCGCCGACAAGATAACGCAGGGCAGAAAGACTCGCGGTCGCTGGAGAGCGGTTGGTACGCGCCGGTGAACCTTCATGACGCGACTATGGCGCCCAAAACCGGCGGTAGCCTATCCTGCCATCCCTCGTTTTAATATCGTTTTTGTCTGACGGCTAAGCGCTTTCAGCGAGGTCGGCCGGGAACTATCTGTAAGGTGGCTAGATGCGTCCGCCGGATGCACTTATCAAGTCCGCACGTCTTCTTTTGCTCGACCGCGAACCGTATCTCGTGGTGCGGGATGTCGATCGATCGGGGCGGCATACTTGGCAGGGCGATTTCTGTTTAGTGATCCGTTCCACTGCGGCTTCCTGAATGACAGATGTCTGCGCGGGTGGCGGCTGGAGTCGGTAATCGCATGCGTTGAATCGGCAACGTCAATTCCGCTTCGGGCGGCTGTTGCTTTCCAAAATCTGCGGCGTCTTTCCCGGAGGCATGCAGGCACGGCCATCGGCAGTTTGCAGAGCAAGAGATATGGTCCGCGAAACGATCGTGTCTTTGTCGGCTCGCAGTTCCATTGTGTGCATCCTGTTGGCCAGAGCGATTCAGCCCGTTCCCTGTGATCGTTCTGCACCTGCGCCATCGTAAGGTCTGCCCGGAATCCCTTCGCTACGTTTTCCGGACATCGGCCCCGTCCGTTGCTTGTGGCAGACGCGTCCAAAATATTTCCTTTATTCCAACGCGATCCGGTTGATTCCATGATGTTCCGATAGCGAAAATCCGGCAAAAATCATGTGTTGACTGCGTCTTCGTGAGTGAACAAGATGGGATGAAGAGAGCACGACGGAGCGAGCGATGCAAGTTGCGAAAAGCTATACCTGGGCGCAATGGGATGAGCTTGTCCGCTCTCTGGAATCACTGCCGGTCAAGCCAGAGGCCGAGCAGCGCGTCTCTATCACCGATGCGATGAAAGAGATGCGTCTGGTGATCGGTGCGGTGAGGAAGAAGGGATATACGTTGGAGGAAATCGTTGAACATGCAAGGAAGAAAGGCGTCGATTTTAGTGTTGGCTCCGTCAAGTACGCGCTATACCCGTTGAAGAAAGACAGGCCAGTTCGACAGGCTACAAAGGAACCGGCACGAGGCAATGCCGCGCCATCGCCCCGTGCGAAAAGGGTAAGCAAGGAAGATGTACCGCGCACGGAGGCTTTCAGAGAGAATCAAAAGCAGGATGGGGGAAAGATGGGTAGCAGGCCGGGAAGCATGGTGATGCGTGACGCGTTCTCATTCGAGATCAGGCCTGACACCGAGAACCTTTAGAGGATTCACATGGACATGACGACTTACCCCATCTATCTCGTTGGTGGCAGCAAGGGCGGCGTGGGCAAGAGCTTTGTTGCGCTCGCGCTGGCCGATTATCTGCTCCGGCGGGATATTCATGCGGCGCTGGTGGAAACGGATACCGCCAACCCGGACGTGATGAAAGCAGTCCAGGATGAGATGCGTTGCATCGCCTATAACCTGGACGATGCAGACGGCTGGATCGGACTTGTCAATTTCTGCGACGAGCAACGGGACGCAGCGATCGTTGTCAACACGGCGGCGCGGAGCCAGACGGGTGTTGAGCAGTTCGGGGCGACACTGACCGGCGCGCTTGGCGAGCTTCGGCGCCGGCTTGTTGTCCTGTGGGTGATCAACCGGCAACGCGACAGCCTCGAACTGTTGAGCGCTTTCAGCGAGACGTTCCCGGACGCGGTGATGAACGTTGTACGCAATGGCTACTTCGGTCCGGCGGACAAGTTCACGCTGTATCAGGGATCGCAGCTTCGCCGTTGCGTCGAATCGCGCGGTCACTCACTGGATTTTCCTGATCTTGCGGATCGGGTCGCGGACGAGCTTCGCAGTCAGCGCATGTCGATCCGCAAGGCGGCGGCGACGATGCATATCGGTGAACGGGTCGAGCTATTGCGTTGGCGTTCGTTGTGCGATGCCATGTTCGCCAAGGTAACGGTCGATGGATAGCAGGCAGGGCAGGCCGGTGGACGCGCTCGCCTGTCTGTTTCTCGACGTCACGGGCGAATTGCCCGACGATGCCAGTGTGCTGCGAATGCGTCGGGTATCGAGTGCGCTCAACCTGCGCGACAACGATGCGCTGTGGTCTGTGCTGGTCATGCTCGAACATTACGGGCGACTCTACGAATCCATGCCGGAGCGTATCCGGCAGGCGGGCGCGGGCAGTATGGATCTCGTGCGGACGGAGGCGCGGGCAGCGACGGATGCGTTGATGACGCAGCATCGTGACGCGCTCGCGCGCTGCAAGGCCACGATCGAACTGGCGGAGCAAATGACCGCGGAGCACCAAGCGCGCTACCGGGCCGCGCTTGCGGCGCTGAACGACGAGGTGCTGGCTACACTCACGCAGCGGGCAGCGAACCACATTTCCCGCGTTGCTGGTAACCGGCTCGTGGGGGCGACGACTGTCGCAGTACGTGAGCAGCAGAAACGGATCGATGTCGCGCTCACGTCATTCGGGCAGGTCGCCATGCGGCGACTCGTGCGGACATGCTATGGGCTGGTCGTCGGCGGCCTGATTGTGATGCTGGCGGCGGCGGGTGCGGGCGCGCTGGCCGGATGGTGGGCAGGCGTCCATTGGGTGCGTGCAGACGGCTCGCTGTCTGCACGGACGGCTTACACCTCGTCGGTATCGCCTTCCATGAATTCGGCGGCGTGGTGGAGCACGTCGGCTGCCGCGTCGTTCTGGTCAAAGGCAATCACCGGTGGCCGGCAGACTTTATCTTCGACGCGGGCAAGGGCTATGTCGTAGTGCTGGCCTTGAGCGGCGAGGGCCGCAGGCTGGAATACGGCACGGTGGCGACCGGCTGTTCGTAGCCGAAGTTGGTTTCGAGCGGCGAAACGGTTTCGTCAGTGGTTGCCGTAGGGGTTTCGACTTGAGATTGCGTGACTGACTCCCGAAAACAAAAAAAGGAAGGGTCCTGGTGGTTGGGTGCTGCCGGATTCCATCAGGACGTGACCCGGATAGGAGTCCTGAGTGAACGAGGTAGGGCGGGGCGGAGGTACGTTGCCGCCCCTGCGACGTTTATGCTTTCATCTGGCGCATGGCGTCAGCGAGCATCCACAGCGCGCGGTTGAGCTTCACGTTCTGGTCGATGCCGGTGATGGGGCGAGTCGACATGGCGCGTCCACTGCGCGAGCGTCCATGCAGCCCGCCCTTCGTGAGGTTTTCCTGCACCCGGTTAAACACGGTCCAGAGGTCATCGCGGCGATCCTCGAAGCGACGCGGGGAAAGCAACTGGCTTCCGGTAATGGGTGCGGGCGCTTCGGCATCGGTCGGGTCGTAACGCAACGCGAGTGCGGATCGGGCGAACGCCTGTTGTTCGTCGCGATCGAGCGTCATGGCGCGCATGCCGTCCTTCTGCTCGCGGATCAGGTCGAAGCCGTCGAGCACGTCGAATGCGCCATTGATCACGTTCTGGATGACGTTGCCTTTGTGTGGCACGCGGATATCGGCGACGTTCTCGCCCGCGACCATGCCGTTCTGGCAGACAAACCGGAATGTGCCCGCCAGCATCTGGTAACTGCTGGTGCCGTCGTGCGAGTTCAGCAGCACGATTTCGTCGGCTTCCTCGCCGGAGATCTGGTCGGCGTGGCGAAGCCGCAGCATGTGTTTTGTGAATTCGCGCTTGCCCTGATCGCGAACACGAGTCTGGCAGATCATGAACGGCTGAAAGCCTTCGTTGCGCAGGCCGCGCAGGACGTCGATGGTGGGAATGTAGGTGTAGCGTTCGGAACGGCTTTCGTGCTTGCCGTCAGCGAAGATGGAGGGAGCAACCCGGCGAATCTGGTCGTCTGAGAGGGGCGAGTCAGCGCGAAGCATCGGGGAGCCGTAATGGAAAGAGGAAGCGAGTTGCATGGCAATCTCCACAGTCAAGGTTGAGGACCTGAACCGGGCGAGGGGAGGCGCCTTGCCATTGCGGCTGGACACTTCCTGGTGGAACTCGGGGTTGGCGTTGCTGCCGCCAGGCTCCCGGGTTCCCGCCCGTGCGACTTGAGGAGCCGATGGCGGGCGGGCGTCAAGGAAAAAGGCGAGGGAGGGGTGCGGGCAACACGGTCCCTCGCCCCTTGATGCCTGCCCGCTATCGGCTATGGTCGCGGGTCAAGGGCGGGAGGCTGGGAGCCGGGTGCATGCCATGCCTCGGGTTGACCGGGCATGAAGGGGCGGTCCTAACGGCATCGTCGTGTAGGCCCCCTTCGATAGAAAGCGGCGCGGTTGACTGTTGTGCCTGTAGTTGCTGACTGACAACCGGCGCCATCATGTGATTAACGATCGTGCGCGAGTGCAGGCCAAAATGCCCCCGCAGTCCTCGAACTGATGGCAGTCATCTAGCCTTCCGCTTCCACGGCCGCGCGGCCGCCGGCCTCTCTTAGCGAAGGGATCGGGAACTCGCCGACATCGCGACGCGGGCAGGTTTTCGGCCAAAGCCGCCGGTCGCCGCTTAGCCGCTGTACGGCGGCTGAACGTCGCTTCGCCGACGTTCACAACGGGTACGCGTCAACGTCGACATTCGCAAATGCGAATGAGTCATTTCGACCGAGATGATGGCATGGAGGCGCCACTTTCCCGTGGCCCCTGAACTGGTGCCAGACTGGAGTCTGGCGCTGCAATTCAGTGAGGAGCCTTCATCATGGACATCGCGACTATCGGGCTAGATCTGGCCAAAAACGTCTTCCAGTTGCACGCACTGAACCACTCCGGCAGGACGGTCTCTATCGCTTACGGCATCGATGATACGAGGTTCGGCCTGCGATCCGGACGCAGCACGGGCTTCCATTTTGAACGTCCGTTTCGGCGAGTCGTGACAGTCCCTTGTGGGTCGGTTATGCCTGTTGCATGAGGTGCGCGCGAAAACGATCGGCATGCTCGGTTGAGAGACGCAGTGGGGCCGGGGAGGCATCATTCTTTCACTTCCACGTTCGCCCGGCCATAACCACCTCCGACCAGCGTAATTCCGACAATTGCGAGATTGGCGACACCCCGATTGCGCTCCCAATTCATGTTTCGCCCGGGGACCGAACACCACGAACTATAACGGTTCATGTGCGATTAATTGCTCCAGTAAATGATTGGGAGTAGTGCCCGCAGGAACAGGGGACTATAGGTAGATACCGTGAAACCGGAGTGATAGGGGCAAAGCGCAAGAACTTAGAGGGAGGCCAGATGAAACACTTTGCTCTCATGGTGTGCTGTGTGCTTTCTGTCGCAAGCTTGCAAGCAATAGGACAAGAGCGGCAAAACTGCGTTGGACCACAGCTAGGAACCTGGGCGCTCCAGTCAAACACGACCGAAGACCTGGCTACCGGCGAGAAGACGGAGTTGTTCGGCGCGCATCCAAGCGGTTATCTCAGCTATGGTCCTGACTGCCGGATGTCCGCCATTCTGATCAAGGAAGGGCGAAAAGCGCCTAGCAGCTTCGTACCAACCGACGCCGAGCGCGTCGAGCTCTACAATGGGTTCGTCGCATATGCGGGGACCTATAGCATTGACGGCGACAAGATTAGTCACCATGTTGATGCTTCGTGGAACCAGTCATGGACGGGAACGACCCAGGTGCGCCAGTTTCGAATTGAGGGCAAGACCTTGTACACAACGACGCTGCCCGCCAGGAACGCTCTCACTGGCAAGGAAAGCTCGTCGGTATTGATCTGGGTTAAGGTCGAGTAGACCTGTATTCTCGGGGTCTCACGTATCCACGCTTGGTGGCGTCAACTCAAACTGATCACGGTTGTCGGAAAAGAACCGGAGGAGAAAATCTGCAACGGTCTTTGTTGGCAGATCCTTGCGACCGTCGCGTTGCGTAAGCAGCCAGAGTTCGCGCGACGGAGCAGTATGCTCCAGCATGCACTTGATCAGCCCGTCACCGTGACGCCCGACGAAGTCTGGTAGCAACGCAACACCGGCACCCGAGCGGGCGGCGGCAGCTTGCGTCATGTGACTGTTCCCTCTAAAGGCTGTGCGTGCACGCGGAAATTCCTGCGCAAGCCAAGCGGCCTCAGGTAGAGACGCATTTGCTTCGTCGAAGCCGACGAACGTCGGAGGCTCACCGGCCTCGATTCGCTTCAGCCATTGCGCCGACGCATAGAATCCGAATCCTGCGGTCACGAGTAACTTCGCAATCACGTCGCTATCTTTCGCTTGTCCAAAACGCACAGCGATATCTGCCTCCCGGCGTTCAAGGCCGACGGCCCGAAAGTCGGACGAGAGGTCAATATCGAGCGACGGGTGCAGAACCGTAAGCGCCGCCAAAGGCTCTGCGAGAAAGCCTTGGGCCAGGCTCGGTGGCGCGTTCACGCGCACGAGGCCTCGTGGCGTGTCGTCTGCGCCACCCCGCATCAGCTTGCTGGCAGAGACTTCCATCTCTCTGGCCACCGACAATATCTCGGTTCCTGCCGGGGTCAGCACATATCCGTTCGGCCGCCTTTCCACCAGCTTTGCGCCCAGCGACTTCTCCAACGACTGGACACGCCGCGAAATCGTTGCATGTGTGACCGTCAGTGCGCGTGCCGCCGCAGACAGGCTGCCGTACCGGACCAGCGCAACGAAGACACGAACATCCTCCCAATCGAGAAGTGTTCGAAAATGATCGGCCATTGTGAGATTTCTGGGAATTTTCGAACAGACGAATGCAGCCTAGCATGAAGGTCCTGACATTGAAAAGGAATCGACATGAGAGCTTCGGATATCGCACTTACGCTGATAGGCGGCCCAACGGCACTGATCGAATTCGCTGGAGTTCGTCTTCTGACCGATCCGACATTTGATCCGCCGGGTCTCTACCAGGAGACGCCGGTGCGCTTCGAAAAGACCTCGGGGCCGGCGCTTTCGGTGGAAGAAATTGAGGTACTCGATGGCGTGCTGCTTAGTCACGATCAACACTTCGACAACCTCGATCATGCCGGCCGTGCGATGCTGCCCCGCGTGCCAGTCGTCTATACGACAGCGGCCGGAGCAAGGCGGCTCGGCGGCAATGCACGGGCCCTCGCACCATTCGAGACTCACACGCTGGTGGCACGCAATGGAAAGAGGGGGGGTGCGGACACACAAGGAATCCATCACGGCAGCCTACGCCGTCGGGATAGGCGAGGTGGAATTGCTGGGCAAGATCGGCACTTCGAAGACTGACATCGATCGCCTGTGCCAGCGCATGCAGTCCAAGGCGACGCACGTTCGCATCGTCTACGAAGCAGGGCCATGCGGCTATGGTCTTTACCGGCAACTGGTGCAGAAGGGATTCGACTGCATGGTATGTGCCCCGTCGCTGATTCCGAGGAAACCAGGCGAGCGGGTCAAGACCGACCGCCGCGACGCCCTCAAACTCGTGCGCTCGTTGCGCGCAGGTGATCTCTCGTCGGTCTACGTGCCGGGCGTCGACGATGAGGCATTCCGGGATCTGGCCCGGGCGTGGGCTGCCGCCAATGCGGATCTCAAACACGCGCGTCAGCGGGTCAAGTCCTTTCTGCTCTCCCATGGTGTTCGTTACACCGGCAGCGCCAACTGGGGTCCGGCACATCGAAGGTGGATCAGCACCTTTGCGTTTCCCAACCACTGGCAACAACTGGCCTTTGACGAGTGCCGCCGTACC
>ABYL01000018.1 GCA_000173575.1 Burkholderia sp. H160 | reverse complement strand
GTCGCAACACCTTCTATCGAGGGGTGTTGCATGGGACGAAGTGTAAAGCAGGTGTATCGGTTGACAGGGCGAGGAGCGATGTACTCGCCGGGCGCGCCATCACTTGGACATGAGATCGAGCGTCGGTTTTGGCACCAGATCGCGACTGGCATTACAAGCGAGAAAGCAGCGGAGGCGGTAGGCGCATCTCAAGCGGTAGGCTCGCGCTGGTTCCGCTATCGTGGCGGCATGCCACTATTCATGTCGAAACCTATTGCGGGTCGATACTTGTCGTTCGCTGAGCGAGAAGAGATAGCATTGCTTTCTGCCCAGGGCCTCGGGGTGCGCGAGATCGCCCGCCGTATCGGACGCAATCCATCAACCGTTTCGCGGGAACTCACGCGCAATGCGGCGACCCGTGGTGGGTGCCTCGAGTATCGTGCTTCGGTCGCGCAGTGGAAGGCGGAACGGTTCGCTAAACGACCAAAGCCAGCGAAGCTGGCGGCTAATGCACGGCTGCGTCAATATGTACAGGAGCGCCTGGAGGGCAAAGTACATGACGTTGATGGTCGTGAAATTGCCGGGCCCAGGCAGGCGCCGTTCAAGGGGCGAAATAAACCACATCGCGGTGACCGAAAGTGGGTCAACGGCTGGTCACCTGAACAGATTGCCAATCGATTGCAGGTAGATTTCCCGGACGATGAGTGTATGCGCATCTCTCACGAAGCCATTTATCAAGCGCTCTATATTCAGGGGCGCGGCGCGCTCAAGCGCGAGCTGGTGGGCTGCCTGCGCACCGGTCGTGCGTTGCGCGTTCCCCGAGCGAGAGCGCGTGCCAAGGCGTGGGCGCACGTAAGCGAGGAGGTGATGATTTCCAGTCGGCCTGCAGAGGCGGAAGATCGTGCTGTGCCGGGCCATTGGGAAGGCGACCTGCTCATTGGCCTGAACCGATCCGCCATTGGGACGCTGGTGGAAAGATCAAGCCGTTTCACGATGCTCGTGCACTTACCCCGGGAGAAAGGCTATGGACTGATTCCGCGCACGAAAAACGGACCCGCGCTGGCCGGCTACGGAGCTGTCACGATGGCCAACGCACTCAAGAAGACCGTGGCGGACCTGCCTGCCCAGTTGTGGCGATCATTAACCTGGGATCGTGGCAAGGAGCTGTCCGATCACGCCCGCTTCACTATCGAGTCCGGCGTGAAGGTATTCTTCGCCGACCCGCACAGCCCATGGCAGCGCGGTACGAACGAAAACACCAATGGCCTTCTACGACAATACTTTCCAAAGGGCACAGACCTGTCTCGGTGGAGTGCTCGAGAGATCCAAGCCGTTGCTAACATATTGAATACCAGGCCCCGGAAAACGCTCGGCTGGAAGACGCCTGCGGAAGCTCTGGACGAGTACCTAAAATCTGTTCAACAATCTAGTGTTGCGACGACCGGTTGAATCCGCCCAATACACATCGATCGCCTTCGGCCGCCGCTGCCGCGAGGCTGGCGTGCGTCTGTCGATGGGGACGGTGGCCGATTGCTTCGATAACGCCATGTGCGAGAGCTTCTTCGCGACACTCGAATGCGAATTGCTCACACGCATGCGCTTCGATACGCGTGAACAGGCACGGCAAGCGCTGTTCTCGTGGATCGAAGGTTGGTACAACGTCGGCCGTCGTCATAGCGGCATCGGTTACCGCTCGCCGATGCGCTACGAGCAACTTCATGACGAACAAAACCGAATCTGCATCACTGGCGAGTTGCCCACCGCCGGCCGGCGTCGTGGTCGTAACAGGCGACCCGCCGACCGGCCGTGGACAACTCGCGGCACTGCCCAAACCGGAGGGAATCAGCCCATTCAAAATTCAACTGCTTAACCGTCCACGGAAACGGGTCACCCCCACTTCAAGTACCTGAGTGCACAGATCGGTGAAATGGACAAGGACGTCGCGCGCCAGCTAGCTGACGATGAAATCGGCCAGCGTCTGCTGACGATCCCTGGTGTCAGCCAGATCACTGCCAGCGTGCTGGCGGCAGAAATGGGTGATGGAAAACAGTACAGGTGTAGTCGCGATTTCGCCGCCTCTATCGGCCTCGTTCCGCGACAGTTCAGTATAGGCGGCAAGGCCAACCTGCTTGGTATCGGCAGGCGTGGCGACAAGAACATCCGGCGTTTGCTGGTCACATGCGCTCGAGCCTACATGCTGCGGCTCGATAAGCAGACGGGCCACCTGGCGGAGTGGGTTCGAACGATGTTAACGCGGCGACATTCAAACGTTGTTGCCTGCGCATTGGCCAACAAGCTGGCCCGAACGGCGTGGGCGATAGTTACGCGCCACACACTGTTCGACGCCGGATCTACGGTGGCTGCAGCCTGAGCGCTCAGCTCGCGGATTGAAGAACTGCACAACTGGTTTTGCGACGACTGAAATTTGATGACGTGAACGGCCTACCGGCCTGACGGACAACCAGGCAAATATAAAGGCTTTCCAAAGCCGAGACACTTTTCAGGACCGTCGGGCGCGAGTGTCATCGTGGCGCGGGGAGCAGTCCCCAAAACGACGCCGAATAGATTTACGCAAGCCCACCACGTTTTCGATGATCAGGGTTGCAAAAATGGGAGGGACCATAGATTTATTTACGCAGTTGAGACAGATTTAATACGTTCTACGGCTGCCGCCCGACGAATGTGAAGTCGCCGTCCAGTTCAGGCAGGAAGTCCTCGAGCCGATAAATCAGCGCTTCTTCAAGGTCGCTTTCGGAGTATTCGTCCTTCAGGTCCAGGAACTTGAGGACATAGGGATCCTTGATTGCTGCTTCGGGCGTCACGGTGTCGCCGGGTTGGGCAACGGCACCCTTTTCGAGCATCGCACGCTTGTCTTTGGACAGCAGTGTCCGCGTGCAGAGCTGACTGCCCATCTGGCGTTCGAGCTGTCGCACGCTCCTGCCGCCGCGCAATGCTTCCGTTTCGTAAAATGCCCGCTCTTCGGGCGAACGCGTCCGTCGCATCAGTCGCACAAAATGCGTCCAGTACGACGGGAAGCGCTGAGCCAACTGTTGAAGCGAGAAAATCCGAACCGGTGATTCGGATTTTGCCTTGGCCGCCTGCGTCCGGGATTTCCGAATCACTGACGGTTTGTGGCGAAGCTGGTGGAAATGATTAAAGCGACTGACGGTTAGTTGCGTTGCACGTAGCCGAGCGGACTACCCCAGCAGCCCGCTCGGCGCTAAGTGAACTGATGGTCAGGCTTGAGACGGAGGTACCATCCGGCTACTTCGAAGGCACCGACGCGAAGTGACGAATTTATTGACGAAGTTGAGACAGATTTAACACGTTCTACGGCGGTTGCCGTCCTTTCCGACGGCAAACCACACATCCGTTCGCGAGGTGGCGGTGGATCTAGTTCCGCGACGGGCGAGCCGTTTCTTCCTCGACGATTCGCCGACAGCCTTCGTGTTTGCACGACGGTTTGTGGCGAAGCACTGAACGTGATTCCGACTGACAGTGAGTTGCGCCGCACGTCGCGCAGCCAACCACGCTCCGCCGTCCACGCGGTGCCAAATGAGGTGTAGTGCAAAGATGCAGGCAGCGACTTCGACGGCGTCGACGCGAAGTGAAGATTGAATACGTTTTACGCCACCGCCGCTCTGACCAGCGACCCGACGTCAACTGCCACTGGCGCGCCTTTCCAATTCCGCCCGCGTGCGTTCAAGCTCCCGCGCGATCGTTGCTTCCTCTGGCAAGACCGTCTGGTACTCCGCCGCGAGAACCTTGTTCGGAAGGTTGTCGAGCGCATAGTGCGCTTCGGCTGCGCCTTTCTCGGCACACAGGATCAGACCGACCGGTGGATTCTCTCCGGGTTTCATCCAGTGTTCACGCGCGTAGTTCAGATAAAGGTGCATCTGTCCTGCGTCCGCATAGCTGAAGCGCCCCACCTTCAGATCTTCTGTGGCGTTCGGCGTTATGTGGCGTTCAGCGCCAAAGCGGCTGCTCGCTGGGCCCTGTCGATGGATTGAACGCCACATAAGCCGGCGGGTTATAGATCGTGCAGGAAGCTCATCAGCCCCTTGTCGTCGCGCCAATGAAGCGCGGAAGCGGTTCTACTCACTTCGCACAGTGCAAGCGCCCTGGCTTTCATTGCGAGATCTGTTTCGGCGTAGATGTTGGTCGTATCGATGGAGACATGTCCAAGCCAGGCACGGATGGTATTGATGTCGACGCCGGCACGCAGCAGATGTGTTCCAGCGGTGTGGCGCAAGGTGTGCGGGCTGACCCGTTTGAGCGTCAGTGAAGGGACTTTCACCGCAGCTTTTTGCACGTAGCGTTCCACTAGGGTATGGATGCCGAAGCGGGTGATGGGCACTGCGCGACGATTCAGGAAGACATGCTCAGTGGAACCGCGTCCGTCGATGAGCGGAACGATTTCCGCTATCGTTTGTAGCCACAGAGGGCATTGACGTAGCTTGTTTCCTTTACCCCGGATCGTCACTGACGACAGATCTCGTTTGGGTACGAGCGCGACGTGCAGATCGGCAATGGTGACCTGTGCGGCTTCATCGGCGCGCGCGCCGGTGTTGTAGAGGAACAGGAGTAAAGCGTGGTCGCGCCGTTGCTGCGCCGAGGGGCCCTGAGCCGCGGCAAGCAGCTCGTCCATTTCCGGCTTTTCAAGGTACGTGATGGTGGAGCGAGGTGCCTTCTTGAAGGGAAGAACACGAATCTGGCCGCACCACTGCAGATGCTCCGGGCTGTTCTGGCCGATAAAATTCGCCAGGGAGCGTAGCGCCGCCAGGCGCTGATTGCGCGTCACGACCCCGCAATGGCGCGTCTGCTCGATATCAGCCAGGAAGGCCTTGACCCTTTGATCCGAAACGTCATCTATCGTCAACCGGTCGGCGGATTTTCTGGCCTGACGCACAAGAAAGGGAAGCAGGAGACGGAAGGTATCGCGATAGCTCTTCTGGGTATTGCGCGACAGATTCCGTTCCTTGATCAGGTACTCCAGCAGGAAGCGCTTCAGCCACGGTCCCAATAGCGAGGCATCAGTCATGGCAGCTCTCCGGGAAGGCATATTGCTGGAAGCGGCGATTGGCCTGATCCAGCAGGACCGGAGTCATCGTCAGATACACGGATGTGGCGGCCAGATAGGTGTGCCCGAGATACGTCGATAACACGGGCAGCCAGGTCTGCACGTCGGCGCCCTCGCGATACCAGGCAATAAGCCGATGGACGGCAAAGGTATGTCGTAGATCATGCAGGCGTGGCTGATAACGTGCGCCGTCTGTGCGACGCACCCCGGCTTCCTTTCGGATCCTTCCGAACACGTCTTCGATCGTGGATTGACAGAGTGGTCTACCGTCCCGGCTGACAAAGAACAGTGTCTGCGCCTGCTCGGGAAGGGCGCCGCGTTCCCGTCGGTCGGCATGGCGTTTCAGTGCTCCGCAGATTTCAGCTCCGAACGGCACCAGGCGCGTTTTCCGGAATTTGGTTTGCCGGACGATCAGGCAGCTTGAACTGATGTCGACGTCGGCACAGGTCAAACGGATGGCCTCGCGAACTCGAAGCCCTGTTCCATAAAGCAGCACCAGCAGCGTCTGCATCATCTGCGGGTCGATCCGGCTGCGATTTTTCTGATAGGTCATGCATGCACACAGTAGCGCCTTCAGTTCGTCGCGCGAGTAGATGTAAGGGACAAAAGGCGGGGGGCGCTTCGGAATGGCCTTTGGTAAAGGGGAAGATTGCACATATCCCCGGCTGATCACATAGCGATAGAACCCGCGTAATGCCTGGTGCTTGGCATGCCAGTTCGAAGTGACAGGCCCTTCTCCGTTGAGGAAGCGGTTGACCTGCGCGGAGCGAACCCGGGCGAGGGTCATGTGAGGGCCCAGAGATCGGCTGAAGGCCCTGAGCATGCGCCCATTGGATTCGTAGAGTTCACCATTTCCGCGTCGGTAGGCGATGTACTGGCTGATCGCACTGTCCAGTTTCATAGCAGACCTCCCAGGTCGAGCCGAGCAACCTCACGCAAACGGGGCAGATCCACCTTGGCATATATGCGGGTCGTCTCCAGGCTGCGATGGCCCAGTTGATCGGCAATCGCTTTCAAAGGCAGCCCCTGGTTGATGAGCCGCGTGGCGCAAGCGTGCCGCAGAGCGTGGGGGCCGTGATGCAAGACGGGAATATCGAGGGCCTTCATGCGGCGATTGACCAGTTGGAAGATCGCGCTGCTGTTCAATGGACGCAGAGGCGCTCTCATGGGCAGGAAGATCTCACGGCATGAGCACTGAGGGCGGACCTCCTTGAGATACCGGATGATCGCCTGTCCTGCGGTTCGGCTGAGAGGGTAGGTCTGGGAGCGACCGCTTTTCGAGTGGGTGATCGTGAGCGTTTCCTGCTCCCAATCGAGATCTTCCAGACGCAGTCGGCGGACCTCTCCCGAACGCAGCCCGTAAACGGCCAGTAGCAGCAGGATGGCCCGGTCACGGATGTCAGTGGGACGAGACCCTTCGGTCGTATTTAGCAGACGCTGGACGTCCTGCCAGGAGGGGCTCGATGGCAGGGTCGCGTGACGGTAAACGCGGGGGACCTGGATACCCTGGGCGATTCCCGGTGGGCACCAGTGCCGACTTTCTGCGTGCTGGAAGAAGGCACGCAATCCGCAGGCGTGGCCTTGAATGGTCCGCGGCGCGTAGTGCCTTTCGCCGTACCGTTCGAGCAGCAGGGCATCAAGCTGGGCCAGCGTCACCTGCTTCAGGCTATGACCTCGCTCCTTCATCTGCTCGAGAAGCTGCGCGACGTTGTGCCGGCGGCCTTCGATCGTCTCCTCGCAAAGTCCTCGCTCGGTTCGGAGAAAGTCGATATAGGCCGCCAGTTGCGGTGCCTCCGGAGCGCAGACCGGGGCTTTCAGCCATCCCAGAAATGACAGCCAACCCACCGCATGACGCCGGAAACGATTCCGGGACAACGACATCAGTGGTTCCTGGCGGCCGAACCGCCGTGATTGGTCTTGCCCCCAATGAGCGGCCGCGACCTCGATTTCCTGCAGGCTGACAACACGCTTTCTGCGCAGAGGTAAATGCTCGATGATGACCAGCAAATAGACCGAAATCTCCCGGAGCGTACGCCGGACCGCTCCCCGCTTCGCTTGATATTCCAGATACCTCAGCCGCTCCTGAACCAGGGGACCGCTCAATTGACGGTCAAGCGCGTGGGAGCGTTCGTAGATCTGTTGAAACATGGCAGAGCCTCCTCCGCAAGGACGGACAAGGCTCTACAATGCAGCCAGATCTCCTTATGTGGCGTAAATGTTGCGGATGGGCTGGCTTTGCAGGCGAATGCTCGAACTACACCACATAACGCCGAACGCCACAGAAGAACTGAAAACGACGCCGTTCAAGCCCGAGTACGCAGGCCAGCTGAACTTCTACCTTTCCGCGATCGACGCACAGGTCAAGGCGCCGGAAGACCAGCCGACCATTGGCCTGCTGCTGTGCAAGGAGAAAAACCGGCTCGTGGCGGAATACGCGCTGCGCGGCGTGGCCAAACCGATGGGTGTCGCCGAATATCAGCTTTTGCGCCATGTGCCTGAATCGCTGGAGAGCGGGCTGCCATCCATCGACCAGATCGAGGCGGAACTCCGACCCGATTTGCCCGACGCACACGGCCAGTGAGCCACACGGGCGACTGGACGATTGCCCGATAAATGGTGCCTGCGATGACGCCCCTGTCTGCCGGGGCGTGTACGCATCTCGCGCTTTTTCGAGCCCCTGCTGCACACCCATCCGCCCGAGGGCTTTTGGGTGCCTTAAGGCGCAGGAGGCGCGCTCTCCTGACCCGCGCCGCCTATCTACGAGCGCTGACCGTCCCGCCAGACTGCCGCTTCGCTTCAGCAACCAGTTCCTTGAGCGCCTCGATCCCGGCATCCGTGAACGCGGTTACCGTGACCAACTGCTCAGCGGGGACGTCCAGATCGTGGATGATCCCGAGACACCCGTCCTCTGGCTCCAGATTCATATTCGCCAGTTCGTCCAGCCAGTCCTCCGGCTCTCCGAGCATCTTTGCGACACAGGAGATCGTATAGACGAAACTCGGTGCGGCCATCGCATCAGCCTCCTGGATTCATGGGCATCCGGCCCTGTTCTGTGGTACATGCCGCGCGAAGCCGCAGTTCCTGACGTTTGCTCGGGCTCATCGCGTCGCCTGACCAGACAGCCGCGCATCCAGCGTAAAGGATTCGGCGTTGAAACAGCGCCGCCCGTCACATCTCAACTAGCTCAAGCCCGTTTTCGGCACACCATTGCCTCAGCACACTTTCGTCAGCATCGGCCTCAAACGAATACCAACGCTCGAGAACGCCTTCACGCTCGAGCAAACCCTTGAAACGCGCATAGGCCCCTTGCCGCCGGAAAAATCCCTCGACCTGCTCGTAACGCGCAGGCAACTCCTGTGCGACAAAGCGCAAGGCGAGGCGTCTTCCGAGATCGAGCTCGTTCTTATGCGGTATCGCAAGATAACGATCTGAAGTTTCAAGGTCGTCAGGGAGCTCCTCGTCGAACGCGTCACTGGAATCGGAAGTCCACCAGATCTTGCCCGTATCGAGCGAGACATACGCGTTATGCTCCATTGGCCCCGCGTAGCTGACGAAGTCAAAGGCCATAGCAAGATCGTCGTGTCTGACTGCGACCATAGCTCTCCTCCGATAGCGTTGCCACGTTCGAGCGGCCGGGTTGGTATACCGTTTCGGGGCTAACGTTGGCCGCCCATTCCGCAGCGTCGGCATCGCAATTCAAAGCTCTTCGCTCGGATCAGCGATATCGAGCCGGAACTGCCATCCTTACATGCTCATGAGCATTCGCCCAAGCTCGTTCCACGAGACCTCCTTGCCGTCGACCACCCCGAGCGGCAAGTATCCTGCCTGCGACTCGTCCCATTCGATACGCCCACGCACCGTGCTGTCGATGATCTGGCGTTCATGAAAATCGATGTGCCTGACCGACAGCGCGCGACGTATCTTTTCGACGAGGCGCCCCAGCAGCACGAGAACATCGTCGTCGGCTTCGCCGATCAGTTGGAACCCATATCCGGCGCGAAGTTCTCCGCAGAGCTCAAAGGCATCGAGTGCAACCCGGTCGCCCAGCAGCCGGAGCTGGAAATGGAACTGGTGGGTCTCACCCTTGCAGTCGATCATCCGGATGGGATCGAGTCGGACGTCCTCGAAACCGGTGAATCCGGTGGACTCGGCAATCCTGGCATTGAAGCACGAAGTACAGAGCAATTCATAGGTGCCATCGCCGGAGCCACAGTGGATGATGTCCCAAGGCGGAGTCGGGTTGCCGCATTGTTCGCATCGCTCGTGTGCCATGTCGTGCCTGCTGTAACGGTTCTTCCTGCTATCGCTCGAAGTTTGGATTCCTGTTGCCGTCTTCGGCACTGTTGGTTGCACGGTGGCGGCGACACGCGGCCCGACGAAGCCGCAATGGTATGCGCAGGAACTGACAATCGGATGCCTCTATTTTGACAGAGACTGCAAGCGCTTGCCGCCCCTCGGGGGCGAACAGCACCGGACTCGCGTCGGGCGTCTTCTGCCGCGTGCCCATGATCGACGCGTTCGATGAGTCATTCCCGTATGACATCCCCAAACGGCAGCGGAAGATCCCTGGAACCCTCACCCCGTCGGTGCGCGTCAGCTGATGCTGGCGCAGCTAGACATAACTTGCTGCCCCCCATAAAACATAGGAATGCGAACGACAAATGATCATTTCTTTTATGTTAAATCATGGAAATGACATGGTATCCAGTTTGCCAAGAGAACTGTCAGACGGCTCATGAGAGACGCCGGGCTGTGGGTGCGGCGCCGGCAGCGTCCGTCGCTGGTTCGAGGACCGGGCGCCAGCGTTCAAGCTGCTGGTGTATGTCGATGACGCGACGAGCCGCTACGCAAAACGCGCAGTCGATTGACTGTGAAGCCGCAGTCCGAGCAAAAAAGCATTTTGTAAGCCGTATTGCTTGAGCCGGCATTGCCAGATGCGACTTGAGCAGCAGATACAGTCGCCAATTTCCCAGTGCCGCACCGGTTAGAGCCTTGAAGGCGACACATTCGATCAATGAATTGCGGGTGGGATCGGTGCACACCGTTTTGCTGATCTGTCAGTTGTGGGAAGCATTGCCAGTCGTTACCTGCCAGCTCATGGTGCGCGGATCGGTTCGCGCGGCCGTGTACGGCGTAAGCTTCTCCTCATCAACGAAGGTGCCGGCTGCGTCGGCGACAAGAAACTGAAGATCGATCGTCTCCGTCGTATCGAGCACTGGGCAGTACCCCTCCGACAAGATTTTACGGCAACCGGTGAAATAGATTTGCGAAGCTGGACCAGGCGCGGTTCCTAAAAGGGGTTTCTGCGCGGGTCCGTGCTTCGCGGCAACGCCAGGACTGCCGAACGCCGCTCCCGCTCGCGTGAGCGGCACTGACCAGCAATGCGATGACGGCCGTAGCTGCTGCCTAACATAGCGTCGCGAGTCCCATGGCCTGCCCACTCCTGATTCACCGCAGTTTGGCACGTTCAGCCGATCAATGTTTCGCGCCCGACGTCAACTGTCCGATCATGTTGCGGATCGAGCGCATCTGAACGCCTTGCTGGTCGGCGAAATGACGATTCGTGTAACCCCACCAGTCCCAGCATCCGTTTGGGTTGAGTCCTGGAATCGATACTGCTTGCGGATAGAGCACGACGATCCGGTTGTTGTCCGCCCATTGCGTGTAGCCCGCGTGCCGCACGAATGTCGTGCCATAGAAGAGGCCAGGTCGCGAGTCGAGCGGGAGGTACGTCTGACCCTGCCTGCAACCGTGTAGCGCGACATGCAGCCGGCAAGACGCACCGGCCTCACAGGTGTTCCGTATATAGAGCCATCCAGTGGTGTCCATGCCTGTCGTCCAGCTAGAACGCGATGGACGGTTCGCCGGCAGATAGCGGCTCTGATCAAAGCGGATGAAGCGCCCCTGTGGCGTCTCAGCACCGGACGGCACGAGCGGATCTGGGCCGTAGATCCAGCCCAGTATCTCTTTCGCGCCATCAACATGGCATTTGCCGATGAACGGCGATTCGCTTTTTGCGCACGCCACCCCATAGTTGATGGTGGGCATGGTGTGACCTGCATCGGCAATTTCGATGTGCGTCATGCTCTGCGCCGGTACGCCGAGTGCCGCATAGAACTGCTGCAACTGGGTGACGATGCGCGATGGCACAGTCGCATCGTTCGCCCCTGTGATCGTGACGATGCGTTGACCGGTGATACCCGCGACATCGTCGATCATGTGAGTGCCCGAAAATGTCCTCGTGAGCGAGACGAGTCTCGGAACATCGGTGCTGTCAGTAGAGACCCGGCAGGCGCTGGTCGGCTGGATGGTGCACGAGCATCGGGACGTGGCGATCAGGAGGTTGTTTTGCGAGCAATAGTATGGACCGGCCGCGACGATGCCCACACCCTTGATGATCGAGGAATACGCAACGGCCAGCTGCACCGCCATGAACCCTCCCGACGAGAGGCCGGAAACTGACGTCTGCGAGATATCGATATTGAGCGCCGGCAATGGCGGATAACTGGCTGCCTGGCCGTGAGATCGCGCTGACAGTATCGACAACGCGATGGCACATATGTAAAGGCAAACTTTCACCGGCTGGCCTCGCACTCGGTTGCATGGCTGCAGACACATTGCGGAAGGATTCGTCTCCCGCTTCAGGCGTGTTTCAAGAGGCGGCACTTGCGTCGTGCTGGCGGCACCCTGGAGCGAATGCGACAAGTCGATGCATGACGGCGCATTTGCAAAGTCTAATGCTTATCGTTAAAGCGAAGGGCAGATTGACCGTTTGAAGTTTAGCCCGCAACTGAAGCCAGATGCAGATCACGGAAATCGAAGTCGATCGCCCCAAACTGTGCGCCAACTCACATAACGGATCGCCTGGTCCTGGTGACGGACGAACTATCGCCTCCTGTCTGCATATCCAGATTGCTGAATTGACAACGGAGGCGACGAGGAGAAAAGGCCATGCAAAACGACGTGCTTCAGCAAGGCGATACTGGCGATGACGTCAAAACCTGGCAGCAATGCCTCGCGCGAAATGGCTTCAACCCTGGAGAGATCGACGGTGTGTATGGACAAGCTACCGTCGCGGCAGTCATCGCATATCAAAAGAGCGAAGGCTTGCTGCCCGACGGGGTGGCAGGACCGCGTACATTGCTAGCACTCGGTCTTGCCGATTCGAACGAACTACCGTCGGCTATTCCTGCGGTAACCGTCCAGGTCGTCAGCCAGATGTTCCCGGTGACGCCAATCGGAAATATCAAAGCCAATCTGCCGTCGGTGCTTTCTGCGCTAGTGACGAACAACCTAGCCGACAAGTCCATGGTCCTGATGGCGCTTTCCACCGTGCGCGCCGAAGTGGAGTGCTTCGAGCCAATCAGCGAAGGCCAGTCCCGCTTCAACACGTCGCCGTCAGGTCACCCCTTCGATCTATACGACAACCGCAAAGACCCGGGTAACCAGGGGGCGCCGGACGGGGAGCAGTTCAAGGGTAGAGGTTACATCCAGCTCACTGGGCGGTCGAATTACGCGACGTACGGACCGAAGCTCTCGCAGCCCGTTGACCTGATCGCCAATCCGGACCTGGCCGGCGACGCGACCATCGCGGCGGATCTGCTCGCGCTGTTCCTCGCGGACATGGAGCTGGCGATCAAAACCGCACTGCTCGCGGGCAATATGGCCAGTGCGCGGGAACTGGTCAACGGCGGCACAAATGGACTGGATCGTTTTGAAGACGCCTACCAGCGCGGAGCCGCACTGATTCCCAGTTCTTTCGGCAACTAGCCTGCGACTCGGAGCCAAGCGATGGCCACTCCTATTCTTGCTGCCGTGACGGACGGCGAGCCGGCTTCAAACACCTTCGACGAGCTCATCTTCAAACGCGATCTCAACGAGGTCCATCTGCTGCTCGACTTCATATCCGGTCGGCCCGATTCGCACATCTGGGATATCGACGATGTCAAATTCCCGGATCGAACTGACGGGAACGGCGCGCTTCCGACTGCTTACTAGGTCGCCGAACGCATCTGCGAACTGCGTTTTCCGCCACCGACCGGACAGAATACGGCGGAAAAGGCCGATAGCGCGGCACTTCTTCTGTACGTCAAGGACAAGTTGAACTCGGTCGCGTATCCGGCGTGCGGCCTGACGATCACCTACACCTACATCTTTCTTGAGGAGATCAAAGGCGCGGCGCGTCAAGCGGCATCGACAGTGGGTTCCCGCGCGCGTGCCCTCGTGGCGAGAACGGCGTATCCAGGTCTTGTCGTTAGCGCAAAGCGATTCCGCCGTTTTCATAAGTTTGTGGCGTGGGCGGGCGCCGCAATCACCCTGCTCGCGGCGATTCTGTTGTGGCTGGTCGTCTACGGAGTGCAGTTGACGTCCCGATTCGAAGAAAACCAAAAGACCGTGGCGGACGTGACCAATCAGATTTACGCACAGGTCGACAAGGAAAACGCGGCATTGCCGCCTGACAAGCAGACCCACGAGACTGTTCCGGCGCGCTGTCATGCAGACAGGATCGAGCAGCAAAGCAAGCGAGAACTCTTCCAGCCTCGATCGCATCGCGTCCCAGAAGCGCCGCGCGTCGGCTTCGTGCTCGAAGCCGACAACGATGTCATCCGAAGTCGGTCGACTGTGACGTGGTGTAGAAGCGCGGTGAACCGCTCCTTCTTCCGCTGTCTTGCAGCTTGCCGTACACGTTCCAGCCCCTGTGGCACGCTTGCCCGGTTCTGAGCCCGGTGCGTGTGTGGCTGACCCATGTTCCCCTTGGTCCCCGCCCTTCGCTCCACCCACTCCGCAGCTGGTTCCCCAGCCTTGTTCGCAGGCTTCGTCGCTAATATGGCGGAGTCTGACTTCTCCCGTCCGTTCATCATCGGCTACGGCTCCTCGCCTTCCCGACGCGGACCTGTCCATCCTGCGACAGGCCAGACTGGAGATCTCCCGGTTCCCGAACAAGGAGCGTGCGTACATGCCAGGTTCTACGACCACGCCGGGTCATCCGGGCGCTCGCGATTGCGCGCTCGGACGTTTTGCCTTCCGCTACACAGACAGCGTCGGCACCCGGGATCAGTTTTCTATCGTGGCTCAATGGCTGGCCTGCACGTACCCCTGCCGACGCTTCGCCGACATCCTCGCGGATGCCTGCGCACGGCTCGGGGCCGATGTGGTTCGTTATTCCTTCATCGCAGTGGACTTGCACCACTTACTCCTTGCCGGTCTCCCGGCGCACCCGTGTGAAAACGCAGGCCAAACGCGAGGTTCGCGAAAGGCGACCCTTCAGATCGTCCTGTGTCGGCTTGGTAGTGCGTTGGGAGGGGTAAAGCGACACCTGAAAACCGAGTACTTTTCCGTTTTCATACGGCCTCAGTCGCTATTGGACGCAAAACGTGGATCGGAATACAGGTTCACCTGCCGGCTTTTCGTCTGATGCTCGCCAAGTTGATAATCATTGAAAGGCCTCCTGGCCGCCCCAGAAAAAGGGGGCGGCCAGGGTCTAGAGTTGAGATGCAGCCCTCAACCGACCCTATCAGGAGGCTGAAATGAAGTATAGCGGCATCGATCTGCACTCGAACAACGCCGTAGTCGTCGTGATTGACGACCGGGACTCTGAACATCCTGAGTATCGAAAGCCTGCTCGCCAGACAGCTCAATCTACGCATCAATGGAGAACATGTGCAGCGTCTGGACGACGTAGCAGTGCGAGCACTCGCGTTGCCGCCGCACATCGAGTGCGCTGATGGCGAATCTCGCCGTGCTCCATACGCTATGTGCGGAAATTGAAGCGCTTGAGGTTATTCTCCACAAAGAAGTCAAGCTACGCCCGCAGTTCGACATCCTCAAGAGCGCCCCCGGCATCGGCAACATCCTTCCGGCCACCATCATGCTTGAAACCGGCACCATCGCGCGTTTTGCCAGCGTCGGCCATTTCAGCTCCTATTGCCGTTGCGTGGACAGCAAGCGCATCTCCAACGGCAAGAAAAAGGGCGAAGGCAATGCACGCAACGGCAACCGTTACCTTGCCTGGGCATTCGTCGAGGCCACCGCTGGAGCGCTGCGCTGCTGTCCGCAGGCCAGGCGTTTCTATGATCGCAAAAAGTCAAAACGCCACCCTGTTGTGGCCATGAAGGCGCTCGCACACAAGCTCGCGCATGCCGCTTATTACATGATGCGGGAGGGCAAACCCTTTGACCTCGACCGATGTTTCGGCTGACCTTGGCGGGAGATGACGAGCCCGGCGGCTTTGTTGGCATCAAACCAGCAAGTTGATTGGGACGCATCCCCGGCCATCCCCGATGCAGCGTAACGACTGAAACGCCCAGACCATGAGCCCAAGCAAGCCTGGTACCCAAACGGGTAACCACATTGTTTTCTCAACCCCTGGACATTGGCCTGGTACCGAGGGTTTTCTGGGGCTCTACGTGAGCCAGGGGCGGAGGCCAGAACATCGGCACTCGCCTTGAACCCGATGGGTGACTGGTGCGGATCAGTTCCGCAACCAGATGAACGAAATACCGGATGCGTCGCGACGCTTCGCTTCGCACGGGGCCAGCGAACGTTTCGCAACAACGCAAGGGCGCGCCTTGTGGGTAGTGCTGTACCGCTTTCCAACGGCCTTTCAATGGGTGACAGCACCTATAACGCATACTTTCTATGATAGTTCCTTAGGATCCGATCAGGTTGCCGATAGGCGCTAGCTTAGTGCGGATGAAAGCTATCAAAAAAAGCCATCCGTTCGGGTCCCCATATTTGGTTGCTGTAAAGTTACCTTCACAAGAATGCAATAATCGCGAGAAATTACACTACGCACAGATTCGTAGTGAACGAGAGCCGTGCTCCCGAGCAATCCTCAACCGCAAATGAACGCCGCTTTTTTGGGTAGTCTTTGTTCCTGAGCTGTCCAACGAGAGGACTCCTATGTGAGTATTTTTCGCGCCCTTGGATAATGACGAAAGTTCGACTCTTCGTATGCAGAGCTATTTAATTTGCATACCTAATAAGTCCGATGTTTACATTCTCAAAAATACCAATGAACGATCGAAATCTTTCCAGGAACGAATTTCATGCGAAGGCGAGAGGCTCGGAGCTAAGCCGGTACCTCGAAGTTCTGCTTCCGAACCGTTGGCGAATCGGTGGGATCGCGGCTGCGGTCCTATTTCTTGGTGTGGGATACGCATTTCTGGCCTCTCCAACCTACGAGGCGGACATCCTGTTGCAGGTGGACGATAACGAGTCAAATACTGGTCTTCTCGGAGACGGTTCGCTATTGCTTAACGCTAAGACTCCGCCCTCGGCGGAGTCCGAAATTCTCCAGTCAAGGAATGTCATTGCCCCAGTTGTAGAGCGCAGGCACACCTACATCACCGCTCTACCGCATTATTTTCCTTTGATTGGAGAACGAATCGCGAAATCATCGGATGGCCTTTCAAATCCCGGTTTGCTAGGTTTTGGGGGATATGCGTGGGGTTCCGAAAGTATTGATGTTCCCGTTTTCGATGTTCCTCAAACTCTCGAGGATGAAAAATTTAGGTTAACTTATCTAGGGAGCGGACGATATGAAATCACGAAGTCTGATCTAGACAAACCTATCATCGGAATGGTCGGGCAAACTCTCTCCCTCACCCAGAGTACGGGTCACTTCAAAATCTTAGTTAACAGCATTAGCGCTAATGCTGGTACGACATTTAATCTCTATCGCTCCCCAGTCCTGGAGGCGATAGAGATCCTTCAGAAAAATTTCGTTATCACGGAAAAAGGAAAAGATAGCGGGATCTTCTCCGCCGCGTTGCAAGGCGACGATCCAGACGTTGTCGCAGCTACTCTTAATGAGATTGGCGACCTTTATGTAACACAGAGTATCGAGCGCCGCGCGCGGCAAGCCGCGAAATCCCGCGCATCCTTGGAAGCAGAGCTTCCAACCCTGCGTTCGGGGCTGGAGGTCGCCGAAGCACGCCTTAAGTCACTGAAAACAAAAAACGAAACTTTCGATCTCAGCGAGGAAGTAACTTCCTACTTACAGCAGATCTCAGATGCAGAGGCCAGCCTCATGCTACTGAGACAGAAACGAGCCGACCTAAGGGCTCACTTCTCTCCGGCACATCCTGCTGTGAAGGGAATCGAAGAACAGATCGTTATTCAGAAAAATCGAATTTCTGACGTCGACGCACGTGTGAAGGCGCTGCCACGCAAAGAGCAAGAGACGATGAGAGCGGAGCGTGAGGTTCAAGTCGCTAATTCACTTTACGTCGGGTTGATAAACAATATTCAACAGTTGAAGCTAGTCGAACTCGATAAAGTTGGGAGGGTTCGAAAGCTTGACTTTGCACGGGTACCCTGGGAGCCCGCCAAGCCCAAGAAACTGCTGGTTATTGCGCTATCGGCCATCTTGGGAATGATGTCAGGATTGATTTATGCCTTTCTGCGAGAAGAATTTTTTGGGGGTGTTACAAGCGCCCAAGAGATTGAACAGCAAACCAACTTGAGCGTTGTCGCGTCCGTGCCGTTTTCCAAGCTACAAAACAAGATAACCAAGGCAATAGACGCGCGCGAGGCCGGGGCACACGTGTTGGCTCTCCGCCAGCCCTACGAGTCATCTATTGAAAGCTTGCGCGCACTGCGAGCAACGCTGCGCCGGTCGGTTTCGGGCGCTGCAAACAATCGCGTGCTGCTCACCGGCCCGACACCTAATGTTGGGAAATCATTCATCCTAGCGAACCTTGCCGCCGTCATGTCAGCAGGGGGCCAACGCGTCCTTGTGATTGATGCGGATGTACACCGAGGATGCTTGGATCAGTGTTTCGGAACGAGTAAAGCGCCTGGGCTTACCGAGGTATTGCGTGGGGAAGCGGAAATTCAAGATGTCGTGCACCGAGAGGTTACGCCTAACCTGGATTTCGTTTCGGCGGGTGGACAGTCCGACTATGCCTCGGACCTATTGCTAAGCCCCGCACTGCGTGAGTCTATCGAAAAAGTCAGCGACAGATACGACCTGGTGTTGATCGATACGGCCCCCGTATTAGCCGTATCGGATGCGGCAGTCGTTGCACCGCTTTGTGCGTCTACCTTTCTTGTCGTCCGATTTAAAAAGAGCGGCGTGGGAGAGATAACTGAAAGTCTGAAGCGATTGTCGCATACCCACTCGCCGATCCGAGGATTGATTTTGAATTGCGTCAGCTTGGCGAAGGCGAACTATCGCCTCAAGTACGCCAATTACCGCTACAAAGATTACGCCTACGGAGTGCCGCAAAGGCGGAGAATCCGATGACACCTGAACTTTTCGCAAATCGTGATAATCCGCTTCAAAGAGTCGCAAAGCCTATCGCCGCGATTTTAATCAGTGGCGTCGTTGCTGGCTGTCTTTTTACTGAAGCATACCTCGGTCGGATTTCTCTTAGCATTGAGGTACTAGCATGCATTGCCGCGCTTTGCATTATGGGGATCCGGCCGCGCGACCCCCTTATGCGGCTATACAAGCTTTTCTTGCTTGGGGAATTTTTCGTCCTACCATTATGGCAGTTGGCTACTCGTGATTCGATCTATCTGCCTCTCCTCCGCGAGAGCAATCCAACTGTTTTTCTTTGGTTCGCGCTCAACATAGCCGGTCTTTTGGTCACGGTTTTAATTTTAGGATCAACACGCGATAACGATGTCGCACTAACTCAGGTACGTGTGCTCATCCGTGCCAAGTCTTCTGTGTACGTGATGGCTCTAATTGCATTGGCAGGGCTCGCTTTCATTTATTACAAGCTCGGCGGATATCATGCGGTGGTGGAATTATATCGCCAGCGTATTCAAAGCGGCGTACAAGAATTCGACCCACTGAACGGGCTGGGTTCAATACAAGCGTTGGCCAATACTGCGCCACTTTGGATCTTTGTGTGCCTTACATTACGCCCATGGAAGGGAATTTGTATAAAACTTGCAAACGTCGCGCAATTGGTTGCACTCGGATGGCTATCATCTGGCGTATTCGGAAATCGACAGGGAATGCTCCTTGTTTTGATATTTTCATTTTTCCTCCACGACCAGCTAGTAAAATCCTTCAGCTTAAAAGAGAAGAGATCTATGGCACTCTGCGTCTTTTTCCTGGCGATTGCTCTCATGCCGCTGAAATTTGGAATCGATTACACCAATCTACGCAAGTTTAGTCAGAATTTCGAAGAGAAAAGACAGTTGCATCTTTCGATGGGTCCGCTAAGTTTTTTGCTATTCCGGGATCTCTCACGTTTTGATGTTCAACTTACAGCCTTGAGTGTCGTCACCGAACCAGCCTACTCATTGCCGCTAGGACGGAGTTTCTTAGGCGCAATATCCGCCATAATTCCGAGGTTCGTATGGAATGATCGCCCCTCTACTTTTGTCGAAGAAAAAACTGCGATCGTCGGAGCTTCGGAATCCGGAAACAGTGAAGAGACGACACTTCTGTTTGGAATGCCGGGAGAAATGCTCGTCAATTTTGGCATATTCGGGTATGTAAGCTCTTTCGCGGTTCCGGCATTGATGCTTGTTTTTCTGCGCAAGTTACAACGAACACAAAACCGACGATGGACGCCACTTAAAGTTGTACTGACCCCGCTTCCATTTTTATTCTTTTTGTTTGATTCAAACGTACTTGCTTACTACGTTATGAGATGGATTTTACTCTTCGCTCTGCCATTAACGTTTGTATTACGGCGTGATTAGTTATAACGGCTATTCGACTGCGAAAGGAGCGCAAGATGAGAATCGTACATGTCGTGGAAGCATGGACGGGCGGTATCGCGACGTATATTCGGACCCTCACAACGCAACAGATAGAACTTGGGCATGAGGTAATTCTAGTTTGCGATCGAAGCAAGTTGGACGGGTGGGTGCCACCTGTCCCGATCGAGCTCGTCGATTATATTTCTAGTCGAAAACCGTGGCAATTCTTCTCGATTGCGAATGAGCTGAGAGATTTGATCTGTGAATCGAAAGCTGACGTCGTCCACTGTCATAGCTCTTTCCCTGGCCTGTACGTCCGATTGCGCACACACGAAGGCGTACGGATCCTTTATACGCCGCACGCGTGGTCATTTCTAAAAAAGGATGCGAGGTTCGTTAGTAAATTGCTCTACGGCACGGTCGAGCGAGCACTCGCACATCGTTGCTCGACAATTTTTTGCATGTCGTTTGATGAGATTAGGGCAGCGCAGAAATACAGAATTCCGTCCGAAAAAATAGAGTTCGTCTATACAGGCATCACAGAGGACGAGGAAGTTATAAAAAATGCCCTCGTCCCAAAATTGCAACCGCAGCGCCCTGTCACAGCGGAGTCAATCAAGGTCGGTTACTTCGGAAGGCTAGATTATCAAAAGGGCTTCGATGTTTTGCTTGAGGCTGTTCCGTTTCTGGAAGCCCATATTGAGATCCACGTCTTCGGCGCCGCAGTCAGAAAAGGCGTTCAGATTGCGACGATGCCTCAGCTGTATTATCACGGCTGGCTGGACTCTTCTCTTACCCGAGGAGCGATGAACGAGATGGATGTTATTGTTGTCCCGTCGCGATGGGAGGGCCTGGCGCTTGTGCCAATAGAGGCGATGAGAGCCGGAAAAGCCGTCGTTGTTTCGAATCAAAGTTCACTTCCAGAGCAAGTCATACACGGATACAACGGAATCATTCTACGTGAACTTACTGGGAAGCGACTTGCAGAACAGCTCAATGTACTCACCGCTGAAGAATGCAAAAGAATGGGCGAAAATGCGAGGCATGTATTTGAAAACGTATTCAGTATTGGGAAATTTATATCATCGCTGACGAGAGCTTACGATCGTGTATAACGTCTATCTACTCCATGCTTATAGCTCTCGAAACAGCGGCGACGGTGTTCTCGTGACGCTAAGCTTACGCGCGATCCGAGCCGCAGGGATACAAGGAAATGTGAAGATTGTTTGCCTCGATAAAAAATCGTTTGTAGGCTACCTGGACGACTCAAAGGTCGAGCTGATGTCCATTCCAGAATTCTTTTTAGCCCGGGCATACGAGCTTTTTTCTAAGCATCCCACTATCTTTTTTGGGGTCGGTGGGGGATATTTACGTTCTTCTAATAAGCGTGAAGGGTTGAAAGCACTTATCGCCCATGGATCGCAAATCCTTTTATCCCGTATAGGCATAGCTCCGCGCTGCTCGATCTACCTTCCCCAGAGCGTGGGGCCCTTCCGCTACGGCGTCGGAAACCTTTTGCGCCGAGTAATTTGCGGCAACGTTAATACTATTTTCCTTCGCGACGACAAAAGCATATCGGAACTTGAGCACCGCCGAGGTATTAGGACTGGAGATCTCGCCGTTTTAGAGATCGTCCGTCACCTCCCAAGAAAAGAATGCGGTCAATACGCGAAAAATCCTCAAATATTTTTTGTATTTCGCGATTTAGGTAGCAAACAATACAGCGATAAATACCTTCAGAACATTAAAAAGCTAAAAAGTCTCCTGCCGGATGCTATTTTTGCCATACAGTCGAGTGGCAGGGGAAACAGCGATAATACTTTCTACGAGGACACACTCGGGGTAAAGGACCACGTTCTCCTCAAAGACGTGCTGGCCCGAGGAAACGCGATCGTTGTGTCCGTTCGATTGCATGGCAGCTTGGAAAGTATCCTCGAGGGGGTTCCGAGTGTGCATATTGCATATGAACGCAAAGGCCGAGCAGCGTTTTCTGACTTGGGATTAGACGCCTACTCGTTTCATGCAAGTGATTTCGATCCCGACGCAGTAGCTGCTGCCGTAAGATCAATTGCGTTCAACCCGGCGGATTATTGGCGATGCATGAACGTCTCCCCTGCTTGCTGTTATTCCGATTTACTCAGCGCGATAAAACATGACCTCGACAAATTCACTGACGCTCATAATGGATGGTAATTTTGTCAGGAAAGAAGACAAAATTTTCAGTCCCCATATGTCTTACGAGCAGTTTGGCAAACGATTCTCAGGTTACTTCGACCAGGTGAGACTCGTCGCCCGCTCGTTTTCCTCAACGAATGCGGTTGGCGGCGTGGTGACTGGGGAACGTTTAGCTTTCGTCGATCTGGGAAGCAACCGAGGTGCAAAGTCACTGTTCCAAAGTCTTCCTCGGATTTTATGGCGATTATACGGAGAGATTGCTGCCTCGGGCATCGTCTTAATTCGATTTCCCGGAAATATTGCCATGCTCGCGATGCTTGTGTGCTTCCTGACTCGGAGGAAATTTTCCGTGGAAATAGTCGCTGACGCCGCGGATTACTTTAGCAAAGAGGCCAGTAATCACCCTCTTCGATTCGTTGCCCGGTTGCTCCATACATGGTCAACAAGAGTCGCCGCAAGGCAAGGCGTAACGGCGCGTTATGTCACTGCCGAGTACCTTCAGAGCCGTTACCCCGGCAGGTGTCCCGATCGAATGTTCGGGTTCAGCGATGCGTATCTCCCAGAAGAGTTATTTTCCGTGGGGGCGACTCGGGCTTATACACATACCAACGCGATTGAGATTATCAATGTTGGCATGATGCATAATCACAGTAAGGGACACTTGATCCTTTTGCGGTGTTGTGCCGACTTGCGTGACCGGGGAATCGATTTCCGCCTTACCTTAGTAGGCGGCGGACGTGTGGAAGCAGAGATTATTGCGGAAGCCCGACGATTGGCACTCTGTGATGTTGTCGTTTTCAGAGGAGTGCTACCCGCGTCTGAGGTGCGTGAGTTGCTGGCGAAAAGCGATCTCTTCGTGCTGCCTTCTCTTCAAGAAGGGTTGTCGCGAGCCATGCTTGAGGCAATGGCCGTCGGAACACCGGTGATCGCTACGAACGTTGGCGGTATTAGTGAAGTGGTTCCTCACGAAAGCATTGTCACTCCTGGAGACGTGACAGCGCTCTCCACGCGTGTTGCTAGCTTCTCTCAAAATCAATCCAGGGAGAAAGATTTAGCACGATCGCAGTGCAAAAAGGCGATGCAGTACGCCTTCTCGTCGCTCCAAATTCATTATCACGCATACTTTTCCGCGTTATCGGACAGCCATGCTTCTTCGTAAAGAAGTTATATATGTCGTATTAGGATCCGGACTGCCGGCATTCGGAAATTTCTTGGCGGTAGTCATTGCATTACACCATCTTGACTCCGCCCTTCTCGGCCGCTCATATGCGCTTATAGCGTTCTTTTTCCTTGCCATAGATCTCTTTAACTTTGGATCCGCTCGAGTTTACAGTCTGGAGTCCGTTCGAAAACGGTTCAAAAATCTCTTGTTTCTCGATGTGGTCAGCGCAACGGGCTCGACGATTGTATTCTCGGTCGGTACGCTAATATCTACGAGATACGGTTTTTTAGCGCGTCCGCAAAACACCACGATGCTATTTATAGCGCCATGTCTGTATGCGCTGTCTCATTTTTCGCTAGGATTTTTTCGCTTGAGTGGGGGGAACGGCTTTGTGTGTCTTGTCTCTTCTATTTCAGCGTTAAGCCGCATTGTCGTGATCTGGCTGCTAATAAAAAATTATTTACCCATAACCTATCTGCCTGACCTGTTACTTGCAGTCGAAGCGCTTTATGGACTCATGTTGCTTTCTGGTTATCTTATTTTAAACGAGCCGCTACGAGAAAAGTCGGGGCTAGCTTTCCCGATGGGTAATCTTAGAATCGGGCAATCCTATCGGAATCCTTGCCTGGACTTGATGAAAATCGCCGGCCATGAAGTGCTGTCGAGCTGGTATTCCAACGCGATTTTTTCGAGTTCGAAACAATTCGATGTCATGCTCATGTCAATCATTGTTGGACCCACAGGTGCAGCGCTGTATCGTGGAATAAAAAGTGTGCACAACGTGGCATTCAATTTTGGCCAATCTTTTGCGCTGACTATCCATTCAAAACTTCGTCGAGTAATATCTACTGTTAACAATCGGCGAGTAAAAATTATAATCACGCTGGCAATCTCTATCTCTGGATTTTTTCTATTGGTTTTAGCCTGGCTGGCGTTTGAGGCAAGACTATTTCCAACCAATATTCTAGGCAGTTCAAGTATTCAGATTACATTCTTGTTTGCTGTGTTCACTGGTGCAGCTTTGTTGTTCATTTGTCGATTGATCTCGCTATATATCTTTTCATTTAGTAGGCGCGCATTCCTTGCGTTTTCTTCAATTGAAGTCTTCGGCACCTTGCTATTTTTGGTTTTACTTTCTCTGCAATTTGGACTAGTCGGCGCAAGTTGTGGCACGATTATCGGATGCTCAGGTGCATTAATTTATGCGTCGATTGTTCCATCAACCATGTCCAACTAAAGATAACATGCCGAAGTGCGTTGCGAGCATGTAGTCGAACAACCGTGTTTCTAATCTCAAGGCGAAGTGAGCTATCACGTCACACTGGCCATCCGTATCGTACGAGGAGGCTCCACCTCTCAAGCCGAAACTTCTTGGAAGTTGGAAAATGAACATCCCGAGGCTTCCGTAGGCGAAGAACGTTGCCAGTCGATAAAAGGAAAATAAAAAAGTTGAAATCGAAAATTGCACCGGTTCTTTCGACACCGACGTCGTTCGAGGGCTGTTTCGGTTGGTTACACCGAGGCTGGCGATCACATGGTTTCGTCATTTGTGCTCCACCGGGCCACGAGGGGCTTGTAACTTCGCGCGGGCTTAGGTATCTGTCCGAGTGCCTGGGGAATGCTGGGTTTCCAGTCCTGCGTTTTGACTATTGGGCCTCCGGCGACAGCGCTGGCGAAGCAGATGAACAGGCCAGCCTCAGTACGTGGGTTAGGGACTCGCGTTTGGCGGTCCATCATTTGAAAGAATGTTGCGGTATCAATCGCGTCAGTCTTTTGGGTCTGAGACTCGGTGCGACTATCGCTCTGATAGCAGCGTCGGAACTCGGCGGATTGAACTCTGTTATTTGCTTAGAGCCTGTCATTTCAGGACAACGCTACGTGCGCGAACTTCGGGCGATGTCCAGAATGTGGTGGGAACAAGCCAGTCAAGATCCTTCACCCCCCCGGAGCCATGCTTTCATCGATGTTGCTGGGTATCGAACTTCCACTCATGTGTTGGAACAGCTATCTGCGATCGACCTTGGTGCGCTTTCATCGTTGCCGGGCAACTTAGCAGTGACCCTTTACTCGCGCAATCGAGCAGAAGCTTCGGCGTTCCACAAATTTCTGATAGAACGGAAATTGCGTGAGCGATCAGGAAACTTTGAAGGAGTAGAAGAGTTTCTTCGACTAGAGGGCACGGTCATTCCTAAAGCGTTCTTTGACAATCTCGTGCAAGACCTTGTTTGCCAAGATGCTGTAAGTGGAACGACTGTCAATCCAACTTCCGCCCTTAACAGCAGGTACTCTCAGCCGTCGGGCCTAGAAGGACTGACTGAAACTCCGATTCGATTTGGCAAGACAAATCTGTTCGGTATGCTTTGCCGGCCCGTCAAAATAAATCCTCAAGTGTCAAGCAAGGCCCTAGTAATAATGAATACAGGCGCACTTCCTCACACCGGAAACGGCCGATATTCCGTCTTGCTCGCCCGGTCCCTTGCGGCAACGGGAATTAGCTCGCTACGAATTGACGTCGATGGGATTGGCGAGAGTGGCAAGTTGGAATCGAAAGTTACACTTGAGGATATGTACTCCGAGTCGGCTTGCTGGGACGTCTGCAGAGCCGTATATGAGCTGCACAAAATTGGATTTTCAGAGGTCTCGATCTTTGGAATCTGCTCGGGGGCTGCCATCGCTTTGAATTCTGCGCGTCTAATAAATAAGATTGATCAACTATTTCTTGTTAATCTGCAATTTTTTTATCTACCGCGCGAGTCAACTTTGACAAAGTTCGGATCGGTGGGTCATTACACGATGACATCCTATCTGCGAAAGCTTGCGCGAGCGAGCACATGGAGGCGGTTACCTGCCAATAAAACGAGATACCTTTTAGGTTCTGCGGCGCTCATTTCACGAATAGTTAGCGAGAAAGCGGCGGCCCTTATGGGAATTCTACGAAATCAAAAATCGAGGCTATGCCTGTCGGACGATGTCGAAATTTGGCTACGGCAGCTTGGAGAAAGTGGCGCAAGAGTAAATTTTGTATATGGTACAGCCGATCCCGGACTTGTCGAATTTCAACGACGCTGCGGCATGGTGGAGACTTCGAAGTTGCTTTTTCGTAATGTTGGACTGCTGCTGCTTCCAGAAGCCGACCACAGTTTTGCGTCGCGAGTGGCGAGACAGTTGCTAACCGATCACGTCTGCGAATCTTTCTCGGCCGCGGACAAGTTTCAACGTCAGTTCCACCTAATTGAAGCAGACCAAAAACGTGAGAATGCGCAAAATACTTGTAACAACGAGTAGCAATTTAATTGGAGAAGTGTACCAATAATCGTGGGGAGAGATTTAGTACGAGCCGTGCCGTTGTGAAGTCAAAAGGATACTCCACTGTCATGTTAGAAAGGTGGAGCGTCGGCTCGCTTTGTTTCTGTATGTTAGATTCCTGAGCTTTTTCCGTCGACTTCGGCACTTTATGCGCGAGTATTCTGTTTTTTGTCAGATTGTAGCGGGTGATTGACCTTGTCCAGATAACGAGTGTATTGTCCATTCACTGATACATTCGTGTTATTTTCACCGGCAAATCCTCTATAAGGGATTCGTATGAAGGTCGTGATAACCAAATCGCGGCGACGGTTCGTAATTTCTTCGATCGCCCTGGCTTTCTCAAAGCTGGTTCGCGCCGCTGTCATAGATTCGGATTCCCCAAGTGGGATTCCAAAAAAGGTGTTTGCGCACTATATGGTCGCTTGGCCGAGAGGTGGTCCAGAAGCGAGTCTTGATTCCTATCAAGCCGAGTTTCGAGATGCCCATTCACGAGGCATCGACGGTTTTGCATTGAATTGCGGTGGTTGGGATGCCAGTGAGCCGCAATATAAGCGGCGCGTTCTTCAAATGTATGACGCGGCTTCGAAACTTGATTTCGACTTCAAATTGTTTGTATCCGCAGACGGAGAGGCACAGAACGAAATCGAAGACATAATATCAACAACAGCCGAGTTGCCGGCACAACTTATCAGCGATGGGCGACCGGTGGTCTCGGCTTATGCCGCAGGAGGCACTAGCGTCGCCAACAGAGAATTGCTGATTCAGAAGGTCAAGAAACTCGGCGCCTACTTTGTTCCTCACTTCTTCCCGAGTACCGGCGAAAAGCAGATCTATCCTGCACAAGCAGAGGAGATCATAGCTGAACTCGCTAACGCAAAGGGGTTTTTTTATTTTGGTTCAGCGGGTGCTCCTCAGCTGCTTGCGGCCTCGATAAATGCATTGAGTAAAGTATTAAGAGTTCACGGAAAGGTTTTCATGGCGTCGGTAACACCCTATTATCGAGGACTAAGATCTGGAACAAATTATCGGGCTTTCGAAACATACGGATATTCCGGGATGGCATTGGAATGGCAAGCCGCTATAGATAGTGGCGCTAATTGGGTTCAAATTGTGACCTGGAACGATTGGGCGGAATCAACGTACGTTGCACCGATTGGGGGAAGCGACGGACGAGCGTACGTCTACGCCCGGAGGTTCGGGAATCTTCCCTCTCATTTGGGATATTTGGACGCTAGCGCTTTCTTCATATGCTGGTTCAAAACGGGAATCAAACCACAAATCAGCGCAGATAAACTTTACTATTTTTACAGATTGCATCCAATAGTCGGCGCTTCCGACGGGACAAATAATGTTGGCGACGCAACTCCGCCGGCTTCGACTTCACCGTTATCATCACAGATTCAAGTGACCGTTTTTTTAAAGCAACCCGCAACAGTCTCCATTATATTACCTAGTCGAACAACGAAATATAACGTACCGGCAGGTATCGCTCATTTAAGCGCAGACTTTGCACCTGGCAGGCCACGTTTTACTGTTGAACGACATGAAACCGTAATTATTGACAAAATCGGTGAGCAGGAGATCACCTTGAATGACTTTTCCGGAGAGTATAATTATTTTTCCGGCGAGTCGTGATTAATCGGCGCAGTGAAACGGATCTTCTTTCCGTGGAAATTATCACCGCACAACTGGCACTGCCGCCGTAGACAGATCTCTCAAGAAACCTAGCGGAATATAGATCGGTTCGGTTTTCAGGGAGTCGACGCGTTTGGCTGCAGCTGGAATCCGAGGGCGGAGGCACGTCGCCTGAGGGCGGCGATGCTGCGCTGGCGCTGCTGTTCCTCATATCGCTGTTGCCCCTGGTCGACGAAGGCTTCGCCGCGCGTGAGCATGAAGTACACCATGCGGGCGAGTTTGTGGGCCACCGCCGTATTGGCGCGCGGCTTGTCGATGCGGGCGCACAGCCGGCGGTAGAACGCGCCGAGCGCAGAGTCGCTGCGCGACAGGCTCATGGCTGCCATTTTCAGCGCCTGCCGGGCGCGGTTGGCGGAAGGTCGGGTGCCGGAAGTCAGCGTCTTCCCGCCGCTGATTTTCGTGGCTGGGCACAGGCGCAACCATGAGCAGAAGTGTTTGACGTTGGTAAAGCGGCTCAGGTCCGGGCCGATCTCGGACAGGAGCGTCATCACAGTTGCCACTGACAGGCCGTTGATGCGCGTGAGGTCTACGCCCGCCCAGCGCGCGAGCGCTGCACGCGCGTCGAACCGTGGGGTGTTCTTCTGGCGCTTCTTGTCCGGGCCGGCCAATTCGACGTCATGACGCGCGAGCGGCACCAGTAGCGCGTCGATCCTGGAGTCGCACTCGAGGATGTGCTGGGCGAGACTGTCGAACATTGCCAGTGCCTGCCCGAGCACGAACAGGTGCTCCTCACGCCAGTTGCCAGTCAGCGCGCTGATGACGTCATCGGTGCTGGCTTTGACGAGTTTATGGCGGAAGCGCGCAAGCACTTTCGGGTCGCGTTCGCCAGCAACGATGGCGCGGATGATCGCTTGTCCGGTTGTACCCATCACGTCGGTGAGTACCTCGGCGAGCTGGAGGTTCATCTGCACCTGCGCCTTCTGCATGCGCTGTATCCAGCTGGCCTGTTCGGTAAGCAGCAGCTCACGCTGCCGCACTACTGCGCGCACCACGCAGGCTTCGCCAGCAGGCCGCCAGGCCGCGCGCAGCAGTCCGAGACTCATGAGCTTCTGCAGCCATTGACAGTCCTGTACGTCGCTCTTGCGCCCCGGTACGTACTTCATCTGCCGCGCATCGACGAGCCAGACTGTCAGCCCACGCTGCTCGAGCACCTCGTAGAGCGGTATCCAGTAGACTCCGATGGATTCGAGCGCGACGATATCGACGCCGCACGCGAGCAACCAGTCGGCCATCGCGTGCAGGTCACCGGTCATCGCTCCGAACTCGCGCACCGGCTGGTCGTCGGCCGTCCGGGGGACTGCTACCCAGTGGCTCGACGCGCCAACATCGATCCCGGCGGCGTTTGGATACCCCACGTTTTCGTCTCGCTTGCGCATGGCCATAACCTGCTCCCGGCTGGTTGGTTCAGGGCAGCGCCAGGGGGAAGCGTCTGAATCGACTCGATCTCTCAAACGGGATGCAGCTCGCGCCGCTCACCAATATCACCGACGATTCCCGGACCTTGCTATGTACCGGGCTCGTCACGCGGCGTCCGGTGACGTCGCGTGCGGGCACCAGTGATCTTCCGGTCATCGGGGCGCTGCCGCCTGTGTTATAGCGCATCGTGGTTTCTTCCGGAACACCGGGGACGATCGGCGGCCTTGGGAAGCTATGTAGTCGGGTCTGAATAATTCGAAGAGCCCCGTGCAACAACGGTTTAAAGCGGAAAGTGGTTGATGCATTTGCAGGATCCTGGCAGATTATGGGTGGTTTCCTGCAAATTCTGTCGAGGTCTGGATGGGTCCGAAGACACCGGTGAGCGAAGGCGATTTGTTCCGGCATCCTCTGCGCGAGCGGATCAACATGAAGCTTCCGCTGGTGCGGCTGGCTGATCTGATCAACTGGGATGGTTTGAATGCGTCGATGAGCGCGAGCTTCGTCTCACGCAAAGGTCGGCCTGCCACATTACCGAGGTTGATTGCTGGTTTGTTGTATCTCCAGCATGCGTTCGATCTGTCGGACGAGGAAGTGGTCTGGCAATGGGTGGAAAACCCGTATTGGCAGGTCTTCACTGGCGAAACGTTTTTGCAGACCGAGCCGCTGATCGATGCGTCGAGCCTGACCCGCTGGCGCAAGCGGCTCGGTGAAGCCGGCGTCGAAGAGTTGCTGGCCGAGACGATCGAAGCAGCCAAAGGTGCCGGCGTGATCAAGGCCTCGAGCGTGAAGCGCGTGATTGTAGACACGACGGTCATGGAGAAGGCGATTGCCCACCAAACCGATTCGCGACTGCTCGAGCGGTGTCGCGAACATCTGGTAAATGCGGCCGTCCGGCAAGGCCTGAAGCTGCGGCGGAACTACAACCACGAGGCGCCGCGTCTCGGGCTGCAGATTGGCCGCTACGCTCACGCGAAGCAGTACAAGCGCATGAGGAAAGTAAGCAGCTCGGCAACTCACCTTGATTGTCTTTGGAGGGCTTGGGAGTATCGTGTCCACTTAACGAATAAGCGGACACGTGATCACTATCGAAGAAGAAGCGCTGCCGACGCGTCGACGTCGTCGGCGCTACACCGAGGAATTCAAGGCCCGGGTTGTCGCCGCTTGCCAGGTAACCGGTGTGTCCGTTGCCGCCGTCGCGCTCGAACATCGGCTCAACGCGAACCTCTTGCGACGCTGGCTTGATCAGGCAGAAGGCAGACGCCTGCAGTATCCCGCGAGCGATATCGAGAAAAGCGGCCGGATATGCAGTGCGGCGATCACAAGGGCGTATCCTTCCGCGAAATGCGCACCGACCACCACCTAACAGATGCGAAATGCAAAGCCCCGAACACTTGATGCAAAAGAGACGCTGCCATTCAAGTTGTGGGGATCGACGAGTCCTAAGGACGCAACGCTGACATTCGCGGTCCACGTGTGATCTTGGGGACGCATCACACGGTCGTCTTCGGCCATCATTCAGCGGGTAGAACCAATTTTTAATTGGAACGTCGCAAAGCAAGCTATTTTTTAGCCGGACTATGGATCATTCCTGCGACATTCTTCACCGGTGTCCGCCGATGACCATGTTTCTCGGTCTGCATCAGGAATTTGCAGAGCCGAAGCACGCGGTGCGGCCTGGGCATACGAGTGCCCCCGACAAAGCGCGCGCGGAACCCGCAAGAAATCCACTAAAACCAGCGAGGTCAATCATGTTGAAGGTGACGAAGGCTGTATTTCCTGTGGCTGGCTTGGGCACACGGTTCCTGCCCGCGACCAAGGCCAGTCCCAAAGAAATGCTGCCGGTTGTCGACAAGCCGCTGATTCAGTACGCCGTTGAAGAAGCCATTGCCGCAGGCATCACAGAGATGATTTTCGTGACGGGCCGAAGTAAGCGCGCCATTGAAGATCATTTCGACAAATCGTATGAGATCGAAGCGGAGCTCGAGGCGCGCGGCAAACATAAGCTGCTCGAACTCGTGCGCGGAATCAAACCGGTTAATGTCAACTGTGTTTACGTACGTCAGGCTGACGCGCTGGGTCTCGGACACGCGGTACTGTGCGCGGAAAAACTGGTGGGCAATGAGCCGTTCGCCGTGGTTCTCGCGGATGACCTGTTGTATGGTGAACCGCCTGTGCTCACTCAAATGATCGACGTGTTCAACCACTATCACAGCTCCGTGATTGGCGTCGAAACGATTGGGCCGGCGCATAGTAGATCATATGGCGTGGTCGGCGGCCGGGAATGGGCCGATGGATTGCTGAAGGTCGCCAGAGTCGTCGAGAAACCCGCGCCGAAAGATGCGCCGTCGAATCTTGGGGTCGTAGGTCGCTATATTCTCACGCCCGCAATCTTCCGGCATATCCGCCTACTCTCGCCTGACGCGGGCGGGGAGTATCAGCTAACCGACGCGCTGCAATCGTTGCTCGCGGGCGAGCAAGTGCTGGCGCACCGATACGCCGGCACGCGTTTCGATTGCGGCAGCAAGCTAGGCTATCTGAAGGCGACCGTGCAGTTCGCGCTGAGGCATCCGGATGTTGGCGAAGCGTTCGACACGTATCTTCGCGAGCAACTCTCTGCGGGGTTGTTGTTGCCGAAAGCGCTCGACGCTGCAACGATGTAAGGCACAGCCAGCGTTTATTGCCTTCCGACTCAAAAGCTCTAACTAATTGAGTCGAAGGGGCGGCAATGTCACGTTGACGAGGCGGTAGCATAGGATGGTGGGCATCAAGAAGACGTGTTCGTGAAAGCGGCCGCGCGGATGAACAACCGCGCGGAAACCGGTCGACGGCATCTTCGCAGAGCAAATCCAGCCCCCAACTCTGCTGCGACCTCTTAGGTCCATCCCCAAATCAGCGTGCCGGTACGTACCCGAAGTCGTCCGCGGTGAGTCACATCTGAAAGCGATCGCGCGTCGTGATGTAATCGCTCGCGCCGAATCGCCCCACTGGAAAATAGTGCTCAAGGCGCACACGCCACGTGTCCGGATCGACGAGTTCGTCGCGGGCGTGCAGCATCATCACCTTGCCGATGAAGATATGGCGGCTCGCGGTTTCCAATGTCTCCCACAACGCACACTCGAACGCAACCGGCGCTTGCGCGATGCGTGGTGGCTTTACGCGCGACGACGCAAGCGCCGTGAACCCCACCTGATCGAGCTCGGAAACATCGGCGGCAAAGCGATCCCCGCAGCGATGCATCTGCTGCGCGATGGCCTCGTCGGCGAGATGCACGACAAATTCTTTCTCGCGCGCAATGTTCACCGCCGTATCCTTGAGCGTGCCGTCCGTCAACCGGTTGATGCTGATCATGACGATAGGCGGCTCTTCGCCGAGCATGTTGAACATCGAGAACGGCGCGGCGTTGACGATGCCTTCCTCGCCAAGCGTCGTCACGAGCGCGATCGGACGCGGCACAATGAGGCTCGCCATCAGTTTGTAGCGCTGATACTCGGTGATCGCTTCGAAGTCGATTTCCATATCACTCCATTGCGGTTCGTTGCACGGGTTCGATGCCGAGCAGATGCGCAAGCCCTTTCTCCCCAGGCATGTGCGATGTCTCGATACGCGCCTCCAGTTCGTGCAGATGCGCGCTCATATGCGCGATTGCGCCGTCCGCATCGCCGGCCTCGATGCAATCGAGAATCGCACAGTGCTCGTCGTGCTCACACGGCGCATTACCCGCCGGCTCGAAGGCTCCCACGATCAGCGAGCAGCGCGATACCAGTTCCGTCAGGTAGTGCTCGAGGATCGCATTGCCTGCCAGCGCAGCGATGCGCAAATGAAACGCGCTCGCAAGCCGCGCCCACGACGGCTGATCGAAGCGATGCATCGCCTCATGCTCCTCTTTCAGTTGCTCGCGCAGCGCCGCAATGTCGGCAGCGCTCGCGCGCTGCGTCGCGAGTTCGACCAGCGAGCGTTCGAGCGCTGAAGATGCTATGGCAGCCGCTCAAACGCGGGGAGTTCAGCGAGGTGGATCTTGAAACCGCCGCGTTCACAATCTTCCTATACCCGCGCATGCTCGGGTGCGCGGCGGAAATTGACGATCATCTGAATCGCGGACGCAATATGGACACGCGCACACCCGCTTCACAGTGTCGTTTCGTGGCCTGACGGTGGAAATCTGAAGGCGCGGCCGGGCGCTAGTGCACAGGTGGCACCCGGCCCAGCTGAGCGAAATGTCGATTGATAACTGGAAAACATCAATCGTTAAAAAGATTGCAATTATCGTTTTATTGGTCATGGGCCAATATTCCCGAAAGCCAAGAGCGGACCACCGCATTTTTCGGGATTTCAGGAGACACATTGATGCACCCCTCGCCCTCTACTCCTTTGCCGCGACACTCCAAGGCTTCAGCGGTTTTCCGCGTAACGGCCGGAAATTTTCTGGAACAGTTCGACTTCTTTCTTTTTGGCTTCTACGCGACGCAAATCGCCAACGTATTCTTTCCGGCGGCGAGCGAATTTGCCTCGCTGATGATGACGTTCGCGGTCTTCGGCGCCGGCTTTCTGATGCGCCCGCTCGGCGCGATCGTGCTCGGTGCGTACATCGACGACGTCGGCCGTCGCAAAGGCCTCATCGTCACGCTTTCCATCATGGCGAGCGGCACCATCCTGATCGCGTTCGTACCGGGTTACGCGACGATCGGTCTTCTGGCGCCGGCGCTGGTGCTCGTTGGACGGCTTCTGCAGGGCTTCTCGGCCGGCGCCGAGCTGGGTGGTGTGTCGGTGTACCTCGCCGAGATGGCCACGCCCGGCCGCAAAGGCTTCTTCACGAGCTGGCAGTCCGCGAGCCAGCAGGTAGCGATCGTCGTGGCCGCGGCCCTCGGCTTTGCACTCAACCAATCGCTGGACGCCACAGCCATTGCGACCTGGGGATGGCGGGTTCCCTTCTTCGTCGGCTGCATGATCGTGCCGTTCATCTTCATGCTGCGCCGCAATCTGGAGGAAACGCAAGAGTTCAAGGCGCGTCAGCATCGCCCCTCGATGAACGAGGTGTTCCGCACGCTGGTCCAGAACTGGGGCGTCGTGATCGCAGGCATGATGCTGGTGGCAATGACCACCGCGAGCTTCTATCTCATCTCGGTCTACGCGCCGACTTTCGGCAAGACGGTCCTGCACCTGAGCACCGCCGATAGTTTGCTCGTGACGCTGTGTGTCGCCATATCGAACTTCGTGTGGCTGCCGATCGGCGGAGCCCTCTCCGACAAGATCGGCCGCCGGCCGCTCCTCGCCGGCATGACGCTGCTCGCCATCGCAACCGCCTACCCCGCACTGTCGCTGCTCGCTCACGCGCCCAGCTTCCTGAACATGTTGCTCGTGCTTCTCTGGCTCTCGTTCATGTACGGCATCTATAACGGCGCAATGGTCGTCGCGCTCACGGAAGTGATGCCGGTTCAGGTGCGCGTCGCGGGCTTCTCGCTCGCCTATAGCCTTGCCACGGCGGTGTTCGGCGGCTTCACGCCCGCGATCTCCACGGCGCTCATTCATATGACCGGCGACAAGGCTGCGCCCGGATACTGGATGAGCTTCGCCGCAGCTTGCGCCCTTCTGGCGACGTTCGCACTCTATCGCCGGCGCGCAACAACACTGAATCCGGCACACTGATGCGCATCTCATTCCCGCAAGCATCTATTACATGCAATCTGACACGACTCCGATCATGCGAAATCTGCTTCTGAAACTATGCGCCGCAGCGCTCGTCGCAACCTCAACCGCCGCGGCCAATGTGCAGGCTGCCGACCTACACGTCATGAGTTCTGGCGGCTTCACCGCAGCGTACAAGGTGCTCGGTCCCAGGTTCGCGTCCGAGACGGGCAACACTCTCGATACTGCGCTCGGTCCATCGATGGGCAAATCGCCCGAAGCCATCCCGAACAGGCTTGAGCGCGGCGAGCCCGCGGACGCCGTCATCATGGTTGGATATGCACTCGACCAACTGATCCAGCAAGGCAAGGTCATCCCCGGATCGCGTGTCGAGCTGGCCGATTCGCGCATCGGCATGGTCGTGCGCGAAGGCGCGAGCAAGCCCGACATCAGCTCGGCAGAAGGGCTCCGGCAGACCCTGCTGCATGCGAAGTCGATCGCCTACTCGGACAGCGCGAGTGGTGTCTACATTGAGCGGGAGTTGTTCAGGAAGCTCGGTATCGAAGATCAGGTCAAGTCGAAGGCGAAGATGATCCCGCGGATTCCAGTGGCCTCGGTGGTGGCGAACGGCGACTACGAAATCGGCTTCCAGCAGGTGAGCGAGTTACTGCCCGTCAAGGGCACGACCTTCGTCGGCAAGATTCCCGAGTTCCTGCAGTCGGTCACGCGTTTCGCGGCCGGCATTCCCGTCAGCGCGCAGCATCCGAAGGAAGCGAAAGCTCTGCTCGACTATCTGGCTTCACCTGGCGTGCAGGCAGAAGTGAGATCGACAGGGCTCGATACTGTTTCCGCTCATTGATGGAAACCTGAAGGAAGGCTTGCCTCTGGCAATCTTCCTCTCACGTCTTCGGGGCATTCCTCGCGACTTCCTCCGCACCCTGCGCGCCGCCTGGCGTTGCTTCCCCAAGCATCCACCCGAGACGCGCACGATCGCACACACCTTCCCACATCGACACAAAGATCACTGCGCAAGCGTTGCTGATCACGCTCGTCAGCGCACGCGCCTCGGACATGAAGCGGTCGATGCCAACCAATAGCGCTACCCCGGCGACGGGCAGATCGGGAATCACAGTCAACGTCGCGATGAGCGCGACCAGCCCGCTGCCCGACACGCCGGCTGCCCCCTTGGACGTGAGCAACATAACCGCGAGCATCGTCGCGATCCGCGGCGCGGAAAGCGGCACGTCGCACGCCTGAGCAATGAACATCGAGGCGAGCGTCAGATAGATCGCGGTGCCGTCGAGATTGAACGAATAGCCCGCGGGCAGCACAAGGCCCACTACGCCCTTGTCGCAGCCGAGCGCCTCCAGCTTCGCGATCAGGCGGGGCAGTACCGGCTCTGTCGACGACGTCGCCAGAACGATCAGCAACTCCTCTCGCAGGTAGCGCAAGAGCCGCCAAAGAGCGAAACCGTGCAGGCGCGCGAGCGGAGCGAGAACCAGCGCAATGAACAACACGCATGCCACGTAGAAGGACACCATCAACATGCCAAGCGAGCCGACCGAGCGGATCCCGAAGCGGCCCACCGTGAATGCCATCGCGCCGAATGCGCCGAGCGGCGCAAGTCGCATGATCATCGCGAGGATGCGAAAGAGCGTCTGGGCGATGCCGTCGATGAGCGCGAGCACCGGCCTACCGGCGCCCGGACATGAATTTAGCGCGAAACCGAAGAGCAGCGAGAGCAGCAGCACGGGCAGCACCTCGCCCTTGTCGAAGGCGCCAAGCATCGTCTCGGGGATGAGGCTCATCCCGAACGCGACAACGTCGCGCGGATGCGTGCCCTTCGCATATTGCGCGAGGATACTCAGGTCCAGGTGGCTAGCGTCGATGTGCATTCCCGCGCCGGGTCGCAGCACGAAGGCCGTGACGAGTCCGAGCGCGAGCGCCGCGGCTGTCAGAAGATAAAAGAGTGCCAGCGCCCGGAAAATTGTGCGACCAATCGCCTTTCCGCTTGCAAGCGATGTAACGCCCGAGACGATCGTGCAAAAAACGATGGGCGCAATCATCATCCTGACAAGGCCAATGAACCCGTCGCTCAAGGGCTTCAGCACCGGGCCCGCTTGCGGCAAGAAATGACCGAGCGCCATACCGAGCACCATAGCCAGCACAACCTGCACATAGAGCAAGCGAAGCGGTCTTGCCAATCTCACGATGGGGTCTTCCTGCCTGGCCGCTTTTTCGGAGACGTTTCGTCGCTTGAGGCATCGCCGCTTGCGCCGCCGCGCCTGAGCTCAATAATCGTTCTGTGGAACTCCTGAGCGGCCGGGGTCAGCGGACGCCCGCGGCGCTTCACGATTCCCACGCGCCGCTTGACCACCGGTTCGACGAGCGGCACGCTCGTGAGGACGGGGTGATTGTGCCCGGGCATGGCCATCGACGGCACTGCCGCGACACCGAGGCCCGCTTCGACCAAACCCAGCATGGTCGTGACATGGCGAGTCTCGCAGATACTCGGCAAGCGCGGTGCCACCGCCGAGAGCGCCTGATCGAGCAGTAATCGGTTGCCTGAAGTCTTGTCTACCGAGACGTACTCGTGCTCGTAAAGCTCGTTCCATGTCACGCGCTTCTTGCTGGCGAGCGGATGATCACGACGGCAGGCGGCCACGAAGCGCTCCTGCAGCAGCACCTTGAACTCGACCTCGGACTCCTGGCTGCCCACAAAGCTCACCCCGAAATCAGCCTCTCCGCTGATGACGGCGGACAGCACCTCATTGGCGCTCACATCCAGCAACTTGACCCGAATGCGAGGAAAGCGGCGATGATAGCTAGCAACGGCGCTTGGCAGGAAGTAGTAGGCGACCGAAGGCACGCAGGCAATGGTCACATGACCCAGGCGGCTCGAAGAAACATCGCGGATGCCGAGCAACGCGACGTCGAGATCATCGAGCAGCTGTTCGGCGCTCGGCGCAAATACGCGACCAACGGTAGTGAGCGTGACGCTGCGCGTGGTGCGCTCGAACAGACGTACGCCGAGCGCTTCCTCGAGCTTGTCAATGCGGCGGCTCAAGGCCGGCTGCGAGATACTCACCGCCTCGGCGGCCTTGCGGAAGCTTCCGAGCTCCACCACTGCTCTAAACGCCTGCAAGTCATTCAAGTCGAAGTTGACGCCCACGGGCCATTCTCCGCAATCTGGTTATGGATATTTTGCACGATGCAGCTCAAAGCGCCCATCGGGAACTACGCTCGCTTACGGGTGCAAGCGCAACAGATTGCCGCGCGGCTCGCAATTTGTATATTTGCATTACCGGTCAAAAGAGAGGTCGATACGATGGACTTTGATTCGGCGAGTCGAACACGCAGCGTCGCTGCGCTGTTGACATCATCGGGAGGCTTTCTGGATGCTTTCGCGTACGTCGGGCATGGTGGCGTATTTGCCAATACGATGACCGGGAACGTCGCCCTTCTCGGCATCCATATCGCGGCGGGAGACTGGGCGCGGGCTGGCCGCCATATCCCGCCATTGATCGCTTTCGTGTTCGCGGTATTTGTCGTTCATCTCCTGCGCCTCGATGCCCTTGCGCCTTCAGTCCGTCGTCCGGCACTCGTTTGCCTGCTTCTCGAGATCGCCTTTCTGGCCATGGCGGCAAGCGGTCTGGTCGGCGACTCCGATGTCTGGCTTATCCCCGGCATTTCGTTCGTCGCCACGCTACAGACGTTATCGTTCACGCACATCGAGAATCTGACCTACACCTCGGTCATGACAACAGGAAACCTGCGGCGAGCGGCCAAAAAGCTGCTGGAAGCCTTTATCCCGAATTACAACAGAACTGCGCTGCACGATGCGTCACTGCTCGGGATGGCAGGTTTTTGTTTTTTTGCAGGCGCGGTTTTTGGGGGCGTGACGACACGGATGTTACACGGCCGTGCACTCTGGCTTGCGGTACTGCTTCTCGTCGCTGCACTTGTACAGATAGGTCGGCTAGTTCGCCAGCGTGGAGATCGGCCTGCCGCGCAAAATCGCGCCGAATGATATGGGACTTCGGAGCGCCTGCTGGTCGAACACGTCGGCAAGCCGCTGACGGTGCTTCTCGACGACGCATCGGTCCACACCGCCCGCGCACTGCAACCTTATCTTCAACTGCTCCAAACGAAAGGCTTGACGTTGTACTTCCAGCCACCGTACGGCCCAGAGCTCAATCGCATCGAGAAGCTCTGGCGCGAGATGAAATACGAGTGGCTGCGCACGCGACAGCCAAGCTCCGCCGGTTGCAGGACTACCTGCGCCTGCGCGCCGATCATGTCGCATCGGCTGCCAGTTGCGTGCAACTGATGCAGAAAGCCATCGACCGGATGAATATCAAGCTGCACGACGTGTGCTGCGCGAGGGACATCTCACCATTATGTCAAATATAGAACGCAGCTCCGCGCGAGTGCGACACTTCGATCAGAAGGCGCTTCACCTTCTGACCTTCCGGACCGCTCCGGTGCGTGACGAGCTGCATCCCGAGGATCGGAGCCATGACAACCCAAATCGGGCCACCGCGCTCTTCAGCGGAAAGCGCATCGCAACGTTTCGCTCGGGCTGTTCCGTCACGGCCCAATGGTCGAGACAGGTCGACAATCACACTTAGTCGTAACGGATCCAAGCGCTCCCCAGTCGGTACATACCCGAATTACCGGCCATTAGAAACTAAGGCAACCTTCTAATCGTATACTTGATTGACCATTAATTGGCTTCGCATTTGTGTGTCGCTTACATAGATTGGATTAATCATGAGTTTGACTGTTGCACCAGAGTACGGAGCCACGTTGCCGTTCACGAGCCGTGAATTTCGCAATGCCATGGGTCAGTTTGCGACCGGTGTTGTCGTTGTCACCGCTAACACGGAGGGCGAAGTCCACGCAATGACGGCCAACTCCTTTATGTCCGGCTCGCTCGAACCTCCGCTTGTTCTGGTTTCGATCGCGAAATCAGCGAAAATGCACGAACGGATTACCAAAGCGCAGGGCTTTGGCATCAGCATCCTGGCTCACGATCAGGAATGGTGCTCAAACCATTTCGCGGGCAAAGCCCACCCTGTCCTGGTGCCCAATTTCATACAACTTGAACATATGCCAATCGTTGAAGGCGCAAACGTTCAGGTTGCGACCGTTCTCCGTCACGCCTATGAGTGTGGCGATCACACACTGTTCGTGGGCGAGGTCAAGGCGCTTGTTCAAGACCAAGGTTCGGCACCGCCACTAGTTTTCCACGCTGGCAAATACACTGCGATCGCAGGCGCCAACTGATACACCTCAAGATCAGGCCCGCATTCCCCAACGGGAGACGCAATTGCTGAGCAAGGAGAAGAACGAGTTACTGATCGCGACGTCGAAAGGCACACCGATGGGTGAGTTCCTGCGTCGCTATTGGCATCCGATTGCCGGCGTTTCGGAATTCGATACCAGGTTGATCAAGCCAATGCGGCTCTTTGGTGAAGATCTCGTTTTATACCGGGATTTGAGCGGCAATTACGGCCTTCTCGATCGTCATTGTGTGCATCGTCGTGCGAGTCTCGAATTTGGTTACGTTGAGGACAAAGGCATCCGTTGTGCCTATCACGGCTGGAAATTCGAGGCTGACGGCAAGTGCTCTGAGCGTCCCTACGAAGATACAGCGATTCCCGACGCGACGACCAAAGCCGGTCTCAAGATCACGAGCTACCCGGTCAGGGTCGCAGGTGGCATGGTTTGGACCTATATGGGTCCGATTGAGACGATGCCCGAACTCCCTGTCTGGGAGCCCTTCAATTGGCAAAACGGGTTTTGCCAGATCGTGACCTCGGTCATCAATTGCAACTGGCTCCAGTGCCAGGAGAATTCGATCGACCCTATTCATTTCGAATGGCAGCACTCGAATTATTCGGTGCGTCGCATGGGGGGCACGAAAGAGAAATACGTTCCCAAGCACACAGCACTCGATTTCACAGAGTTCCAATTCGGTTATCAGTATAGGCGACAGCGCACGGACACCAATGCTGAACATCCGCTATGGACCACGGGCCGCGTCTGTTTGTACCCAAATGGGTTCTTCCTCGGTGAGCACTTCGAATGGCGCGTGCCGGTCGATGACGAGCATACCCTGAGTATTTCCTGGTTTTATCTTCCAGTTCCCGCTGAAGTACGGCCCTATGTACAGGACCAAATCCCGACGTGGGAATCGCCTGTCATGGATGCGAATGGCAAATACCATGATTCGCATATCCTGAACCAGGATTTCATGGCCTGGGTCGGGCAAGGTACGATTGCCGATCGTACGAAAGAGGTCCTGGGTTCCAGCGACAAGGGCGTGGTAATGCTGCGTCGCCGGTTCGAGTCCGATCTTCAGGCGATTGCCGAAGGTCGCGATCCGAAGGGACCGATCCGCGATCCGGAACAAGCCAAAAATGTGAGCCTGCCTATCGCGTTCCCCGATGAACAACTTAAGGCCGTACCTCGCGAGCAGTGGATGCAGAATGAGAATTTTAAACGCCACCTCACGAATTTTTTTTTCTCGATCGGCCAGCCGCCTGAAGTTTTGCGCCAGTTGAAGGCCGCGATCGGAGTCGAGTAGAAGACTTAAAACCAAAAAAAATCCCGCCAGGTCTTACGACGCATCGTCAGGGCCGTGAGTTGATCGCGCTCCATTGCGCTTAACACAAGTTCCGCCTATGGTCGTCCGCGCTTCGCCGCCTCGTTGTGTTCGTGCTTCACCAAACACTACTACACGCAGCAATTTATTCAATGAATTCGAACTCAGAACACTAGGGAGGAAACGCTGACCCGGCCTATTGATAAAGGCCTCTTGTATGATCACCCAAGAGGCCCTTATCGATGGCTAAGCCTCTATCACTATCAGATTCGGGGCCTCGACAACATCGTAAAGCGCCTGGACTTCGGTTTCCCTCAATTCCAGGACCTTCCGCTGATTGATGTAACCCTTATCATTAGCCTCACCCTGATCCATGGACGGTGGTTGCTCCAGTAGCCACAGGCGTTTTATTTTCATGCTGGACCCGGGGTTGCGCTCATTATGCGCCTGGAGTGCGGAACGGAGCGCGTGCCTGATATCCGGATTCTTTACCAGATCGGAGAACCCGAGGTCACTCTGTTCCAGATACATATTGCAGGCTTCGATGTTCAGCCACGCGAGTGCCCCTACATAGCGACGATCGGCGCCCGTGATCACTATGTCGCGTACGAGAGGGGAGCACGTGCTGACGCATTCGGCTTTGAGACTCGAAACGCGAACGAAAATACCGGACATAAGTTTGAATTCTTCGGCCACCCGACCCGCAAATACCAACCCTTCTTCAGGATGCTCCGGATCGACAAATGTCGCCGCGTCGCCCATGATGAAAAAGCCTTCCTCATCGAATGCCTGCGCCGTCAGTTCCGGTTTTTTCAAATAGCCCGGTGTCACGGCTTCACTACGGACCCGGATTTCATAGCGGGTCCCATCTTCGAGCGGCACGAGCTTGATTTCGACGCCCGGATGGGGAAGTCCGATCATACCTGTGCGATCGGTTGCCCAATGCACGTACGTCACAGCGGCTGAGGTCTCGGTCGAACCGTAAGCCGAAACGAACGGTATTTTGCCGCCCGAGTACTTGATGGCCTCGCGTTGCACAGCCTCATACGTCGCGTCTGGCAGACGGGAGCCCGAATACGTCATACGCTGCATATTGCTGAACATTGCGGACCCGAGTTCCGGGTCCTTTTGCAATGCATCGACAAGCATGGCATATGCGACAGGGACGCCACTGAAACGTGACGGCGAGACCTCGCGCAGATTGCGCAACGTCTTCGCGAATTCGGCCGGTGTCGGCCGGCCTTCATCGAGGTACATCGTGCCGCATTCTTCAAGCACGCAGTTGAAGATCGAGTGACCGCCGGCAACGTGCGACCATGGAAACCATTCGAGCAGCACCGTTTCCGGCATTGTGCCCGGTTCCCAAGCGAACATCTGTTCCATCATGGTCAGCGAGACCGTGAGCATGCGCTGCGTCACAATCACGGCCTTCGGAATCCCGGTCGATCCCGACGTGAATTGATACTTGGCGATTGTATCCGGCTTGATCGAATCAATCGAGATCTGTACCTGATCCGTTGCTTCGGTCGCGATCACCTGATCCCAGGTCACAACATTAGGCGCATCGATCGGATCTTCGACGCAGATCACGAGTGCTTGATCACCGATTGCTTTGACTGCCCGCTCATAACGTTTGCCGCTCTGTACGAAAATCACAGCCGGTTCGAGAAGTTCGGCCATCGACCTCAGCTTCTCGTGGTCATGACTCAGCAGCGAATACGCAGTGGTGATTGGGGAATACGGCATATGCGCTTGCATCGCCGCGATTTCGATAACACCATGCTCCGGCGAATTCTCGCTCAGAACCATCACGGTCTGACCGTGTTTGTTCAGATCGAGCAGAAATTGCGTTGCGGCCTGAATCTGCGACCGCCCTTGACCATAGGTCAGTGCTTGCCATTCGTTATCAGGTCCGCGTCGTTGAACCAGCCACGGATGGTCAGGCCGACGATCGGCGCTCCGATGCAACAGAAACGGGACATGCGGCACCGCTGATTTGAGTTCGATATTGCTCATGAGAGTCAGCGTCCCGTCTTCGCGCTGCTCGAGGTTAATGTCACGAGGCAAAAACGGGAAATGGCGAAACGGCGCGTCTTTCAGATCAGTCGTCATAGCTAAAAGCCGAGTCTTGAACAGCACATGACAAGAAAAACCCGGCAATTTTCATCACCGAGCTTCTTTTCCGTAAATTTCGAATCTATTTCAGAGCAGCGCACGCCATCCGGCTTCGTTTTCGAACGTACCCGATGCCGGGGTTGCGCTCTTATAGTCGATTTCTGCATGACGTGCGAGCTTCGGGGTGTCGCCGTTCATGAACTCCTTGACAGAATTCATGAGGCAACGACGAACCGCCAGGACAGCACCGTCACCGGCACCCAGATATTCCTTCGTCCGGTCCGAAATCGGTCCCATGCTCATGACGACCGCAAAATCCTCGGTTCCCAGCATCTGCGTGAAGCCCGAAAAGTGACCGTTCTTCATGGCCTCACGATCTTGACCCCAGTTGTCCTCAGCCGGTCCCGGAGGCAGCGGGGGCCACGAATCGGCGTCGTCGAATACGAGCGTCGGATTCAGGACCAGCTTACCGTCCGTGCGATACGTGAGCTGGTAGTACCAGATATTTTCGTCATCGATCGGCACGGAGAAAAACATCGAGCCGCCCCTGGTCTCCGAATTATTCGGAGAGATAACGCCATACCACGGCATGACGAAAGAGTTGACGCGCACATACGAACGGTTTTCTTTCAGGGCGCGGACTGCCGCGTAGCGAAAGCCAAACGCTTTCTGCACGATGTGATAAACCGGAGCCATATTCGCGGAGGAGAGCTCGATATCACCGAACCCCTTGAGCCACTCCTGATGCAGGACACCCAGGTGCGCGGAATCCATGGTCGTCTCGACGCCCTGTAGCCAGTTGGCGTTCACTTTTTGACGGAAAACCACGAAATTTTCGCGCGGGAGCCCGACACACGGCAATTCGGGGAACGCCGGGGCCTGATCTCCCTGACCGAGCCATGCCCAGACCATGCCGCCTTCTTCGCGCACCGGGTAGTGCTTGAGCGGCACGTGCTTGCAATACTCGGCTTCATTGTTGGGTTGGGTCGGCACCGCAACAGTCACGCCTTCGGCGTTGAATTTCCACCCGTGGAAAATGCAGCGCAAGCCATTTTTCTCATTGCGGCCAAGTGCCAGCGACGCGCCCCGATGCGGGCACGCCTCGTCAAAGAAACCGATCTTGCCGTGAGTGTCGCGAAACGCGACATAGTTTTCACCAAACAGGCGGATACGTGCGGGCTTGCCGTCCGCTTCGAGTTTGTCGGATAGCGCGACCGGCATCCACCAATGCTGGCGCAACATTTTGCCCATTGGAGCGTCGCCGCATACGCGGGTCAACAAATCGTTGTCTGCTTTGGAAAGCATGATATCCCCTTGCGAATCAATCCTAGGTCTTATTGCGACGCTCGTTGAAGAAATCGGTGATGCGCTTGTCGGCACCCGTGTTAGCGGCTCGTGTCATCGTCGTGACCATCGTTTCGGCAAACAGGCCTTCTCCAAGCGGCATTTCAGAAATACGAGAGATACCGTTGATGATCGCGTAATTCGAGGCCGGTGCATTGGCCACGATTTTGAACGCGAGTTCGCGTGCCTTGTCGAGGCCTGCGCCATCTTCCGTCACATAGTGGGCGACGCCCATGCGCTCAGCCGCCAAAGCGTCGAACGTGCTACCCGTGAGCATCATTTCGGTGACACGAGATGCGCCGATCAGACGAGGAATGCGAACCGATCCGCCGCCACCGAGGAAAATGCCACGTTGACCTTCGGGCAACTGGAAGAACGTCGATTTTTCTGCGACGCGCACATGCGTGGCAGCCGCGAGTTCGAAGCCTCCACCGATCACGCCGCCCTTGAGCACACTGATAACCGGAATTTCACCAAACTGCATCAGGTCAAACGTTCGATACCATCGACGCGAACGGCGCTGGCTCACAATCACGTCGGGACTGCGATTCGCCATCAGTTCGAAGAGATCGAGACCGGCACAGAAATGCTCACCTTCGCCGTGAAGGATCACAGCGCGTGCGCCTTCGAGGCCGGATACGAAGATCACATTCAGTTCATCGAGCAATGCATCGTTGATCGCGTTGCGCTTGGTCGGGCGGTTGAGCTTCACGAGCGCGACATCGCCTTCGCGCTCGACCTGTATCAGGGTTTCAGTGTTTGACATAGAGTGAGACCGCGTTACCCGTGGATGGATCAATCATAAGCCTATATTACATAAAGAGTGCCGAGAATATGGTACAAACCCTCGTTATCATGGGGGCTAGCTTTGATGGAGAATTATCCTATATAAGGTCGCCTTACTACTAACGACTGGATTCAAGGAGCCTCTCCCTATGGGTAGTAAAGGTGGTGCGTACATCACTGGTATCTATGAGCATCCCGTGCGCCGTGCCGATGGCATCTCGACGGCACAGCTTCATGCGCAGGTTGCGCTAGGCGCGCTGAAGGATGCGGGCCTGACTCTCGACGATGTCGATGGCTATTTCTGTGGTGCGGATGCTCCTGGTCTTGGAGGTCTCACCATGGCTGAATACATTGGCCTGCGTAATCTGCGGCACATCGATACCACCGAGAGCGGGGGTTCGGCCTATCTTTTGCACGTGGCGCACGCGGTTGAAGCGATCCGCGCCGGTCACTGCAATGTCGCCCTTGTGACAATGGCAGATCGCCCGCTCTCAGCGGGCACGGGTACCGCGCTTGCGGGTGTCGATCGCTCGACGATGCCGAATCTGGCTTTCCAGTCGGCGGTGCCCCCTCCCCCGATGTACGGCTACGCGATGGTTGCGCGTCGCCATATGCACGAATTCGGTACCACGAGCAAGCAACTGGCGTGGGTCAGGGTCGCGGCTTCCCATCACGCGCAGCACAATCCAAACGCGGTGCACCGTGAAGTTGTGACCGTGGATGATGTACTCAACTCACCGATGGTTGCCGATCCGCTGCACCGCCTCGATTGTTGCGTTGTCACCGATGGGGGTGGCGCGCTCGTGATCGTGAATCCCGCAATTGCGGCCCAATTGAAGCGTCCGAAAGTTGCGGTTGCTGGAACTGGCGCCGCCGTCAAGCATCCTGACGCGGGGAGAATCGATCTACTGACTTCGGCGGGCGCTCGATCGGGGGCCAACGCATTTGCCGAGGCCGGGATCACACCCCGGGATATCGGATATGCATCGCTCTACGACAGCTTCACGATCACGGTGCTGATCCAGCTCGAAGACCTCGGTTTCTGCGCCAAGGGAGACGGTGGCAAGTTCGTAATGGACGGCAATCTCATTTCCGGCGTCGGCAAGCTCCCGTTCAACACCGATGGGGGGGGCCAGTGCAACAACCATCCGGGCAATAAAGGTGGCATGACCAAGATTCTCGAGGCGGTGCGCCAGTCTCGGGGTGAAGCGCATCCTGCGGTCCAGGTCAAAAACCGCGATTTCGTACTCGCACATGGCACGGGCGGCAATCTGGCGAGCGCGCACGCCGCAGGCACCCTCATTCTGAAAGCGGAGTAATCATATGACGCAAAAACGGAATCTGCCTCCGGCACCTGTTCTGTTTCCGGGCGACGAGCCCTTTTGGGAGGCAATGCGTTCGGGTCAGCTGCTGGCGAAACAGTGCCAAGACTGCGATATGTTGCATTATTATCCGCGTTCGCACTGCCCTTTCTGCGGCAGTGAAAAAACCGAATGGCAATCGTTGTCCGGGCGCGGCACCATCTATTCCTATTCGATCGTTGAACGCAGCCCCAAGCCTTTGGCACCGGCGATCATCGAACTCGAAGAAGGATTGCGCATCAATTCGGTGGTCACCGACGCGGATGTTCGAAGCCTCAATATTGGTGATGAGGTCATTCTGCATTCGATGCCGACTCAGGATGGACCACCCGCCCCGGCTTTCACGACCGTACGTGCGAACGCCGCACGTGAATATACGAAAGCCGCGTATACCGCCCTCAAGTCTCGGATTTCGGATCAGACGAGGGTGTTCAAGCGGGGCGCGGTCATCGGTAGTGGCAATATGGGGATCGGCATCACGATTGCCCTGCTCAACGCCGGACTATCGGTCCGACTGATTGATCAGTCGGACGACTCGCTTGAGAACGCAGTCACCCGTATCACGGAATCACTGAACCGTGACGTGGAGCGCGGAAGGCTGACCGAAAACGAGCGCGATACGCGACTCTCAGTGTTGACGGCGGGTCGATATCTGTCGGCAATTGAGAGTGCTGATGTCGTAATCGAAGCCGTGTTCGAAAACATGGAGGTTAAGCAGAAACTGTTTGCCGAAATCGATCAATATGCATCGCCTTCGGCGCTTCTGGCGACCAATACCTCGACGCTCGACATCGACCGGATTGCCGCGGCGACGACGCGTCCGCAATCGGTAATCGGCCTGCATTTCTTCAATCCGGCCAACGTGATGAAGCTCGTCGAGGTCGTACACACAGACACGACATCGGCTGAAACGCTCGATGCCGCGCTCCAGTTTTCGGCTCAAATCAAAAAGACGGCCGTCCCGGTCGGTGTATGTGACGGCTTTGTTGGCAACCGTCTGATGATCGCGCGCGAACGTCAGGCATCGCGTCTGCTGCTCGAGGGTGCGCTCCCCGAACAGGTAGATCGTGTGCTTCGGAACGTCGGCCTTCCGATGGGGACGTTTGAACTCCAGGACATGACGGGCGGCATTGAACTCATGTACCGTTCGCGCCAGCGTCGCGGCCAGAAAGACTGGCTACTGGATGAACTGTATAACCGGGGGCGCACGGGCTTGCGCGCCGGCCGTGGTTTCTATCGCTACGAACCGGGCAAGAAACGGCCACTAGTCGATCCGGAGGTCACGACTTTGATCGAGGAAGCATCGTGCGTCGAAGGCGTCGAACGACGCGCGATTTCCGATCAGGAAGTGCACGATCGCCTGATTCTCCCAATGATCAATGAGGGCGCGAAACTTCTCGAAGAGGGCATCGTTGATCGCGCATCCGACATCGATCTGATCTGGCAACTGGGTTACGGTTGGCCGGACTGGAAGGGCGGACCGATGTACTACGCGGACCAGATCGGCCTGCCCGAACTGGCACGCCGATTCACCGCACTCGAAAAGCACGGTGACGTGTTCAAACCTGCTGATCTGCTGGTTGAACTCGCGGGAGCCGATGCGGCTCGTATTTCCGATATTAAAATTTCTGATTGAACGATGGCGAACTATCGAGCCCCTGCTCAGGACTACCTTTTCATTCTTCACGATTTCCTAAAGATCGAAGACCGGACCGATCTTCCTGGTTTTACGGATCTGACACCAGATTTCACGTCCGCCGTTATCGATGCAGCCACCACTTTTCACGAAGAAGTGCTGCACCCGATTAATCAGAAGGCGGATGAGGCAGGCGCGCATTTTGCCGACGGCCAGGTTACAACTCCGGCCGGATTCAAGGCTGCGTGGGATGCGTACCGCGAAGCGGGTTGGCATTCCTTGAGCCTGGCATCCGAACTCGGTGGAGGTGGCTTGCCGCCCGTTATGTCGGTGCCGATTTCGGAAATGCGTGCCGCAACCGGTCATTCATTTTCGATGTACGGCAGTTTCTGCTCACCTGCGGCCTATATGCTGGGCACACTTGCTCCGGACTGGGTCAAGACGCATGTGGTGCCCAAACTCGCGAGCGGCGAATGGACGGCGACCATGAGCATGACGGAGCCGCAGGCCGGCACGGATCTGCGTCAGATCACGACACGCGCTGTGCCTCAGGAAGACGGAACGTGGCTCATTACCGGCAACAAGATTTTCATCTCTGGCGGCGATCATGATTTGACGGACAACATCGTCCATATTGTGCTCGCGAAAGCCGTGGACGAAGAGGGACGTGTTCCTCAGAGCCTGAGCGCGGTGAACGTGTTTCTGGTATCGAAGCAGAATATCGATCCGCAGACGGGCGTACTGGGTGATCGTAATGGGGTGCACGTGCGTTCAATCGAGCACAAGATGGGTATCGAAGCGAGTGCCACCTGTGCGCTGGATTTCGAAAACGCGGTTGGCTACCGCATTGCGAGCACCGAAGGTAAGGGAACGACGGCCAACATGGCGCCGATGTTCCGCCTGATGAATTACGCTCGTGTCGGTACCGCCGTATCTGGTATCGGCTATGCGGAGATCGCACTCCAGAATGCGGTGGAATATGCTCGCGAACGTCGTTCAGGACGCGCGGCCAGCAGCTCTCGTGATACGAAAACAGTTGCCGATCCGATCATCGCGCATCCGGATGTTCGACGCTTACTGCTCGAATCATCGGCATTTGCTGAGGGCGCACGTGCGGGTGCAATGAAGGCCGCCGTCCTGCAATCCGAAGCCCGATATTTGAGCGAAAGGGCAGCACGTCAGAAAGCGGCTGATATTCTTGATCTGCTCACTCCGGTGATGAAAGCGTTTTTCACCGACCGGGGTTTCGAGACCACTGTCGCATGCCAGCAGGTTTTCGGCGGTCACGGTTATGTCAAAGATTATGGAATCGAGCGATTGGTCCGCAATTCGCGAATCACGCAGATTTACGAAGGCGCGAATGGTATCCACGCGTCCGATTTGGCGAGCCGAAAAATCATGGCCCACGACAGGCGTATGTGGAATCATTTTGCGACCGCGATTTCAGAATTTATCGCCCGCCATTCCCAAGATAAAAGGCTCGACGATTATGTGCAGCCACTCGAGTACGGGTTGCAACGCCTGGAAATGTCGATCGAACGTCTGACACACATGAGCGCCCGCAATATGGGGGCGCTCGAAGCCGGGGCATACGATCTGATGACCGCTGTCGGGGTGCTTTATCTCGGGTGGATGTGGGCGGAAATTGCGGCCATCGTGACAGACGGTCAAACGACGCGCTTCGTTGATCATCAGGGGCGGATTCGCAAACTCGCCCTGGCCGAAGTATGGATGCAGCGTCAAATGCCGCTCATCGATAGTCTGTGTCGGCGAATCGAGAGCGGAAATACTGGGCTGCTAAACCTTCCGGATAATCTGATCTAAAAAGCGGACGGTGCGACGCCGCCTCCCCTGCCCCAGATCTTCTGAAAACCATCGCTTTTGCAGGTGTAATGTGAGTGACGATTGTTTTATCGACGTGCGAATCAAGTCCATGACTTGGGAGTCGCAAAATACTATCAGTCTGGTGCTCGAGCGCGTGGATGGCTCCGATTTGCCGGAGGCCGAGGCCGGGTCACACATTGATATCAGGCTGGGCTCACGGCTCTCCCGCTCTTATTCCATTGTCAGCGCACAAGGAGCGCCCCGGGTCTACGAAATCGCGATCGCAAGGGACGCGAACAGCAGGGGCGCATCGCAATACGTCCACGATGCGATGCGTGTCGGCGACCAAACGAAGATCAGCACGCCTCGCAATCTGTTTCCGGTCGATCCGGGTGCCCGCGTCAGCATTCTGTTCGCTGGCGGCATCGGCATCACCCCGATCTGGTCGATGGTTCGCCAGCTGGAGGCGCTGGGCCGCGAATGGCATCTCCATTACTCGGCGCGCGACCGACAACACGCGGCCTACCTCAAGGACATCGAGCGGTTTGTGCAGGGCTCAACCAGGGGACGGCTCTACACCTATTTTGATGGGATCCCCGGCGGCACGCGCGTGAACATGGCGACCGTGATTGCCGGGTCACCGGCTGACGCCCACGTCTACTGCTGCGGTCCCACTGCTATGCTCGACGCGTTCGAGGCCGCGGCGTCATCAAAACCTGGATCGCAGGTTCATCTTGAACGGTTCTCGGCTGCGGAGCCTCCATCCACTGGCGGGGTTTCCGAATTCGATGTCGTGCTCGCGAAATCTGGGGCAACTTATCGCATACCCGAGGATCGGTCAATCCTCGACGTGCTGCTCGATAATAACGTGGACGTTCAATACGGCTGTATGCAAGGTACCTGCGGTATGTGCGAGGTCAAGGTCGTTGACGGCACACCGAACCACGCGGACAAGCTCCTGTCGGCCGAAGACAAGGCCGAGCGTCAATGTATGCTCGTCTGTTGCTCGCGCAGTGCGAGCCCGACGCTCACACTCGATCTCTGATCATCACAGAGCCTGATCAATGTTGTGTCAAAAACAGCAAAACGCCCCGCGCCATATGGCAACCACCAATATTGAGAGTTAGGGTGACGAAGATCCGGGCGGTGGTCTGCATGCGGTCTTCAACCTCGAAAGCGGTATCGACATGGCCGACGGCGGCTATGATGATTCGAACGGCAATTTCTGGGGTCGTGCTGCATGGATCGGCCTGCGTAGCAATTTCGGTACGTTCCACGCCGGTCTCCAGGCAACGCCCTTGCTCGACGTGCTGTTCGAACTCGATCCGCGTAGCCTCGCTCAACTCGATTCGTTGCTGCCGCTCTATGTCAACCAGGCAGATGGGATCGGGGATCTTTACGTCGAACACACTACGCTGGTCTACAACCGGTCCAAGCGTACGGCTGTGTACGCCCAGGTTGCATTCGTCAACAACAAGGGCAACAACAATCCCGGCCTGAACATGGGCGACGGTGCGACCACGCTGTTTGCTCCGTCTGGCACGACGGTAGGCGTGAACACCGGCATTAGCACGTTGTTCTGATCGCGCGTCGCAACTGATGTAGGTTGAAGCAGTAACGAAGCCAGACTTATCTCACGGTAAGTCTGGCTTTCTTTTTGCTCGATGCGCTGCATAGGTGAACACCCCTACTCATCGATTGGATCTCGACTGATAGTATTAATAAGGTTACTTGTTTGTCTCGGGTTATGCGACGCTTCCGTAAGAGCGCATTCTGATAGTGGAATCTGCCTCGTAACCGGGGACTTAGGCGAAACATTATTATCAGGCATAGTGATGAAATACGAAGGCAAACGATCGATTGAAGTTCCGGGCGTGACCCATGGTCAGACGCCGATTCCGATGGGTGCCAGAAAGGGCAACCTCATCTTGTCGTCAGGTATCGCGGGTAAAGACCCTCAGACGGATACGCTGCCTGAAGATGCGCAATCGCAGGCTAAATTCGCGTTCCAGAATATGCGAACGCTCGTCGAAGCGGGTGGCGGTACCGTCAACGATATCGTGCGTGTCACGGTATTTCTCAAAGACGGATCGCTTCGTCCGATCGTCAACCCACCCTGGCTTGAAATGTTTCCCGATCCTGAAGATCGTCCGGCGCGTCACGCCCAGATCGTGGATCTGCCGGGCGGCATGCAGATCCAGCTTGAAGTGATCGCAGTGCTCGGTGATTAGGTATTCAGAATTCAGATCCAAGGAGGTGTGCTATGACTAAAGACGAAAACGAATTGTTGACCCGGGTATCGGGCGACGCTCCGATGGGTCAAATGATTCGTCAGAACTGGTGGATTCCGGCGCTGCGTTCGGCGTCGCTCGTCGCTGGTGGAAGACCTGAGCGTGTGCGACTCTTCGGTCGGAATTTCGTAGCCTTCCGTGGTGATAATGGCAAAGTCGGCTTCTTTGACGAAGCTTGCCCGCACCGTGGTGCTTCGCTGGCACTCGCCCGCAACGAAGACAACGCGCTTCGTTGTATCTTCCACGGTTGGAAATTCAATTCCGAAGGCGTGACTTTCACGGTTCCGACGCAGCCAAATAACGAAGCTGAGTATTGCAAACACGTGCCGCTCAAGCACTATCCGACTCAGGAAGCGGGTGGCATCGCGTGGGTGTATCTCGGTCAGAGCGAACCCCCGAAAATCGCTGATCTGCCGTTCGTGGGCTTGCCCGCCGATCAGGTGGTGGTGCATCGTCAGCGCATCGAATGCAACTGGCTGCAAGCGGTCGAGACTACGATGGACTCGGCGCACGTCGGTGTTCTTCACCAGTCGTGGCTCGAACACGAAATGACCAATGCCTCGGTCAACCAGGCGCCAGTCTACAAGATCAAGCAGAAGGAATACGGCTTCCGTTACGCGGCTGTACGCGCACTCGAAGATGGCAGGTCATATGTGCGCACCAATTCGTTCGTCATGCCATGGTACGGCATGATTTCACCGCGTAAGGCCGGTGACACCACGCGATCGCAGATGTTCTTCTCTGTGCCTATTGATGACGAGAACACGTGGTATTGGCACATGACGTTCATCCTGGACAAGCCAGTTCCGCACGAGGATTACATCTTTCCCGCTGATCGCGACAACTGGCCTCCCATTCCGTCGCGTTCGGATGACGATCTCTGGGGCCAGGATCGCGAAGCGATGAAGAACGGTCACTTTTCTGGCTTCCCGCAAACGCTTGGTACCGAAGATTTCGCCATCCTTCTCAGTATGGGAACGCTCCAGGATCGCACCAAAGAATATCTCGGTGCCGGTGACGGTGCGGTGATGCAGGTCCGTCGCTGCCTGATGAATTCGTTGACCGAATTTTCGGCAGGTTCAGTGCCGAAACTGGCACAGCACGAAAAGATCGACTATAGGTCGGTCATGCCGCTGGGCGGCGTCTACGAGAACGACCAGCAATGGCAAGCAACGTTGTAGTTTGAAATCTTTTCCCTACGAGGCATATCCAAGATGTCACTTATCATCGATTCGCATGCTCACGTCGTAATTCCAGGCGAAAGCTATAAATTCATGGCCGAACTCGCGTCTCACCGCGCGAATCCGCACGTCGGTGTGCCCAGGTTGAGCGATGACGCAGTGCGCAAAGCCGGTCAGACGATCATCGAGATCATGGATCGTGTCGGTACGGACATCCAGTTCCTGTCGCCGCGTCCGTACATGCAGATGCATTCGATCAAGCCCGCGAAGGTCACGGCGCTATGGACGAAGCACATGAACGATCTGGTTCACCAGACCGCCGAAATGTGGCCCACGCGCTTTCGCAAGGTCGCAGGTCTGCCGCAGTACCGTAATGAGAGCCCGGTCAACTGCCTCGCAGAACTCGAATTCCGCGTCAAGGAGCAGGGTTTCATCGGCTGTCTGCTGAATCCGGATCCGACCGAAGGCGATGACACGCCGCCCCCAGGACTGGGTGATCCGTTCTGGTTCCCGCTGTATGAAAAGCTGTGCGCACTCGATATTCCTGCGCTGATCCACTCGGCCGGCAGTTGCCAGCCGCGCGAGTCGTACACGCTGAAATTTATCAACGAAGAAAGCATCGCCATTCTGTCGCTGATGGAATCGGACGTGTTCGATCGTTTCCCGAACCTTAAGCTGATCGTCCCGCACGCCGGCGGCGCAATTCCCTACCAGATGGGCCGCTTCCGTGCCTGGAACATCCGTCGCGGTGCGGCGCCGTTCGAACAAAAGCTGCGTCAACTCCACTACGACACCACCAATTATGACAAGGATTCACTCGAACTCCTAATCAAAAAGGTGGGTGCAGATCGCGTGCTGTTCGCGACCGAAAAGCCAGGCACCGGCAGCGCCGTCGATCCGGAAACGGGTCTGGACCTCGACGATTTGAAGCCGGTTATCGAATCGATGGCCGCGCTCTCGCAAGAGGACAAGAACAACATCTTCCGCTGCAACTGCATGAAGCTGTATTCGCGTTTTCGTACCGGCGAAGAGTAGTCGATCGATAGAGAAACGCAGCGCGGGACATCTGCCCCGCGCTTTGTCGTAAGCAAATCCTGGATTGACTAAACATCATGGCCAAAATCGTTTCCGGCGTCGCGACTTCTCATACGCCCCTTCTGACGCTCGGTGCTGCACAATGGATTCACCGGGCAAAAGTCGATTATGAAAACCCGGAGCTCAACACGTCCGATGGACGGTTGATGACGTATCCGCAGTTGCTGGCTGAAGTGGGGCCGTGCTACGAGAACGAAGTGGATGTTCCGACGCTGGCCCAAAAGGAGCAGCAATGCAATGACGCGCTCGACAAGCTCGCGGCATTCGTGGCTCAAGTCAAGCCCGATGTCGCGATCATCATCGGTGACGATCAGGCAGAACTTTTCAACAGCGCCAATCAACCGGCGTTCGCGATCTACCACGGACAGACCGCATACACGATCGACAAGCTCCAGGAGCCGACGACGCCTGATTGGCTGCGTACGGTGCGTAAAGGCTATATGCTCGATCAGGTCCACGAATTGCCTTGTGATCCCGATATGGCACTGACGTTGATCAAAGGACTGATCGATGAAGAGGTGGATGTCGCGACTTCGGACCACGTGGAAGACCCACTGAACAAGGGTTTTGGTCATGCCTATGGCTTCGTGGTCAAACGTCTGTTTGCCGGTCTCCAGATTCCGATCGTACCGGTGCTGCTGAATACCTATTTCAGTCCGAACGTCCCGTCCTCGCGTCGTTGCTACAACGTGGGGCGTGCAATTCGTCGTGTGGTCGAGGCGATCCCGGGCGACCAGCGCGTGATGGTCATCGCGAGCGGCGGTCTGAGCCACTTCGTGGTCGATGAGCCGCTCGACCGTCAGATCATTGCGGCCTTCGAGAACAAGGACGCCGATTTTCTCCAGAGCATCCCGCGAGGCGCGCTCAACTCCGGTTCCTCGGAAATTCTGAACTGGGTGACGGCGGCGGGCGCGCTCGAGCACCTGAATGTGCAGAGCGCCGAGTATTTCCCGCTCAGGCGAACTCCCGCAGGTACCGGCGTCGGCGCAGGGTTCGTTACCTGGGCGTAAAGGGCAGCAAATAAAAGAATGACTTGTTCGATATAAATGCTCAGATTCTGAGCGCGACAGGAGACTGAAGATGTCCACCGCAGAAGCAACCCGGGTCTCGACCCGGAGTCGAGGTTACGAGCGATGGTTGTTGTTTTTGCTCGTTCTGATCTATGCATCCAGTATGACAGATCGCATTCTCGTCGCAATCGTCGGTCCGGCGCTCAAACATGAAATGGGGCTTTCGGATTTCCAGCTCGGTTTGCTCAGCGGTCTCGCGTTCTCGATTTTCTACGCGACGCTCGGTATTCCAATTGGGCGACTGGCTGAACGTTATAACCGCAAGTTCATGATCGCGGTTTCGATTGCTGCCTGGTCTGTGATGACGATGCTTTGCGGTACCGCAGGCAGCTTCGCCTCGATGATGGTCTACCGTCTGGGCGTCGGTATCGGTGAAGCGGGCTCGACCCCGACTTCGCACTCGCTGCTTTCGGATCAGTTTCCACCGTCCAAGCGTGCAACCGTTTACGGCATCTACGCACTGGGACCGGCAGTTGGCGTTTTCATCGGCGCAATCGGCGGTGGTACGGTTGCCCACCTTTATGGTTGGCGCATGGCGTTCTACGCATTCGGTTTCCCGGGTATCATCCTGGGTCTGATTGCTTATTTCACGCTGCGTGAACCGAAGCGTGGCAACTTCGACTCCGTCGAGTCCAACGATGTTCCGGCGCTCAATGAAGTCCTTGCCGCGTTCGTGCGTGAAAAGCCGTTCTGGCAAATGTCTCTCGGTATCGTGACGACCGCGATTTCGATTTACGGCACGTTCATGTTCCAACCGATCTATATGGGTCGCATGTTTGGCCTGAATATGCAACAGGCGGGCTTGACGCTTGCGATCGTCAATGGCGTTGGCGCCTTCGTCGGCGGCTTGATCGGTGGCTATGGTTCGGACTGGATGGCGAAACGTGACCGTCGTTGGTACGGCTGGATTCCGGCAATCGGATCGCTTTTGGGTATTCCGTTCACGATCATTTCATTCACGTCGATGAACTTCGCGGTCTGCACCGTCGCAATGTTCTTGATGGCGACTTCGCTGAACGTGTGGAATGGTCCTTCGTTTTCGGTCATTCACAGCCGACTCGAACCGCGTATGCGCGCCACGGGTTCGGCACTCGTGTTCCTGCTGATGAACCTTGTCGGCCAAGGTCTGGGGCCGGCATGGGTGGGCTGGATGAGCGACAAGTTCGCATCGAACATCTTTACCGGTGCCGGTGATTATACGGCGGCCTGCAAGGCTCCGATCGCTGACGCGGTGGCCGCATCGTGCCACGTGGCGGTCACACAAGGTCTGCGTTATGCAATGATTGCCCCGATCATCATGGTCGCGATCGCAACGTGGTCGTTCTTTGCTGCGGCGAGGAGTATCGGGCGCTCGAAGTGATTTGAATCCGGGTAACAAAAACCCCGCTTCGGCGGTAATGCCGTTCAGTTAAGGTCTCTTTTAAGGTACCGTACCGAGTAACGTGAAGGGCGGGATTTGACGACCCGGTCGCATGCGCGCCCGGGTCGTTTTTTGTTCGGAAGAGACTTGAGCCGTTCGCGCAGGCGCCGAAGGCACGCGGGCAACTTTGCGTAGGCCGGCGTACGGGGCGGCCCACATGAGCTCGTGCTGGATCGTATGGAGGGCTCGGACGAAGCTGATGTCGGTCGGTGCGAGTTTCGCCTCCCCTTGTGGCGTTGGCGATCTCGCGGCGGATCAGGTTGGAGGCGATCAACGCGCCCGATATCTCCTGATACACGCCTTCGACGGTGCGGCTGCGCAAAGTCAATTCCGAACCCAGCATCGATTGCTTGAGCCCCCTGTAACTGGTTTCCAGCTGCCAGCGGCGCTCGTAGCAGGCAACGATATCGGCGGGTTTAAAGCGGCGGCGATCCTCGAGCGAGGTCAACAGCACGCGTTCGCGTCCACGCGCATCGATGGTTCGGATCGCCCGCGCATTCCAGAATTCGGACAAAGCGGGACACTTCTTGCGCGCCTGCGGTGAGACGCGCATGCGCACCGTCGCATCGTCAGCGGTACCAGAGATGACTTCCCAGCAGGTATTCGTTTTGGCGGGAATCAGGAAGTGACGATTGGGCGCGCTCATCGTCAGGCCACACAGGATTTCTGCGGCCAGAGCCCCTTGTCGAACACCGTCAGCGAGTCTCGCGGGATGCTTAACTGAACGGATTACCGCTTCGGCGGGGTTTTCTTTTTCCAGTTACGGGATCACTGATCCCAGCCGAAAATGGCGAGCGTGGATTCCCCTTCCCGGATGCGACGCATCTGATCTGCTTCCCTTGCCTCACGAGCTTGCGAAGCGGCAATCACTTCTGCAACACGGGCTACCGGAATTGCGACCACACCGTCTTCATCACCGACGATAAGATCACCCGCTTCAACCGTCACATCGTCAAAGCGGGTCGGCGCATTGATCCAGCCACGGGACCCGAAGTCCTTGCCCGTACCCCGGATGCACAGGCCACGCGCGTAGACCGGGAAACCCATTTCTGCGAGCAACCGCTGGTCGCGTACACAGCCATTGATCACGAGGCCGCCGAGACCGCGCGCAAGAGCCGCCGTTGACATGACCTCGCCCCAGTAGCCATACTCGTAGGCGTCCCCTACGGACACAACCAGCACGTCTCCCGGTTCGGCTGCATAGATCGCACGATGCAGCCACAGGTTGTCGCCGCCCGGTGCGTGAACGGTGACCGCAGGTCCGCAGATCCTGAAACCGGGAGCCACGGGTTTGATTGCAGGGGGCATGACCCCGATCTTGCCCGCTGCTTCGTGGAGCGTCGCGGCAGGAAGAGCAGAGGCCTGCGCCAAAAGATCCGGGCTCGGACGCCTGATATCGAGCCTGGTGGTCGTCTTCGGATTGAAACGGGGCTCGCTCATGCCTGGTCTCCGGTGCCACGCGTTTGTAACTGGTGATACTTGAACCGGGCGCGAGCGTCATCGAGGCGCATGCCGGCCGCGACCGCTTCGCGAATCGATTTTTCGGCGGCTTCGATTTCTTCGGCAGCGGCAAGCACGCGTTCTTCGTGTTCATTCGGAATCGAGATCACGCCGTCTGCGTCACCGCGCAGCAGATCGCCGGGCGCGACACGCACATTTCCTATCGTGACCGGTACGTTCGTTCCCTCGACCTGCACGCGATCCTTGCCCGTGCGCATCCAGTTGTCTTTGGAGAACACCGGATAGCCGAGCGACAGGCATAGATGGACGTCGCGGTTGATGCCGTCGATCACTGTGCCCGCGATGCCGCGACGATGCGCGATTTCGGTCAGGATATCGCCCCAAACCGTCGCATCTTCACGACCGCCGTTGTCGAGCACGATGACCGATCCCGAAGGCACATCGTCGATGAAATCACCGACCGTACCAGCGGGCGAACCAGCCGGACCGTAGAGTATGGTGAACGCACGGCCGGCCATACGGAACGAGGGGTCACGCGGTTTGATCTTGTAACACTGGCCGACCAGGCCCAGACGATCGAGTGCATCGCTCAGCGTCGCGGTTTCGAGTTTTGCCGCGCGCTCGACATTCCTGTCGATTTCGATTTCAGACATGGTTAATCCTTGAGCATGAATTCGTAGTTGCCGCCCATCACTTCGTGGACGGGAGTGCCGGCCAACACTGCCTTGGCCATCAGCGCTTCCTTGCCGACGATCATTTCGGCCGTTTCGACCACCCTGGCAATATTGGCGGCGCCGATGAAGATCACGGCGCTGCTGTCCGCAATCACATAGTCGCCGGCATTCGTCGTGATACCAAAAACCGTGACCGGTTCGTTGACCGCTTTTTCGACAATGCGCGAGCGTGCAGTTCGCGACGTCAGTTTCTGCGTGAAGACCGGGAATCCCATTTCGCGCGATTCATCGATATCGCGAACCGGACCATCAGCGACGACGCCGGCGATCCCCTTGACCTTGGCTGCGAGCGATAGAATGCCGCCCCAGCACCCGGCGTCCACGCCGCTCGTTTGCTCGATCACGATCACGGAATCGGGATCCCCGAATTCGACGGCTGTCGTGCCTAGATGGCGCGGCGGTCCCGGAGGCGGCTCACCCGGCGCGAGTTTCATCGTGATCACGCGACCTGCAATGCGTTTCGATCCCGATGCCTGGGGGACGCCGGTCACGACGCCCGAAAGCCCGAGCTTGTCGAGCGCATCTGACACTGCACAGCAGTCCAGCCGCCGAAGGCGATGGACAATTTCATCTTTCGTTGTCATGGATTGCCTTTGTGGACCATACAGCTTTTACGACGCACTACGAACGCTCAATTTTCGGCGCTCTTGAGGGCGTCAATCGCGATTTCGCGCACTAACGCGAGACTCCCGCGCAGACGCGCCACTTCGGACGACGCCAGGCACGAAAAGAATTCTTCTTCAGCTTCGTTCACGGCCTGGCTGCAACGCATGAACGTCTCCCATCCGAGTGGTGTGCGTTGAATGCGGAGTGCTCGCGCGTCGTCCTCGCTCGCCATTTTTTCCAGAAGCCCGCGCTGTTCCAGCGCTTTCACCGACTCACCCATAGCCTGGGCTGTCATGTGAGCACGGCGCGCCAGTTCTGCACTGGAGCATGGTTCATGGTTGGACAGCAGATCGAGAAGAAGGAATTGGCGGGCCGTGATGTTCTCGCCGTTCAATGTCTCGTCGATGCGACTGACGACCAGCCGGTTCAATTGTTGAATCAGGAAGAAAATTCGAATGGATGTGCTCATTTTTCGGGCCTCGGAAAAGATTGCGCCTCGACCGTAATAGTAGAACGTTCGTGGACTGTCATTGTAGCCGCAGTCGCGCCCTCCATGCGAAGATAATGCAACCTTACTATACACGGCGCAGTCTGCCGCGGAAGCCAATGATTTAGGGAAAGTACTGGCTCGTGATGCTACACAACGTTGATATTATCCGTAAGACCCTGACCGGAACTCTGGTCGAGGAGCGGCCATACAATTCGGAACACTGGAGAACACAACATGAGCGACGCGGGTGCCGAAATATCGAATCTGGGCTACGTGGTAGTCGGTGCAAAGGACCTTGAAGCGTGGTCCAAGTTTGCGAGCGACATCCTCGGGCTCCAGGCGAAGGCAGCGCCGGACGGTAATTCGTTGACGCTGCGTATGGACGAGTACGTGCAGCGGATTCTCGTTCAGAAAAGCGACGACGAAGACATCTTCGAAGCGGGCTGGGAGTTCGAGACCCCGGAGAAACTCGAAGCCTACGTCGAACGTCTTCGGAGTATCGGTCAGGCCGTCGAGCGAGGAGGCCCGGCACTGTGCGCGGAACGCCGGGTCGAGATGCTCTACCACTGCGACGATCCTTCGGGCTTCCGTCACGCGTTCTACACCGGGCCTCATATCGCTCCGATGACCGACGCCTGGCATTCGAAGGTCATGCGCGGTAGTTTCGAGACCGGCAGGCTCGGAATCGGTCACATCGTGATCCGGTCAAAAGACCTCGATCAATCTGTCGATTTCTATCGCAAGGTCCTGGGCCTCAAGCTCAGCGACTATATCCGCGCAGAACTTGCGCCCGGCGTCAAAGTCGATGTGACATTCATGCACACGACGGGTGGGCGTCATCATTCGCTGGCCACGGGCACGATGCCGGGCAACAAACGTCTCGGTCACCTGATGCTCCAGGTTCAGGACATGAACGACGTTGGGCTCGCATACGATCGCTGTATCGCTGCCGGTCTGCCAATGCTCATGCATCTGGGCCGTCATCCTAACGATCTTACGTTCTCGTTCTATGTCAAATCGCCTTCAGGATTCGCCATCGAATACGGCCATGGCGGGATCGTCGTGGACGACGCAACCTGGAAGGTGTCCACGCACCCACGGTTGAGCGACTGGGGTCATAAATTCGGCTGATCGAATAACTGCATCAAAGGAAATATTATGAACAGTAGAGAAGTCCGGACGCAGATTCCGACAGAAGATGAACTGGTGGCGCGTGCTCGCGCCATGATTCCGTGGCTGCGTGAGCGTGCTGCTGAAGTCGAGGCCGCACGTTCGGTCCCCGCCGACATCATCGAAAGATTCGTTGAAGCCGGTTTTTTCCGCATCATCCAGCCGCGTCGCTGGGGTGGCTACGAGATGAATCCCGCTGTGTTCTTCAAGGTGCTGATGGAACTCGGTCGCGGCTGCTGCTCCAGCGCCTGGAACATGATGATCCTGGGCGTCCATCCGTGGGAATTCGGGCTCTTTCCGCAGCGGGCCGGTGACGACGTATGGTCTGCCAAGGATGACGTGATTGTCGCGTCATCCTATGCGCCGGTGGGTTCAGTCAAGAAGGTCGAGGGCGGCTACATCATCGACGGTAAGTGGCCGACTTCGAGCGGTACCGATCACGGTGAATGGGCGATTCTCGGCGCGTTCGAGCGCGACGATGAAGGCAAGCCCATCGACAAACTCAGCTTCCTGCTTCCACGATCCGACTACCAGGTCATCGATGACTGGCACGTCATGGGTCTTTGCGGCACCGGCAGCAAGAGTCTGCTTGTCGAGAAGGTCTTCGTTCCCGAACATCGGACACACAGTATTGCCGATTACTCGATGGACGATCGTGGCTCCGCGTTCCTGTTCCCGTTCGTGCAGATTTTTGCGGGTTCGGTATCGGCGGTCACAGTCGGTATGGCTCAGGGCGCGATCGATCACTACATCGAGCAGATGAAGTCGCGTAGGAATGGCACGACCGGCAAGCCCGTCAGCTCGAGCCCCTACGTCAAGGACAGGCTGGCCAACGCCGTGCTGCTCGTGCGCTCGGCGCGCGCCCGTCTGCTCCACTTGATGATCGAAACGACAAAGATTGTAGAACGTCGTGAACTGATCCCGATTGAAAATCAGGTGCTGTACAGGCTCGATGTCGCATCGGTCGGTCGTGACTGTCAGGAAGCGGTGCAATTGCTGTTCACGGCAACTGCGGCGAAGGGGCTTTTCAACGACCAGCCGATTCAGCGCATCATGCGCGACGTGATGGCGGCTGCAAATCACATCACGCAGAACGCGGACGATAACGCAGGTACGCTCGGCGGTTTCCTGCTCGGCGAGGCACTGCCGCCGCTACAATATTCCCGCTAATCTTCGGGGACAAATTTCTAAATCGGATATTTCTGGAGCACACCAAATGTCCTTTACTGAAGCAGGTACCAGCCGGTTCCTGACAATCAACGAACCGCGCCTCGAGAATTTCAAGCTCCACTACAACGACATGGGCGCTGGCCCTGCGGTCATCATGCTCCACGGCGGCGGTCCGGGTGCGAGCGGCTGGAGCAATTACTACCGCAATATCGAAGCACTGGCGGCAGCGGGTTTCCGCGTCATCCTGCTCGATCAGCCTGGCTTCAACAAATCCGACGAACTGAAAATGACGGATACGCCGCGCAACGTGCTGAACGCACGTGCAATCAAGGGCGTGATGGATGCCCTCGGTCTGGACAAGGCGCATCTGGTCGGCAACTCGATGGGCGGTGCAACGGCCATCGCATTCGCGCTCGACTTCGCTGATCGCCTGGACAAGATGATTCTGATGGGGCCGGGTGCTCAAGGTTCGAGCCTTTTCCAGCCGCAGCCAGCAGAAGGCATCAAGCGTATGTCGCGTCTTTACGCGCAGCCTTCGTACGAGAACTTCGAGGCCATGCTCGAAGTCTTCGTCTACAACCCGGCTGGTATTACTGATGAACTGCGTCAAGGCCGCTGGAACAATATCCAGTCGAACCTGAGCCACCTGAAAAACTGGGCAGAAGGCGGTAAGATCATGCCCTCGACATCGATGGACCTGTCAGCACGTTTCCCCGAGATCAAGCACAAGACGCTCATCACGTGGGGTCGAGACGATCGTTTCGTCCCTATCGATCACGGTCTGCGCATGATCAACACGATGCAGGATGCACGCCTGCACGTATTCCCGAAATGCGGCCACTGGGCACAATGGGAACACGCAGAAGAGTTCAACCGTCTGATCATCGACTTCCTGCGCGACTGATTCGCACCGCCTGATGTGCCTGATGAGCCCTGACAGATCGAAATCTGTCAGGTTTTTTGTTTCTTGTTGATTTGTATAGACACAACGTCGACAGCGTTCGCGCAACTAAACCTGTAACGATCGGTGTGCAGGTGCAATATGCCCGCGAACCGTTGTCGCACAAGGCACAGAGGCCACCACCGATTTCAACGGTTCTGTCGTAATAAACGAGGTCCGCTATGATGTGCGGAACAAGATGAACGACTGACAGCTTGATGAAGACGCTGAATCCGGCCGCGGCCCGAGTGCTCAAACGCCGGCATTATCCATTTGATGTGATCCTGACGTGCGTGCGTTGGTACGTCGCGGATCCGCTGAGTCTGCGTGATCTTGAAGAAATGATGGCTGAACGTGGGATTGAGGTCGATCATTCGACCGTCCAACGCTGAGCGCTCAAGCTATTGCCGGTACTGGAGAAAGCGTTCCGCCGTCGCAAGCGGCCAGTCGGAAAAAGCTGGCGCGTGGATGAGACATACATTCGAGTCAAGGGCGACTGGAAATATCTCTACCGCGCCGTTGACAAGGATGGCGACACCATCGACTTCCTGCTGCGCGCCCATCGCGACACGACTGCGGCTCGGCGTTACTTTGAAAAATCGATCGCTCAGAATTGGGTCCCCGGGACGGTAGCCATCGACAAAAGCGGAGCCAATCTCGCCGCGCTCGAAGCGATCAATGCTGATCGTGATACGCCTATCAAGATTCGCCAGTCCAAATACCTCAGCAACCTCGTCGAGCAGGACCATCGGGCGATCCAGCGGCGAGCCCGGCCTAAGCTGGGCTTCAAGAATTTTCGCTGTGCCCGAATCATTCTGGCCGGCATTGAGCTTATGCACATGATCGCGACGGGACAGATGAAGTGTGCTCGCGGAACCCATCCGTCCGCCGCTGCCCAATTCTACGATCTCGCAATATAACCAGTACTTTGCATATCGATCTCTTTCGTCTCTCTATCCTTACCGCGACAAAGCCGCGTGCCTTCCTTCATCATCAGCCCACGCTCGCACAGCGAGATGCCAATCTCGTCGAACAACTTCCGTGTCAGTTCGTGTTCGATCACAGGCGCCGGAACTTCAACAGCGTGGTTGCATCAGGCACGTTCTCAACTTGCAGATCGATGCCGGCGAAGGCTCGCAGCGCGATGCTGTCATACAGCGCGTCTTCCAGTCCTTCGTCCGACAGCCCGTACCACTGTTGCAGGAAGTAGATTCGCAGCATTCGCTCCAGACCAATCGGCGGGCGCCCTCGCGCGCCCTTCGGATAGTTCGGCTCGATTGCCGACAGCAAGCGCTGCCACGGAACGACCCTCTCCATCTCGGACAGGAAGCGTTGGCGCCTCGTCACTCGCTTCTTGCCTGCAACTTCCGCTTCCGCGAAGCTGATCTGACTCTTCATCATCAATCTGTTCCGTGCGTTGCCTTCTATAACGTCCTCAGCCACGCCAGCGATGACTACCGAGCTGAATAAATCAGCGTTTCCCTAACCCGCTCAATTACACATCAGCGCCGGCGAACCAACACCAAATTCGTCGCGAGGGCCGAACGGGCCTGCGTTCGACAAGACTGGAATCCGCTATCGCCAGACCGTGCAATGCCGCGTCGAAGACCTCATCGCTAGCCCCGGCAGTCATGTCAGGCGGCGGTCAATTGCAGAATTTCCGCACTTCATCGGGGCTGGCGATTTATAGACCAGGCGTGGTCACGATTGCTTTGATTTCGCTCACGTGCGCCGCATTCGACAGCGCCGATTCACCAACCTATGTACAGGATGGCCTCGAGGCCAACTCGGACGTTGCCGCCGAGGATTGTCGACATCGTTGCAAGTGGCACGTGGTTCTTTCGATGCCGCTTGAAGTTTTCTGTGCAGAAATCGCCCGGGAGGCGACCACAAACAGCCCGCGGACACCGCTCACTTAGAATGCGCGCTCGCACTGATCGTGCCGAGCATCCGCGTCAAATATTTGAATATGTCGCTCCTTGCGTCGCTGCAGGATGCTTCGAGGCGTATTTTGCACGCGCTCGCTCGAAGGCAATCGAGTAGTTCGAGGTTTAAGTGCAAAAGCGTTGCGAACGCAAAAAGGTGGGCGGGTTCGCCTTTTTGCGCAAGCAGTGGACCACCTACTGGCTCGCTCCGGCAGGCCCCTTAGCCTTGGGGTTCTGAACGTTGTCCGGATAGTTCGTATACAAATCGCTCTGACCGCCCTGTGCCTCGACCTTCTTTAGTTCGGCATTCTTCGCTGCCCGGTGTTCCTTGCGCGCTGCTTTGCGTTGTGCCTTGATCTCGGCTTTCGTCATCGAGGCGGCCGGAGCCGATGAGGACGCTGCGGCCGGCGCGCTGGCAGGCTGGGCCTGAGTCTGGGCCGCGAAACCGATGCTCAAGGCGGCAATTGACGCGGCCAATACCAGCTTGCGATTGAGCGAGAGGGTCATGTTTTCTCCTTCTGATGAGGGTTCACGTGCCGGACTCCTGCTAGGTCCCGGCACGTAACGTAGCTACGTGTATGGGATAACGCGCGCTGGCGCGAAGGCTGCGGTGCTTAGAACATATGCTTGATGCCGATCTGCACTGCGGCCTGGTTGCTGCTGCTCGAAAACCCGGCAGCCGCCCCCGTCGGCCCGATACCGGTGCCGGCCACGGGGCCGAAGACCGGTGCGTCGGTCACGAGGAAGTTGCCGGCCGGCTGGTTGCCGGCGAAGGCGTGCTGGAACGTGCCGAACGCGTAGATACTGCTCCGCTTCGACAGCAGGTAGTGAATCCCTGCGCTGGCGATGCCGAATTTCTGCGTCGGCGTCAGGCCTCGGACGTTCACACCGCGCTGCATGAAGTACGAATAGCCGACGCCAGCGTGCAGATCTGGTGCAAACGCATAGGTGCCGCCAAGTTCGAAATCCTGAGTAATCATCGACGAACCGAGCGGAAGCGTCAGGTTCGTGTACGAATACACCGCGTTCAAGTACGCATTGTTGGCAACCTGGAGACGCGCGCCCGCGGCGACCGTATAAACCTTATCGCTGTGGAACACGATTTGGGCAATCGTTGCGTCCGTCGTCGGCGATGGGCTGCCATTGGTGCGCGTGTATGCCAGCGATCCAGAGAAAGGACCCATCAACCCCTGCGGCGCATAGGACAGCCCGGTGCTCAACACATGGTTGGAATTGCCGTTGCTGAACCCGTACATGACGCCTGCCTGGAGGCCGCGATAGTTCGGCGTATCGTAGTCGACGGCGTTCGCAACCGCTTCGCCAGCGAGGCGGTCGATGTCATAGGAGAGGTGGAACGAATAGGCAGGTGCAAATTGCACGACATTCGTATAGAACGTCACGTTGCGGTACAGGTAGTCGTAAATCTGCCCCATCTTGACCGTCCCCCAGTGATTGCTGGTCAAGCCGACGTACGCGTCGCGGTCGAAAAGCTTGCCGGCCATAGTCATGTTGCCGTTCGCCAGGCTAAAACTGCCTTCGAGCTTGAAAATCGCCGCCAGTCCACTGCCCAGATCTTCCCGGCCGGTTAAACCCCATACGTTTGGTTGGTTGATCCCGCTGTCGAGTTTCCAGACCGAGTGGCCGCCACTATTGCTAATGTAAGTGACGCCTGAATCCACAATCCCGTATAGCGTCACGCTGCTTTGTGCATATGCGTGTCCGACGCCCAGCAATGACAGCGCTGCCGCGCAGCTGATTTCCTTCACTTTCACGAGGTCCCCTCCTTGGTTATAAACGCCATAAACTTATTAAATCCATCCAATTCAACGAGCGTAGACTTCGGTCAGAATGTCACCCCACATCGTCGCATCGTCATGCACTCTCAATGGTTTACCGCCGGCTTCCAGCTTGTCCGACAAGGCTGCCGGAATCCACCCGTTTTGCTTGAGCATCTGGCCCATCGGCGCACCATTGCTCACTCGGGTCAGAAGCTCGTTATCTTCTTTAGATAGCATTTTGGCATCCTCAATATGTCGCTCGATAATCCGGATATCATTAAGCGTACGGTTCCTCAGGTTGCTGTGGAGGCAGTCGTCTGGTTGTGGCGGCCGTCGAAGGATTCGGTAATCCGTTTTGCGGCCTCCGTGTTGCCGGACCGATTCATCGCCGTGGCCATGGTTTCGGTGAACAGTCCCTCGCCGACTGGTATCTCCGAGATCCGGCTGATGCCGTTGATGATCGCGTAGTTGGTGGCCGCCGCGTTGCCGACGACGAGCCGTGCCAGCTCGCGCGCCTTTGCAAGGCCTGCGCCATCGTCGACGACATAATGCGCAATATCAATATGGTGCGCGTCGTTCACACTGAGCACGCTGCCCGTGAGCATCATTTCGGTTACCCGCGATGCGCCAATGAGCCGCGGAATCCGCACCGAGCCGCTGCCGCCGAGGAAAATGCCGCGCTGGCCTTCGGGCTGAAAGAACGCCGATCGTTCGACGACGCGAAGATGCGTCGCTGCGGCCAGCTCGAAGTTGTCGCCAATAACGCCGCTCTTCAGAACGCTGATGACCGGTAGCTCCCCATACTGGATTAGGTCGAAGGTACGGTGGCATGCCCGGGAGCGACGCATGCCTGCAAGCACATCAGGGCTGCGCATGCTCATGAACTCGAAAAGCTCAAGGCCTGCGCAGAAGTGATCGCCTTCGCCATGGAAAATGACGGCACGCGCGCCCTCCAGTCCATCGGAGAACACGGACGTGAGTTCGGCCAGAAATGCGTCGTTGATGGCGTTGCGCTTGCAAGCACGATTCAGTTTGACGAGCGCGATCTCATCTTCGCGTTGGATCTCGATCAACGGCCCGGCTGTGGTGGACGTATCGGCGGTCATGATCTTTGTTGGAAAACTCTCTCGGAATACTATTCTTCGATTGTCACGACGTTAGCGTTGGGTTTGTCCGCGTATGGCGCGGCTATCGCGCTCGCGCGACGCGCGAGAACGGCCCGCTGATTGATATAGCCCTTGTCGGTTATCTCACCGCCATCGATCGACGGCGGTTCGTTCAACAGCATCACACGGCGTATGCGCATGTTGCTACCGGTGTAACGTCCGTTGTGGCGCAGCAGTGATTGGTGCAGCGCGTCGTGGAATGGCGCGTGACAGGAAAGCGCCTGCGCGTCGCGCAGGCCGAAACGTTCCTGACATGCTTCCTGGTTCGGCCATGCGAGAAGCGCCACATAAGGCGGATCGGCGCCCGCGACGACCGCGTCGCGCAGCAGGGGGCGGTGCTGCTGATTAACTCGACGCGCAGCGTACCGACGCGCACGAAGATGCCCGACTGCAGTTTGAATTCTTCTGCGACGCGACCGGCACAGGCGAGTCCTTCCTCCGGTTTTGTCCGATCCACGAAGGTCACGGCATCGCCCAGACGGAAATAGCCTTCGTCGTCGAAGGCGAGACGCGTCAGCTCCGGCTGTTGCAGATAGCCAGTCATGACAGAGGCCGCACGCGCGCGGATTTCATAGCGTTCTTCGTCGAGCGGCACCAGCTTCAGTTCGTCGCCAGGCTGCGGAAGACCAACCAGACCGGCCTGCCCCGTGGGCCAATGCACCACTGTGGTGGCTGCACACGCCTCGGTGGAGCCATAGCTGGCCACAAACGGAACGCGGTGCCCGAGGTGGCAAACGGCCAGCGTTTGGAGACGTTCGTAGAGACTGTCGGGCAGCTTGGCGCCTGATGAGGTCAGGCGGCGCAGGTGCCGGAAAAACTGCTGACCGAACGTCTCGTCCGCCTCCAGCGCATCGGCAAGCATGGCGTAGCCTGCAGGCACGCTGTTGAAATTTGTCGGCGAAACCTCCTTGACGTTGCGCAGCGTCTTCGCGAACTCGCCGGGCACAGGGCGTCCATCGTCGATGTACATGGTCCCGCCATCGTGCAGGACGCCGTTGAAGATCGCTGTGCCGCCTGCCACGTGGCTCCATGGCAACCATTCGAGCAGCACCGATTCCGGAGCGGCGGCATGATGGCGCACAGTCTGCGCGTGCATGGCCATCGATACGCAAAGCATGCGCTGCGTGACCGGCACGGCCTTGGGCGCGCCAGTCGAGCATGATGTGAACAGGTACTTGGCCACCGTATCGTGCGTAATGATGTCGATCGACGCCTGCACCTCCGGGCCCACTGGCGTGGCGAGAACCGCGTGCCACGCCGTGGCGTCGATGTCATCCGCCGGTTCATCGACGTAAATGACGCGCGCGTCACATGAATCGACGGCGTGCAGCGCCGCGCGGAACTGGCTCGCGCTCTGCACGAAGATCACTGCGGGCTTGATCAAGGCGACCATCGCCTTGAGCTTGGCGTAATCGGTGCTCAGCAGCGCATAGGCCGGGGTCACCGGTACATAGGGCATGCGTGCTTGCATGGCCGCGAGCTCGAAGACCGCATGTTCGAGGGTGTTGCCGCTCAGCACCATCACGCTGCGGCCGTCGAGACGTTGTGACAGCAACCACTGAGTCACGGCGTCGACCTGGCGGGCGGCCTCGCCGTAGCTGACCATGCGCCAGTCGCCAGTCTGCGGGCAGCGCTGTTTCAGCCATGGCTGCTCGGCGCGCTCGACCGCCCGACGCCTTGGGACGCCCGGAAGATGCGCCTCGACCGGACCAAGTGGCACCTTGCTGCGCGTAAGGACCGCGCCGTCGGCTCGCTCGACGACCTCGATATTGCGCTCAAGGAAGGGGAGATTGATGAAAGGGAACTGGGCAATCATGTTCACGAAAGACTCTCTGAAATGGAGCAACGGCACGATCTGACCACGTAATAAGGTAACCTTATATAAGTTTCGGCGCCGAATCTACGTAGTAGAAACACTTAATGCCGACTACGTTGGAATTCCGTAGAAACCCATGATATAAGGTGACCTTATACGTGCGACACGCCGGTTCCTCACTGGCTCGACCTTGCGCACGAACCACGGAGGAATCCTTAACATGAGTATCAAAGGCGCCGCATATATCGCTGGGATCTACGAACATCCAGTTCGCCGGGCCGATGGACTGTCGACGGCCGTGAGCAGATGACGGAACCGCAGAATCGTGCTCTCATCGGGGAAACGCACTACCCCGTCATCAAGCCCTGCGAAGTCACGATACAGCGGCACGTCATATAGCGCTTCTTCCATCGCTGGATAGGACAGACCGAACCACTGCGGCTTTGTCGCGGTAAGGATAGAGAGACGAAAGAGATCGATATGCAAAGTACTGGTTATATTGCGAGATCGTAGAATTGGGCAGCGGCAGACGGATGGGTTCCGCGAGCACACTTCATCTGGGTTATGTCGCAATAGTGAACGTGAGATCAATCGAGCATCCGATAAGGATTCCTCAGGTAACAAGCGAGTAGAATTGCTCAGCAACGCTGCGATTATTCTCGCCTTTCATCTGTCCTTTGCGGATCATATGCACGACCTCGATACCGGAGAGAATGATGCGGGCACAGCGCAAACTTTTGAAGCCCATCATCGGCCTGACTATCCTTTTGATCGTGCGATGGTCCTGCTCCACAATATCGTTCAGATACCTGATCTGCCGGATCCGGATGGGCGTTTCCCGTTCGGCGTTCGGGCCATCGAGCGCCGCCAGGTTCGCGCCGCTCTTGTCGATTGTGACCTTCTCAGGTTCGCCGTTGCGCTCGATCGCCTTCTCGAAGTAACGCCGGACAGCGACCTTGTCACGACGGGCGCGCAGCAGGAAGTCGACCGTGTTGCCGGCCTTGTCCACCGCGCGGTACAGGTATTTCCACTGACCGCCCACCTTGATGTAGCTTTCGTCCATGCACCAACTCCCGCCAACCAGCCGTTTGTGCCGGAGAAACGCCTTTTCGAACAGCGGCACGAGCCTGATGACCCAGTGGTGCACCGTCGAATGGTCCACGTCGAAACCGCGTTCGGCCATCATCTCCTCCAGATTGCGCAGACTCTGCGAGTAGGCCACATACCACCGCACGCAAACCAGAATGACATCAAGCGGATAATGAAGGCGCTTGAGTACCTTGCCGATGCTGGGCGGTAGTGTCTTCTTCGTTTTCGACATCATGGTCTTCGTGCAGGTGGGAAGCCAAAATCTACCGCGGTGCCTTACTGCGACACTGCCGAGACTACTCAGATCTACTTGCACGCCGACATGCAACTCAAGGAACGCGCGCTCGCGCACGCCACGGCGAGCGGCATCGCGCCGACACGCTACAAACCTCCAGATCCGTTGCTCGCCTTCCTGGAGGCTCTCTGATATACCGACAATCCGAGCGACCTGGAACAGGGATCCGCCCAACTGTCGTGTGCGTGGATTCATGACGCGGCATAATCGGGAAGTCGGCATAACGCCTGTGAAAACGGGATCAGGCCGTTCGTGACACGGTCGCTGAGCGAATGCCACAGCCAACCTGTATTCGCTGATCCAATCCTGCGAGGCGAACGGTGTCGAACCTTGCGCCTGTCTCGTCGCGCTGTTCAAGGGACTCCCGCCCGCACACAGTGCCGATGATTACGGAGCCCTGTTGCCGTGGCGGGCCGCGGCCTCATCAGACTGACGCACAGCCGCTCACCTTGCGCAAGGCAAGTGGTCTATTGCGCGCTTACGTTGAAAATGGGGGGCGCGCCGATCTCCGGATCGCGCAACAATCGTCTTATGATCTCTGGCAGGCTTGTTCGCGGGGGATGCCAACGGCGCAGCGCACACACACCTGTGCTTGATAGGCGCACAGCGCCATCCACTTGTTCAAGTGGGACATACAGAGCGTATTACGCCAGCGCCTGGAATTGGATGTCCCCATGTCGATCAAGGCTTCGAACGTAATACGCTCGGTCCGGATCCTGTTTGGGTGCCGCTGCAGTTTGCAATACAGGGTGCCGTCAGGATTCTGACGTTTATGTACGCGAACCCAGGCCAGGGCGCCCTCTGCTCATCCGTGCCTGAATCCCGATAGCCATTCAAGGCGTACAGACAAGCAACAATTCCGCACAAACATATCCACATTATTAGATTTTCTGAAATTGACTGTTACAAAGTAGGTGTTTACCCTTACTTACTATTTCCTTACAATTGCCTTAAGGGTTGAAAACGAGCACAAGCTTGTAGCGCCCAACCGACAAACCAAGGAGGTAGTAATCATGAGACCCATCGTTAGACTCGCCGCCTTTGTGGCTGCCATCGCCTTCGCTGCTCCGATTACGGTTTTTGCCGCAGCAAACGTCGGAGCAAACCATCCACTGACCCGCGCGGAAGTCCGTGAGCAACTGGTCGAGATCGAAGCGGCCGGTTACAACCCGGCCCGTGCGAACCCGCGCGAATATCCGGCGGACGTCCAGGCTGCTGAAGCCAGGGTTGCTGCGGAACACGCGGGCACACCCGGCGCGAGCGGCAGTCACCCAGTGACCGTCGTGGCACTTAGTGAAGAAGTGATTGAGATCGAAAGCGCTGGCGACACCTCCGGAGTGGGTGGCGTCGTAAGCGGCTCGTCCGCAGCGGGCGGCCATGCCTACACGAGCGAGGCAGCTCGCACCGGTCCGGGCTCGGTCTACTTCGGTCACTAACCGGCTGACAGGCGGCTGACCGACCGCCTGTCTTGACATAGAAGTGCGCAGAAGCATTCTGCGCACCCACATCTACACCAACTGGCTCGCCATCAAGATAACCTCAGGTGACGGCCAGTTTCCTATCCCCACCTCCCCGTCTGATGGTTCAATGTGGCGACGCTGCGGTGCAGCCAAGCGCGGCATGGCTGACGAGGCAATTGCAATCGCTGCGATCAACGCGCGTCGACGATTCGGCAAAACTTACGCCAGCAGGACAAAAGCGGTCGTAAGATTCTTCGAGTGCCCGAAGTGGAGGCTTCGCCTTAGATAACATTGCAGCGAAGCAAGATGTGGCGTCCATTTGAGTTTGCCCGTGGTCCTCGGCCCGTTCGCGATGAAACTACTTCCAAAGCAACTGAACACCCGCCTGCAACTACGCAAGAAACTGCGTCGCGCCAGCGGCTTTCAAATCGCCATTGCTCATCGTCTGCGACAGCTTAACGTAGAGGATTGGCGCACGGTAACCGCCGGGCAAAGCTTTTATTTTTCGCCGGAATACCTGCAAATGATTGAAGTGGCTGGTCCGGCCAATCTCGAGCCGCGCTACGCCTTGATCTCGGATGACGACGGACCGCGAGCCACAGTCTACATGCAAATCGTCGAGGTGAGCCTCGAACACTTTGGTGAACAAGGCAAGCGCAAACTCAAAGTGCCGCTCAAAGAGCGAATTCTTGTCTGCGGCAACCTGCTCAGTTACGGGCAGCACGGCGTTTGTTTCGCGCCCGGCAGCGCTCCTGCAGAGCTTTGGCCCGCCGTGGCGGAGGCACTCTATCGTACCCGCCGATGCGAAAAGCTGGATGGTCACACCAACGTGATTTTGGTTAAGGACATTCTGGAGGCCGACAAGGTACCCAGTGCCTGCCTCGGGAAACTCAGCTATTCTGCCGTCGAAACCGAACCCAACATGGTGCTGACGCTACCCGAGGGCGTCCATACCCACGATGACTATCTTGCCAGCCTTGCATCCAAGTACCGCAACGCCGTCAAGTCCCAGATCTACAAACCGTTCGATGCGGCTGGATTCCGCATCGAACGCCTTGAGAAGGTGGCGTCGGTTGCCGGACATCTGCAAGATCTTTACCTGCAGACCCGCACCAATGCGAGCTTGCGCCCGTTTATGCTGGATCAGGAGTACTGGCCAGCGTTAGCGTTAGCTGCCGGCGCCCGTATCGCTTTCCACGTCGCGGTTAAGGGTAGCCATATTTATGGCTTCGTTGTCACGCTCAAGGATGCGGAGACGGCGGTCGTCTGGCACATCGGTTTCGATCGCGAAGCAGCCGCCAATGGTGTGCCACTTTATCTGCGCCTTCTGCATGCGTCACTGACGCAGGCAATTGATTTCCGTTGCCGACGCGTCTCTTTCGGCAGAACGGCGCTCGCACCTAAAGCGCGCATTGGCTGTCAGCCGGAGCCGATGCAGATTTGGGTGCGCCATCGCCAGCCTCTGCTAAACCAGGCCATCAGCCCTTGGCTGCGACTGATCCAGCACGAAGAGGCGCCGGAATTTTCTACCTTTTAAAAAAACCACGAACCACTCTGAAGAGCTTTGATATTCATATAGCCGTAGTTGGACTCCCACCTATGAGCAAGATCGATGCGCATTTTGAAAGTCTCGAATGCGTCTGTTCATTCGGCTTTTGATGTACCAGCCATCAGCACAAGCCGTGCGTGGAAGTTTGCGCGCTTGCCCGCATCTGCCTCCTGCTTCCTGGGCGTTGTCACGTTGCTGCTGAAGCGACCGCGCAAATGGCGCGATGAAGAATGCGAAATCTCTTTATCATCGGCACCGCTTCCCGCCGGCTGCGATTAACCGCGTGATGCGCTGATTGCGCTCTATCGCTATGCCGCCTTGCTGACAGAGCCGTTCTGACGACAGATGCCGGCTTGTCAGCAATCCGCGGGATCGAAGAACCGGGGTTACACCCCCTGCTCCGGTTTTCCGATCGCGGATGACCCTGCCTGACCGGCGACTGTGTCGGTGGCAGTCGCGGCCGTCGCGCTCGGCACGATGTGCAATTCACGGGTGCGCAACGGCAGCGAAAATTGCGCGTCGGTCAGTGTTTGCCGCACCTGGCGCGCGAGTTCCCAGCGCATGGTCCAGAACATGTCCGTGTTCGACCAGACGCGGATATTCAGCACCGCCGTGCTGTCGTCGAAGCGCATGACCATCACCTGCGGCGCGGGATCGCGGAGCGCACGCGGGTCGGCCGCGGCGAGGGAGCGCAGCGCCTCAAGCGCGCGATCCACATCGTCACCGATCGAGATCTCCACTTCGAGATCGAGCCGGCGCATCGGATTGCGGCTGAAGTTGCGGATCGAATTGCTCCACAACGCGCTGTTCGGCACGTACTCGCAGATGCCGTCGGGTTTGGTGAGGCGCGTCGTGAACAGATTGACTTCGACGACCGTGCCCGCGACACTGCCGGCTCCGCCCTCGATATAATCGCCGACCTTGAACGGCCGCAACACCAGCAGCATGATGCCGGCCGCGATGTTCTGCATCGTGCCTTGCAGCGCGAGACCGATCGCAAGACCGGCGGCGCCAAGCACGGCAATGATGCTGGCCGTCTGGATGCCTAACTGCGACAGCGCACCGACGATCGCGACAACGCGAATGCTCCACAGGCCGATGTCGCAGAGGATCGGTCGCAGCGTGGCGTCCATGCGTGATTGACGAGCGAGGAGCCGGCTCAGGGACACCGAAGCGCGGCGCGCGAGCCACCATCCGATCACCAGTATCGCCGCAGCGGCGCACAAACGAATCGAAAACGCGGTGAGCGTGTCCAGCAGGAAGCCCCATCTGTCCGGACTGAATTCGACGAGAAGATTCTCCATGTGTCTTGACGATCCCTCTATTGGACAGCGGGTAGATTGCCGCGCGCGAGTATCGACGATATATGTGGCCGAACCGGATTGGCTTCCGGGAATTTAACCAGATAACTACCAGTTTGGGTATTTTCAGCGGTTGAAGCCGCGGCTTTTTTCCCGAGCCTGTCATCCCGATCGCTTCCCGGATTGACGGTCTGTGGTTCTGTCGCAGTAAGGCGGTCTGCTGCGCTGGAAGGGCGAAGACGAACGATGTGATCGATGAAGCAGAGCCTGAATCCCGCCGTGGCGCGCGTGCTCAAACGCCTGCATTACCCGCTTGACGTTATCCTGATGTGCGTGCGATGGTACGTCGCCTATCCGCTGAGCCTGCGCCATCTTGAACAGATGATGGCCGAACGCGGGATTGCGGTCGATCATTCGACTCTGCACCGCTGGGCCATGAAGCTGTTGCCGGGTGCTGGAGAAAGCGTTTCGCCGCCGCAAGCGCCCGGTCGGCGGAAGTTGGCGCATGGATGAAACATACATCAAGGTCAAACGGCGGCGGAAATATTTGTATCGGGCGGTCGACAAGGCAGGCAACACTGTCGATTTCCTGCTACGAGCCCATCGTGACAAGGCCGCAGCCCGGAAGAATTTTGAGAAGTCGATTGATCC
>ABYL01000019.1 GCA_000173575.1 Burkholderia sp. H160 | reverse complement strand
CGGCGGCGCGTGCGAGATGCGTGGTCGCCGAAGCGGAGATCGCGCTCGCGTCACGCGATCTTTCGTGGTCCGCCAAAACACTCGATACCGCGACCGCGACGCTCGACGCGCACGGTGATCGCGTCAATGCCGCGCATGCGCGGTATCTGGCGGCGCGGCGTCTGCTGCTGATCGGGCGTCTCGACGAAGCGGAGCGCACGCTCGCCGCCCTCGACCCTCGGCTGTTTCCGCCCGCATTGCGTGCCGCGCATGAGCTGGTCGTCGCGGGCGTCGCGCTGCGACGTCTGCGCAGCGGCGCTGCCCGTGTCGCGCTGGCGCGGGCCGAACGCGCGGCTCGCGAGGCCGGCATTCCGGCGTTGATCGCGGAAGTCGAAAGCGCTTCGTTGGCGCTGGGCAAACCGGCGGCGCGTATGATTGCTCATGGTGATGAAGAGCCGCTCCTGCTCGACGAAGTCGAGAAGCTCCTGACCTCGACCCAGGCGGGCGGCCCGCTGATCGTCGACGCCTGCCGCTACGCGATCCGCGATGCCAACGCGACGGTTGCGCTCGGGAGCCGACCGGTCCTGTTTGCGCTCGCCCGCATGCTCGGCGAGGCATGGCCCGACGACGTGCCGCGCGACACGCTCGTCGCGCGCGCGTTCCGCGCCAAACGCGCCGACGAATCGCATCGAGCGCGCTTGCGTGTCGAAATCGGCCGGCTGCGCGCGGCGCTCGGCACGCTCGCGAGCGTCCGCGCAACGACGCGCGGCTTCGAGCTCGCGCCGCGTCATGCGCGCGAGGTCGTCGTGCTGGCGCCGCCGGTCGAAGGCGAGCATGCGGCGTTGCTTGCGTTTCTATCGGACGGCGAATCGTGGTCGAGCTCGGCGCTCGCACTGGTGCTCGGCGCGAGTCAGCGCACCGTGCAGCGCGCGCTCGATACGCTCGCCGCGGCCGGCAAGGTGCAGCCGGTGGGCGACGGGCGTGCGCGCCGCTGGATGACGCCGCCCATCGCCGGATTCGCGACGGCTTTGTTACTCCCTTCTCCGTTCCTTTCGTGACTAGACCAGGATGGCCTCCATGAACCGCTCAACCGCAAGAATCGTCCGCGAATATGGGCCCTTTGAGGGCGTCGATAAAGTGCATGGTGTCACCTACGACGGCCGGCAGGTGTGGATCGCGACCGGCGAACGGCTCGACGCGATCGATCCCGCGAGCGGCGAGACGCTGCGCTCGATCGCGGTGCCCGCCGATGCGGGCACGGCCTTCGACGGCGAGCACCTGTTTCAGATCGCGCACGGTCTCATCCAGAAGATCGATCCGCAGAGCGGCCGGGTGCTATCGACGATCGCCGCGCCTGGCGACGGCGGCCAGTCGGGGCTTACATGGGCCGAAGGTTCGCTGTGGATGGGTCAGTACCCCGAACGAAAAATCTATCAGATCGATCCGGACACTGGCGCGGTGCTGCGCACGATCGAATCGAATCGCTTCGTGACCGGCATCACGTGGGTCGACGGCGAACTATGGCATGGCACGTGGGAAGGTGACGAAAGCGAGCTGAGACATATCGATCCGCGCAGCGGCGAGGTGCTCGAAAGCGTCGAGATGCCGTCCGGCGCGGGCATCTCCGGGCTCGAATCGAACGGCGCGGATCTGTTTTTCTGCGGGGGCGGCGGCAGCGGGCTCGTTCGAGCCGTGCAACGTCCCGCGCGAGATAGCGGCTCGGAAGTGCCGGTCGAGTCGACGAGCGAGTGAGTGATGGCGCGAGCAGCGCGGCGTCATTGTCCTGATTGCGTTCCAGCCGCGCCCAGCCCCGTACTCGCAAAATAGATCACGAGAAAATAGAGCAGCACATAGAGCGCGTAGGTCTGCCCATTGCCGGTATAGACGCGCCGTATCCGCGCCGCGGCCGCAAGCGCGAAGTGCGAGATGCCGCGCCAGAATATCTGCGCGAGTGGCGGCACCGTGCGGCTCAGGATAGGCCGATAGAAGTGGTAAAAGTCGGGGGCGTTACGGGCGTTGCCGCGCCGGCTGCGATAGTAGAGCACGCCGAGCCCGAACACGATTGCCGAGACGATCAGCACGACGATCACGACCGGTGTCGGATTCCAGAACCCGTAGATGCTTTCGAGCGACATGCCGCCCCACACCAGTGTCGCCGCGAACTGCGGATCGATCGCGGCCGACACCGGCTCGATCAGCACTTTAGGGAAGAACGACAGGATTACGATTCCGACCACGAACAGGAACTGCGGCACGAGCAGCATCACCGGTGCTTCGCGCACTGTCGGCCGCTGCGGCGGGCGCGGTCCGAGGAAGACACCGTTCAGCAGGCGCAGCATGTACAGAAAGCCGACGCAGGTCGCGATTAGCCCGCAGACGGCGAGCGCGTACCAGCCCTTGTCGGTCATTGCGCTCAGCAGCAGCCACTTGCCGCCGAAGCCCATCAGCGGTGGCAGGCCGGACATCGACACGAGCGCGATCACGACCATCGCGAACGTGAGCGGCATCTCGCGCGCGAGGCCGCCCACATCGGCGAAATTGCGCGAGTCGGTGCGCAGGATCACGCCCGCGAGCGCAAGGAACAGGATGCCCTTCACGAACATGTGATTGGCGATCAGGTAAAACGCCGTGACCCAGCCGAGATGACTCATCATGCCGACCGCGGTCACGATATAGCCGATCTGGCTCATGCTCGAGAGCGCGAGCAGGCGTTTGAAGTCGTTCTGCCGGTACGCCATCAGCGCGCCGAACAGGGTAGTGAGCATGCCTATCCATGTCATGACGTGCGCGAGTTCGAGGCCGACCTCCGAGCGTATCGTCAGATAGGTGCCGATCAGCAGGCCGAACATCGCGACCTTGCTGACCACCGCCGACAGCATCGCGGTCACGTCGTCTTCCGCCTCGGTGTAGGCGCCCGGCAGCCACACGTGCACGCCGATCGCGCCGGCCTTGATCAGGAAGCCGGCCGCGAGCAGCACGAACGCGCGGTTCGCTTCCGGTCCCGAGTGGATCAGCGTGGAGAGCGCGATGGTGTCGTCGATCGCCGCGACGCTGGCGAAGCCCGCGAGCAGGAAGAACGCCGCCAGCAGCGAAAACAGCAGGAAGGTCAGCACGTGCGGTCCCGCGCTCCGGCATTTCGCGATCAGGAAGCACGACGACAGCGTGATGATTTCCCAGCTATAGAAGAACTCGAGCGACGTCGATGAGCGCAGCAGCGACGGAATCGACAACGACAGCACGACGAGCATCGGATAGAAGCCGGCGCGCACGTCGTCGCGATAGAGGCTCGCTGTGGCGATCACGAGGCTGCCCGCGAACAGCAACCACGCGAACAGTCCGGCGATGCCGTCCGTGCCTTCGCAGAGCAGACTGCCGATCAGCGCGATCGCGATCAGTGCGAGCACGCCTTTCACGCGCCCCGGCAGGCGATCGGCCGCATAGAACAGCGCGCCCGCCACGAGCGGCGAGAAGATCCACGCCGACGCGGCGCCGGAGAACACGGCCGCCATATAGGCCGCGGCGATCAGCAGCACCGCGACGCCGAAGAGCGGCAGCAGCGCGACGAGGTTGGGACCGGCTTTGGCTTCGTTGTCGGACGGCGCCAGCGCGCGCACGAACCAGTGGAACATATAGCCCGCTTCGAGCAGCGAGCCGGTCAGGATCAGCACGATCCAGTATGGCTTGCCTGCGGCGGTCAGGCGCAAGACGAGTTCCCACTTCGCCCAGAAGCCGGGGAACGGCGGCAGCCCCGCGATCGCGACCAGGAAGAGCCCGAGCAGGCCGATCAGGAGCGGGCTGCGCGACAGGATCGCGCGTGCATCGTCGCCGTGCCGCCGCAGCACGCCGTTCAGCCAGAACAGCCCGGCCTTCGCAAACAGATGGTTGACGAAGAGGCCGCTGACGACGAGCGGAATCGATGCGTCCGCGCCGACCTGGCGCAGCAGCGCGAGCGACAGCATCAGGAGCGCCATTTGCCCGATCGACGAATAGCCGAGCACGCGTTGCGGCTTCGTCTGTTTGATCGCGAGCAGATTCGAAAACAGGAACGTGACGCCGCCCGACACGGCGAGCAGCGCGAGTTGGCCGTCGAACAGCGGCAACAATTTGAAGAGCGCGAAAAACACGCCCGCCGATACGCCGACCGACACCATCGCGGCAACGCCGCTCGGCGCGGTCTCGTAGACGTCGAGCCCCCAGCCGTTCGCTGGAAACGGCTTCAGCTCGATCACGAGGCTCGCGAATAGAAGCAGGATCGCGGCCGTGCCGATCGGGCCGCCGAGCCGGTCGCGCACCGACAGCAGTTCGTCGATGTTGAGCGTGCCGCTTACGTAGTAGAGCAGCACCGCGCCGAGCAGAAACAACGTCGAGGCGATCACGGTCGCGATGATGTACTTGAACGCGGCGGCGAGTGCGGCGGGCGTGCGGTCGAGCCCGAACAACCCGTACGTCGCGATCGACACGATCTCGAGAAACACGAACAGGTTGAACAGGTCGCGGGTCATCACCATGCCGTCGATGCCCATCACCAGAATCAGGTACAGCAGCAACGCCGCATAGTTGTCGCGCAGACGGTCCCACAGATGCAACGCGCCGAGCAGCGCGACCAGGTTGATGCTGAACGTGAAGAAGCCTTCCCACAAGCCGAAACGCAGATCGATCGAGACTGGCGGCAGCGCGCCCGCGGTCAGCACCTCGATCGTCTCGCCGCCGTTGAGCAGGCCGTAGAACGATACGCCGGACACGAGCACGATGCCGCCCAGCGCGATCAGGAAGCCGAGCGTGAGCCACGGCTTGCCGAGCCGATACAGCAGCGGAATGACGAAGCCGCCGCCGAGCCCGAGAATGAAGATATGCAGCGGATGAAAGAGCGTGGCTACCATTTCGACTCGGTGAAGGCGTCGATGGAAAGCGTCCTTTTGGCGGCGTAAAGTCGGATCGCGAACGAAAGCATGACGGCGGTGACCGATAGCCCGATCACGATCGCCGTGACGACGAGCGCCGATGGAATCGGATCGATCGCGCGGTGCGCGGCGGAGGATTTGCTGAGCGCGGCATCGATGATCGGCGCGGTGCCGCCCGTGATGTAGCCGGTCGCGACCATCACGATGTGCAGCCCCGTGTCGAACACCGCGAAGCCGATGATCATGCGCAGGATGTTGCGGTGGGTCAGCATGCCCCACAAACCGATCAGCGAAAGGCAGAAGCCCGTGATCAGCAGGATCGTCGAAACCGGGATGCCGGTGCTCATACGCTGTGCTCCTGTCGATCGGAGTTAGCGCTTTAGCGCTTACTCCGATCCCATGCAAAGCGGTTCAGCTTCTGAACCGGTCGATGATGACGCTAAGCTCCGCGCCGACCTTGACGCCGAGCAGCGCGGAGATCAGCGGGATCGCGCCGGCGCTGAAGAACGCGCCGAACTCGCCGCGCGGTAGAAAGCGCGCGTCGAGAAAGCCGCCCGCGAGCACGAGGCCCAGAATGCCGACGCACACGTAGATCACACCCGCCAGCGACTCGACGACGCTCAGCAGCGCGACGTTCAGCGTCGAGCGGGGCCGCGCGAGCAGCATCAGCATCACGGCGGACGCGACGATCGCGCCGCCCTGGAAACCGCCGCCCGCAGACAGGTGGCCGTTGACGATCACGTAGACGCCGAAGGTGAAGATCATCGGCAGCAGCACCTGCTTGCCGGTATGCACGATCTCGCCGGCTGGGCGTCGCGCGAGCCTGGCTTCGTCTGCCGCAGTGGCGGAGCTCGCGTTGTTTTCCTCATTCAGCAGCATGCCGACGCTCGCCGCAACCATGAACAGCACTGCGACTTCGCCGAGCGTGTCGAAGCCGCGAAACGTGATCAGAATGCCGGTCACGATGTTCGGCGCGCCGAGTTCAATCGGCCCTCTCACGACGTAATACCAGGCGAGCGGGCGCAGCGCCTGCAACTCCGTGTAACCGCCGACGATCCGCCAGAACACGACTGCAAACAGCAGCACCGTCAGCAGTGCGATCACGCGACGCATCACGATTGCGCCTCCCCCTTGTTGCGCCCGTCTTCGTCCGCGAGCGCGTCGACGACCGTGGACGATGTCATCGGCGTACGGATCAGCCATGCGGCGCGCGAGAGCGCATGCGAGGAGACCGGGTTGGTCACGAGCACGAAGTAGATCAGCAGAACCAGACGGAAGGTCCAGTTCGGGTGATAGAACGCGAGGCCGATCAGCACGAGCATGTTGCCGAGCGTCGACGCCTTGGTGCCGGCCTGGATGCGCGTATACGCGTCGGGCATGCGCAAAATCCCAAGGCCGGCGGAGAACAGAAAGACGGCGCCCACGAGGATGAACACGCTGCCGGTCAGTTCGAACATGCGCTAGCCCTTCTGATAACCGGTTTTGCGGATGGCGTACAGAAAGATGAAGGTCGCGAGTCCCGAGCCGATCGCGGCTTCGGCCATCGCGACGTCGGGCGCGGCGAGCAGCAGGAAGGCCACCGCCGCGAACAGGCTCGCCAGCCCCGAGCTCACCATCGCGGCCAGCAGATTCTTCAGGCAGACGGCCAGTACGCCGCTCACGAGGATGCTCGCGCACATCAGCAGCAGGAGCAGTTCGAGCATGGCTCACAGCCCCCGTTCGAGAAAGCGTGCAATCGCAAGGACGGCCAGAAAGCTTAGCAGCGCATAGACAAGTGCGACGTCGATATAGACGAATCGGCCCGAGGCCTGCGCGTACAGCGCGATCAGCGACAGTGAGATGACCGTCAGCATGTCGATCGCAACGATGCGGTCGACGAGGGTTTTGCCGACCACGAGACGAATCACGCCAAACAGGATCGCGAAGAAGATCAGCACCGCGGCGATCCGGAGCATGATCTCAGCCAAAGACTTTCTCCAGATGCTTTTCGAACGGCGCGACAAGTGCCTCGGTCGCTTCGTCGATATCGGTCGTCTTCACGTCGAGCCAGTGAACGAATAGTATGTCGTCCCGAATATCCATCACGAGCGAGCCCGGTGTGAGCGCGATCGAATTGGCAAGCGCGAGACGGCCGAGCGGTGTTTCGAGGCGGGTGCGAACTTTGACGATGCCGGGCTTGATGTCGATATGCGGCGAGTACACGAGCGCCATCATGTTCAGATTGGCGCGCACGATCTCGACGACGAAGGTCACGCTGTACGCGACGAAGTGATAAAGCGCGCGCGGAGTCAGACGAAGGCGCTGCCATGCTTCGCTCGATGATACGAAGACGTGCGCGATGACGAAGGTAATGACGAGACCGACGAGAGCCGGTTCGATGGCGAGCGACGCATTGGCGACCATCCAGATGACGAACAGGATGATCCAGAGGCCGACCAGTCCCCGAGGAGCAATCGATGACACCGGTTTTCCGCTGTTCGAAGCCACGGCATCGGTTCCTGAAGGAGACCCTGCAGAAAATTCTAAGTGACAATGTAGGGCAAATCAACCGGAGCGCGGTTGTACGCCAGTGGTCGCTCTCGCGCAAGCACGCATGGCGTGTGCCACCGTGCCGCCTGTTGGTATTCTTTTAAAAGACCAATAAGGAGCAGAAATGAAAACCATGCTGGCAACCCTGACGATTGCGCTGCTCGCCGTATCGTCCGTAAGCGCAATCGCCAAGGACTGGTCGACCGTGCGGTTCGGTGTCGACGCGAGCTATCCGCCGTTCGAATCGAAAGCCGCCGACGGCAAGCTCGTCGGCTTCGACATCGATCTCGGCAATGAGATTTGCCGGCGGCTCGACGCGAAATGCGTGTGGATCGAGAATTCGTTCGACGGCATGATTCCCGCGCTGAAAGGCCGCAAATTCGACGGCGTGCTGTCGACGATGTCGATGACGCCCGCGCGTCAGGCACAGATCGCGTTTTCGTCGAAGGTGTTCCGTATTCCGACGCGTCTCGTCGCAAGGAAGGGCGCGCCGATCGAGCCGACGCCGGAAGCGTTGAAGGGCAAGCGCATCGGTGTCGAGCAGGGCTCGATTCAGGAAACCTATGCGAAGACGTATTGGGAGCCGGCCGGCGCGGTGGTCGTGCCGTATCAGGATCAGGATCTCGTGTATGCGGATTTGCTTGCCGGCCGTATCGATGCGTCACTGCAAAATGCGGTGCAGGCCGACCTCGGCTTTTTGCGCACACCGCGCGGCAAGGACTTCGCATTTGCCGGCAATCCGCTGTATGACGCGAAAACGCTCGGCAGCGGCACGGCAATTGGTTTGCGTAAAGAAGATACCGATCTGCAGGAAAAAATCGACAAAGCCATTGCCGATATGCGTGCCGATGGCACTTACGACCGCATTGCAAAAAAGTATTTCGATTTCGATGTGTACGGTCAGTGAGCCGGGACCACGCGGCGAGTGGCCAGCTTCAATCTGGCACTCGCTCGGCCTGACATCTAGACTTGTTTTGTGACCGTCCGGAAGCGCGATGCGCGCTGCATGTTTCCGTTTACAAAAGTAAGCGGGCGCGACAGGACGGCGCAATGCGGCCTCGGGCTTGCGCGATCGGCGATGCGTGCGCATTGTTTTGCGCAGGCGGCGCGACCCGCATTCAGGAGGCACCGACATGCACGGCTATCAGATCACGTTCTTCACCCAGCAGGGGCGTAGTCATCATGGCAGGCCGCTCGCCGACTGGCTCGTGCGTCTCGCGAGCGAGCTCGACCTGCGCGGCGCGACCGTGATTCCGGCGTCCGAAGGCATCGGCCATCATCATCGCATTCACTCCGCGCACTTCTTCGAGCTTGCCGATCAGCCATTGTCCGTCGTGATGGCGGTCACGGGCGACGAAGCCGATCGGCTGTTCGATCGGCTCCGCGCGGAGGGACTGCATCTGTTTTACGTCAAGACGACAGCCGAGTTTGGCGTCATCGGCGAGGACGACGGGACCTGAAAGTCCGGATCGGCGGTGAAAGACTCCGGGAGCGGCCCGAATCCCAAAGCCTTTCGTGCCTCGATACAGCGCTCGGAACCGGCCTCGAATTCCCGGCAGGTACTCGAACGCTGCTCATAGATCGAGCACGTCACCGACTTGCCGGTTTCACCGACGAGGGCAATACAACGCACGGGCTTTGCTTCGGTTCCGCGCATCGCGACGCGATGGGGCGAGATCGGTGACGTCAGCGACTCGGGGACGCCGCCGGGCGTCATCGAATCGGTTTCGCCCCAATAGAACGAGACGCGGAACCGCGCGCAGCAGGCGCCGCAGTTCTGGCAGACATGGCTCATGGAAAGATGGTACGGACAGTTGTCTACGCCGCGGGCTCCTCGTGCCGCACATTGACCATCCACGGCACGCCGAACCGGTCGATCAAGGTGCCGAAGCCGCTGGTCCAGAAAGTCTGCTGGAACGGCATCGTGACCTGTCCGCCTTCGGACAGCGCGTTGAAATATTTCTCGCCGGATGCTTGGTCGTCGGCGGTGACCGACAGGCTGAAGCCCGCATGCACGGTGTCGCCGCCGCGCAAATCGCCATCCGACATCAGCACGTGCGTGTTACCGATGACGAGCGTTGCGTGAAGGATCTTGTCGGCGTGTTCGGGTGGCACGGGGCGGGCGGGATCGGGCGGCGCGTCTTTCGCGCGCAACTTCATCAACTCCTGTGCGCCGAGCGCCGAATGATAGAACGCAATGGCTTCCTCACAACGGCCATTGAAGTACAGATAGGGTTGAATTTCCATGCTGATCTCCCGAGATGGTCGAGGGGTGCAGGATGATTCTATCAGCGTGATATGGCGCACGGACGGCTAGCGGGCACAAGAATGAGCCGCCAGGCAAACGGGAATGGCGGCTCTGATTCAATGACGGCAGCGCGCAGGCTCAGTGCTGCGAATGATTCCCGCCATTGGCCGGATAAGCCTCCTGCAACGCAATCGAGCCCGTCTCCAGCAGCGATTTGAGGTTGGACATGATCTTCGGCCAGCCGCCCGACACCGCCTCGATGAATTTCGACGGATCGCGCTCGATCGTATGCGTGAGCGTCAGCTTGACCGCCGTTCCACTCGGTTCGAGTTCGATCGTGCAACGCGAATCGCCTTCGGCTTTCAACTCCGGACGAATCTGGTGTTGCCAGCGGATCACGAGGCGCCGCGGCGGCTCCGCCTCGACAATCTCGCCCGCGTCGAAAGTCTCCCCCGCGCTGGACACGAGTTTCCACGCCGAACCGGCCTTCCATTCGCTGTCGCAGTGCATGCCGAACCAGTACTGCTTGATGAACTCCGCGTCGGTCAATGCCGACCATAGCTGTTCCGGCGTGGTGCGGATATAGGTCACGTAGACGAACGTCGATCTAGTCATTGCCTTTCTCCATGCGTCGTTTCAGGGTCGAGAGCGCCTTCAGGCGCGGCTTTTCGAACTTGGCAATCCAGCGCTCGTAGATCTCCTGTAGCGGCACCGGATTGAGGAAGTGCAATTTTTCGCGCCCGCTGCGTACCGTGACGACGAGGTTCGCCGCCTCCAGCAGGCCCAGATGCTGCGTCACGCCTTGCCGCGTCATCTCAAGGTGCTCGCAGAGGTCGTTCAGGGTCTGGCCGTCGTGCGCGTGCAGCACGTCCAGCAGCTTGCGCCGGCTCGGATCGGCGAGGGCTTTGAATAGCAGGTCTGTGTCGTCGGGGCGCTCGGCCATGAACGGCTATAGGCAAGTAATCTATTGCATTTACTATAGGCAAGAGATTGCTTGCATGTCAAGGGGCGCGAGGAATTTTGATCCGGCTAGTTATCGGGAGTCAACAAAGTGTGCGGGAACGCAAAAATTGCGTTTCGGAGACAACAAAGTGTGCGGGAACCGCGAAATTCGGTGTGCAGTGCACAATTTTTCGCTGGTTGTGCTATCGAGGGGTGATTTTGATAGTGCTGGAATGAGCTGCAATGACACGTAGATTGAGCGCACCGCGGAGGCGGCCGCGCATCTTCGCTGGTCCAAAGTATGGGGTTGCATCAGAGCTTGCCGCCTAGCTCGTTTGGAGCGCCGGTTTTCGGCCTTCGGGTTCGCTGGCGGCCGGGTGCGTAGACCCCTGGGCACTGACCTTCCGGGCAAAGCGCCATTTAGTGCGATAACACTCTCCGCCGGTCCGACTCGCCTACGCGCTGCCGGAGCGCAATCAAGCGCTTATCACTCGGGCGGCGCCAAGCCTCCATCTACATCTCAGCGGCACAGCCAATCGTCACCGCGGGAGCGCCGTGGAACTTTCATGTTCGTGGTTCTCAGCACTCTCAGTGCGGACAAGCTGCGCGATAGCATGGGAGTTCCAGACGCGGAGGCGATTGTGGAAACGCTCACTGACACTTATCTGGGACTCAAGATTCATGTGCAGGTTTTCTCTGTCTCTTCGACAGAGGCCAACGTTTCGTGCCGAATCGTCGACCCGTCTGACTTGCGGCTTGACGGCCTCACTGCGGAAGTGATGCGGGTGCCTGGCGGCCCATACCCGAGCGCGGCTGCAGCAAGCATTGGCGTAGCATGGTGCATGGTCGTCATCGACGGATTCCTCACTGCTTCAACAACATCCCCCGCAGTTCGCGCGACGAGGAAGTCTCCATCCACTCTCACCACAGACGCCCGTTTCGATGCAAACGTGGCCTGCGACAGCCTGTTCGTCAACACGTTTGCAGGAACCCTTATGCGGTTACGCCCTGACAGAAAAGCTTGACCGTGATTCTGTGGATGTGGAAATTGATGTTGAATCCGAGTGATTGACGCCCCCATCGCCGGTTGGCCGTCATGCTCAAAACACCAAATGACCACGACATCTTCACCAAGGCGCACTGAAGTCAAGACCATCTCTACTGCTGCCGGGCATCTACGAAAAAGCAGCCTGAAAAGCTCGGTTGCCATCGCTCGCCGTCGGAAGCGAAAGCGTGCGGGGAGAGCCATCGCCAGGTCGGCTTTTCGCCCGTCATCGACTGATACTGAACCTCGATCTTTTGTCGTTCCCGCACGGCCGAAACCATAGCCTGAAGCACTTGCGAGGTCGCGCGACGATTCGGTAGCGGCCATTTCGCGACGGGTACGAGCGGAGATGCCATGTTTGCAAACTCGTCCAGCGTCTTTGGCTCGATGAGCTGCGGCTTGAAACTGGGTGATGGCAAGTAGCGTCTGCGCGACTTGTTGTATTCCATGTTGCCTGGATAGCGCTCCATGTAGGCCCGGAAGTCCTTGGCAGCCTGAATTGGATTAATACCGAACTCATCTATCAGGTCGGCGCGCTGCAATTCCCCTCGCCAGAAAAGACATCGCTCCAGGTGCATCAGCCGCTGAATGACGGTCGGAGGCAGATCATCCGTCGGAGTCTCGATGGTCGTTCTATCTAGGTTCTGAGGCACGAGGCTGGTCCTACCCGGGTAGTCCGAGACGCGAAATGTGTGACGGGCCTGAGCACTCGAGGGCCACCTCCGCACATATTCCGCAGGGCGCGACGCTCATGTTGTCCACCTCTTGCTGTTCGCCGCGCTCAACACATCAATTGATGCCTAGCGGACAACACTGTGAGCCCGTCGCAGTGTCTACCGCTGCACGCCCCACGTACCTAAGATGAACTCATGCGGTCGGCGCAAAGCGCAACAGCGATCCGCATATCCAATGTTCGCCCAATATAGACAGGAGGCGTCATGACGCAGCGTATCAACTACATCCAGCAATCGCCCCAACTGTTCAAGAAGTTTCTTGAGTTCAGCAACCTTGCGAAGGAGGGGACGATCGAGGAGACCATCCGCGATCTGGTATCGATTCGCGCTTCGCAAATCAACCTCTGCGCTTTTTGCCTGGACATGCACGTGAAGGAAGCGAAGATTCACGGCGAGCGCGAATTGCGCCTTCATCATCTCGCCGCGTGGCGCGACTCGACGTTATTCGCACCGCGTGAGCGCGCTGCGCTGGCGTGGACCGAAGTACTCACCAAACTGCCGGAACATGGCGTGCCGGACGATATCTATGAACGCGTGCGTACTCAGTTCTCCGAGAAGGAACTGTCGGACCTTACGTATGAAATCATGGCGATCAATGGCTGGAATCGCGCGAACGTCGCGTTCAAAACGGTGCCGGGCTCTGCTGACAAGGCGTACGGCCTCGACAAGGCAAACCTCTCCTGAGCGCATCAGTTGCGCGTTTGTTCTGCGCCGGCCCGTGCAAGCGGGCCGGCTCATATCGGAGCACACGACCATGCAATACCTGAAAGATTCGGTATCGACGGTAATCGTCGCAATGGGCTTTCTGGTGAACACGACACAAGCAGCGCCGCCGGCCAAGGCCAGCGTGACTCCGCTGATGACTCAACCGCTTGCCGACTATCCCGGCAAGGAAGCCCTGATGGTTACCGTCGAGTATCCGCCCGGCGCATCGGACCCTGTGCATCGGCATCACGCGCACGGCTTCATCTATGTGCTGGAGGGGTCGATCGTGATGCAGGTGAAAGGGGGTACGGAAGTGACGCTCACCCCTGGGCAAACCTTCTACGAAGGGCCGAACGACGTGCACTCGGTAGGGCGCAACGCCAGCCAGACACAGCCCGCAAAATTCCTCGTACTGCTGCTCAAGAACACGGGCGCGCCGATTCTCGTTCCGGAAAGGAAATAGCGGACACGTTGGCCGGATGCGTGCGCGCTGGCGAGCCGGCCGCCAGAGCGGCCCGTCCGTAACCGCACTTCAGGCACGACGAAAGGCTATGCGCGATCTTCACTCTAGGCCGCCACGCGGCCAACTTCGCGTTCTCTCGACGCACGGATTCGGCCTCAAGATTGTGGCGCCACTGCTGAACGACTTTCATACGCGCTATCCTGAGATCGCACTCGAGTTGCTGTTGAGCCCTGATCCCGTCGATTTCAGCAAGGATCGCATTGACCTGTGGTTTTGCGAGGTTCCGTGGAGGATCGGCACATCGAGGCGCGCCGGTTGATGCCACGGCAACTAATGGTCTGTGCATCGCCAGCCTATGCGCGAACCTACGGCTTGCCGCACCACGTCGACGACCTCGCGGGGCATCGGTGCATCAACTTCCGCAATGCCTCGGGAACTATTCAGCCCTGGTCGTTCAAGGTTGACGGTCTTGCGCAACGGCGCCAGTTTGTCGTTCGGCACACGTTCAACGATGCGAGTTTGATCACGCAGGCTGTTATCGATGGAATGGGCATTGCTCAGTTTCCCGTCTATCACTTTCGCGGACGGCTCGCGGAGCGCACTCTGCTTTGCTGTCTCGCGCAATATGCGCTGGAAGACGGCGGCCTCTACTTCTGCTATCCAAAGCGCGCGCGTCTGTTCCGACTCGCGTTCGTGTGTTTATCGAATACATGACGGCACGCATGCACGCGCTCGCTTTGAGGTAATCGACTCCGTGTTAACGCGTTGATCGCAGAAGCGCAATCTGCATTTTCGTGTGGGACCGTCGATTGGTGATTAACCGGCAACATCGTGGATCATCTCGTGGCCCTACTGTGAAACGGGGCAACTGACTAACATGGTTTTACGGGCTGCTCCATTGCACACAGCCCATGGAAAGCCCGGCGAACGCAGCGGTGTGATGCAGCGAGGCCGGAAGGGAAAATGCGACCGCGGCGCGAGCGCCGTACTCAGGTTGACGGAGAATAGATCATGAAAATTGTCGTAATCGGTGGAACCGGTTTGATCGGCAGCAAGGTCGTTAAGCAACTTCGCGCACGCGATCATGAAGTCATTGCGGCTTCGCCGGCAACGGGCGTGAACACGATGACCGGAGAAGGCTTGCGGGAGGCACTGGCGAGCGCGCGGGTCGTGGTCGACCTCGCCAATTCGCCGTCATTCGAAGATGCTGCCGTACTCGAATTCTTCGAGACCTCAGGCCGCAATCTGTTCGCGGCGGAGCGTGAAGCCGGCGTCGCACATCACGTCGCGTTGTCCGTTATCGGTACAGACCGACTCGCGCAAAGCGGTTATTTCCGCGGCAAGATCGCGCAGGAAAAGCTGATTCGCGAATCGGACGTGCCGTTCACGATCGTCCATTCGACGCAGTTCTTCGAGTTCCTCGGCGGCATATTGCATTCGGGTAGCGAGGGTGATGTCATCCGTCTCTCGCCGGCTGATTTCCAGCCGATTTCTTCCGACGATGTGGCCGCCGCCGTCACTGAGTTATCCACCGGCGATCCGCTCAACGGAATCGTGGAAATAGCCGGACCGCAGCGCGTGAGACTCGCTGATCTCGTCCAACGTTTTGCCCGCGCGAATAACGACTTGCGTGCGGTGATCGAGGATCCCACGGCCCGTTATTTTGGCGCATCGCTTCAGGAAGACACGCTGTTGCCTGGCGCGAATGTGCGTCTTGGCGCCGTCAACTTCGATGAGTGGTTCAGCAACGCGCAACCCGCTGGCCGCTGACCGTATATCCGTGACGCAAAGCAAGCACCGGGTGCCGTCAGTCCGTTTCGACGATAGTCGCACGAGGTGTCGCCACGGCCGGGGAGGATGTCCGTCCACCGCAGTGGAGTGCACCCACCGCCCAGCGCGGCAGACCCCTTAGTTACCAGGAGCACTTACGATGAGCAAAGCAACCCGCAATGTCCAGCCTGTCACCACGAACGTTGGTAAAGAAGGTTCGGGTGAACTCGTATCTTCCCGCTACGCTGTGCGAGTGGGTGAAATCGACGTCGTGCTGATCAGCGACGGCATTTTGCCGCTTCCGACCTCTACCATGTCCACCAACGTGAGCGACGGAGACCGCAACGAATGGTTCGATAGCCGTTTCCTCCAACGCGACATGTTCGACTGGGCGCTGAATATCGCGCTTGTGAAAAGTGGCGACCGCCTGATCCTTATCGACTCCGGCGTCGGCGACGGTTTCGAGTATTTCACCCGTGCCGGCCGGTCGGTGATGCGCCTGGAAACGGCCGGGATCGACCTGGCTGCGATCACCGACATCGTGATCACGCATATGCACATGGATCACGTGGGCGGGCTGAACGTGGATGGCGTCAAGGCCAAGCTGCGCCCCGACGTGCGCATTCACGTGGCGGCCGCGGAACTGGAATTCTGGAGAAATCCGGATTTCAGCAAGACGGTGATGCCCGAAGCGGTTCCCCCCGCGCTTCGCAAAGCGGCTGCAACGTTCGTGGAACTCTATGGCAGACAGATCGTGCAGTTCGACCAGACCGTGGAAGTTGCAACGGGCGTGTCGGCACGCGTGACGGGTGGGCACACACCAGGGCACTGCGTCGTCGACGTCGTCTCGAGCGGCGAGAAGCTTACATTTGTCGGCGACGCGATTTTCGAAGTCGGCTTCGACAATCCAAAATGGCAGAACGGCTTCGAGCATGAACCCGAAGTGGCAGTGGACGTGCGCATCGCGCTACTAGACGAAGCAGCCGAAACCGGCGCTCTGCTGGCCGCCGCGCATATCGCGTTTCCGTCAATCGGACATGTCGCAAAGAACGGTGAAAGCTTCCGTTTCGTGCCGGTGGTGTGGGACTACTGATCGGTGCCCGACTATCAACCATCGCCGTACAGATTGCACTGACGTTTGTCAGAAAACCGCCAGGAGCGCACAAGGCTCACGGCGGTCTTTTGCAAACGATCACTTGCCCGTGCTGTGACCGCGGCAAATCAATGCGGTGACGTTGATCCCGGTTGCACGCATCTTTTATCCTTCAACGGAGCGCATCATGAGAGTGAAAAAGACTTTGTTGCCCGCGATTTTATGCACGTCGATGGCGCTGGCGGTCATCCCCGCGATAGCCGGCGCCGAGCCGTTCACGATCAAGGTCGACGACCTGCGTGACGGACACTTCTCGAACGAGCAGGTGTACGGAGGTTTTGGCTGTCACGGGAACAACGTGTCGCCGCGCATTTCATGGGCTCACGTTCCGCGCGGCACAAAGAGCATTGTCGTGACGATTTTCGACCCCGATGCGCCGACTGGCGGGCTCGGCTGGACGCATTGGGAGATCGCCAATATTCCACCTTCTGAGTCGTCGCTCGAAAAAGGGGCGTCCGGCAATCCGAAGCTCTTGCCGGCAGGCGCGGTTGAGACGTTGACGGACTTCGGCGAATCCAGATACGGTGGACCGTGTCCGCCTAAAGGGGAGTCGCATCGATATGTCGTGACGGCGTCTGCCCTCGACGTGGCACAAATCGATGTCGCCCCAGCGGCGAGTCCCGCAGTCGTCGCCTATCAGATGCATGGGAAAGTCATTGCTCAGGCGAAGTATGTCGCCAGATATCATCGCGCGTCGGCTAACGATTGACGGACGCCAGGACCAGGAGATCGGCAACCGTTCCTGGCAGCTCGGCTGCCGGTCGAACGGTTCCCGATTTGTTGTAGCCGAAAGCGCCACTGAAAACACGGCGCAGCCGGATCTCAGATGCAAATCGTTTGCACGCCGTTCAGTTGGACGATGCTCCGCTTATCGAGCGCAGCCTGATTGAGTTGTTCTCGTGCATAGAGCCTTTCCGAAGCCGGGAGCCGATAGCGAGGCAAGTCGTCCGATCCGGGCTGGATGTGCAGCATGTGCTTTGCAACCAGACCTTCAACTACGTCTATTGCATTCGAAAGATCGCCCGTTCCGTTTGCCACCGCCGCGAGGACGGCGTCGAGCGTTGCGGGCTGTTCAAACGACGACAACCGACGGAAAGCGGATCTCTCCTCGTCCGACAGCAGCGCGTAACTCCATCCAATAGATGCGGCGAGGCTCCGATGCCTCGCAGGGGCATTGCGGCATCCCTGCCATTGAAGACGTGAGCGGGTTCCGAGCAGCGTCATGGTGCCGGCCAGTCCAAACGTCGCGACCCGCGCCGCAGCAAGTTCGATTGCAAGCGCGACGCCTTCCAGTTCCCGGCACATCTCCGAGATGGCTGCATAACTCTTGCTGGTTTGCGGGAAACTGGCGCCCGCTTCCAGAGCGCGTTGAATGAATACCTGCACGGCCGAATAACCATGCGCGTGTTCGATCGAGTTCACCTCGCGCCCCGGAGGGACTTCGAGCGCAGACAGGCGGCAGACGTGTTCGTATCTGACACGTAGTGCCTCGCGGCTTGTCAGAACGAAATGGGTCCCGGATGAAACCGCGAGGATTTGCATTGTGAGCGCCGTCACCTCGTCGATGACGTAGTCGCAGTTATCCAGAATGATCAGCGCGCGCCTGGTGGAAAGGTAATTGGCGATGTAAGTGACGGGTACGTGGTGAAGATCGCCCAACCCGAGCAGACGAGCCAGCGTGAGCGCTACCGCGTCGCCATCAGCGACTTCGCTCAGGTCCGCGACATGAATCTCCGAAGGAAACACGCCGGACAGTCTCTTCGCGAGAGCAATGGCCACCGTTGTCTTGCCGATGCCTCCGGGTCCAACAATAGATATGAGCCGATGTCTGCGCAAGTCGGACGCAAGCGTGCGCAAGACCTCGTCACGCCCTTGTGGGCACGCCGCTCCCGGTCCAAAGTCGGCGGAATGTACGCATGGAGACGGTTCGGCAATCTGGGAACCGGATTCGGCAACGATGCGTTCACGGGTAAGCTGTCCAACAAAACAGTAGCCGATACCCGGGACATTTTTCACGTAGCGCACGCGACCCTCGCCGTCACCTAGCGCTTTGCGCAATCCAGCAATGTTGACGCGCAGGTTGCTTTCGTCCACGACGATATTCCTCCACGCGCGCGACATCAACATGCGCCGGTCCACGACCTGTCCAGCGTGCTGGATGAGCACAATAAGAATATCCAGCGCGCGGCTGCCCAGTTGCACGAATGAACCTGACCGTTCGAGACGCCTCTGTGCCGGGAAAAGTGTGAACGGACCAAACGATACGGCCTCGCCGTACTCTTGCCGGTCGGTAATTGTCATCTCGCCGCAATGCAAAAAATCTTCCTTAGCATTCATCTTCCTAGCAGACTCCGGATTGCGCGATTCGGGTGCACTGGAATAGACCAATTCCCTCGGTCCCTCCACTGCGAAACATTGCGTTACGAGCAATCGTAGTTGTGCCAACCAGAACGTGGAAGACATCAACGGGATATCACAGTGTTGCCGCCAGGACAACATCGGGACCCTCGAGGCATTGGCGTACTAGGCCATTGACTGTACCTCATCTGCAGAAGCGGTTGATTGGGCATAGAGTGCCAGCGAGACCTGGTCTCGAAAGAGGTTTGCGCCTCCGCGTGTGATCTGTTGGTGAGGCGAGAAGAGAAGAGTTGATGCGGCGAGAAGCGAGAAACAACATCCAACTGTGAGACATGCCATGACAAAGATATCGGTTCCCATTATTTGCCTCGAATGCGACGCGGACGGAAGCTCCGTAGGTAATTCCGTTCTTTCTTCGGTTTTGCTGGATCTTCGACCCGCCGGCGACGGAAGGTATAGATCCGAGTGCTCGCGCGGTCATCAGCAGATCGTGGCATTGCGGCAGCAGAAGTTCGAGATTCTTTTTGAACTCGCCGCTTACGCGATACGCGATGGACACTATCGACAATCGGTATCGTCCTGCACCGCCAGTCTCGAAGCCTTTCACGAATTCTTTTTGCGCGCGATGGCGTACCAGAACGGAATAAAGAAAGAGCGTTTCGATGCCGCGTGGAAGCTGCTGGGGATCAGTCCACAAAATCGCCAGGAAGCCTACTTACTGAACTACCGGAACTGCTGCGCCCGACCTCCCGTTCTCCTAAGCCCTCAACAGACCGCCTGGAAAGACTCGGTCATGAAAAAAGGAAAAATGCCGACGCGGGAAGAATGTGTGACGTTTGGCCAGGCCGTGTTGCATGTACTGCAGACGGCGATGCGAGACGCGAGGGATGCCTTTCCCAATGGCGTAAAGCAGGCAATGCAGGAACACGCGACTGCGGCTGAACAGCACACTTCCAGATCAGAAGCGCCGTGGAGCATCCGCACGATCGTGAATCTTGCCATGGAAGGTGACGAACATTCCTATGCGACGCTCGAAGCCGCACTCGCCAGCATGAGTTGACGGCATTTGAGCCTCGATTGTTGTCGACGAGACAACACGGTGATCTCCGTTGCGTGCGTACCGCCATTCGGACACGAAGTCTACGATTTGTCGTGACGGCGGGCGGCAGATGAGTCGGCCGTCGCGGTCGTCAGCGGTCGTCGCGCAGTGCAACAGGGGCTCCGTTTGTTGTAGTTCCGGTGCACATCGTCAACTTGGTAATCTAGAAAATAAGGCAAGAATCATGTCGCAGAAGATCTTGATTGTGGGTGCCGGCTTTGCCGGAGTGTGGGGCGCCCTCGGGGCGGCTCGCGAGCTCGACCGCGCCGGCGCAACGGCTGGCGCTATCGAGATTACGCTTATCTCGCCGAAACCCGAGTTGCAAATCCGGCCACGGATGTACGAAAGCGAGCCGCATCTGATGTTCGCGCCGCTTTTGCCTCTGCTTGACGCCGTCGGTGTCAACTACGTCGAGGGGAGCGTCGACGAAATCGCTGTCCGCGACAAGACCGTGCGTGTGACGGCCGCGAGCGGCGAAACGCGCACGCTCGGTTACGACCGGTTGCTGCTAACGAGCGGCAGCAAGCTAAGCCGGCCGTCCATTCCAGGACTCACCGAGTATGCATTCTCGGTCGATTGCATGGAAGACGCATCGGCACTTGACGAGCATCTGAAAAAACTCGCGAAGCTTCCCGATTCAAGCGCTCGAAATACCGTTGCCGTAGTGGGATGCGGCTTTACCGGCATTGAGATCGCAACCGAATTGCCTAAACGGATGCGCGTGCTATTCGGCCCCGATGCGGCGATCAAAGTGATCGTCGTCGGTTCGCAGGCCGAAATCGGTCCCGATCTCGGGCCCAACCCACGGCCGTTCGTCGCAGAGGCATTCGATTCGCTGGGCATCGAAGCGGTATTGGGCTCCAGTGTCGTATCGGTCGACGCGAGTGGCGTCCGAACCGCCTCGGGTGCGCATATCGAAGCGCACACGGTGGTATGGGCGGGCGGGATGCGAGCCAGTACGCTTGCTGCACAGGTTTCGTCACGCCTCGACCCGCTTGGCCGTGTCGAAGTAGCACCTGATCTGCGTGTGGAAGATGCGCCCGGTGTGTTCGTGGCAGGCGATGTGGCACGCGTGCGTAGCGACGATGAAGGGCACTACGCGTTGATGTCTTGTCAGCACGCAATGGTGATGGGCAAGTTCGGTGGCCACAACGTGGCGGCCGATCTGCTCGGCGCATCGACGCTTGCATATAGCCAGCCGTTTTACGCCACTTGTCTCGACCTCGGCGAGTGGGGCGCGGTGTATTCAGAAGGCTGGGACCGCCAGATCAAGCTGACGCATGCGGAAGGAAAAGCACGCAAGCAGATGATCAATACGCAGTGGATCTACCCACCGGCGCCGAATCGCGCCGATGCATTCGCGGCGGGCGACCCCCTGGCGTCATTTGGCTAGTGCGTTAGCCGGCCTGGGGCATTGCGGTTAGTCGTTCACAATGGCTCCCGGCGGGGGCGACATGAGTACTCGCCAGGCGCGTTTTTCCCGTCGGAGAGTCCGTGAGCGATTCCCTGGTGTTCGGTTATGCCGTCGTCGTAATCGATGTGGCACTGTGGCGTTTCAAAGTGCCGAAACAAGACGTTTCGCGTCTATTGCTTCGGCTCACGATTTTTGCAGTATTCACGGCGAGCATTTTCACCGCGGGCCTTAGCCCCTTCAGACAGGCTACGCATCTTGAAACGTCGCTGCTTCACGAAGCGGCGCAGGCCCTGAAGATATTCTGGTGGCTGACAGGTGCTCGCCTGCTCACTCTTGCTCTCGACACACTTCTCTTGCCACACACGTGGCGCAAGCAGAGACTTTTTCAGGACGTGTTCGGTGCCGTGGTGTTTCTTGCCGCGGCAGTAGCCGCAACGGGGTTCGTTCTGGAAATACCCGTTCGCGGCCTGATCGCGACGTCGGGGACGTTGGCCGTTATTCTTGGTTTGGCCATTCAAAGTACTTTGCACGATGTCTTTGCAGGGATCGTGCTCAATTCCACCGAACCGTACCGCGTGGGTGACTGGATCTCGATTGATGGCGCCGAAGGCAAGGTGATCGAGATGAATTGGAGAGCAACGCATCTTCTCAATTCGCACGGCAATGTGACCATCATTCCCAATGCCGCGGCCGCAAGGGCAAATATCACCAATACCAACCGGCCGCACGCTTTGCATGGCGTGACGGTGTCTCTGGAAATTTCGCCGGACGAGCGGCCCGCAACCGTGATTGCCGCGCTTGAATGCGCACTGTCTGCGGCCCGTTCCATCCTGCCGGCACCGGCTCCGTTTGTGGTGGCGAGAAAATCCACCGTACATTCCATTCAGTACGAGGCGACCGCCTTCGTGGACGACACCGCGAAAAAGACGCCATTGACAAACGAACTGTACGACCTCTGTTATCGACACCTTACCGCAGCGGGGGTGGATCTCCGGCCACCAGGCGTGCCTTCTGTCGCGGGCATCGTGGCGAAAACAGAGGAGCGCCTGCTTAGACGCATCGAACTATTCGCCGCCGTCGGCGACGAAGAGTTGAAGATGCTTTCCAGTTGCATGGTGCGCCATGAATACGACGCGGGACAGGTGCTCTTTACGCCGGAAGTGGTGCCCGACAGTCTATCAATCGTCGACTCGGGCGTGCTCAGCGTTTCAACGGAGCAATCTAACGGGGTCGTCGAGGTGGTGCGTCTCGGGCCCGGCGATACGATGGGCGAGACCGGACTACTCGCGGGTTTGCCGGTTCAGGTAAAGATCGTGACGCTGACCAGGAGTGTCATTTACAGATTGAGCAAGGATGCCGTGACGCCTCTATTGAGGGATAGCCAGGAAGTGACTCATCGAATGTGCCGGCTGCTTTCCCAACGGCAAGACATGTTGCATAAGATGGCGATGAAGAACGCCGCTCATGCAGACGATGAGCACGCCAGATTCCACTGGCTTCTGGATAAGATTCACCGGTTGCATGCGTTGAAGTTCTGATTGTTAAGCGTCGTTAAAGAAAACGGCGATTTTTATTTGGGTGTAGGTAGAGAGATAAACGGAATTTTGCAGCGCTTAACTGGGCCAATAAACGCGTCGTGGGTACTCTGAATACTCGACCGGTAAGCAAGCCAATTCCCCCATCTCCCGGTCGAATAATTTCTGGAGTTGAGCGATGACTAAAGACTTGGGACACGTTTCCCCCGACGCAAAACGCCGAAACCTGCTGATTGGCGGAGTCGCCGCAACCTTGACGACAACTGTGGCATCGGCCGCCGGCAAGCAGTCAGCACCCGGCGCGACGGCCGGGCACATGTCGTCCGCGGGCAATACCGGTGACGTTATCCGTACCCGGGACGGAGTGAGCCTGTACTTCAAGGATTGGGGCGCGAAAGGCGGTCCCGTCGTCACGCTGAGCCATGGATGGCCGCTCAACTCGGATAGCTGGGAAAACCAGGCCTTCTTTCTGGCGTCCCAGGGGTTTCGGGTCATCACACATGATCGCCGCGGGCACGGTCGCTCGAGCCAACCGTGGGACGGCAACGACATGGACCACTATGCGGACGATCTCGCGACAGTCATCGAGACGCTAGGCTTGCGCGATATAGCCGTTATCGGGTTCTCGACCGGCGGGGGCGAAGTCGCGCGTTATGTGGGCCGGCATGGTACGTCACGCGTATCGAAGATTGGATTGATTTCAGCTGTGCCGCCGCTAATGGTCAAGACGCCCGGCAATCCGTCAGGCGTACCTATTGAATCGTTCGATAGCGTTCGGGCTGCCATGATTGCCAACCGCTCCCAATTGTTCAAGGACATTCCCGCAGGTCCGTTCTACGGCTTTAACCGGCCGGGCGCCAAGGTGTCGCAAGGTCTGATCGACGCGTGGTGGCTTCAGGGAATGAGCGGTGGTTTCAAGAACGTCTACGAATCGGTCAAAGCCTATTCCGAAACTGATTTCACCGCCGATCTGCGGAAGTTCGACAGACCGACACTGATCATTCACGGCGACGATGACCAGGTCGTTCCCGTGGATATTGGAGCCGGTTCGAGTAAGAAACTCGTCCCTCACGCGATCCTGAAGATTTATCCGGGCGCGCCGCATGGATTGACCGATACCCACAAGGATCAGCTCAATCAGGACCTCTTGTCTTTCCTGCGAAGCTAGTTTTCGGAAAAAGTGATTCAAAACAACCACGGAGTGACTCGTGACAGAAGACGATATCCGCACCCATGCTTTTTCGATGCCGCTTCACAATCCGGCGTACCCGCGTCCGCCGTTCCGGTTCGTCGACCGGGAGTACTTCATCATTTCCTACGAGACGGATATTGAGGCGCTAAGAGCCGTCGTTCCCGAACCCTTGAAGGTCGACAACGCGACCGTTCATTACGAGTTCATCCGCATGCCGGATTCGTCGGGGTTTGGCGACTATACGGAGAGCGGTCAGGTCATCTCGGTTCTGGACGAGCAGCGCAGAAAGGCGAACTACACGCACTCGATGTATCTGGACGACGAAGGTCCAATCGCCGGCGGCCGGGAGATCTGGGGCTTTCCCAAGAAGCTCGCTTCGCCGCGGCTTTCGATTGATGGAAAAGACACCCTGCTCGGAACGCTCGACTACGGCACGCAGCGAATTGCCACCGGCACGATGGGCTATAAGTATCGTCCGCTCGACGCTGTTATCGAGCAGCACAAACTCGCTGATACACCCAACTATCTGCTCAAGGTGATACCGCACGTCGACGGTTCGGTTCGGGTGTGCGAACTCGTCCGCTTCTTTCTGCGCGACGTTCAGGTAACCGGCGCCTGGGAGGGCCCAGCCGCGCTCGAACTTCATCCACACGCGCTGGCTTCGGTCGCGGACTTGCCCGTTCGCAAGGTAATCGGCGCGCGTCACGTCGTCGCGAATCTCACACTCGATGTCGGCGAGGTGGCGCATGACTACCTTGCCTCCGTCGATCCAATGAAACTCGCAGTCAACCAGTAACTCTCCCGGAGGATATATGGCATTGAAAGACAAAGTGGCGCTCGTCACGGGCGCGGCGAGTGGAATTGGCGAACAATGCGCGCGCAAGTTGGCCGCGGATGGCGCCACGGTCGTAGTAGCGGATCTGAACCTTCCGGGCGCAACCAAAGTCGCCGAAGATATCGTCCGAAGCGGTGGCAGCGCGGTTGCTCTCTCCATGGACGTGACAAACGAAGAGGCGGTCAATGCGGGGATTGCCGATACGGTAAGCCGATTCGGTGGTATCGACGTCCTGGTTTCGAACGCCGGTATTCAGATCGTCAACCGGATCGAGGACTATGCGTTCTCCGACTGGAAAAAGATGATGGCTATCCATCTCGATGGTGCGTTCCTCACCACCAGGGCCGCCGTCAGGCATATGTACGCATCGGGGAAAGGCGGTGCCGTGATCTACATGGGTTCCGTGCATTCGCACGAGGCATCGCAACTGAAGTCGGCCTATGTAACGGCCAAGCATGGGCTGCTTGGGCTTGCTCGGGTTGTCGCGAAGGAAGGCGGCCCGCACGGTGTGCGCGCGAATGTCGTGTGCCCTGGTTTTGTCAGAACGCCGCTGGTGGATAAGCAGATTCCGGAGCAGGCGAAAGTGCTGGGAATTTCAGAGGCGGAGGTCGTGAGAAACGTGATGCTGAAGGACACGGTAGACGGCGAGTTTACCTCGCTGGCTGATGTCGCCAATACGGTCGCGTTTCTCGCCGGCTTCGAATCGAATGCGCTGACCGGGCAGTCCGTCGTGGTGAGCCATGGCTGGTTCATGCAGTGAGGGGATAACCGTGAGATCGAGTCAGCGCAAAGAGTTGCAGCAGCCGTCGCCTTTCAGGCTGCCCCGGTACGATGAAATCGGACTCGTGCTCCAGGGTGGGGGAGCCCTGGGTTCGTATCAGGCCGGTGTATACGAGGGGATTGCCGAAGTAGGTATTGAGCCGACCCGGATCTCCGGCATATCGATCGGCGCGTTGAACACCGCGGTGATTGCGGGGAACGCGCCGGGAGACCGGGTGGAAGCACTACGCGGATTCTGGAACACGATAAGTCAACCCGCGGATGTTTTCTCGCATGTTCGTTCCCTCATGCCCGTCTATCCGGGCTGTGAAGACATGGCGCGCAAGTGGTCGAGCGCGTGGGCGGCAACGCGCACGCTGGTGGAGGGGCAGCAGGGATTTTTCTCTCCACGCATGCGCACGCTTGCGGCCGATTTCGTGAAAAGGCGTCCCGACGAAGTCAGCTATTACGACACCACTGCGTTGCGTGAAACGCTGATGAAGTACGCCGACTTCGACCGGATCAACGATGGAGGCGTCCGTGTTTCGGTCGGCGCTGTCAACGTACGGAATGGCAATCTCGTGTATTTCGACAACTCGACGATGCGACTGAAGCCGGAGCACTTCATCGCGTCCGGCTCCCTGCCGCCAGGGTTTCCCGCGATAGAGATCGATGGAGAGTTTTACTGGGACGGAGGGCTCGTCTCCAATACGCCGCTGACGGAAATTGTCAGGGAAAGTCAGCACAGAGACACGCTCGTCCTGCAGGTCGATTTGTGGAGTTCGCGCGGCAAGCTGCCAGGCGATTTTCTCGACATCAACGAACGTGTCAAGGACATTCAGTATTCAAGCCGTACCCGGGCCGTCACCGCCTTCATGGCGCAGAACCAGAAGCACGCTCAGCTGATCAAGGCACTGCTCGAACATATCCCCGAGTCCGCGCGCCGCGATCATGCGGTCATTCAGGAAGCGCAGAAGACGGCGGATGGCAGCGCGGTGAATGTCGTGCACCTGATCTATAAAAACAAGTCGTTCGAAGGGCACTACAAGGACTACGAGTTCAGCAAGGACACAATGAAAGAGCACTGGGCGAGTGGATTAGACGACATTCGCAATTCTTTCTGTCATCCCGAATGGTTCGATATTCCCAGTCGTGAAGTCGGCTTCCTCAGTCACGACGTGCATCGATACAGGCCTGGTGCCGAATCGTGACGCGGCCAATCCAGTGCGGCTCGCTCGATGCGGGCCTGATCGCGCTTCTCGAGCTGCGCGCATCGCAAATCAACGGCTGTTCGTTGTGTGTTCAGCACGGCCTGCGCCTCGCGCTACAAGCTGCCGTAGCCACATCGAATATCGAGCATATTGGAAGCTTGCGGCGCGCAGATGTTTTCTGTCATGCGGAGAAGGCCGCGTTGGCCTGGACGGAACACCTTTCGGGTGTCAGCGAAGAATCGGCGTCCGATGAAATCTGGTCGCGCATGCGGAAGTACTTCAACGAGACGCAAATTTCAGAGCTGTTCCGGTATTGGAGCAGCTGCGCATTGTGGTCGACCGACGAGGTCATCCGTTGTTGCACCGCCGGCATGGCGGTCAACCCGGCTTCCGGTATGGCTGCCGGTCGGCACGCCCAATAGCACCCGGCCGTTCCCGGTTCAGGAGGCAACGTGTTTTCTCATGAACTCATCGCGCAATACGGCGCGCTCGTCGTATTCCTGAGTGTGCTTGGCGCGTCACTCGGTCTGCCTGTGCCCGCTATGCCCACGTTGATTACCGTTGGGGCCAGCATCGCGATTGCAACCGGTGCTCAGCAATCGGCAGCGTCGCATTTCGCGTCGACGTTGGGGGCTGCCGCGTTGGGCGGAATGCTTGGCGATCTCGTCTGGTATGAGGGCGGAAGACGATTCGGCGAACGCACGCTTCGAACCGTTTGTCTTTTATCGCCGTCGCGTGATAGTTGTGTGAGAAGAACCGAGCGGTTCTTTGGGCGCTGGGGAGTGCGTGTTCTGATGGTCGCCCGTTTCGTCCCCGGCCTGTCGCTCGTTGCAGTGCCGTTGTGCGGGGCAATGGCGGTCAGATTGCGGTACTTCATCGCATGCGATTGCGCCGGAGTTGCCTTGTGGGCTTCCGTCGCGCTCGCTATCGGAGGAGCGTTCGCCGCCCAGATCGACCTGCTTTTCGGGGTGATTTCGCATCTCGGGTGGCGGCCATTGGCTATCGTCGCAGGTGCACTCGCGCTGTATTCCTGCTATCGCTATTCTCGGCATCTCATGCTGTCGAAAGTGCTGGAAACGTCCCGGATCGATGCGGTGGCACTGCACGGTTTGCTAACGGACGAGCCCCGGCCGGTCATCTTCGATATTCGTTCCCTGGAGAGGCGGACGCTGGATCCGTTCGTCATCCCGGGCGCCGTATTTGTCGACGAACGCAAATTCGGCGAGATAGTACGGGCGTACGACGCGAACCGGACATTCGTCATTTACTGCTCGTGCCCGGGAGAAGTGTCAGCCGCATGGATGGCCGGCCGCTTGCGGCGCGCCGGAATCAGACTGGCGTTGCCGCTGACCGGAGGCATCGACGCATGGCGCGATGCCGGTTTCAATGTCGCCCCGGTGACAGCAGCCGGCGGCGAGCGCGGTGCGCAGTAAATATTGGCGGAGGCGTCGGATTTCATGACGGTATACTGATCGGCGCGAATAATCGCGCGGGCGTATGTGCGCGGTTTGGTCATGCGTTGCTGCCACGGAAACGCAACGCATCCCATGTACTGTGCACAAGGACCGCTCCATGGACGACACCAGCTTTTTTGACAAGCTTCGCCCGCGCTTGCAGGGCATTGCGTATCGGATGCTGAGTTCGGTCGCAGAAGCGGAAGACGTAGTGCAGGACGCCTGGTTGCGCTGGCATTCGACCACACGCGAGACCATCGAGAACGCGGAAGCGTGGCTTGTCGCCGTGACGACGCGGATCTCCATCGACCGTCTGCGCGCGGCGAAAATCCAGCGCGAGCATTACACCGGCATCTGGCTTCCTGAGCCGCACGTTACCGACTATCCCGCAACGCCGGAGCAGGCGAAGGAGCGCGCTGACGACGTATCCGTCGCCTTTCTCATGCTACTCGAACGGCTGAGTCCGGAAGCGCGCGCGGCCTTCCTGTTGCGCGAAGTATTCGATGCCGACTACGATGAAATAGCAAAAGCCATCGGCAAAAGCGAAGCCGCGTGCCGGCAACTGGTGAGCCGCGCGAAGGCGCAGTTGCGCGACGATCGTCCGCGCTACGTCGTGTCGCGGGAGACGCATCATCGGTTGCTGCAGACTTTTGCGCACGCTTTGCAGCGCGGCGACTTTGCGGCGATCAATTCAATGCTGGCCGAAGATGCCGTGCTCATGGGCGATGGCGGCGGCCGGGTGCAGAGCTTTCCGAAACCAATGGTGGGCGGGCGGCGCATCGCACAGCTTTTTTATGCGGCTGCACTTCGCTACAAAAGCGGACTGCGCGTCGAACTCACTGTCCTCAACAGCCAGGCGGCCCTGCTGCGCTTTATCGACGGCGCACTCGAATCGGCGCAAACGTACGAGACGGATGGCGAGCGCATTGTGCGTATCCAGATTCAGCGAAATCCCGACAAGCTGGCGCGCATCGCGGCCAGCTTCGGCGGCCGATGATCCGCGACCCGGCAAGGTCCGGTCAACCTTTGTACGATCAATTGCAATAACAGTGAAACCGATGCTGCTGCATTGCTGAACGGGAAGGGCGCGTCCGCCATCGCGTGGCTGAGCCTCTCGGCCGGACGGGCGGATTGTCCGCCTCAGTTGATTCGTGAGCCCGGATTGTCACAGACTGCGGGGTTAAAACGTCTTGTCGAGTACGAAACCTTTAAATCGTGCCGCCCATGTCCGACGATCATTCCGCCCGCCCCTTCACCGACAATTCGCTCGCGAGCAGCTTTGCCACGAGTTACGCCGGTGTCGTTTCGTTTCTCGCCGTGGCCAATGAAGGCAGCTTCGCCAAGGCGGGTGACCGTCTCGGCATTGGCCGCTCCGCCGTCAGCCGAAACGTGCAAAAGCTCGAAGCGCAGCTCGATGCGCGGCTTTTTCTGCGCACCACGCGCAGCACGTCGCTGACCCGCGAAGGCGAATTGTTTTATCAGAACTGCCATCCGGGCGTCGAACGCATCGTGCAGGCGCTGGAAGACATGCGCGAATTGCGTAACGGACCGCCGCGCGGACATCTGCGTATCTGCTCGACCCCGGGATTCGGGCGCAAGATCGTCGCGCCGCTGCTGCGCGGTTTTCGCTCGCGATACCCGGACATAGCGCTCGAACTGTTGCTGAACGATCGTCCTGCCGACTTCATCGCGGATCGCGTCGATGTCGGGTTTCGCGACGGGCGTATGGAAGACAGCGAGGTCGTGGCAAAGCAACTGATACCCATGCAGATGATCGTCTGCGCGTCGCCCCAATACGCGAAAAAACACGGCGTGCCGCGTCATGTCGACGATCTCGCCCAGCATCGGTGCATCAACTTCCGCAGTGCGTCGGGGCGCGTAAGCGATTGGGAGTTCAAGGTCGACGGACTCATACAAAAGCAGTTGCCTCGAGCGCAGCACACGTTCAACGACGTGGACCTCATCGTGCAGGCAGTGCTCGACGGCGAGGGCATCGCTCAATTGCCGGCCTATCAGGTCTGCGATCTGCTGCGGCGAGAGCACCTGATTTCCTGTCTGGCCCAATATGCGCCAGACGACCGCGGTCACTACGTCTGTTATCTCAGCCGCAAGCATCTGCCCGCCAGAATCCGCGTATTTATCGACTACATGGCGGAACAAACGCGCGCGCTCGACCTGCAATGCCTGAGCACCATGATGGCGGTGCCGGCACTCTGATTGGTGCTTTGGACGCAACACGGTGCGTCGCGGCGCAAGCCTTCCCGACGGGCCGCCGCGCACCTACGATGCACTCATACGCTGACGGCGCATCCACGCCGGTCCGGCGCATACCCACAGAGTCGCGGACTCACGCGCATGGTTCGACTGGTTGCGAGCCTCGGCGTGAGCCGACGGCTGTCGGACATACATGATGAGCCCTTTGCACCCGCCGCCCCTCACGCTGCTCGACAAGTACTTCGGGCAAGATTTTCAGACACTGTACTCGACGACCGTGACTGCCACGGGCGGCGAGGCAAGTCATGGCCGGGCATCCGGCGTAGTCCGTTCGGACGACGGCCAACTCCACATCGATCTGCGCCTGCCTGCGGCGCTCGGCGGCCCGGGCGGCGGGACGAATCCCGAGCAGTTGTTTGCCGCCGCCTATGCCGCGTGCTTTCACGGTGCCTTGAACCTGCTCGCCGCCAAGGCGGAGATAGCGATCGTCGATGCGAAGGTGGAAGTGACGGTCGATTTTGGGCGGGACCCTGTCGATGGCCTGTTCAAGCTGATTGCGCAGGTCCGCACTCATTTGCCGGGTGTTGAGCCGGCCATTGCGGAAAGACTCGTGCGCGACACGGAACGTTTCTGTCCGTACGCGAAGATGGCGCGCGAGGGGATCGTGAGCGTGGTCGCACTCGCGCGGCCGGATAGCGCGCCAAAGCGGTAAGCCGGCAGCGTGAGCGCCGCAGCCATGAGACTCTAAAGCCAGAGGCGATGCATTGTGCAGGCGATCGCCGCTGGAAGTCGCAGGAGAACCGGAGATGTGTAGACCCGACCCATGGTCGCAGGTTATCGGACAGCTGAGCGCGCATTGGCATGAGACTGCATCGGCGGTTTGCCCGGCTTCGGGGCGCCGCAACCGACGCAGTCGCACGGCGGTTGCGCACGCGGTGTTCAACGGCCGCGTCCCCACGATCCGAAGCATCGAGTGGCAAACCGACACGACGGTGCTCGTGTCGTGGAGCGACGCTACGCGCGGCAGCTATCTCGATCAGACCTGGCGCGAGGGCTATGCGCGCGTCAGGGGTGTTTGTGCGCTCAGCGGCATGTCGGTCAAGCGAGGCGATGTGGTGTTCCGACCGTTCCACCGCGGCGCCGCACCGCCGTCGAACGCGCACGACATGATCCTTGCTACGGTGCTGACAAGATATTCACAGGGCCAGCTTGTGCTGACCTGATGTGTGGCGGAGATCGTTTGCACTTCGGCCCGCGATACGGCGCCATTTAGCCGAACCGGCGATGGGGCGCCGGCCGTCCTTGCAGGCATTCACTCCTCGTATTGGCCACACGCCGCTTGTAGAAAGATGGACTTGCGCGGGGATACCGTAACCAATCCGACTCCGGCGACGCTCACGGCCATGTCGGTCGCAGAAGTCTACCCAGAGACGCTAACGTTTCTACGTTTCGCGCCGCCTGCCTAGGCGTGTTCGGCTCGGGTTGCTGGCGCGAACTCACTCCAAGTTGGCTACGGGTTTCTGGAGCGCATCGTGGTCGAGCCGGAAGAAACCGTGCAATCGCCTCTCCACACGCGGTTGAACTCCATGCGACTGACTTTATCCCGTCCTGCAACCAGGTCAAACCAACTCGCGATTCCATGATGCGCCGCGTGTGTAACCAGTGTTGGATCAATGACCGAAATGAAGTGTGAATGCCTTCGCTCGTTCGGCGTCTCGCACCTTTGCTGATATCCTGCTAGCTTGGGGACTTCTGCTTTTGAGCGACCGGAAGGTCCACGCAGGCTCCGGACTGTGGGTTTGCTAATGCAGCTAGAAGCCGGCGGATTGCTCGGCGCCGCCGTCGGCATCAATGCAGCTTATTGCTGCTGTAGACCGAGCTCGGGGTGATGGCAGCTCCGGCCGAACTCCGGTCTCGCAGTTCCAGTCAACGAACGTCCCTTGTACGTTGGAAGCCGTCCTATATGTCGCGCTGCGTCGACGGGCCGAGACGGGTCGCGAAGACTCATTCATCCGTGGCATGGCTGGCTTCCATCGGCATCGGGTCGCGAAGGTCAGCAAAGCGGCTTGGACCCGCAGCACGGTGCGGGTTCGGCGAGCGTCGGCTTTGGCCGAACTGTACTCGTAGACTCTCGAGCAGGTCTTTGATTCCAAGCAGCCATTCGGTCAACGGCTTCGCAAGACGAGCGCGCGTCGGGACCCGCAACCGCTCAATCGCTGTCGAATGCCAGCCGTGAGTACAAGCTTCGTCCAAAACGAATTATCCAGACCCGACTACCTCGTCCTTTAGTTATTGCAGATGGTCCGTTCGCTCCGCTCGATCCACCTCCACATTGCGGAATTGCCATCCACTGCGACGCCCGCGCTTGATGTTCGATTCCTATCTGGTCGCGGTGCAGCATATATTTAATGTGTGCTTTTTTACTTTGGGCCTGGGACCATTGAGCTGCGGGCCTCTCGCAGACATTGTGTTTCCGAAAAACGATCGGCTTAGCAGCGACAACCGATTGCATCAAACTTTGCTGATATGTGGTAGCAGGTCGTGCGACGGTAGAATGGGCTTCAGCGGGAATATTTGTCGCAGACTTTAATGTGCGCTGATACTAGGGAGTGGATCAAGCAATGCTTAGGAATGCGATGAAGAGATTTCCTGCCGAGTACATTTGAGTCTGAATGTACTCGGCAGAAACAGGCGCCATGAGATACTTCCTCATCCACACATAATCCCTGCGTCTACCGCGTGTCACCCGACCCCGGCATGCAAGCCCATCCCCTCCGACTCTCCCCCGGCGACGACCTTCGCGTTGCCATCGAAGACGCGCTTCGCCAGCGCAACCTGCAAGCGGCCTTCGTCGTTCAGGGCATCGGCAGCCTCGACGTTGCGGCATTAAGGTTTGCGGGCGCGGAAGCACCGACGGAAATTCGTGGCGACCTCGAGATATTGACCCTCGCAGGCTCCGTTTCCCTTGATGGGGCGCATCTGCACATGTCGATTGCGGATGCGCGCGGGCAGGTGTTCGGCGGGCATGTGGCGCGCGGCTGCACGGTGCGCACGACCGTCGAGTTGTTGCTCGTGTCGGTTCCAGGGTATTCGTTCGCGCGCGAGCTTGATCCGCAGACGGGATTTATGGAACTGGTGATTCGCGGCGGCGGCACCCCACAGTCCGACTCCGCCTGATCTCGCGAAGGCGGGATCACAGCGCGCGCCGATAGCTGCTCGACACCCCGCCAACATTCGCTCGCCGACTGCGTCCCTGATACGGGAGGGTGGGGTTTACTGTAATTGAAAGAGTGCACATTTCTGACGCATCATCCGTCGTACGTTGTATGACGAATTACATCATTGCCCGACAACGCGGCTCGCGAGCGGGCGGGGCCGGTTGTTGGCGAGCTGGCCGGGCGGCTCGCAACCAAAAATAACTTCTGAGACGCAGTCCCATGCCGGACCAAGCATCCCCATTTCCTCGCGATATTGATGGACCCGGACGGGCCTGGATCGTTGTGTCGACATAAGTAGCCCGATACGCCGCTTCGGCCGTCGCGCGTCGAGTGGAAGTCCTGATCTCCCGTTGTATCTCATACGATGTCTTATAACAAATGCACTGGACTCACTACCGAGGAGACTACTTATGAAGATGCGCTCAGCCCGAGAGCTTGCGGTACTCGGCCTGTTTGTCCTGACCGTCGCCGGTTGCGGTGAAGGCAGCAACATTTCAGGCCCCAGTACCAGTTCGACCACTCCAGGTACCTCGGTCTGGACGCCCGGCCGTTACGCCGGCGACGCGAACCTGCCGGATTCGCCGTCCTTGCCGGCGGACACGCAGGTCTGCTCGACGCTTCAGGCAAGCAACATCCTGGTGAAGAACGCCGACGGCTCGCTGCCGGTCAGCGCGGACCCGACGCCGGTCGCCTACGGCGGCGCGACCACGGTCCTGAACAATCCCGACCAGGCGCGCATCCAGGCCGCGCTCGACGCGTGCGGCGCCGCCGTGGACGCGGAAGTCGGCGCGAAGATCACTCAAGCCGATCAGCAGGCAGCGGCAACGCAGCAGGCGGCCAATAACCCGCTCGTCAACTTCGCGGGCGCATCGAGCGAAACGCTGTCGAACCCGACCTACAAGGCCACCAAGTTCGCCGTGCGTCTCGTCAAGAACAGCAGCGGCGCCGGCAACGCGTTCCTGAGCGGTCCGCTGGTTCTGCCGTCGGGCGTCACGCTGTGGATCGACGATGGCGTCACGCTGTTCGCGAGCCGCGACGTCGTGGTCTACGACAAGACCGCGCAGGATCGGCCCAACGCGATCACCTGCGGCGCCGCGATCAACAACCCGAGCGGCCTTCCGGCACCGACCGGCACCGTCAACGCGGGCACGGCGACCATCGCGGGCACGAGCGGCATGCAGAACTGCTATCCGCTGATCCGCGGCACGCATACGGTCAACGCATCGATCATGGGCACGGGCTCGATCGATGCGCGTGGCTACATGCCGCTGATCAGCTCGTCGCCGCAGTATCCGATGATCCGCTGGGCGACCGGCGTCACCGAGGCGTTCACGTATTCGGGCAACAACATCAGCGGCGTGACGACGCCGAAGTTCAGCTGCACGAACACGATCGCCGCGTATCGTGCGGGCACGCTCGCGCCCGAAGGCACCGCTTGCGACGTGGTCACTGCGATGGGCAAGACGACGCTGATCACGCCGGCCGTCGCCTATGTGGTGAACCGGCAGACCACCAGCGTGCCGAGCGGTTACACGGTCGCGAGTGGCGGCTGTAACGCCAGCACGACCGGTTGCGCACGCTGGGTGCCGGCAAGCTGGTGGGATATCTCGTACCACGGCAACAAGGACATCGGCGGCGGCCCGTACAGCTTCCAGGGCAACCCCGGCATGATGTGGATGCAGCAGTCGAAGAACCTGTCGCTGTATCAGATCACGTTGCGCAACAGCACGTTCTTCACCGTCGAAGCCGACGGCGTGGACGGCTTCACCGTGTGGGGCATCAAGATCATCACGCCGTTGCTGCCCGATGCGGTGAACCAGGCGAGCGTCGGCATGAACAACGACGGTTTCGATGGCGTTAGCGGTTCGTACTCGCACCTCTATACGGGCGCGACGATCGACGCCAGCTCGACCGGCGTGAAGAACACCGACGGTGTCGACCCGAGCGTTGCGGCAGGTCCGGAGCACGCGGCCCTCGGCACGGGCAGCAAGACGACGTCCGCGGGTCAGGTGTACTTCGACGGCTACGTGAAGAACGTCGCGATCGTGTACAACTTCCTGAGCCCGTCCGACGACAATGTCGCGTTCAAGGGCGGTCTGCAGGATCCACGTCCGACGGCGGCACAAGGCGCGACGACGGCGGCCAACATGCTGTGGGCCATCGACGGTAACCGCGACGTTTCGTCGAACCGCACGTACGGCATCGCGGTGGCGCACAACCACAGCTACAACGGTCACGGCTTGTCGATCGGCAGCCCGACGAACGCAGGTGTGCGCAACATTCACTTCTACGACAACTACTTCGACAACATCTACGACGGCACCAATTCGTCGACGGATATGGGCGTCGTGGGCCTGCGTATCAAGAGCGGTCAGTCGCGCGGCGGCGACGTCAGCAACATCTACTACGACGGCGCATGTCTGCGTGGCGCGAAGGACTTCCTCGTGTTCGACATGTACTACACGAGCCCGAGTGCCGATCCGCTGTCGTACACGGGGCAGACGACCTATCCGGTGCCGAGCTTCCACGACATCAACCTCAGCAATATCCGCATGATGAACATCCCGGCCAACAAGGCGGCGGGCAAAGCGGGCGGCGGCAACCTGACCTTCCGTGGTCTGCATGCCGACACGGCTTACGCCAATACGCAAAGCGTGATCCAGCTGAACCTCGATAACGTGGTCGCGGACAAGGATGTCGTGTTGGGGATTTCGAACCTGAGCAAGCCTGTCGTGAACATAGGCTCGACCGATGGCTCGACGCAATCGAAGGCGGCCAACGCCACGCTGAACCTGGGCGCGAATGTGAGCCTGATTGGCCAGTCGTTCGCGCATGGCTCGGGCGGCATCATGACGAACACGTCGAGCGGCGCGGGCAAGTACACGTCCCCGACGAACACGTTGAACCTGACCGTCAACGGCAGCGACGATGCTGGCGCTACCGGTGACACAGATCCGGCGGGCACGATCGTCTCGCAGAATGCGAAGCTGTCGCTATGCGATCAGGCTTCGTCGTGGCCGGCCTTCCCGAATGTGAAGTAAGCGTAGTTCCTTGAAGGAGCAGGACCCGCGGTGTCAGGCTGCGGGTCTTTTTCTTGCCTCACCGCAGCAACGCCAGACACAAGCCGATCCCCGCCGCATAAGTCCCAAGTCCACCCACGAAACGCAAAGGATTGGGCTTCGCCATCGTCGGATAGGCAACCAGCCCCAGGACGAGCAAATACCGGCACAAGGTCGCGATGACCATCAGCGATACCGTCACCGTGGACGGCGAGCGCGCACCCAGAAAGAGAAATAGCACCGCAAGGAACGGCACATACTCGGCGGTATTGCCGTGTGCCCGGATCAGCTTGTGCAACAGGTTAGCGGGATCTTCGGCACAGCCCGATGTGGTGCCTTCCCGGAAACGCATCATCGACACCAGCAAGCCGAGCCCGAATAACAGCAACCCTAAAACCGCGACGCATGCGAGAGCAATGTTGTTCATAGGAACGCGGCTCCTTGCAAGGCAATCGACGCACACCGGTTTGGCCAATCAGGCGGTTCCCATTCTCGCACGGGCCGGCAGGTGCGGGCCGCGCATTTGGACCTCGCAAAAGCGACTGCGCCGCGATCGGTTCAACACTGATCGCGGCGCAGCTCACCACTCAATTACGTCGACTACATCGACATTCAGTCGTCGCGATCGGACTGCGGCAGCGGTTGCGTTCCTTCAACCGCGACCGAATGCAGCAGCTCAGGCTTCAGATTGAGCAGACGCAAAATCGTCGGCGCAACCTGGGTGGTCAGCACATGCTCGTCGTTGACCTTCCCGGCGTGATGCGTATGGGGCACATACACCACGAGGCCGAGATGGCTGTCGTCGGGCGCATTGCCGCCATGCTCTTCGTCTTTCGACTTGCTCGACGTATAGATGACGCCCGGGTTCGGCTGCACGATGATGTCCGGCGTGCGGCCCTGGGACGGATCGCCGAACCGGCTGGCCAGTTGCGGGCCAGACAGAATGTACGCCTGCGGGCCGTCCGCGCAAATGCCCGGCGCGTTACAGCTCAGATTCGCTTTCAGCGTCTTCACGACCGAGGACACCTGGCTTTGATCGCGCAGCCAGATCAGACCGACGTCGTCGGTCTGAACCATGCCAGTGCCGACGAGCCCGGTGCCGTCGTTGAGGTTGCCGCTCGTCGTCGCGTTCTGCCCAAAATTACCGGCCGAATCCAGGTAGTTGTTCGCTTCGAGCAATGCGGTCAGCGTATCGCCGTTCTTCACGAGCTTCGAATGATCGGTCGGCGACTGGCCGTGCTTCGCGGTGACGATGATCGCCGTCGACTTGTAAAGATCGCGCTCCTTCAGTTCGGACACGATGCGTCCCAACGCCTGGTCGATATACGCGATTGCGCCGGTGACCTGCGGACCCGGCGTGAAGCTCGCATCCAGATAGCCACCGCCATTCGCGACCGTGGCCTTCTGCGCGACGCTCAGCGTCTGGAAGTTGGCGCCGAACACGGTCGGCACGCCGACGTTGTATTGACCGGTCGAATCCTTGCCGTTGATTTGATAGATCAGCGATTGCACATGGTAGTTGTCGAACTTTTCCGTGTGCGTGTACTTGTCGATGTAGTAGGTGTTGGTATCCGGATCGATCGAATTTATCTCGGTGCGCGCCAGATCGTCGACGCCCTTACCGGACGGTCCGTTCAGCCAGTCGTAGCCCCAAGCATGTTTATCGGCCCACGCGGTGCGCGCGCCGCTCACGTTGCCCTTGATCACTTCGAAGACCGTGTTGGTCTTGATGTAGTTATGCGGATAGACGGGCGTGCAGACGCCATTGACGAGCGCATTCGGAATCGCCTGCGGATTGAACGCGCCGCCGCCGTTGAGGTGGGTGAGGTTGCCGCCGTTCTCGCCGTCGATACCGACCGTTTCATCGAAGACGACGTTCCAGCCGGTCTTGCCCGTGCAACTGGTATCCGACGGCGCATACAGCGTGCGGTCGTAGGAGACGTCGTAGAAGAGGCCCGCGGACTTCGGCGAGCCGCCGGTCACGAGCGCGGCGAGGCCCGGAAACGAATCCGACAGACCCGGCGTGTGCGCGTTCGTATAAGTCGTGCCCGACTTCGCGAGCAGTGCGAGATTCGGGCACGTGTTCGCGCCGATGCAACGCGCGACATCCTGCTCATGCAGACCGTCGAAGCTGATCAGCAGCACATGCTTGACCGACGCGTGATCGTGATCGCGGCCGTGATCGTCACCGGCTGCCGCGACTGCTGAGTACATTCCGGCAAGCAGTGCGACTGCCGCATACACTGCGCTTTGTTTACGCTTCCATTTTGTGATCGGTTTCATGTCTCGTCCTTTTTGTGTGACTACGAATTTTGGTAATTTTGGTAGTGCGGGACGAATTTGCCCCGAAAAAAAGTCATTTGCGTGACCTGGGGTTTTAATTTGGCAATGCTTAGGTCTTAAGGTCGTGTTAAGGAATGCGTGATCCGTTCGAGGCTCATTCGCCGTGAACGCGAATCGATTTCGAGCATGGTTTACCCGATTCGTCGCGCATAAAAAAAGCACGGGCTATTGCAGCCCGTGCCGTTTTTTCAGTCGGTAGTCAAATATCGCCTGGCGTCAACCGAGTATGTGAATCAAAGCCTGATCCGTTACCTGCACGGGCCTGACCTTGATCGATTGACTATGAAGCGGCGGCAGCGTCGAACAAGTCGCGCCGAGATCGTTCTGCGCCACTCGGGGTTTCACGTATTGCAAAGGCGATGGGTTCTCCGGCGTCAGCGGACCTTCCATCGTCGAACCCTATGCGCCGAGTTCGAGTAGTTCATTGAGCGGCTGGCTGCTCCGAGATGGAATCTACGCGGTCCGGATAGAACGCGAGGTGCTCGCGGATCGGCGCGACGGCGTCGTAAGGGTGCTCGTAGGTCCACACCGCATTCGTGCCGCGCTCGCCGGCCGACGGAATTGAGAAGTATGCGCATTCACCCTTGTACGGACAGTACGTCGCGTGGGCCGTGCGTTCGAGTCGCGTCATGTCGACGTCCTTGCGCGGGATGTAGAGCACGGCCGGGTAGCGGGCTTCGCGCAGCGTCAACGCGTCGTGCGTATCGGCGATCACGTGGCCACCCGCCGTGACGATCACGCGCGCTTGGTGGCGCTCGATCGTGATCGGATGGTCGGGGCCGGGAATCTTGACGGGTTTGTCGTTCGGGACCGAATGGGTAGACATAACGACGCTCCTTCAGTGAATGGGGCCGCGAGGATTCGTCTGCGGACGGCGAAGTCCCACGCCCGAGCGCGAGGCTGGCGAGTTGCTGCACACCTTGCCACGCGATTGAAGATATGTACGTATTGCTGCACTACATCACTTCGGGTATTTCTATCACATAGTAGCAGCAGACCTTCCATGTGCTGTGAGCGGCGCAACGCCCGCCGCAATTGCATCAGCTGCATGGACGTGCTTTTCTACAACGGTGTGGCGAGTTCGCCGAAGACGAACAGGTCAGCCGATTGACAGGAGGGCGTCATGGTCGTTCGGTACGCTGAGTGTCAGACTCCAATCTCGTCGACAAATGGCGAGGTTGATTGACAATGCTTGCGCTGCGGAAGCGTTGCTCACATCGCACATTGCGCGCGTGTGCTGCTCTGCTTTTGACCTTGCTGCAATGCCCTTTGCATGCGCAGGTCGTGCCGGGGCAATTGTCGAGCAATACCGTGGTTGGCGGCAACGTCAAGCAGCATGCCGACGCCGTGCTCGCGATCATGAGCTACACGACAGTCCCTGACGTGACGACCAGTAACCTGTCGGTGAATAACGGCCTGACGGGTAATCCTGGCTTCGCGCAGACGCAATTTGGCGGCGGTTTCACGCTCAGCAGGTCGTTTCCCCTGTACATGGAAGGCACGCTGGCCTACAGCCGCTACGATCCGGTCTTCATCGCCACGGATGGCGCCCAGCAGCGCGCGGTGCCGACGCGGTGGAATACCTTCAGTGGCACGGTCGGCCTCGGGTGGGATTTCCGCATCACGGACGAGCTGGCATTCCGGCCGATCCTCAACGGTACGATTGGACGGGTCTCGAGTGACCTGAAGGTGGGGCAGACGATCTTCAATCGCGTCACGGACAGCAACCTGCAGTTCCTCGAGAGCGGCTCGCTCAATGCCTACGGCTATGGCGGCTCCCTGATGCTCGACTATGAGCACTACCGCGAGAACTACGAAATCGACGCCGAATTGCGGGCAACCGATATTTACCTGCGCAGTTTCGGTAGTTCTTCGGAGGCCGTTCAGGGCTCGGCCATGGCCCAGCAAGTGAGCCTATGGACACGCTGGCGTGCGCCCACCGGCTGGCACGCGCTGGACCGGCCCGTTCGCTATGTGCTCGAAGCCGCTTACTCGCACTATTTCGGCGACAGCGCCGGGGTGCTGGGTTTCAACGACCTCACGTCGTTGGGAGTCGGCCTCGAACTCGATAGCAGCAGGTATCCCATCATCGTCACTCGCACGCGCGCGATGGTCCGATATGTGTTCGGACGCAACGTGCACGGCGTGTCATTCGGATTCGCGATGAGTTTCTAGTCGGTCCGGCTGGCCGGTCTCCATTGCGTACCGGCGTGGATGGCGGGCGTATCGTTCGTGCCAGCGTCCCGGAGTCAGTTCACACAGGTACCGCTCGTCGGTTGCGTTGCGGGCGGCTGGTATCCGTCGGTCAGCACGTTCAGGAAGCAGGCCAGGTCCTGAATGTCCTGCTCGGTCATCGCCGTGGCTGAATGGACCGCACGCGGCTGCGTGCCGCTGCCGAGCGTATTCGAGCCGCCGATGCCGGTCCCCATCGGCATCTCTTCATCCACGTTGCCGTGGTACGCCGCGGGCAGGTCGTTGAAGGTCGAGACGGTCGCGCCCGAGGCGTAGGTGGGAAACAGCGCATAGGACGGGTTCAGCGTGACGTTGCCGGGGTCGCCGCCGGTCGCCGGATACCAGTACTCCGGGTTGGTATCGCGCGTGTTGTAGAAGTGCAGGACCTGCGTCAGCGAGTGGAACACCCCGTTGTGGAAGAAAGCATTGCGCGTTGTCACGTTGCGCAACGTCGGCACTTTGAACAGACCGCAGTAGCTGTTCGCGGCGCCCAGCGATGCCGGTGAGTGATCAGTACGGTACGGGCCGCGCAATCCCAAGTCGTAGTACGAAGCAGTCAGGTTGGCAGGGATCGGGCTCGGGTTGTCCGGAATCTGTGTATCGTTCCGTGGCACACCGAGTGCTTGGTACGTGAAGTCTGTCATCAGCGCCGCCGTGCCGTTGAAGTTAGCGCCTGGGTAGTGACAGGCCGCGCAGTTGCCGTTGTCGTTGAACACGGCGAGGCCGCGCAATTCGGCCGCCGTCAGTGTGCCGCCCATCTTGTTGCCGAGATACAGATCGAACTTGCTGGAATACGGATGGAAGCTCGGATCCTCGCTCTGAAAAGCCTGCAGCGACTTGCCGATGGCGGCGAACGCGACATCGGGATCGTCGAATACGGCAGTACCGAACGCCTGCTCGAACAGCGCGGCATACGACGAGTGTTGCACCGCTTGCACCACGGCGGCCTTTGACGCGTTGTTCATCTCGATCGGATTGAGCAATGGCAACGCCGCCTGGTCGGCCAACGTGGCCGCGCGGCCATCCCACATGAAGCCGCCGCCCGGCGCGTTCTGCGACACGCCATCGGGATTCAGGGCATCGTCTTCGAATGCCGGCGTCATGTCCTTATAGCGCAGCGACGGCACCGCACGCACGCCCGGCGAGACGCCGTCGGAACCCAGCTGCACAGCGAGGCTGTTGGGCGGCCCGTAGGCGTATTGCGGCGAATGGCAGGTCGCGCAGGACATGTTCTTGTTGGCCGACAGGTTGGTGTCGAAGAACATCTGTCTGCCGAGCTGGGCTGCGAGGCTCAGCGTGCCTGTCGTGCCGCTGCCCGAATCAGCCGATGAAGCATTGTCGGTGCCGGAAGAGCCCGGCGAAGACGAATTGCCCGACGCTGATTGCTGTGGCGAAGAATCGCTGCCCCCTCCGCCGCAAGCAACGAGGATCAGCAAGGACGCGCATAGCGCGCCAACGTACAGCTTATGCATGGCGAATACCCGACGTACGCGGTTGCTGGAAAGCGAGCGAGGCGGAAGGCCATGCCCTGCCTTCCGCGCGTCGCTTACCTGAGTGCCCAGACGTTGGCCTGCGTGGAGTCCGGACCGACCTGCAAGGTCGAGAGCGACGTGCCGGACACGTCACCGGGGTTCAGTCGCTGTGTGTAGGTCGGCGGAATGACATAGGCGTGGTTCATCGGACGCACCGAGTCGAAGTGCGTATCGGCACTGCCCGCGAATTCCGGCAGGTTCGTGATGTTTTGCGCGATGAAGCGCTCGGTGTATTTCGCACGACTCAGATACGACGCATCGTTACCCGGATCGCCGATCTGGAACATGTCCTGCAGCGTTCGCACAAACGAGAAGTGGCTGTACGAGTCGCTGTCGACGACACCCTTGGGCGCATCCGGCTGGTTCGTCACCAGTGCGAAGATCGAGTTGCCATGACCGCGGTTGCCGGAACTGTACTTCGTGATGGCCGTCGACACCGGTAGCCACGCGCCGCCCGGGCCCTGCTGCAGCGGCTGGTCGCCACTCGCCGTCGAGGTGTTCCAGCCGCAGCACGAGGTGCTCGAACCCGCGCCTTCGTCGAACATCACGACGATCGCGACACGGCGCAATGAGTTCTTCCACAGCGGCGAAGCCTGAATCTTGCTGACCAGCTGCTGAACGTAGGCGTCACCGCGCTGGATCATCCTGCTGCCCGTACACGACGGATCAGAGCCGACGCCGTGCATGTCGTCGCACTGGTCGGGCATGATGAAGTTCAGGTTACCCACGTCGCCCGTCGCGAGATCGGTGCCGAGCTGATCGTAGTCGTAGCCGGCCGGAATCGGGTAGGCCTTCGAATTGGCCCACGCCGTCGCGCTCCATTGCGAGCCCCCGACGGTACGGTTGCTGGCGAAGAATTCAGGCAGGTTGCGCGTGCTCTGGTAGGCCATGCCCGGATGGTGCTTGGTCTTGTAGAGGCCGGCCGGCACCGCGTAGCTGGTCGTACCGGGACCGCCCGCGCCCGTGTACGTGCCTGTCACGGCTGGATCGGCGACGCTGTCCGAACGCGGGTCCTGCCCCGGGTTCATCGACTCGCTGTAGGTGCGCCACGTGAGGCCCGCCTGCGAGATCAGCGTGAACAGGCTCGGCGCCTGGACGTTGTGATTCGCTGTGGTCCCCACATTGCAGCTTGAGCTGCCGTAGCCCGCCAGATGCGTTGAATCGAGCGGCGGCGTTACGCCGGTCGCGACCAACGGCGCTCCGTCCGAAGCCGTGCCGCCCGCGAAGGCAACGTCGGTCGGTGCATTGCTGGTGCCGGTCCCGGGCGCACCGGCGCCGCAGCCCCACCAGTTGTCGTCGGTGAGACCCCAATCGTCGGCGCCGCCCAGCGCCGTATAGTTTGGCTCGCTGGGGTTGCCGGTCGAATAGTAGGTCGTGAACTGGTTGCCGCTGGCCAGCAACGCGTTGATGTTCGGTGCGTTCGGCGAGCCAAGGATCGAATTCGTGCTCTTGTTCTCCATCATGATGATGAAGATGTTGTCGTAGCGCGGAATACCCTCGATATTGAACGCGGCCTGCTGCGCCTGCGTGAAGTTGATTGGCAACTGGGTCGCGGTCGGCGTCACGGCGGTTGCAGCCGACACGTGATAACCGCCCGCGGCGAGCAGCGGCAGCGCCGGATCGCCACCACTGACAGCAAGATTGTCGGGGTACATGTCGCGACGGTCGAGCTTGGTGGCCGCATACATGTAGCGGTTCGTCAGCTGGTTGTACTCGAACAGCAAGGCACTTTGCGCGGTACCCGAGAGGCGGTTGACGTCGCCGAGCGCATCCGCGCCGCTGACGGTGACGGCCGCGCTCGACGCTCCCAGCGCCGGTCCGGTAAGGCGGGTTGCGAGATTGGCTTTCTCCTGCGCATAGGTCGTGCCGTTCGCTTCCACCAGACGCTGAACCTCGCTGGACATCGGGCTGATCACTATGTTCGATGTGCCCTGATCGGCGATCTGCGCGCTCGAGGCGCGCAGGATCAGGTGATTGGCCACAGCCCGGCCGGTGGCCGTGTTCGTGGCTGCGCCCGGAATGTCCGCGACGAGCTGGCCATTGACAGTGCTTTGCAACTGGAAGTGGCCGTTGGCGTCGGTCTTCGTCGAAGGCTTGCTGGCGTCGAGCACGCCATTGCCGTTGGTGTCGATGAACACGGTCGCGCCCGCGTAATAGCCAGGCTTGATGTTCGGGTTGCCGGTCGTGCTGCCCGGCAGGTAGGCGCTCGCGGCCACGACACCGCTGTAGGTCGTGCCGGACGATTCCGAGTTGTTGTTTCCCGCGCCCGCTGGCGGCGAACCGTCGATGCCGCCACCGCACGCTGCTAACAGACAGGCGGAAGCCATAGAGGTTAAGAGATGTTCATTGATTCTGGTTTTTCTGGACAGCATGGTGGGCCCTCCCTTTTTTGGGCGTGCAAAAAACTTTCCCGCTTCGCGAAAAATAAGTTTCTATCCGTCTCGCAATTGATCCGGCAATGCCGCAATTGGCGCGGCAATTAAACCTTCAGTGCTTGCATGATTTTTTTGAGAATAATCTCAATAATCGATGCGGATCACGATGTCATTGGCAGAGCGGAGTACGCGAAAAGATAATCGCCGTTTATGACGAATCTGGGGCACTCTGGGCATTAATACAATATTTAACGATCTTTATTTCAAGATAAATCGATGAATTATGAGATGAGACGTGAATTTATTTTTGATATATATATCGATAATCAAAGTAGAGAAATTGGATCACTGCTTTCATCGAAGATATTGACGGCGAAGGATGCGGCGAAATGCTTGATGTCAGACAAAGCTGCCGTTGGAGGAGCCTGGTCTCAACAGAACGGCGATGTCAGCGAGAGCAGGCGAACATGCGCAGAAAACTGGCGATTTCCTTTGCGACAAATCCGCCATACTGTGCATGCGAGAGAGGGGAAGAAAATCGCCCAACGCCCGCATGGCGGCAACGAGTCATCCTGGTGCAGGAGAAACGAAATGCTGACACAGAAGACCAGGGACATCGTAAAGGCCACGGCCCCGGTTCTGGCCGTACACGGCTATCCGATCATTCAACGCTTCTACAGACGGCTATTCGAAGCGCATCCCGAATTGAAGAACGTGTTCAATATGGCGCACCAGGAACAGGAACAGGGACAGCAGCAGGAAGCGCTCGCCCGCGCCGTTTACGCATACGCGGAGAACATCGAGGATCCGGGCAGTCTCGCCGCCGTGCTGCGCAATATCGCCAACAAGCATGCAAGCCTCGACGTGAGAGCGGAGCACTATCCGATCGTCGGCGAACATCTGCTTGGCGCGATCAAGGATGTGCTCGGCGAGGCCGCGACCGACGACATCATCTCCGCGTGGGCGCAGGCATACGGCAATCTCGCGGACGTGCTGATGGGCATGGAAAGCGAATTGCGCGAAACGCGCGCGGCGCAGCTCGGCGGCTGGACCGGATGGCGCACGTTCGTCGTCAAGGAGAAGCGGCCTGAGAGCAGCGTCATCACGTCGTTCATTCTCGAACCGAAGGACGGACAGCCGGTCGTCAACTTCGAGCCGGGCCAGTACATCGGCATTGCGGTCGATGTGCCCGCGCTCGGCTTGCAGCAGATCCGGCAATACAGTTTGTCCGACGTGCCGAACGGCCATAGCTATCGGATCTCGGTCAAGCGCGAGAGCGGCGAAGCCGGGCGGCCGCCGGGCTACGTGTCATCGCTGCTGCACGATCACGTCAATGTCGGCGACGAAGTGAAACTGGCGGCGCCGTACGGCACGTTCTACATCGATGTCCACGCGAAGACGCCGATCGTGCTGATCAGCGGCGGCGTTGGTTTGACGCCGATGGTCAGCATGTTGAAGCGCGCGATTCAGGACCCGCAGCGGCGCGTGGTGTTCATTCACGGTGCGCGCAACGGTCAGGTACACGCGATGCGTGATCGTTTGCAGCAGACCGCCGCCACCCAGCCGAATTTCCGCGCGATCGTGTTCTACGACACCCCGCTCGACACCGACGTGCAGGGCCGCGACTACGACTACGCGGGCTTCATCGACCTTGGCAAGCTGCGCGACGACATTTTGTTGTCAGATGCCGACTATTACGTCTGCGGTCCTGTTCCTTTCATGCGGCTGCAGCACGATGCACTGAAAGGCATGGACATTCACGAATCGAAGATTCACTACGAGGTGTTCGGCCCGGATCTGTTCGCTGAGTGACGCATACGATTGCCGACGTACGATCAGCAGCAGTCGCATGGTCCGTGAGCGGGTAGCGGAAGCGACAGGCAGGGATGCAATCATTGTGACCGGGAGTGCCGCATGAAAGTGCATCATCTGAACTGCGCTTCGAGTTGCCCGCTGTGCGGCAAGCTGTCTATCGGGCACCCCGATTCGTTGATCCGGCGCGGTCATCTGATCTGCCATTGTCTGCTCGTCGAGAGTCCGGCGGGGCTCGTGCTGGTCGATACCGGCTTCGGTTTGCGCGATGTCGCTGATCCCCATTCGCGCCTCGGCAAATTCTTCCTGAGAATGCTGAAGCCCGAGTTCAGAAATGAAATGACGGCGATCAGACAGGTCGAGCGGCTTGGTTTCAAGCCGACCGACGTGCGGCACATCGTGATGACGCACCTCGATGCCGACCATGCGGGCGGCCTGGACGACTTTCCGCACGCGACGGTGCATATGCTCGCGAGCGAGCGCCAATACGCGGCGCAGCAGAAGACCTGGCTAGACCGGCAGCGCTTCAGGCCGCAGCAGTGGTCGTATCAGAACATGTGGCGCGTGCATTCGCCGCAATACAGCGAGCGTTGGGAGGGTTTCGCCAAGGTGCATCCGATCGAGGAACTCGCGAGCGAAATCGCGCTCGTGCCGCTGCGAGGACACACGTATGGTCACGCGGGCGTTGCGGTGCGCGGCGATCGCGGCTGGATGCTGCTCGCGGGCGACGCGTACTTCGATAGCGGCGAGCTCGACCCCGAGCGCCCGCATTGCGCACCCGGTTTGCATTTCTACCAGTGGATGCTCGCCAAGGACCGCGCCGCGCGACTGTACAACCAGCGCCGTCTGCGCGATCTCGCGAAGCGGGCCAGTCCGGCGTTGGCGATTTTCTGCAGCCACGACGCCGACGAATTCGAACGGCTCGCGGGCCGTACGGCGGCGGTGTCGGCAGACCAGTTGGCGTGACCTTTCTGGTTGCGCAGCGTTCAGCGCCGCGGCTTCGACCCCTTCCAGCCGGACTTGCGCGCGAACTCGACGAACGAATGCAAATAGTCGAGCGACGCATCCGCTTCGCGCGTACCAAGAAAAATCTGTTTGGCGATACCGTTCTTGCCGAGCTTCACGCTGACCACCGGCATCCGGTCCGCGTATTCCTCGGCGAGCCAGCGCGGTAGCGCGGCCACGCCGCGATTGCTCGCGACCATCTGCAGCATGATGTCGGTGGTCTCGATCATCTTGTGATGGCGCGGGGCAACCTCGGCGGGACGCAGGAACTGGTTGTAGATGTCGAGGCGATCGGTGTCGACGGGATAGGAGATCAGCGTTTCGTCAATTAGCTGCTCAGGCTCCACGTAGCGCGCGTTGGCAAGCCGATGCCCTTCGGCCACCACCAGCACCTGCTCGTAATCGAACACGGGTTCGAAGCTGAGGCCGGGCCGCTTCAGCGGATCGGGCGTGACGAGCACGTCGATGTCGTAGCCGAACAGCGCGCCGATGCCGCCGAACTGGAAGCGCTGCTTGACGTCGACATCAACATCGGGCCAGCGCGCAAGGTAAGGCGACACGACCTTCAGCAGCCACTGATAACACGGATGACATTCCATGCCGATGCGCAGCGTGCCGCGCTCGCCGTTCGCGTATTGCTTCATGCGCGCTTCGGCGTGCTCGAACTGCGGCAGCAGCCGGTCGGCGAGCGACAGCAGATATTGTCCGGCCTGCGTGAGGCGCAGATTGCGGCCATCGCGTTCCCAGACCGGCGTGCCGAGCTGCTGCTCGAGCTTCTTGACGGTGTGGCTTAGAGCCGACTGCGTCAGATGGAGCGCGCCGGACGCTGCCGTGAGCGAGCCCTGCCGGTCCACTTCGCGGATCAGGGTGAGATGAAAGCGTTCGAGCATGATGGTGTCTGTGAACAAAAGATTTGGAAAAAAGCTATGCGTGTCGTATTGCCAATAATTGTGCTGTCGGTCTGGAAACCCTGGAAACGTTGCGGGGGCACGGAGCTTCACGACGTTCAATTAGTGGACCGGCGGTCACGCTGTAAGTTTTGTGAAATGATTTTTTGAGGTGTTTTGCTGTCAAGATGCTCTAGCAGGTTGTTGAAATGCACCTCGCTGATGCGCGGCTCATCGTTCGAACGTCAACTCGCTGCAGCCCTCGATACATCACCTGCCGAATCCTGCCGACCGTCCTGCTCCAGCCAAAGACCTGCTCGATGCATTTGTGCTTGCGCTGACTGATGGCGTAGCCGGGCCAGCGCGTTGTACGTCCGTCAATGGCCGAGCCGCCCGCACGGCCATCGTTTTGCGCCACGTGCGGCGTCACGCCATGTGCGCGGCATGTTGCCATGAAGCCGGCCGTGTCGTAGTTTTTGTCAGCACCTACCGTAATCGACGCATCGGCAAACTGCGCGGCGTCCGCAAGCATCTCGGCCGCTGTGTCTCGCTCGGCTGAGCCGTTGGCCTGCGTTACCCGTGCGTTCACCACCAGGCCATGCCGGTTATCCGTCAGCACGTGTCCCACGTACGACTGCATAACGGGGCTTCATTGACTTTTCCGAACAGTTTCCTCCAGCTTTTGGAGGCACCGTGCCTGGCCGGCCAACGGGTCGTACGTCTGAACGAATCTACGCCGTGCCGGGATTGGCCACGCGGATGACCTGTCGATCGGGCTGCGCACACCCTCCGCGCGGTCCGTTTGTTGCTTCATCAAACATGTACGGTTGCCAATGGAGGATCTCATGATCAATGCAACGGCAGACTGCAAATACGCGCATGCGGATGCACGCGTGCGCACGGACTCGGACAAGGGGACGATCAATATGCAATACGAGCAGCCGATGGAACGAGGATGCTACGAAGCATTCAAACTGGCGCCGCGCGACTGGGTTCCTAACAACCGCAAGCTCGCGGTAGCGATTTACCGCTCGGCGCTGCCAGAAACCAGCCGGAACCTGGTGGCCGAATTCGAAGCGCTTTTCGAGCACAACCAATGGCCATCGCAATGGCGCAACGGCATCTTCGACTATCACCATTTCCATTCGACCGCGCACGAGGTGCTGGGCTTCGCCCACGGCTCGGCAGAAGTGATCGTAGGCGGTCCCGGTGGACGCGTCGTTGCGCTGCGTCCTGGCGACGCGCTGCTGCTGCCTGCGGGCACCGGGCATTGCCTGCAGGCCTTCCAGGGCAATCTTTGCGTTATTGGCGGCTACCCGTCGGGCCAGCAGTGGGACATCCGGCGCGATGCGCTGACACCGGATGAGCTTGCCTCCATGGACGCACTGCCGTTTCCCCCAAGCGATCCGGTGCTGGGCGAGCGCGGGCCCGTCGTCGAGCAGTGGCTCGGCGTGGCCTGAAACCTCGAACCTCACACGCGCTTTCGCATGCAAGAGAATGCGACCCTTGACCGGCCACCGCCTACTTCTCCAGGAACGGCCTTTGCGCGTTTGCCGTTGAAAGAGGAGGGCGATATGTCTGCACTGATCGATTCGGACCAAGCATTGCTCGAAATGGAGCACGCGCTTTTGAAGCGCTTTGATTTCCCTTCGACCGCCATCAAACACACATTTGTTTCGAGCGGCATTCTGACGATTCAGGTTTCGTGGGTGGCCGTTCCTGCAACCATGAATATCCTGGACAATCGCTGCATGCTCAACTTTACGTTTGCGCCGAATGTGCTTGATCGCTATAGGTCGCTAGAGAGCGCCGCACGCGTGCGTTTCAGGGACAAGTTGTCCGTGATCGCCGTCGACGAAGTGCGCCGTCACCCGGCTCAAGTCGGCAACGAGATTGTCAATTGCAATCTGACGGTCGCGGTGGACGCATCGATGGTGGAAGCCGCCGCGCGCAAATGACGTGCCTGCCTTCAAGTCCAGGGAATGTGCATCCCGTGCGTGAAGTTGCCGGCGAGCCAATCCAGCAGGCTTACATTGGTTCGTCCGCGAATCCGGGATTTCGAGACTTCGCAATGGCCGCGGTCATGGTGCGCGATCGCGTGATACACAACCGCGTGTCGTTCGACGTCAATCCGACCTCCAGGGCGCAACTCGAGCGGCTGGTGCGCGATGGTCACATCGTGAGCCTGCTGCATGCCGGCGCCCGCTTGCATCAGGCGGGCTGCAACGGGTGTATCGGCATGGGGCAGGCGCCCGCCACGAAAGGGATATCGCTGCGCACGGTGCCACGCAATTTTCCAGGCCGCTCCGGCACTCGCGAAGACAAGGTGTGCCTGGTCAGTCCCGAGACCGCAACCGCGTCCGCCCTGTGCGGCGTGATTACAGATCCGCGCACGCTCGGAATGCCGTATCCGCGGATTGCCGACCCCGACGACCCGCCGGTTAATCGGGGCATGTTCGCGCCTCCGCTGGCTGCCGAAGAAGCGTCGAAGGTGGCGCTCGAGAAGGGTCCCAACATCGCGACTCTGCCGACGTTCGACCCACTTGCCGATACGCTTGAGATACCCGTGCTGCTGAAGGTGGGCGATAACGTCTCGACGGATGAAATCATGCCCGCCGGAGCGCGAGTGCTGCCGTTTCGCAGCAACATTCCGAAGATCGCCGAGTTCGCCTTCGACATCATCGATCCTACCTATGCTCAACGTGCCAAAGAGACGAAGGGCCATGCGGTGGTGGGCGGGTGCAACTATGGGCAGGGATCGAGCCGGGAGCATGCTGCGCTGGGGCCGCGCTTTCTGGGGCTGCGTGTGGTGCTCGCGAAAAGCTTTGCACGTATCCACGCGCAGAATCTTGCCAACTTTGGCGTGCTTGCCCTCAGCTTTGCCGATGCTGCCGACTACGAGCGCATCGAGGCCGGCGACAGGATCAGTCTTGCCGGTCTTCGCGGTGCGCTTGCCTTGGCGTGGGACTATCCGTCGTCAGATACCTGGTCAATGCGCACCAGGGCGAGATTGAAATCTTCAGCGGCGGCGAAGGCAAGGGTACCGAAGTCACTGTCCGGCTGCCCATTGTCCGTCGAAGCCAGGTGGCGCACGCTGCGTCCACTTCCCACGGAATACCGCCTGCCCGCATCCTGCTTGTGGACGATATCCCTGATGCGACCGAAGCACTCGCGATATTGCTGACACTGGATGGTCACGAGGTGAAGCGTGCACAGAGTGGAACAGAAGCCCTGTCTCTGATTGAGTCATTCACGCCGGACGTTGCACTGATTGACATCAACATGCCTGGCATGGACGGTCGCGAGCTTGCACGTTTGCTGAGGCAATGCCCTCAATGCGCCTCGACCCGCCTCGCAGCGCTCACGGGTTATGCCGGGATGACATCCGCCACCGAACGCGTCACGGACGAATTCGACTGCTATCTGGTCAAGCCGCCGTCGCTAGAGGACCTGGCTGGAGTGTTGCAAAGGTAACCCGGTCGACTCGGCACGGTCGGTACAAACCCGGCCGCGACGACACGCAATCACCGTGCGCTCCGGATGGTCAAACCAGGACAGCGCGGAAGGGATATGTTGCCAACAGCGCAAAAAGTACAGACTCGCGCAATCCAATACATTTGGTGCGCGCCACGCCGATGCGCACCTGCGCGCGAACAGACAGTCTGGAACAGACAATGCGGCGGACAGTTCACACGGGTTCGGGCGAACTGTATGACACGCATACTACTGGTAGACGACGATGCAAATGTTCGGGACGCTCTCAGCACCGTCCTTGGCGTTGCAGGCCACGAGGTAGTCGCTGCGCAGAACGGACGCGACGCGTTGGACATCGTGCCCAACGCCCATCCTCAGGTCATCGTTTCTGACGTGACGATGCCCTTGATGGATGGAGTCGAAATGGTTCGTAGAATCAAGGCGACGCCGGGATTTGAGCAGGTACCCGTTATTCTTATGTCCGCGCGCCTGACACATGCGACAGTGCCTGTCGCAGCCATCCTGCGAAAACCATTTGCTCCTTCGCAATTGTTGACTGTGCTCGACGGGCTCACCGCCGATACCGTTGCAAGCAGCAAGCGGGTTCGGAGAGCGCCTCTGTCAGTGAGGATAGGCGGCGAGGAGAAGCAGAGCATTAGCGACGGAACGCTAGCGAGTTCAAGGGACGAAAAATGCGTCGCTGCAACCGAGCGATGCGAGCATCTGATCCGCCGGGGTATCGAACTGGTCGAGGCTCAGGAGAAGCGTCTGCACAGGCTTCGCAGCCTCGGCTCTAATACGCAGCTTGGGGATGAACTGCACGAGCAACTGATGTGCGGTGTTGCAGCGCTCGTCCGACTGGAGCGGATATCGCATTAAAAGTACAGCGACTCGTCTTTCGCGAGCAACATTGAGAGACGAACCGCCTCGTCAGACTCGGTCTCCTTTTGATGCATCCCACGTCACGCGCCGAAGTCAAGTCGACCTGCGGTTGAGCGAGCTAGAGTACCTGTCGTCCAAGGGGCGGGCGGCGGATCGTTGCTGCATCAGCCGGTCACATGGATTTGCGCAACGAGCCCATCCACTTGACGGGCAATATGTGACGTAGCAGAGCTGCGCAGGCGCCCCGCACTGGCTCTCCTTACTTCACAGACTCATGCGGGTCGATAACCTGTCTGCGCGGACCCACTGGCTGCTTCGGCCTGCGCAGTTCGTTATCGTCACGGTATGCCTGCAGTGACCCGCGGCGGAATACATCCGCCTGTTCTGCGAGCCTGACATGTCGCGCAAAACGACTCGAGTCGGACCTTCCGGAAAAAAAACCCTTGGAGCATGATGCTTCAAGGGCTTTGTACCGAACAGGATCCTTCACAGCGAACTGACATCGCTGTGTTGCGGAGATTGCATGTTGCGAGCGCCGTATGTGGACGAAGAGCAGGATTTCCGTATATGTGTCTGCCACCATCTGCAAGGCGCCCCAGGAGAATGCGAGAAAGAGCGCGCCAGCGACAACGGCGCAGGATGTGATGGCGGCAACAGCCAAGCTGGTGTTCGACTGGGTCTCGAGGTGTACATACCAGATATCCGGCAGATGCGTGAACATCCAGCCAGCGCCTGCGGCAATCGCGGACCAGAGGAAAAATGCCGCCACGCACAGACACATCCTACCGACCAGGCGGAGCGCATGCCACGTGGCCAGAATGACCTTCATGATGTAACTCCAAATCGATATCTGCCGCGCCATTGTCACTACGGCTGGAGTTACGCGTCTCTTGAGGAAGAAGAGGCACGAGAAACGCCACGCAGTCGCCATCGATGCTGGCGGAGCACGGGAAAACCGGTTCCCGGACACCCGCCACACAATCGAAGCCGCATGTGCCGTGCCTACCATGCGCTTCCTTCTCGACCGAGTACGCGCCCAGCCCAATATATGCGACAGAACGGGAAGAATTGCCTTCACTGGTCGGGTGTGCCGGGCAAGACTGTCGCGCTGGACATGGTCCTCAAGGCGATCGAAGCTTACGGGGGAGGGCGGACTCGGCCTGAAAGGGCCATTGCGATACCTCATGCGACAAGGGCGATCAAACGCGTGCGGGACATTCGTGATCACGAAATGCGCAGCAAGTAGGGCAATACCGGCATCGGACGCTCCGATCTCGGTCCGGCAATGGCTGATGACGCACAGCGTCATTACAGCCAGCGCGAAGTGCTCCTTCACTTGCGGTTTTGATTCAGCGGAGATGTCCTCCGAACAGACCGAGCAATCCGATGAGGATCAGGTAGATCGCAACGATGTAATTCAACAGGCGAGGCACCGCCAGAATCAGAATGCCGGCAATCAGTGAAGCCAGCGGACCCGCATTAACGAGAATGTGCATGTTTCCTCCAAAAGACTGGAAACGGCAGACACAAAGCCGCTCGGCCTGCGTCGCTCGCTATAGTGACTTGAGCCTGGTTGCCCTCGTGCCTTGGAGCGTTGCGCGGCCTGTCAGTCCGCTGTCCGGTGAGCACGAATGCTTGCACCGATGCAGTCCCGGTGGCGGTGCCAATGTTTTTGCCCGCGCAAACGTTCAGTACTACAACTGATGCGCCACCGCCTGCCGACCGATCTTCCTATGACGGTATCGGGTAGGAGCATCCTCGGTCATAAACAGGAAAATGGTGGTTGCAATTGCATGCCGAACTGAATGCCGATTGTCCCGGTCGTAGTGCGGTCATACTTCACAGTGACACCACCGACTCGCAGCGAGTTTTCACTCATACTGCCTGTTCGACCCAGTGCACTATGCGCCTTGCCAATCAGTTCCGATTCACGACGCCGCAATGAACATGCCAATAGATGTGCCTCCACCGCACGGTTCTCTCACGGCACACGATACCTGCACAAGTTGCAACGCAAAGTAAAAACTCGCATATACGAGTTTTTATAAGCCGCTAAGGGACCGTTCAATGAATCGCACGCGCATCGACATATGGAACCAGGTGAGTAGGGGCTTTGGGGGTGACCCACTTCCGTGGACGGTTAAGCAGTTGAATTTTGAATGGGCTGATTCGCTCCGGTTTGGGCAGTGCCGCGAGTTGTCCTCTGGCGTTCGCCCGGCCTTAACCAGCTCGACGATCCGCGTCCGAAATTCGGGTGGGTATGGGTTGCGGTGCTTTCCCATGATGGGCACCTCCTGAGCAAAAGGATAGGTCTCCACGAAACCGGGTCAACTCCACTGCGACGGACCGACCGGCAGCAGTGAGTCGCGAGGCGCCTGACCGATTGACGCCCCTTTGCCTCGACCGGGTCTCAGGCGCTTAACGGGTGTTTGAATGGTTGTACGTCAGCTTGCCGACCAACTGTTGGTCCCGTCCGACGTTCGAGCGATTCCTTGCGCTTTTCTTCAGCGTTCGCGATGAAGTCGGCCAGTTCGCGCTCCATGGCTGAATCTTTGGCGCCCGGCTTCCACGTCGCGGCTCCGTGCCGCCGGCGCGTCGTCCGAGCCAGCGCTAACGCTGCCCTCGCAGCTTTCGCACATTCGTATTCAACCTGACCGCAAAAGTCGCTCGGCTCACCGAATTCGCGGAATGCCTCCACATACTCCCGAGCGGCGTGCGCCGTTGCCGGGTACTCGCGCAGTTCCGAAATAACTCGGCGGCTCAGAACGTCCCACCGCAACTTGTCCGGATAGGCAAAGGCGGGAATGGACACGCCCTTGCTGGCTTCGCGGTTCGTGGGACCGACTGGCTCTGATGCCGCCCAAGCGGCCTTATGCATCATCGTCCGACAGGTCCGAGCGTAGCTTTCCAGCGACAACGCCAGCTCCAATGATGTGTCACGTCGGTGACGCCTGCGCTCTCGGCCATCCCGCGCCGCGATCCATATTAGCGTTACGACAGAGCCGACCGACGCTGACGTTAGCGTCAAAGTAATAGGAGTGTTCCAGCCAAGTCGCGGGAGATATTCAAGCCATTCCTGCAGCATACGAAGCGCCTCGGAGAAAGAGGTGCACAGAGTATAAGCAATCGTTTGCCGGCGTATTCGGCACAAAAAAATCCGTTGTGTATTTTCGTCACAAAGGCTTCAGTTGGGCGACGCCTGGCTTGACAGATCGGGCCGAAACGAGGCACTCGTCCACCCAGCGCCCAAGAAAAATGCCGTCAAGGGTTTCAGGCCGCGGCGCTTTTCTACGCACACGAGGGGTGACGTTGGGCAGGATGGCGCGCTGCACACACCGAAAATGAAGAAAACTAATGGATAAATGAAATAATGCCATTTTTATTCATGGAATGAAAACCCTATCATCGCTGCCAGTCCTACTTGCAATTTTCATCGGAAGGCAGCATCCATGGTCACGACACACAATCTCGGCTTCCCGCGCATCGGCGCGAAACGCGAACTCAAGTTCGGCCTCGAACGCTACTGGAAAGGCGAATCGTCGCGCGACGAACTGAAAGCGCTCGGCGCGCAGCTGCGCGCGCGTCACTGGAACGACCAGCGCGAACTCGACCTCGCGCCGGTCGGCGATTTCGCGTTCTATGACCAGGTGCTCGACATGAGCTTCACGCTCGGCAATCTGCCGGCACGCGTGCAGGGCTTTCATGGCGACAAGCTCGACAACTACTTCCGCGTCGCGCGCGGCCGCTCGGCGCAAGGCGCCGAACCGCACGCCGCGTGCTGTGGCGGCGTCGCGGCAGGCGAAATGACGAAGTGGTTCGATACCAACTACCACTACATCGTCCCCGAATTCACGGCCGATACGACGTTCAACTCGACACGTCCGGCCTCCTCGAGCAGCTGCGTGAAGCGCGCGAGCAGGGCGTGAAGGCGAAGCCGGTGATCATCGGCCCGATCACCTACCTGTGGCTCGGCAAGGCGAAAGACGATTCCGACAAGCTGGCGCTGCTGTCGCGCATCATGCCCGTGTATCGCGCGCTGCTCGACTATTTCAAGGTGATGGACGTCGAGTGGGTGCAGATCGACGAGCCGGTGCTCGTCACCGAACTCGATCCGGCATGGCGCGACGCATTCGTGAGCGCGTATCAGGGCTTCGAGGAACGCGGCGTCAAGCTGCTGCTCGCGACCTACTTCGGCCAGCTCAACGAGAACCTGGAGCTTGCTTGCAGCTTGCCCGTCGACGGTCTGCACATCGACGCGATCAACGCACGCGACGAAGTCGCATTGGCCGCGCAGAAGCTACCCGCGCACAGCGTGCTGTCGGTTGGCGCGATCAACGGCCGCAACATCTGGAAGACCGATCTGAACGCCGCGCTCGAATGGCTCGCGCCGATCGCACAGCAACTCGGCGATCGTCTGTGGCTCGCGCCGTCGTGCTCGCTGCTGCACGTGCCGGTCGATCTCGCGAGCGAAGAAAAGCTCGACGCGGAGATCCGCTCATGGCTCGCCTTCGCGCTGCAAAAGCTCGACGAACTGAAGCTGCTCGCCGTCGCGTTGAACGGCGGCCGCGACAAGGTCGCGGATGAACTCGCCGCGAACGCCGCCGCGATTGCCGCGCGCCGCAACTCGCCGCGTGTGAACAACCCGGCGGTGAAGGCCGCGCTGGCGCGCATCGACGCGAATCTCGGCAACCGCCAGCACGCATACGCCGAGCGCGCGACAAAGCAGGCCGCGCTGCTGAAGCTGCCCGCGTATCCGACCACGACGATCGGCTCGTTCCCGCAAACGGCGGAGATCCGTCACGCACGCAGCCAGTTCAGGAGCGGTGCGCTCGATCAGGCCGGCTATCAGGACGCAATGCACAAGGAAATCGAGCGCAGCGTGCGCGAGCAGGAAGCGCTGGGCCTCGACGTGCTCGTGCACGGCGAAGCCGAACGCAACGACATGGTCGAATACTTCGGCGAGCAGCTCGACGGGTACGCGTTCAGCCAGTTCGGCTGGGTGCAGTCGTACGGCTCGCGCTGCGTGAAGCCGCCTATCCTGTTCGGCGACATCAGCCGTCCGAAGGCGATGACGGTCGAGTGGATCAGCTACGCGCAGTCGCTGACGAACAAGCCGATGAAGGGCATGCTGACGGGCCCGGTGACGATCCTGAACTGGTCGTTCGTGCGCGACGACCAGCCGCGTTCGGTGTCGTGCTACCAGCTTGCACTGGCGATCCGCGAAGAAGTGCTCGACCTGGAAAAGGCCGGTGTGCGCGTCGTGCAGATCGACGAAGCGGCGCTGCGCGAAGGTCTGCCGCTGCATCGCGCGCAGTGGGGCGAGTACCTGCGCTGGGCGGTGGAATCGTTCCGTATCACCGCCAATGGCGTGCAGGACGAAACGCAGATCCACACGCATATGTGCTATTCGGAGTTCAACGACATCATCTCGGCGATCGCCGGGATGGACGCGGACGTCATCACGATCGAAACCTCGCGCTCGGACATGGAGCTGCTCGACGCGTTCGACAACTTCAACTATCCGAACGAGATCGGCCCAGGCGTCTATGACATCCATTCGCCGAACATTCCGACGCAGCAACACATCGTGCAACTGATGCAGAAGGCGGCGGAGCGCATTCCGGCTCAGCGTCTGTGGGTGAATCCGGATTGCGGTCTGAAGACGCGTCAGTGGGCTGAAGTCATTCCGGCGCTCACCAACATGGTTGCCGCCGCGAAGACGCTGCGCAGCCAGGTTCGGTAATGCGCGAGCGAGCCGCCGCCTGCTTTTGAACACCGAGGCAAATCGCATTGCGTGTTCAGAGCGCTTGATACACTTTGAAAATTCCTCCACCTGATCGTTTGCAACGCTATCGGAAGCGTCGTAGCCGCGCAGGTGCACGCCCACGCTGCGACGGCATTGCGCGGCGCGCAGGGCCCGGGAACGCCGGTTGCGTCTTGAGCGCGATGGGTGACGGCGCGGGCAAACGCCGTCGCTCGAGAAGCGGGAATCCGTGGTGAAATGACGCCGCGAATGGCGGCTTGCGACTACGAAAGGCGACGTGGAAAAACTACACATCTATCTGTTCGGCGAGCACGATGCGGCCCGGCACGAGCAGGCGCTGATCCAGCTCGACAAGGCCGGCTTCATGGTCACGCTCGCGCGAGTCATCGTGGAGGATCTGCCGACCTACGTGCTGGGGCGCGAACGCCCTGAATTGCAGAGTCTGATTCGACGACTCGCGCCGCGCGACACGCTCGTGGTGCTCGATCTGGCCGCGCTCGGCTGCAACGCGCGCGACATTCTCGCCACCGTGATGCAGTGCCGAAAGGCCGGCGTGGTGCTTCGTTGCCTCGAAATCGGTCATGCCGATCTGGCCGGGCGTCCCGAGCCTTCGGTGGTGAAGGCGCTGCGCGCGCTGGTGCGGCTCGACGCCACGTGCCGCAGCCTGCGCAGTCGCGCAAGCCTCGCGGCCGTTCGCGCGACCGGCAAGCACACGGGCAGGCCGCCGTCGCTATCCGAGCAGCAGCGTCAACGCGTGCTGCAATCGCTCGGCAGAGGACAGTCGGTCAGCGAGGTCGCGCGGCGCTTCGGCACCTCGCGTCAGACCGTGATGCGCATTCGCGCAGACACCCCAGCCGCATAGAACTTGCCTGCTGAATTATTCCCACACCGTTCTTACCGCATCGCCGCATGCGAAACTCGCCTGGCGCATATCGTGTGGGCGGCTACGTGAAAAGCGCCACTCTGGCTTGACACGGCATGCCCATGCCGCTGTCCGAAACTGTAATGTTATGGACAGCGGCATGGGCTTTGCCTTGAAAGTTCGCACGTCTAACCTGAACTCATAACAACTATCCCAATATCTGCGATTCGAACCCGAGATGCGGCCCCGCGCCGTATGAAAGCCATGAACGTGAAACGTCTGACTGTTTATGCGAGCCCGGGATCACTGCAAGTCGTGGCAGTCTGGAAAAGTCTGATCGAACATCGTGCGCAGGTGTGCGGCTGGTCCGCGCACGTGAACTGCGCGGGAGGGCGCGAATCGCTGAGCGTCGATCTGCTCGATTGCCCGGCGGATCGCCTTGCGACCATCTCGGCCGCGGTGAGCACGGGACCGATGACGGTGCTGATGACCGACACCGAGTCGAGCATCCGTTCCGACGCCTGAGCCGTACCGTATGCCATTGCCCGCACGCCCTTCGCGGCATGGCTTTTGAGCGGCCTTCGTGGCACTGCTCCCCAAGCGGTCCTTGTGGCCGCTTCTTTTTTGCGCGCCGCCCAGCCGAATATTCAACCGCGCAGCCGCGCGAAAACAGCCAGCAGTTCTTCCAGAACGACCGGCTTTCTCAGGTGCGCGTCGAAGCCCGCCTCCTCGGCCGCGCTGACGTCCGCCTGCTGGCCGAAGCCGCTGACCGCGATACAGAGCACGGACTTCATGGCCGGCATGCCGCGCAGTTTGCCGATGAACTCGAAACCGTCCATGCCCGGCATGCCGATGTCGGACAGGATGACATCGGGCGCGTTACCGTCGATGATCGTCAGCGCCTCCTCGCCGCTCGTCGCCGTGTGCACCTCGGCGCCCTCGCTCTCCAGCAGCAGCTTGAAGGTTTCCACGGTCGCCGAGTCGTCGTCGACCATCAGGATATGCATGCCTTTCAACGATTCGGCGGTCAGTTCGATACCCGCGCTCGTACGCCTGGCGAGCCGGTGGGTGGGCAGCGTCACGGTGAACGTCGCGCCGCGGCCGACGCCGTCCGACTCCGCGCGCACCGCACCGCCGTGCAGATTGACCAGATCGCGCACGAGCGCGAGGCCGATGCCGAGCCCCCCGCGGCGCGTGCCGGGATCGCGGCTTTGCTGGAACATGTCGAAGATATGCGGCAGCAGCGACGGCTCGATGCCGCTTCCGGTATCGGAGACGCGCAGCACCGCCTCGGCGTGATCGTTGACCTGCAATGACACGTCGATCGTGCCGCGCTGGGTGAACTTCAGCGCGTTGCTGATCAGATTCCACACGATCTGCTCGATACGTGTGAGGTCCGCGTGAACGATCACGGGGGTATCGGCCAACTCGACGCGCAGCGCAACGCCGCGCTGCGCGGCATCGTCCTGCACCGCGCTGCACACGCGCTGCACGATCTCGCGCACGTCGACCACGGTGCGCACGACCGACAGCTTGCCGGTGCGCACGCGCGAAATGTCGAGCAGATCGTCGATGATTTGCGCCTGGCCGATCACGGTGCGGCGGATCGTATCGGTCGCGCGCGACACGTTCAGGTTATGTCGCGTTTCCGGTGCGCGCGCGATCAGCTCGGCGCTCGCCGAAATCAGGTTCAGCGGATGCTTGAGCTCGTGCGAGACGATCGCGAGAAATTCGTCGCGGCGCCGCTGCGCATCGCGCTCGCTCGCCGCGCGCAGCGATTCGACGTGGGTGCCGCGTCCCGAGGCTGGGTCGGTGGCGAACTCACCGAGATCGCGCGTGATTTTCGCAAAGCCGCTGATGCCCGGTTCGTCGAGACGGGACAGCACGCCGCTCGCGAAAAAGCGCGTGCCGTCCTTGCGCAGATGCCAGCACTCCTCTTCGGCGCGGCCGTTCAGACGCGCTTCGGCGAGCTCGCGCTGCGCGACGTTGGCGGCGCGGTCCTCGTTGGTGTACAGGATCTCGGCGGACTGGCCGATCATTTCGGCTTCCGAGTAGCCGAAAATCCGTTCCGCGGCCGCATTCCAGCTGTTGATCACGCCGCTGTCGTCGAAGGTGATGATCGCGTAGTCGCGCGTGCTTTCCCCGACGATGCGCATGCGCCGCTCGCCTTCGCGCAGGCGGTCTTCCGCCTGACGCCGCCCGGTGATGTCGATGAACGACAGTACCGCGCCGTCGATGCGGTCTTCCGTCGTGCGGTAGGGCACGAAGCGTGCGAGATACCAGCGCCCGTCGCTGCTCTTCAGTTCGCGCTCGATCAGGCGCAGCGAGTCGAACGCTTCGGCCGCGTCGTCGGCGAGCTTGTCGTATTCGAGGCGGTGCGTGATGTCGAGCAGCGACCTGCCGATGTCGGACGGAATGATGCTGAAGACGTCCGTCGCGCGCGGCGTATAGCGCTTGATGCAGATATTGCGGTCGACGAAGATCGTGCCGATGTCGTTCGCGGCGATCAGGTTGTGCAGGTCGTCGTTGATCTTGCCGGTTTCCTCGACCTTCGATTTCAGCTCCGCGTTGACCGTGGTCAGCTCTTCGTTGATCGATTGCAGCTCTTCCTTGCTGGTTTCGAGTTCTTCCGTTGCCGAGCGCAGTTCCTCGTTGATCGCCTGCAATTCCTCGTTGGACGCCTTCAGTTCCTCGGTCGAGGTCTCCGACTGCTCGATCGTCGACTGCAACTGCTCCTTCGTGCGTTGCAGTTCGCGTTCGAGCTGGCTGATGATCGGGTCCTTCTGCACGTCGACCGACGCCGTCTCGGCGTTGCCCATGCTGTCCTCGACCTCGTCGAACAGCACCAGCACGAAGTCTGCGTTCGCTTCCGGATCGTGCACCGGCCGCGCGGTCATATTGACGAAGTACGAACGGCCCTCGCGCTCGATGCGCACACGGCGCGCTTCGACGCTGCGGTTCGTGTGCAGGGCCTGATAAATCGCGGTGCGCAGTTCGAGCCGCAATTCGGGACGCACGACGGCCACGATGTTATGTGACGGCTCGCCGCCCGAATACTGCAGAAAGCGCCCGGCGCGATCGGACAGATGAACGATTTCGGAGTCGCGGCTCACGAGCACGCTAGGCGGCGCGTATTGTTCGACGAGCCGCTGATGCAGATCGCCAAACGAAAAGCGCCGGCGTCCCGGTGGCTGCAGCGTGGTCACGACGGGCCGCGAGCTCATCGTGCCCGAAATCGCAATCGGCACCGGCGTGTCGCCGCGCACTGCCATGTTCGCGCGATAGATGCGGCTGCGCTTGTCGACCACTGTGAACATCGAACTCACGCTGTCGGCCGACTCCGAGCTGCCCAGGAACAGTATGCCGCCGGGCCGCAGCGCGAAGTGGAACATCCTGAGGATTTCGATCTGGGCTTCGCGGTCCAGGTAGATCAGCAGGTTGCGGCAGCAGATCATGTCGAGCCGCGAGAACGGCGGATCGCTGAGCACGTTATGGTGCGCGAACAGCATGTGTTCGCGCAGCTCCTTCTTGATCCGGTAGTGCGCGGCGTCCTTCGTGAAGAACTGGCGGATGCGCGCCGGCGTCAGGTCGGCCGAGATCGAGTCCGGGTACAGGCCCACGCGCGCGAACGAAATGGCGCGCTCGTCGATGTCGGTCGCGAAAACCTGGAACGACACGCCCTCGGGCGACTTCAGCGAGCGCTCCTGCAGGAGCATCGCCAGCGAATACGCTTCCTCGCCGGTCGCGCAGCCAACCGACCACACGCGGATGCGGTCCTGTTCGCCGCGGTGTTCGAACAGCGGCGGCAATACCTCGCGCTCGAGCACGTCGAACGCTTCCTTGTCGCGGAAGAAATTGGTGACGCTGATCAGCATGTCCTGCAGCAGCGCCTGGGTTTCTTCGGGATGCAGATGCAGATAGTCGCGATACGCCTGCAGGTCGGTAATGCCATTGACCTGCAGCCGGCGTTCGATGCGGCGCAGAACCGTGGCCCGCTTGTAATGCCGGAAGTCGTGCGCGGTACGGGTGCGCAAAATCACCATGATCTCGCGCAGCGCGCGCTCGGCCGACTCGTTGACCGTGTCTTCCTCGGGCTCGTCCGGCTGTACCGCCGGCAGGTGGATTTCTCGCGCGGTGGACCATAGATCCATCAGCCGTTGCGGCATCTCGGCCGCGGTCATCACGAAGTCGGCCATGCCGGTCGCGATCGCGCTGCGCGGCATGCTGTCGTATTCGGCCTCGGCGGGGTCCTGCACGAGCGTGATGCCGCCCATTTCCTTGATGCGCGACAGCCCGACCGAGCCGTCGGAGCCCGCGCCCGAGAGCACGATGCCGATCGCGCGTTCGCGGTGCGCCTCGGCAAGCGTGCGGAAGAACAGATCGATGCTCGCGCGGCGTCCTTCCGCGGGCTGGTTCTGCGTGACGCGCAGATAGCCGTCGACCATGATCATCTCGAACGAGGGCGCGACCAGATAGACGTGGTCCGATTCGATCTGCGTGGGGCCCGTGACCTGCAGCACGGGCATGCTGGTGACTTTCTGCAGCAGGGAAGCCAGGTTGCTTTCGTGATCCGGCGAGAGGTGAACGACGACGACGAAGGCCATCGACGTATGCGCGGGCAGCGCTTCGAAGAATTCCGTCAGCGCGTTAAGCCCCCCCGCCGACGCGCCGATACCGACGATCGGATAGAGTGCCTGGCTAGGCAGAATTTGCCCTCGCTTTTTTGACATGGCTGCATGTCCCTTCTTGGAAAAGGATAGTGTCCAGCGGTGGATTTTTATAGGGCGGCGAGCCCATTTCTTGCTGGCTCGGGTCGCTATTATCCCGCATTGGACTCATTTTTCCAGCAGCAATGCTCGCAAGAATTCTGCCGCGCGGCCCGCGTGCCGCGCGTTGTCCTCCTCGCGCTGTTGCGCGGCGGTGTCTCCCATCTTGCCGAAATGTTCGCCGAGTTCGCGGCTGAACAATTCGTGCTCGCGAAGCGCACGCAGCGCTCGGCGCAATGAGTCCTCGGCATCGGCCATGCGGCTGTCGTCGAGCGATGCGGCCGAGTAGGCATGGCCGGTATGACAGCGGAAACGCATCACGCGCGAACCGATGACGCGCCATAGCGTGCCGTTGCATTCGGGGCACGTGAAGGTCGACGGCGTGGCCAATCCCTTGATTGCCTCGAACGGCGCCGTGTCGGCCAGCCACGCGCGTTGTTCGAGCATGACGCGATCGGCCGCCTCACGCTGTGCGGTGCCGTTCTTTACCGGCACGCTGGGGTTGCCGCCGGTCAGTTTTACCAGGCACGGCCCCAATTGCTCTAGCGGCAGCACGTGGTCGGCGAACGGCGAAGCATGCCGCGGCATATCGCTCGCGAACGCGTCGTCGGGATCCTGCACGAGCGTCGTGCCGCCACACGCCTGGATCGCCTCGAGGCCCGCGGCGCCGTCGTCGAGCAGGCCCGTCAGGATCACGCCGATCGCGCGTGCCCCCATTTGCGCGGCCGCGCTGCGAAAGAGGGGGTCGATCGCCGGACGCGCGAAGTTTTCCTTGGCGCCGTGCAGGAGCCGCAGATGCGCGCCGTCGACCACGAGGTGCCGATCGGGCGGCGCCACGTAAATTCTGCCGGGCGCGTAACGTTCGCCATCCCGGGCGTGCGTAGCGGGTAACGGGCCGGCCTGGTTCAGAAGCGTAGGCAGCATGCTGCCGTGCGCGCCGATGTGCAGCACGACGGCGATGCTGGCGGGCAGATCAACGGGAAGCTGGGAGGCAAGCGAACGCAGCGCATCGACCCCTCCTGCGGACGTACCGATTACGATGAAGTCGGGGTGGGTCAAGTGGGCTCCGGGATGTTGAAGCAGGGCGTGAAAGCAGGAGCTTCCATGTCCACTGAATAAAGCAGCAAGCGGCATGCCACACCGGCGCTTTTCTGTGCTGTCGCCCGTAAAAACGCCCTTTGGCTCACGCAGGTTTTCTGTACTTGCCGCAATCCAACCACGCGTCCCGAAAGCACTGCGCGAACCTCGACAAATACCTTCATCCTGACGCTCAGGCGAAGGTGCTCGAAGCGATCCGTCTCGCGGTCGAAATCAAGCGGTAGCCATGTCCATAAGTCGACGCTTACGGACCAGATCGCCCTTTGATGCGTCCATTACCATCAATTTGAGGAGCGCACGACAGAATGGCCTGATGTGGGCAGGGGGAGACATGTCAAGGAGAAAGCTGACACTGACGCAGTATCCGGCGGCAGTGATCGCCTCGCGCGATGACTTTTCGATTTTCGTCACCGCGCGACGCAGCGCCGATGGACGCTTCTATGCCGACCTGCTGGTGTGCCGTAAAGTGGATGGCCGCCGTCTGTTCCCATTCGACGGTGCGCCCGAAGTCGGTCCGTTCAACTCCATCGAGGAAGCGCGGCTCGCCGCCGAGGAATACGGCGCGCGGATCGTCGCAGCCGACCTCGCCTGTCCGGAGGCGTGAGCGCTCAGGTCTCGCTGCGCTCAGCGATCAGGCTGCGCCGGCGGTATGCTCATTGCTGAAGCGTGGAAGACCAGCGGACCCGTGCGCGGCGTCGTCGCACCCGGTGTCGCGCGGACGCTGCGCGTTCGCGAGGAGGCGGCGATGAGCGATTTCGACGAAGCGCGCGCATGGATGGTCGAGCGGCAGATCGTGCGCCGCGGCGTGCGCGACGACTACGTGATCGCGGCGATGCGGCGCGTGCCGCGCGAAGCCTTCGTGCCCTCCGAACTGCGTGATTTCGCGTATGACGATACGCCGCTGCCGATCGGCGGCGAGCAGTCGATCTCGCAGCCGTTCATCGTCGCGAAGATGCTTGCAGCCGCCGAATTGCAGCCTGGCGATCGCGTGCTCGACATCGGCACGGGCTCCGGCTACGCGGCCGCGATCGCAGCGGAGATCGCGGGCCGGGTGGATTCGATCGAACGCGACGCGAGCCTCGCCGAGGGCGCGCGCGAGCGCTTGCAGCGGCTCGGTTACGAGAACGTCGAAGTGCATGTCGGCGACGGCACGGTAGGTCTTGCCGCGCATGCACCGTATAACGCGATCATCGCGGCGGCGGGTGGCCCGCATGTGCCGCAGGCGTTGCGCGCGCAGCTGGCGCCCGGCGGGCGGCTCGTGATGCCGGTCGGCAGCAGCCTGAGCCATCAGCGGCTCGTGAAGATCGTGCGGCGCGGCGAACACGACTACGACGAACATGCGTTGGGCGATGTGCGCTTCGTGCCGCTCGTCGGCGACGATGGCTGGCCGGAGCCAGGGGGCGCGCCGCGCGCGTATTCGCGGCCTGCGCCAACGCCCACACTGGAAGTTGCGATTCGCGACGCGGCCGAGCCGTTGCCCGACATCGATTCCCCGGATTTCGCGGCTTTTTTCGACCGCTTCGCCGAGCGGCGCGTGGTGCTGCTCGGCGGGGCCACGCACGGCACGTCGGAGTTTTATCGCGCGCGGGCGGCGATCACGCGACGCCTCGTCGAGCAACACGGCTTTTCGGTGATCGCGGTCGAGGCCGACTGGGCCGACGCCGCGATCATCGACCGGCATGTGCGCGATCGACCGATGCCCGTCGTGCGGGCCACACCGTTTCGCCGCTTTCCGACCTGGATGTGGCGCAATACCGACTTCATGGCCTTCGTCGCGTGGCTGCGCTCGCACAACGCCGCGCACCGCGAGCGCGAGACCCGCTTTTACGGGCTCGACATCTACGGCCTGTCCGCATCGATCGACGCGGTTCTGCGCTACCTCGACAGCGTCGATCCGGCCTCGGCGCGCATCGCTCGCGAGCGCTATGGGTGCGTCAGTCCGTGGCGGAAGGATCTGGCAATTTATGGACGCGACGCGATTAGCGGCGGCCATGCAGAGTGCGAGCAGTACGTGGTCGAGCAGCTCGGCGATCTGCTGAAAAGCCGGCTCGACTATGCGCGGGACGACGGCGAACGCTTCCTCGACGCGGCGCAGAACGCGCGGCTCGTCGCGATCGCCGAGCACTACTATCGCGCGATGTATTACTGCGACCCGAAAAGCTGGAATCTGCGCGAGACGCACATGTTCGACACGCTGCGTCTCGCGCTCGACAGGCACGGGCCGCACGCGCGTCTGGTCGTGTGGGCGCACAACTCGCATATCGGCGACGCGAGTGCCACGCAGATGGGCCGCGAGCAGGACGAGATCAATCTCGGCGAGCTGTGCCGCGCACAGTTCGGCGACGCGGCGGCGCTGATCGGGTTTGGCACGCACAGCGGCACGGTCGCCGCGGCGAGCGAGTGGGGTGGACCGATGGAGGTGAAGAGCATGCTGCCGTCGCTCGAGGGCAGCGTCGAATTCAGCATGCACGGCACGGGCCTCGCGCGCTTCCTGCTCGACCTGCGGCCCGGCGTGCACGACGCGGTGCGCGAACGGCTGAGCGTGCCGCTGCTGGAGCGCTTCATCGGCGTCATCTATCGTCCGGAGACCGAGCGCGATGGCCACTATGTGCAAGCGTCGCTGGCTGGACAGTTCGATGCGTTCGTGTGGTTCGATTGCACGAGCGCGGTCACCGCGCTGCCGGTTGCCGCCGAGGAAAAGGACAACGCGGCGGAGGCTTTTCCGTTCGGCGTGTGAGGGTGGGCGGCAGGCGGGGGCACTCCTCGTTGATTCTCCTTGTATAGCAGCGTATCCGCACGCTTTGCGGATACGTGCGCTTACCAACGCGCAGCGCGACGCCGGAGCACGCAATCGGCGTAACCAATCATGACCTGTACATCGAGTCGATCTTTGCTGCCTGTGCAGCCTATCGCGCCAGCGATAAAATCGCGTCTGCCGAAAATAGAGTGGCAGGTTGGTATCTCCTGCGCCCGAGTGCCGGGTTCTATATATGCCACGGCGTCATCCTTTACTTCACCAAGTGGAGGGGACGCATCGTGGTCAATCCTCTGCGCCCCTCTGTGCTTAGGAGTTTGACAATGCGCAGCAACACAGGGGTGCAACCGACCATCAATGGTGCGGTTCTTGCCGAAACGTCCTTGAGCCGGGAAGAGGTAGCAGTGCTACTTCGAGACAGCGGCGCGGCGCCGACATTCGAACACTGCATGTTCGACGGCGAAGACTATTCCGATCTCGATTTCCGGGGAGCCCGGTTCGCTCATTGCTCGTTCGCAAATTCTATTCTTGAGAACTGCAGGCTGGCGGGTAGTCGCTGGCTGAGGTGCAAGGCGCCCGCAGCGAAATTGCGCTACGCCGACCTGACAGAGGCACGTTTCTGCCACAGCGACCTGAACAATACGGACTGGACCGGTGCAAATCTCGCGTCGGCTGTGTTTTCCGAGGCGAAGCTGACGGGCGCTCGTTTCACGGAAGCGCGCACGCTCGGTCTTAGCTTTCACGATTCGTTGCTTGTCGCTGCCGACGTGAAGGGCATGTCGTTTCGCAGGAAGAGGCTTGAAGGGCTGAATTTCACCGATGCGGATTTGTCGGACTGCGACTTTCGTGATGCTGTGTTCGAAGGTGGTAGCCTGCGAAACGCACGCCTGCAAAACTGCCGATTTGACGGTGCAGATTTGCGCGCTGTGGATCTGAGTGGACTGCGGCTCGCGGATGTGCTGCAGCATCTTAAGGGAACAATACTTTCCGTTGATCAGGCGGTCGTGCTGATGGGCGATTGCGGTGTTCGCGTCATGTAATGGCGGACGATAAAGCCTGGTGCTGACCCAGGAGCCGCGTCAATGCCTCGCGGGCTCGAGCACAAAAATGCTCGGCGATGCCGGAAGGCGACTGTGTCACGGCATGCACCAGGTAAAGCTGGTCGCGAATTTCCGGCAGGAAGGGCCGCACGGCAACGCGAGGTTTCGCATACGCAGCGGTGACGGGATCGATCAGCGCGACGCCTGCGCCATTGGCGACCAGCGCGACGATCGTCTGCGACAGTTGCGCTTCGATGGTCATCTGACGCTGCACGCCGTGCTCGACAAATAGCCGATCGATTGCCGCGCGCGCATCGAACGAGCGCGGGAAGGAAACGAAGGGCTCGCCTTGCATATCGGCGGGCTTCAGCACGCGCTTTCTGGCGAGCGGGTGCGTGAGCGGCAGGATGCAACGCATCGGCGCATCCGTCAGCCGTTCGGGCCGCACGGCCGGATGCGGAATCGCTTCGGCGACGAAGCCGACGTCGCATTGACCCGACGCCACCATGTCGACGACCGTAGTCGCGCTATGAGTCAGCAACGTCACATCGATGCCCTGATGCACCTGGACGAACTGCGCGACGACAGCGGGCAGCAGTTCGAGCGCAATGGCGGGCGATCCGGCCACGCGCAGCGAGCCGCGACGCATCGCGCGTATCTGCTGCGCAGCGTGACCGATGCGGTCGAGACCGACGAACGCGCGTTCCACTTCCTCGTATAAAACGCGTGCTTCGGCAGTCGGCATGAGCCTTCCCTGCTGGCGCTCGAACAGCGCGAATCCCACGTTTTCCTCGAAGTCCGCGATCAGACGGCTCACGGCCGGCTGAGATACGTGCAGCGACTGAGCGGCGCGTGTCACGGTGTGTCGCTGGATGAGCGCGCGGAACGCTTCCACCTGCCGAATCTTGAGATCGGTCGAGCCCATAATATTCGCTTATGGATGGAGAAAAAAACGTCATTTGACGCCGCATTTTGCCAGTCGGATGCTACGTCCGACAGTATTTTCCAGATATTCACGCGGTGACTGATATCCATAACATGAGAGCCCACGCCTACGACGTCGTCGTTGCGGGCGGCGGTCTCGTCGGCATGGCGATTGCCTATGGGCTCGCGCGTCTGCGTGTGCGCGTTGCCGTGTGCGACGGCGCTGACAGCGCTTATCGGGCGGCGCGCGGCAATTTCGGCCTGGTGTGGGTGCAGGGTAAGGGCGGGCGCTGCCTGCCTTACGCGCAGTGGTCGCTCGGTTCGTCGGAGCGCTGGCCGGCGTTCGCGGCGCAACTGTTGCGCGAAACAGGTGTCGGCGTGGGTTTCGAGCGGCCGGGCGGCATTGAACTGTGCGAGACGCACGAGGAACTCGACGAGGGGCAGGCGTTGCTCGAATCACTGCGCCGCCAGGACGCGGGGCTCGACTACGAGGTGCTCGATCCGGCCGCGTTGCGCAAGCGCATACCGGCGGCATCGCCGGAACTGGCGGGCGCGCTCTATTCGCGCAACGACGGCCACGCCAATCCGCTCTACACGCTGAGGGCGTTGCAGCAGGCATTTATGGCGCTCGGCGGCGTGTATCGGCCAAATGACGAAGTGCGTGAGGTGCTGCCGCGCGCGGGCCGCTTCGATGTCGTCACGGCGACGGACACCTTGTCGGCCGGGCGCGTCGTGCTCGCGGCGGGACTCGGCAATGCGCGGCTCGCGCCGATGGTCGGCCTTGACGCACCGATCTCGCCGTTGCGCGGACAGATCATGGTGACCGAGCGTCTGGCGCCGTTCCTCGACTATCCGACGCTGGTCGTGCGGCAAACGCGCGAAGGCTCGGTGATGCTCGGCGATTCGGCGGAAGACGTCGGCTTCGACGACGGCACCACGCGTGGCGTGATGGCCGACATTGCGCGGCGCGCTCAGACGGCGTTTCCGCTGCTCGCCCATGCGCGCATCGTGCGAGCGTGGGGCGCGCTGCGGATCATGACGCGGGATGGTCTGCCCATCTATGAAGAATCCGCGTCGTGCCCCGGGGCCTTCATGGCGATCTGCCATAGCGGCGTGACGCTCGCTGCCGCGCATGCCGAAACGCTCGCGCCATGGATCGCGGGCGGCGCGCGTCCGCGCATCACCGAGCCGTTCGTCACGGCGCGCTTCCAACCGGTATCGAAGGCGACAGGGGCACACTATGTTTGAACTCTTGCCGCTGACATCGGATGCGGCAGTCGGTATCGAGATCGACGGCAAAGTGTTGCGCGTTCCCGCGCATTTCACGGTTGCCGCGGCCTTGCTCGCGAACGGACAGGTGACTTGTCGCTCGTCGGCAGTCAGCGGTGCGCTGCGCGGGCCGTTCTGCATGATGGGCGTGTGTTTCGAGTGCCTCGTCGAGATCGACGGCGTGCCCAATGTGCAGGCCTGCATGACACGCGTGACCGAGGGCATGCGCGTGCGCTCGATGCACGGCAAGGCGAGGCTCGCATGACGGATCTCCGATGCGATCTGCTGATCGTCGGCGCGGGCCCCGCGGGGATGGCGGCAGCCTGCGAGGCGCGCGAGCGCGGTCTCGCGGTGATCGTCGCCGATGAAGGTCATGCGCCCGGCGGGCAGATCTACCGTGATGCGTCGGGCTCGCCGCTGCGGAGCGTTGCCGCGCTAGGCAAGGACTATGCGGCGGGACGCCCGTTGATCGAGCGGTTTCGCGCGTGTGGCGCGCAGTATCTGCCGCAGACGCTAGTCTGGCAGATCGCCCACGAGTCGGATACGGACCGCACGGAGCCGGTGGCAATCCTGACGCGCGGCAATCCGGCCGAGGTGGATAGTGCGTCGAGCCAAGCCGGCACGCTGGCCGTGCACGCGCGCGCCGTCCTGATCGCGACGGGCGCGCAGGAACGCCCGTGGCCGGTTCGCGGCTGGACGTTGCCGGGTGTGATGGGTGCCGGCGCGGCGCAAACGGTGCTCAAGTCGGCGGGGCTCGTACCGTGCGCACAGACCGTGCTGGTCGGCAGCGGGCCGTTGCTGTGGCTGTTCGCTTCGCAATTGGTGGCCGCTGGCCGCCGCATCGAGGCCATCGTCGATACGACGCCATCGAACGCTTATGTGAACGCGCTGCGTCATGTGCCGCGCGCGCTCAGAGCGGCGGATTATCTGCTCAAGGGCTGGCGCATGATGCGCACCGTGCGCCGCGCGCGCATCGCGATTCATCGTCATGCGCGCGATGTCGAAGTCGTCGGCGATACGCAGGCACGCGCGGTTCGTTTTATCGACGGCGAAGGCAACGCGCATCAGATCGACGCGTCGCTCGTGCTGCTGCATCAGGGCGTGATTCCTTCGTCGAATCTCGCACGCGCGACGGGTTGCGCGCACGAATGGGATGCTGCCTCGGCTTGCTGGCGACCGCAGACTGACGCGTGGGGACGCAGCAGCGTCGCGCAGGTGTGGATAGCCGGCGACGGCGCGGGCATCGGCGGGGCGAAGGCGGCGGCTTGCACGGGCGCGCTCGCCGCGCTCGATATCGCCGTGCAGCTGGACATGCTCGATGCGTCCGCGCGAAACCGCGCGAGCCGCGTACCGCGCGCCGCATTGAACCGGCATCTGGCCATCCGTCCGCTGCTGGACGCGTTGTATACGCCGCAGCCCGAATCGCGCCTGCCCGCCGATGAGGTCATCGTCTGCCGCTGCGAAGAAGTGACGGCGGGTGAGATCCGCCGCATTGCCGCGCTGGGCTGCACGGGACCGAACCAGATGAAGGCGTTCTCGCGTTGCGGCATGGGGCCATGTCAAGGCCGCTGGTGCGGCACGACGGTGGGTGAGCTGATCGCTAGCACGCAGGCGAGGGATATTGCCGACGTCGGTTACTACCGGATTCGCGCGCCGGTCAAGCCCGTGACGATCGCGCAACTGGCGCAGGCGCTGCCTGCCGACGCCGATGTCGCGCGTGGCGAGTTTCCGAGTTGAAGCGTGGCGGTTTTTTCGGCTGTGCGAAGGCGTTGTTTTCCGTTGACCTCAAACCCTTGAACCTTTGGCCTGGAGTGCTGTGATGAAACGTAGCTTGAAAGTGGCGGTGGCGGCAGTGTCGATGGCGCTTGCGTGCGCAGCGTCGGCGAAAGAATGGCAAACGATCCGAGTGGGCATCGATCCGACCTATCCTCCGTTCGAATCGCTGTCGACGAGCGGCACCGTGGTCGGCTTCGACGTCGATCTCGGCAATGCGCTGTGCACCAAGCTGAAGGCGAAATGCGTGTGGGTGCAAAGCAGCTTTGACGGCCTGATTCCGGGTCTGCAGGCGCGCAAGTTCGATGTGATCCTGTCGTCGATGGCTGCAACGGCGAAGCGCCGCGAGCAGATCGATTTCACCGATCGCCTGTATCGCAACCAGACCCGGCTGATTGCGCGCGAAGGCTCGGGTCTGTTGCCCGATGGGGCGAAGCTCGGGCACAAGCGCGTTGCCGTGCAGCAGGGCACCGTGCAGGAAACCTATGCGCGCGAAAAGTGGGCGGCTGCAGGCGTCGAGGTCGTGTCGTACCAGAACTACGATCAGGCCTACGCGGACCTGGGTACGGGCCGCGTCGACGCGGTGCTGATGGACGCCGTCCAGGGCAAGCTGGGTTTTCTCGATACGCCGAGCGGCAAGGGCTTCGCTTTCGCGGGGGAAGTCGTCTACGATCCGAAGATCATGGGTGACGGTGATGCCGCCGGCGTGCGCAAATCCGATAGCGATCTGCGCGACGCATTGAATGTGGCCATCGCCGAAATTTTGCGCGACGGCACGTACAGGAAGATCGAGGGGAAGTATTTTCCGTTCGACATGTACGGCAAGTAACGCTCGGAACTGAGGCGGGCGGGCGGCACCCATCTCGGTTCGAAGGCGTTGCGCGGTAACGTGGGTGTGCGCACGAGGCTCGTTTGAGCTTCGATCCAGGCAGTGGCAGCGCCGCGCCGAAGCATCGCGCTCGGTTCCGCGTATTCGCTACGCCGCAGGCGCAACCGACGCCCCGGCGATCTTGTGGCGCGCGAGCGATTCCGCCACGAAGCCCGAAGCCTTCATCTCTTCGACAAACGAACGCAGCGCGTGAGCCGCCGCCTCACCGCGGCTCTTCGGCACGCCCATCGCCTGCCGGATCACCATGAAGCGCTCGTCGAGCAGCCGCAGCCCGGCGGTTTGTTTCGCATCGGCTTCGAGTTGCTGTTTCACGCCAGCCGCCACTTCCAGATGCTGCTCGATGAACGTCGGCACGACACTCGGCGAACTCGGCGCGCGCACGATCTGCGCGGCTTTCAGCTCGCGCGTCAGAAATAGATCGTACGCACTGCCTTTGCCGACGACGACGCGGTTGTGCGGCTGATCCACATCCTGATTGGATCGTACCGGCGAGTCGTTGCGCACCAGATAGAAGCCTTCGATCAACACATACGGCGCCGTGAATGCAATCGTCTCGCCGCGCAACGGATCGATCGCGAAGAAGCCGAAATCCGCGCGTTCCTCGCTGACCGCCTGCACCGATTTGCCGGCCGTATCGAAGACCACCAGCTCCAGTTCGACGTTGAGTGTGGCGGCGAATGCGCGCGCGAGATCGACCGATACGCCAAACGGCTCGTCGGAGTCGGCGTGACGATTGGCGAGGATCGGGTTGCCGAGATTGATCGACGCGCGCAGCTTACCCGTGGGCGTGAAGGCGGCGACGACGGAGGGATCGATGGTCATACAGGCTCTCGTGGCGACCGCGTTCGGGGTGAGGTGCGGTATCAGGGTTCAAGGATTTCGCTGATGCGAAACAGCGAGTCGAATTTGAGCTTATCACCCGGTCGCAGATCGAGGGTGTCCGGGTTCGTGCCTGGCTCGAGGCTGACCGCGAGCACCGTACGAATGCGAAGCAGGCACTGGCCCTTCGCGGTGAACCGTCGATACAAACCCTATGCGGACTTCAGGCTCAACTGCCGTTGGACAATGTTCTGCGTGCGGGCAGCGGAGGTCTTTTCAGACGAGGCAATTCTCTCCGCACTGCGGAGAGAATTGAGCTGAGCCTTGCGGGACTCCATGCGTTCAAGTCGCCGTTCTGAGCACTGCCGACACTGTTTCCCACGCGTTCGACGGCGGCCGTTTCGATTGAGGTGATCAATTCGGTCGGCAATCCTGGCGGTTTTGTCGGGCCGTTTGCGATCGGTAATATCAAGGGGTCCGGGGAGAGCGCGATCCCTGGCCTGTTGTTTCCGGCGGGCTTGCCTGTGGTGTCGTTTGTGATGACGCTGTTTTGACGAAGGTCAGCGAAATGCGCATGTCCGACGAGGCGCGTGACGCGGTCGCCAACCAGAGCCACCAGGATTAGTGGCATGGACCGTCTTCGTCGATGATCACCTCGCCTCTTGCGAGGGACTCGCCGCCCATCGGCGAACGGTCGATACAAACCCTATGCGGACTTCAGGCTCGTCTGCCGTTGGGCAATGCTCCGTTGCGCGCGAGCATGCGCCGACCTGGCAGGTTCGTTTCATGAATGCGTAATGGCCAAGGGCAGAACCGTGCACGCGCGCACCCTATTGGGCGGACGACAGGAAAACACGCTCGCATATGGTGCGTCGGCACCTTCAATCTGTAAGCCGACATTTCCCTGGGGAGCCCTTTGACTGTCCCGCCGCCAAATTCCGCTGCGTTCCTCGCAACATCGATCTGACTGACGAAGGACCCGAAACGCGGCGTCTCCAACAACTGCACACTCCAACACCTGCCAGGCCTGTGGCATGACAGTTGCTTTGAGCGTCTCCGCGTGCTGAATTGCGGTCATTAGTCACCACCATCTGGTTGAGCGATCAACGGGGAGGCAAATTGAAACTAATAAGTGCAGTCATCAAGCCATTCAAGCTCGATGAGGCTCGAGAAGCCTTGTCATCGCTTGGCGTCTCGGGAATCACGGTGACGGAGGTCAAGGGCTTCGGGCGTCAGAAAGGGCACACCGAACTGTATCGGGGCGCGGAGTACGTCGTCGATTTCCTGCCGAAAGTGAAGATCGAGGTCGCTGTACCGGACGACATCGTCGACCAGGCTATTGAAGCGATCGAGCGTTCGGCGCGTACCGGAAAGATCGGCGACGGGAAGATCTTCGTGACGCCGATCGAACAGGTGATCCGGATCCGCACCGGAGAGACGGGCGCGGACGCTCTATAAAGAAACTACGACACGAGGGAAGAGAGATGCGCAAACTGTTGATGACTTTGTTAATGGCTGG
>ABYL01000020.1 GCA_000173575.1 Burkholderia sp. H160 | reverse complement strand
CGAACTGCGCGACATGCTCGGCCGGAGTGACAACCTCTTTCGCATGAACAGGATGCACGACCATGAGGTCGCCCGCGCCCTGTATAACGAAGTGAAGGACGGTAAGCTGCTCTTTGTGCCCGAGCAGGACGACATGGCCAGGTGCGTGGAAGCGATCCGGAAGCAGCGGGAAAGAGGTTCGGGGCCAGCGCCCGCACGCGCGCAACAACCGGCTGACGCGGAAATGCTAAGGTCGCTCCATGGGAACAGCCCACGCGTGTCGCAGAACCTTGGCAATGCTCAGCCGTTTGAATACAGCGAGGATGCGCTGGCCGACAATGCTGAACAGGATGCCTCCTCCTTTCTCCTGTCTCCCGCGGGGAAGGAAGAATGCATGCACAAGTGGCTTGAAGACCAGGATATGTGCTGGTCCATAGGGAAGGCGATGGGCGGTTTCGGAACCGTTCGGGCGTGCATTGACCGCGCGCGCTACAACTACAACATCTGCATGGGATTCACCCAACCGATATGAACACCAGACCTCTCAAATCAATCGTCGTCAATTTCGACGCAGCGAACCGGGAGCTAACCTTCCAGACGGTCGAAGACGCTCGTCTCAAGCCGCTCCTGACTGGCACCGTTTACCCGATCCTGCTGGATGACTTCGGTGGAAAAATTGACGATGAATTTGCCCGTCGCTTTGGCGTGGCAATCCTCAATTGCCTGGCTCTGTACAAACCTGAACTAAAGCTCCTTATGTCCGTTACCGAGCAACCCATTGCTCCACGGGACAAAACGCCTCCAGAACCGCCTGCTGATTGAACGAACGCTGCTACTGCTGGAGGGCAGACCCGACCGCTCCGGGCTGCACCGTGCGAGCGCTCCGCAAATTGTGCTGGCCCTGTGCGACGGGGTGCGGAGCAGCGGGAAAAGCCCTCCCGGTCAAACCCCGTGCGCGCAAAGCAGCCAGACGACGCGGACATACCAAGGTCGCTCTATGGCGACAGCCCGCGCGTGCCACAGAACCTCGGCAATGCACAGCCGTTCCAGTACGTCGAGGACGCGACGGGCGGCAACGACATCACAAACATACGGTGGGGATTTGAGAACTCGCCTTGCGTGCGACCAACGTGCTTTTGAAACATCCAACCAGTGTAGAGGCTATTGATGGTCCGGGATCTTGCTGTCGTATTTATCTACGATGACGACACGAATACGCTCAAAATGAGCAACGTGTCGCGTTGTGCGATTCAATCAACCTTGGATCGGGCGATGTTCATCGATATTCCTGAAGCGCCGGAAACTCCATTGGATGACGAATCGGCCCGCAAGCTCGGAGCGCTGGCACTTCGATGTCTTGGCGAAGCGCATCCGGATCTGGCCGCACGACTGAATCTTTCAGCCCCGAAGTAGCTGGTGGTGCGATTTGCGCTGCTCCGGTCGGATTTGAAGCAGTGCGTTGAAAGCCCGGGCGCAAAAATGCTGATTTCCGCTACGGGGTCAATGAATCCGCAGACCGTTGCCGCCGCACATCCGGACTTGCGGTCTCGATTGCGGATCACGACTGAAGCGCCGATGGTTTGGACACAAGCGAAGCCGCCTGCCGAATAGTGCAATTCACGCGCTGTAACCCGTGCCGGGGATACTCAACATGGTGGCCCAAAATCATTCGTCATCTCCTACAGCGATGAACTGCAACAGTTCGACATGAGTTCACTAAAGGATTCGGACTTGGCTGCGCTACGCGATACCGCCGTTGTCGCACCCTGGACTTGTTTGGAGACAAATTGGAATGATCGATACGAAAGAGCAGGTAAGACGTCACCTTTCCGCCTTGATCGGGCTAGACGCTAGCGGAGTGGCGCACGCAGCTGACATGCTTACGTTACAGTTCGGGCCGCTTCGGGAGGTGACGACCAGCAGAGGCACCATCAAGCGTTTGGGCGATTGGGCGCTGCATATTCAGTGTGACTGGCGCATCGAGCAAGGGCACGCGATCGTTGCGTCTTACTCGGACTTCGCAGCATCTGAAGAGAGTACGAAAGTGACAACGCAACGAATCCGCGATCTCCTTGTGACACATGGCCCAACGGCTGTTCTGGATATTGAGGCGGGCGAGAACGGTGATGCCGTCATCTCGCTTGCGAGAGGTACGCGTCTAGTGATTCTTGCGGGTGCGATACCTGATGATGAGGACTGGCGCCTATTCCCCTCGAATCCCGATGCGAAGCACTTCGTGATCGAGGGTGGCAAGGTCGATCCCTGGTCCTTATCGTGACTGTGTGCCAAAAGCAATATCGACTTATCGAGCAGTTCGGGGATGTGATGTTTGGTAAATCAGGTACAACCACGAGGACACGATTGGTGACCTTCAGCCTGCTCCTCGCCAGCGCGCATGCAATGGCGTCGGGACAGGCAATCACCACAGCAGATCAAGCGGCGGACCGGGCAGCGGAAGTTACCCAGAGCCACCATCTATCCTCCAACCGCACCCAATGCCTGCTGTTCGACGTATCGGATAAGAAGCGCTATTTCATGGTCAGGGTTCACGAGAAACATACGCCCGAATGCGGTGGCGATCCGGCAACGGCGCCTGTGCTCTTCTTTCTGAAGATACGCAAGCGAGATGGCTATGTCCTCACCAATCAACGTGACGGGGAACATTTCGCGCCGCTCCCACCCAAACCGTGATCCCGGTCCGCCACCATCAGCGTGACGGGCTCGTATCGCGTCTTCCCTCCCCGCACAGGTTATCCTCGCTCTTCCCCAGCCAGGAACACCGACATGAACCTCCGGGCCCTACAGTGCTTCGTCATCCTCGCGGAGGAACTCAACTTCAGCCGCACCGCGGAGCGGCTGCATATCGCGCAGCCCGCGCTGAGCCAGCAGATCCGCTCGCTGGAGGAACGGCTCGGCACGCAACTGGTCGACCGCGCACGGCGGCCGCTGATCCTGACCGAGGCCGGCCATTATTTATGTACCGAGGCGCGCCAGATCCTCGGCTCGCTGGAACAGATGACGGTCGCCGCACAGCAGATCGGCGTCGGCCGGCGCGGCTGGCTCAGCATCGGCTTCACGCGATCGTCGATGTACAGCGTGCTGCCGCCCGCGCTGAAGAAATTCCATAAGGCCTATCCCCAGGTCGAACTGAAGCTGTTCGAAATGCTGACCGAAAAGCAGACCGATGCGCTGCGCGACATGCGCATCCATATCGGCATCGGGCGGCAACCAGTGACCGTAGAAGGCTGCACGTCGTGCACGCTGCTGCGCGAGCGCGTCGTCGTCGCGCTCGAAGCGGGGCATCCGCTCGCCGCGCGCAAGACCCTACGCATTGCCGATCTCGCCGATACGCCATTGATCCTGTATCCCAAGCATCAGAACGCGCAATTCAAACGCTCGGTGCAATCGCTGTACCGCGATGCCGGTGTGACGCCGATGATCGCCCACGAGGCTTACGAAATCCAGACGGCCATTGCACTCGTCGCGGCCGGTCTCGGCGTGACGATCGTCGGCGAATCGGTGGCCCGGCATGGCCGCGCCGACGTCGTGTTTCGCCATCTGTCCGGTCCGGGCTCGTCGTATCGCTCGACGCTCGCCGCCACCTTCCGTACCGACGACACCTCGCCACATCTGCACGCGTTCCTCGGCTGCCTGCCGACGCCGCTGACCGACTAGCACTATAAGTAAAACTTACTACAAGCATAAGCAAGCGGTCTTGGACTCCTCGTCCGTGCGTTCTTATCATTGACTGGCCATTGCAAGAGGCGCACATACGACAAAAAGGTGCAACGTCGGCTAAGCCCGTCGCTGCCCAATAGGAGACAGCATGACCGCATTCGACGAAGCCACGACGATGCGCAAAGTGTACGGGCGCCTGATGCCCATGCTCTTTGCGATGATGTTCATCAACTACCTCGACCGGATCAATATCGGCTTCGCCGCGCTCGATATGAACAAGCAGCTGGGCTTCAGTCCAGCGGTGTTCGGCTTCGCCGGCAGTATTTTCTTCGTCGGCTACATGCTGCTCGAAGTGCCGAGTAACTTGATCCTGCATCGTGTCGGCGCGCGCATCTGGATCGCGCGCATTCTGCTGACGTGGGGCGCGGTCGCCGCGGCCACCGCGTTCGTGTTCAACGATACGAGCTTCTACGCGCTGCGCTTTCTGCTCGGCGTGATGGAAGCGGGCTTTCTGCCCGGCATTGCCGTTTATCTGACGAAATGGTTTCCGGTGCGCTACCGTGCCCGCGCGGTCGGCGGCTATATCGTCGCCGGTTCGTTCTCCGCGGTGCTCGGCGGCCCGATCTCGACCATGCTGATGACCTACGCGAACGGCATTCTCGGCCTCGCCGGCTGGCAATGGATGTTCATCCTCGAAGGTCTACCGGCGATGCTGCTGGGTCTCCTCACGCTGCGTATCCTGACCGAGCGTCCGGCCGACGCGAGCTGGCTCACCAGCGACGAAATGCACTGGCTCGAATCGACGCTCGCCGCCGAGCGCGAAGCCGTCGGCGGTAACCGGCATGTTCCGCTGCTGCGCGTCGCGAGCGATATCCGCGTATGGAGTCTCGCCTGTCTGTTCGGCTGCGCGCTGGTCGGTATCTACGGGCTGTTTCTGTGGCTGCCGCAGATCGTCAAGAGCCTCGGCCAGTTGAACAATATCCAGGTGGGCTTTCTGTCGGCTGCGCCGCCGCTGCTCGGTGTGTTCGGCACTTTCCTGATCAGCCGCAGTTCCGACCGCACCGGCGACCGCAAGAACCGCCTCGCGTTCGTGTACGGCATGAGCGCGCTCGCGATTGCCGGCAGCGCGTACGCGCCGAGCCCGGTAATTGCTTATCTGCTGCTGTGCGCGACGGGCCTGTTCATCTATTCCGGCAATCCGCTGTTCTGGAGTCTCGCGTCGTCGTTCAGGACCGGCGCGGCCGGCGCCGCGACCATCGCGCTGATCAACACGATCGCGCAGTTCGGCGGACTCGTCGGGCCGTGGAGCATCGGGCTCGTGCGCAACGCGACCGGCAACTTCAAGCTCGCGTTGCTGACGATCGCCGCGTTCCTCGTCATCGCAACGATCATCGCGCTCGTGATGCGCGTGACGCCCGCCGAAGACGAAACCGCCGGGCTCGCGACCGGCGATGCCGCGCCGGGCGCCTGAGCCCTCCTCTTCGCCACGAACGCATGTCACCGCAAAGGATCAATGCACGCATGATTATCGATTGCCACGGACATTACACGACCTTGCCGCCGCAGCACGGAGCCTGGCGCAAGCAGCAGATCGCCGCGCTGCAAGACGGCCTTGCACCTCCGCCGCGGCCTTTCATCAGCGACGAGGAGATTCGCGACAGCATCGAAAACGGCCAGTTGCGCGTGCAGCGCGAACGCGGCACCGATCTGACGATCTTCTCGCCGCGTGCGGCCGGCATGGGCCATCATCTGGCCGGCGCCGAACTGCTCGCGAAGGTCATTCCGGTCGAGAACATTCTGTTCGCCTCGGAGACGATCGGCGCCGTGCAAGGCATCGATCCGCGCACCGGCCTTCACTACGACGACACGCGCCGCTACATCGACGCGATCGAATGGCTCAGCGACGCGGACCGCCAACGTATCTACGAAGACAATGCGCGCAGCGTCTATGCACGGCTGCCGCGTCAACTCGATCGACGATTCGCGGCACGAGGAGCCACCGTATGAATCCAGTGGGATGGCGTGAATTTCCGTGCGCGCCGCAAGCGAGCCCAGCCACGCTCGACGCCTTGCGCGAACTCGCGGTATCGCTGCTCAGCGACAACATGGCGCGCGCGAGCGGCGCGATTGGCTTGCGACCGTATCATCGGCCCAAGCCGTTGGCCGGCACCGCATTGACGATCCATACGCGTCCCGGCGACAATCTCGCCATTCATCGCGCGTTCGAGTATTGCCGGCCCGGCGACGTGCTCGTCATCGATGGCGCGGGCGACCTCACGCAGGCGCTGATGGGCGAGATCATGGCGACCTACGCGGAAAGCCTCGGCGTACGCGGTCTCGTGATCGACGGTGCGATTCGCGACGTCGGCGCGCTGCGCCAGCACGATTTTCCGGTGTATGCGCGCGGCGTCACGCATCGCGGCCCGTACAAGAACGGCCCCGGCGAAATCAACGTGCCGGTCACGATGGGCGGCATGGTCGTGCATCCCGGCGATATCATCGTCGGCGATGAAGACGGTCTGCTCGCCATCGCGCCGGCCGACGTCGACGCGGTCATCGAAGGCGCGCGGCGTCAGCAGGCCAAAGAAGCGGCGGCGCTCGCATCGATTGCCAACGGCACCTTCGAGCGCGGCTGGGTCAACGTGCAACGCGACCGCATGATGAACGGCTCATGAACCACTTGCTATCAGCCCCATGGCGTACTACCTGACCGCTGCAACCCTTCTCGAACTCGCGCGCGAGGCACAACAGCGTGCCACCGCGCCTTGCGAATGCACGCGCACTCCCCTCGACGGCTGGCAATCGCAGCCGCTGTCACTCGACGAAACGCTGTTCGAGGAGATCGGCACACTGATGCCCGAAGACGATCCCGAGCCGACCTTCAGCGAGTATCTGCCCAATAAAACGGGCTACTGGTCGGCCGATGCGCCGATCGCGCCGCGCTACTTTCCGTACAACCGCTGCGGCGTGTGGCAATGCTCGACGTGCGGGCGGCTGTACTTGCGCTACGTCGAAGGCGGTGGGTACTTTGTCGATCGCAGGATTCGCGCGGTGAACGCGGAGCTGATAGAAGACGTGCCGCTGCCCGCATAACGCGGGTCGCCATAGCCGCGGCTTGTGCGTCATCGTTACCCGCGCGCGACGCCCAGCCACTCTCTGACGCGCCGCGCGAGATTCGACAGCATGCCGCCGGCCTGCGCCTCGGCCTGCTGCCGGTGCGGCATACGCTGCAGATCGTGCCAATCGATATCGAGCGCCCTCGCGTGACCCTCCGCGCTAAACGGCCATTCGACCACCACCGCGCGCAAGCTCGCGGCACGCGAGCCTCTGTCGGCACGATCGATATACGCATTGATCTCCGACGCCTCGTGCCGCGCCGACTCCTCCGAATCGACGGCAATGAAGTCGTTGAGTCCTTCGATGTGGACGCACCATAACTGTTCGCTCACGTCGTGTCTCCCGCTGCCTGTTTTAGCCGCTTCAACTACCGAGAAAAAACTCAGCGCACAGCCCAAAGCCGTTCCCATTTCAGATCCGAAAAGCACGGGCCCTGCGTTGCCTCGCTGAACTTTACGTCGTTGTGTTCGCCGTTCCACTCCATCACCTGCACGCGCTCGTTCGCATCGACCGTGACATCCCAGCCGACACAACGCGCGAATGGAATCTTCCGGTGCAGGCGCAGCACGGTGGCGACACATTGCTCGAACTGCGGAATCTTGATACCTGCAAAGCGCACGCCTGAATCCGGGTGCGCCCCTACGGCGCTCCAGTCACTCATATAACCTTCGTCGCACAGTTCGCCGGTTTCCAGCTTGACCGCCACGCAGATTTCCCGATCGATCAGGACGTGCGTATCGTCAACTCTGCCGAGCCTCAGGAAACAGGCCCGCACGGAAATGCGGCCGCTGTCGTCCACCACGGTCGTGAAGCGCAGGGTCGCCACAGGTTTCGAAGCAAACGCGCTGAAAAGAGGGTGCTGAACGATGAAGGTCTGAATCACGCCATTGCCGAGCGAGCGGAGGCGCGCGGGATCGAAACTCGCCTTGTCGAAGAAGTGGACGCCATTGCCCTGCGCCGATCCCTCGAGCTTGAAGACCACGCGCTCGGCATGCTCGAACACGACCTCTTTCAAGTCGCGCTCGGGCACCACGACGCTTTTGTCCGTGAAGAACAGCCCATTGGCGAAGTACGCGATATCGGGCAATGCGTCGTCGTCGAAAAGCTGTTGCGATATCGGCTTCAGGTTGGCGATCTTCCCGTACAACCCTTTCATATGCGGCACGACGACGATGGCGTAGTAGTTGTCCGGGATCCAGCCTTCCTTGAACGTGCCGCGAAACGCGGTGTACACGCGCAGCCACGGCGCGTAGACCGGGTCGCCGAATACATCGCGCGCATAAACGTCCGCGAGCCGCAGATTCGCCGGATCGGTCTTGCCGTGTTTGTCTTCGAGCACCTGCAATACTTTTCTCGCCTGCGCGCCGTGGTCAAGGTGAAACCGGTACAGCGAGACCCGCTTCGCGGACCTCCTCACTACTCTTTCAACACCAGATAGCATCATGCTCAGTACGCGTTCGGATGATGAAGCCCCTTGAAAATCGTGGCCAGAATGATCCTCACGTCGAGCCAGAACGACCAGTTGCGCAGGTAATACAGATCGTGCGCGACGCGGCCTTCCATCTTTTCGAGGCGATCGGTCTCGCCGCGATATCCGTTGATCTGCGCCCAGCCGGTAATGCCAGGTTTGATCCGATAACGGTGGATATAGCCCGACACGATGTTCTGATAGAGATCGTCGTGTTCGAGTGCATGAGGACGCGGCCCCACCACCGACATATCGCCGCGCAGCACGTTGAAGAACTGCGGCAGTTCGTCGAGACTCGTGCGGCGCAGGAACGCACCGACGGTCGTGATGCGTGGATCGTCGCGCGTGGCCTGTTCCAGAACGCCTGGTTTCTGCACGTGCAGCCGCATCGTGCGGAACTTGTAGATCGTAAATACGCGGCCGTCGGCTCCTTTGCGGCGCTGCCTGAAGAACACCGGCCCGCGCGAGCTCAGTTTGACGGCAATCGCACAGCCCAGCAGAATCGGCGAGACTGCAATCAACGCGACCAGCGCGAACAGACGGTCGAACAGTTCTTTCTGCAACAACGCTTTGGGCGGCAGCGGCGACGCGGCGAGATTGATCGTCGGCAAGCCGAGCAACTCGGTCATGCTACCTTCGAATAGCGCAAGCGTACGCACATCGGGCATGAAGCGCACGTTGATCAGGTCGTTGCGAAACTCAGCGACCAGTTTAAGAATCGCGCGCTCCTCGGAGAGCGGCAGTGCCAGCCACACTTCGGCGATCTGCTGCTCCCGCACGTAGCGGGCGAACGCACCCTGTTCTTCGAAAACCTGTACCGACGAGCGCGGCGCAACACCGCAGCCCGGATGCAGGTTATACAACGCGTTGGCGCGGAAACCGGCGGCGGGTGACATCTCGATCTTGCGGATGATCTCATCGCAATGATCACCGCACGCCGCCACCGCGACCTGCTGCAAGTTCATCCCGGCATGACGCATGCGGCCGAGCAGCGCATGCGTGACCATCCGGCCGGCCATCATCGCGGCGCCCGAGATCCCGGTCCAATACACGAACCACAGCCGCGACACGAAGTCGATCTGGTGCAACGAGAACATCAGCACCATCGCGCAGCCCTGCACGACGATCCAACCGAGCGCCACATGGCTCGCAAGCGCTCGTTTCGAGCGGCCGCGCCACGATTCGTACACACCGAGCACAGGAAAGACAGCGAGAGCAAACGCCGCGGCAAACGCGACGAACGCGAAGTAGAAGCTCCGTTGCGAGTCGCCGTCGAAGCGAATCTGCGAGGCCACGAAGGCCCCCGCCACGATCATCGTCACATCGAACGTTCGCGCCAGTAGACCAGTCAGCAATCGCATCGCAGCCCCCTCATAGCTGGTATCGGGTCGATTTCGTCGCATCAGCCGCATCGCCCGTACTTGTCGTCGAAACGGACGATGTCGTCTTCGCCGAGATAACTGCCAGACTGCACTTCGATGATCTGCAGCGGTACGTGGCCCGGATTTTCGAGCCGATGGAGAACACCCAGCGGGATATAGGTCGATTCGTTTTCGCCGAGAAGAAACTGCTCTTCTCCGCGCGTGACGAGCGCCGTTCCACACACGACCACCCAGTGCTCGGCGCGATGATGATGCATCTGCAACGACAGGCGCCCGCCCGGCATCACGACGATGCGCTTCACCTGAAAGCGATCGCCGTGATCGATCGAGTCGTAAAAGCCCCAGGGGCGGCGAACTTTTCTGTGCGCATCGGCTTCCGGCGATTTCTCGCGCCTGATCCGTGACACGAGTTCCTTGACGTCCTGCACATGCGAGCGATCCGCGACGAGCACCGCGTCGTCGGTCTCGATCACGATCATGTTGGTGGTGCCGACGCAGGCGAGAAGCCTGCCTCCTTGCGAGCGTGCGTAAGTCGCGGTGGCCCCTTCGAACAGCACGCGGCCGCTCGCGGCATTACCGCACTCGTCCTTCTCCATCGCTTGCCATACCGCATCCCACGAGCCGAGATCGGACCAGCCCGCTTCGAGCGGCACCACCACGCCGGAAAACGCCGAATCCGCCTTGCCGAGCTGCTCCATCACCGCGTAGTCGATCGAGTCGGATGGAGAACACAGAAACGCGTCGGAGTCCGGCATGATGCATTCCTCGGTCTTCTTCGCGTCGCGCCACGCGTCAACGCAAGCCGCATGCATGTCCGGCTGGAACTGCTCGACGATGGATAGCCACAGCGACGCACGCACGACGAAGATGCCGCTATTCCACCAGTAATTGCCCGACGCGACGTACTGGGCCGCGAGTTCCGCCGCGGGCTTTTCGACGAAGCGCTCGATGCGGCGCGCACCATCGGGCAACGCATCGCCGAGGCGGATATAACCGAACCCCGTCTCGGGCCGCTCTGGCGGCACGCCCAGCGTGACGATCGCGCCGTCGCGCGCATGCGTCGCCGCGATGTCCAGCGCGTGATGAAGCGCTTCGAGATTCGCTATCGCATGGTCGGCGGGCATCGCCACCAGGATCGCGTCTTCGTCTTCCGCGCTTGCCGCCAGCGCGGCAAGCGTCAGTGCCGGCGCGGTATCGCGACGCGCGGGCTCGACCACGATGCGGGCGTTGACGCCGATTTCGCGAGCCTGTTCGTAAGTGGCGAAATAATGCTCGGTGCCGCAAACAATCACGGGATCGGCCGCGACGCTCCATGCGCCTTCAAAACCCGCCATGCGCCCCATGGTCGCCTGCAACAAAGTCTGATTGCCAATCACGTCGATCAGTTGCTTGGGAAACTGTTCGCGCGACACTGGCCACAACCGGGTGCCGGCACCGCCAGCGAGAATCACCTGCACGAGCAGCGGATACTCCGCCTCGGCAGAGTCCTGCCGTATCGTTTCGACATCCGTCGCGGCTGCTGCCGCCGTAACCTTGCCCATCGCTAACTCCTTCGCATTGAAACCGGCCTGGGAACGCTTCTCCCTGAACGACACCGCATCACGCGGTGCGCCGCGATTGTCACAAATACCGTCTCATATGATTTTGTTGACAGGGACGTCCGCGTCAGACGGACCAGGCCAGTCGTTCAGTTCGCAGTGAAAAGACGCATACGCCGACGCCGAATCCGGCTCGATCGGAAAGTACGGAAACTGACTGGCCGGATCGCAGTGGTCTGCACGACAACGACGACCGGAAAACGATTGAAATGAAAGAACGAATGCGGCAACGACGTGCATCGGATCTGGTCGCCGTCGTGCCCCGATGAGTTCAATCATAGTGAGGCCGCATTGTGCCGCGGCGCATGTGGCGCGAAGCGAGGAAGTTTTGGCGGCGCTCGGGGACCTGTTTTCGCAAACTTGCGAACGAGCTTGCACTTCTATTGCAGGGGATGCGCATGGTTGAAAAAATGCAGTGACACGTGCTACCGTTTAATGAACGTGCCGTGGCATTCATGTCAAAGTTATACGACGTGATCCCGTGCGGCCACACCGTGCGTTTTCCGCTTGTCCCAACCTCGCCATCGCCCAGCGCATGGGTACACCCCCAACCGGCGCGCCATCCGTCTTTCTGGAGTTGCAATGGCCTATATTTCGCTACTCGCACTGTTCCTGACGGTCACCAATCTGGTGCCCATCAGTGCGATCGGCTTTATCCCGCTGCTGTTGTGCGCATGGCGCTTTTACGGCCGCAGTTACCCCCCGTTCATGACGCCGCTGACGGCTTTCACAGCGCTCGCGATCGTCTCGACGCTGTTTTACGATCCGCAGTCGTTTCTCGAATTCGATTTCTATCGGCGAGACGGCAATTTTTTCATCTCCTATGCGCCAATTTTTGCCGGTTGCGTGTATGCGCACCGCTGGGACATGAACAAGGTACTGCGCGCGTTTTTCACGTTCGCGGTCCTTATCAACTTGCCGATGTACGCGTACTACATCATCGAAAACGGCCTGCTCAGCATCTTCACTCACCCCGACGACAGCTTCGGCAGCTACTTCATCGCCCGTAATGCAGCCGGCGGCTTCTTCGCGATGCTGTTCTGTCTCGGCGTGGCCTGCTACCTGCAAAAGCGCAGCAGGCTGCTGATCGCGCTGCTCGCCCTTAATGCGCTGATGCTGTTTTCCACCTATAGTCGCGGCTCACTGCTTGGCGCCGCGATCGTGCTGCCGTATCTGTACTTTGGCCGCAAGCGCTGGATGCTCGGGTCGGCGATCGGCGTGATGCTGGTCGCGTCGTTCGCGGTGGCGATTTACCATACCGACCCGACCGTCGACTATATGGGCTATACGTTCTCGATTCACAATCAGGACGCCAAGCTCGCCAACCTCAACATTCGCTATGAGTGGCTGTGGCCGCGAGCGCTCGCGTATTTCGAGCAGAGCCCGATCGTCGGTCTCGGGTTCGGCTCCTTCGACGACCATATCGGCAGCATCGCCTCGTACTTCCATCTGTTCGCCGTGCCGTCCGACGTCGTGATCGAGCACAGCGACTCGCATGCTCACAACTCGTACCTGAATATCCTCGCCGAGCTCGGCGTGGTCGGCCTGGCGCTGATGCTCGCGTTTTACTGGAAACTGATCGAGTGGAGCAAGCAGGGTGCGGCGTTCGCCGCGTTGGTCGAGGGTGGCCGCCATTTCGCGGCGTTCCGCTTCGTGGAGATTTCGTCGGTTTGCCTGCTGGTGATGTCGGCAACCGAGCATCGGCTGGTCACGCCGTCGAACGTTCTGATTCTTACTCTGGTCATCTCGATGCTGATCGCCGCGCGTCCGCTGGGGGCTCCCGTATTCAGGTCTGACCCGCGCGGACCGCGCAAGGCAGGCGCCGTGGGTCAGCGGGCCTCACAACCCCTGTCCCAGCGCCCTACTCACGGCGTAACGTCGGCAAGATGACGTTTTTCGACCGGCTGCGGCTGACTCTGTGCAAACGGAAGAAACTGGTCCACGCACGCGTACGGAAGCCGCGTATCGACGAAGCTCATCAGCGCTTTCTTGAAGTTCTCCGATGAGAAGCGCTCGGCATTCTTGCGGCATGTGCGCGCGTCGAATAGGCCTGCATTGCTCTCGAACCGGCTGACGGCTTCGAGCAACGACGCGGTGGTTTGCTCGCCAAAGAAAACCCCGGTGGCCCGCTCGAGCGGCAAACCCACCACCGATTCGAGCGCGCCGCCGCGGCCGAACGCGATCACCGGTGTGCCGCAGGCTTGCGCTTCGACCACGGAAATGCCGAAGTCTTCTTCCGCCGCGAACACGAAGGCACGCGCGCGCCGCAAATGATCGATCAGCACGTCGGACGGCTGATGCCCGAGAATCTCGACGTTCTTGCCGGCCACCGAGCGGATCTTTTTCATCTCGGGACCGTCGCCGATCACGACGAGCTTGCGTTCGGGTGTTTGCGAAAAGGCCTGAACGATCAGATCGATACGCTTGTAAGGCACCATCCGCGACGCCGTCACGTAAAAATCCTCTTTCTCCGTACCAATGGACATATTCGCCAGATCGACCGGCGGATAGATCACCGTTGCTTCCCGCTGATAGGCTTTTCGGATGCGGCGTGCAATGAACTGCGAATTCGCCACCAGATGATCGACGCCGTTCGCGGAACGCGAATCCCAGCCGCGAATGTAATGAAGCAGCACGCGCGCCAACGCCGAGCGCAGTCCCGTGTCCAGATGAGATTCGCGCAGGTACTGATGTTGCAGATCCCACGCATAGCGGATTGGCGAATGGACGTAGCTGATGTGCACCTGATTCGGCCCGGTCAACACGCCTTTCGCGACCGCGTGCGAGCTCGAAATGACGAGATCGTAGCCGGACAGATCGACCTGCTCGATGGCAATCGGCATCAACGGCAGATAGGCACGGTAACGTCTTCGCGCGAACGGCATCTTCTGGATAAACGACGTGTTGACGGACTTCCCCTTCACGCATTCGCGGTCTTCGAGAAAATCGACAATCGAAAAGATGTCCGCATCCGGGAAGCACTCGATGATGTTCTTCAATACTTTCTCGGCGCCGCCTGAAACCACCAGCCAATCGTGAACAATAGCGACTTTCACCTCGACCTCCTGTGACAATCCACCCAAACCCCCGCACACTCACGCATCATCTCAATCGTCCTTTGCGCCATTCGTCTGCGTACGAAGCCCGCATACCACCCGCACCCGCTCCAGCGCCCGCTCGGCGCCCGGCAACAGGCTAACCAGCCCGAGGCGAATCATCACGCCGAGCAGCGCCGCCGACAGCGTCGCTTCGCCGATCACCCGAGCAGACGCCATGCCCATCGCGCCGAAGTGCGGCGCGAGAACGAGCGCCGACCCGAGATTGACGAGGCCCGATACCACGCCGGCAATCGCGAGCACCTTGTCCCTTCTGCGCGGCACGAAGACATAGAACGCGACGAGTTCGTTGAAAGCGGCAAACGGAAACATCCATGCAAAGACCTGCAAGACATGTGCACTCGGCTCGAACGCGGCCCCGAGTATCAGCGGCAACAGGAAAGGCGAAAGCGTCAATGCGCCGCACAGCACGAGCACGCCGTAGCCGAGCAGCAGCATGGCGCCGCGCCGGGTCGTGACATGCGCGCCTTCCTTGTCGCCCTGCGCGAGTTGTCGCGTTATCGTCGGAATAAAGACCTGCCCCGCCGGGCCCATCAGGCTCAGTCCGATCGTCGCGAAACGCTCGGCCGCGCCGAAATAACCGACCTGCGCGGGCGTCGACAACAAGGTCAGCAAATACGTCGACGATGCCGTGAGCACGACGGAGCCCGACGAATAGCAGAACAGCATCGCCGAACTGCGCACGAGCGGCACGACGCCGGAAAACGTGAGACGCGGCAGCCCGAGCTGCCACGTTGTCAGACCGTACGAAATGATCGACGACGCGATACCCGCAATCAGCAGACTCGCCAGCACCCATACGGCGTCTTCCGGTCCTTTGACTAGCGTCAGCACCAGCACGAGACTCACCGCGAAGCCGAACACCTCGATCATGATCGGCGTGCGAAAGTAATGCCGCCCCTGAAATAGCCAGCCGAGATTGAGTGCCGACACGATGCCGAGCAAGGTCGCGAGCAGCCCGATGAGAGGCCGCTCCGACAATACCGGCGAGCTCAAGGTCGCAACGATGCCGATGCCCGCGCCGATCACGGCGAGCAACAGCCGCGCGCTGACATGCAGCGAATAGATCGCATTGCATTCGTCCGTCGACTGCGCTTTCGACACCTCGCGCATGCCGACGAACGTGAAGCCGAAGCTGACGAGCATCCATATCACGTTCATCAGCGACATCGACGCGAGTACCCGCCCGTACTCGGCCACACCCAGCACTCGTCCGTAGAACGGCACGACGATGATGAGGTAGACGTACCTCATCAAATAGCCGCCGTACACAAAGGCGATTACATTGGCGCTTGTTCGTTTATCCATGCCTTCCTCCTTCGCCCTCAGCGTCCTGGGACGCGACGGCGCGCAAGCGGGTTCGCGATATAACGCACCGCGAAATCCGATAGCGGCGAGTAAGGCACGAGACACAGACTCGACAATACGAGCGTGCCGAGTTTTTTCTTCGGGCTCCAGAACGGATTCGCGACAATCGTATGCAGATAACTGCTTGAATCGAGCAGCATCCAGTGCCAGCGCCTAAAAAGAGTCGCGCGATAAATGGAAGAACAGAATGTCGCTCTCTCGTGCGAGAAGTCGAGAAACGTCGCCGGCAGTTCTATGTCGAGCCGGACTTTGGCAATATTGCGCAGGATGGCCCAGCGCATGTTGAATGCGCGTGGCGCTTTCGTCAGTTGTTCCGAGTTCGCGAACGACACCGTTTCACTGCCCGCGTTATGCACCCGATAGCCGCCTAGCGACTTCGGCACAGTCGCGATGGGGCCCGCCAGTGCGACGCCATAGATTGCGTAAAAGTCGGCGCCATAGCGATTCACGCCCTCTTCAGGGACCGGAAAGATCTGCCTGAGCGCACTCACCCGGTAAGCATTGCCCGACGCGGGTGGCGACGGATAGAGCCAACCTTCACGCAGCAGTTCGCCGCATTCCTGGGGCGGCTCGCTATGCGGCACGTGGGCGCCCGTCAACGCACCCTGGCTGTCCATCACGTCGAGCCGGAATTGCACCTTGGCCCACGTGCCGTGCTCGAAAAAGCGCATGACTTCGGAGACCGCGGATGGGTACAGCACGTCGTCGGAATCGAGAAAGATCACATACTCGGTGTCGAGCGATGCGATCGCATGATTGTAGGCGGACACCTGTCCGCCATTTTTCTTGCTGAGAAACTGCACGCGATCACCGTAACTTTCGATGATCGCGCGTGAACCGTCCGTCGAGCCATCGTCGACGACCATGACCTTGGTCGCCGGATACTCCTGCGCGAGCGCAGAGTCGATCGCCGCGGCCAGATAGCGCTCGTAGTTGTAATTGCAAATCGCAATGGTGACCTGTTTCATCATGTGTCAACGCTATTTTTCAGGTTCAATCCGCCGGCTCCCGGCGACCGTCAAACTCACGAAATATCGCTATGCCACCCCCCGCGTCACTCGACGCACCACGAGATAAGCCAGATGCCTCGGCGGATTATTGCCAGCGCCGTTCAGCTGGCCGGGTACCTTGAACCGCACCTGCATCAGATCGTTGTCCCAACCCAATGCAACGTTGCCCGGTGCGCTCGCCTCACCACTGAGCGCATCGATGAAATCGGCCTTCACCGCGCGTGAGCGCAGCGCCTGCAGCCCGCCGATGGCAATGCTCTGCCAGCCCGCGCTGCTACTCACCTGTATCACGAGGTCGTTGCCGGAAAGCAGGGCATTTGCAGCCACCCCGGGACTGACTTGCAGCGGCTTTGAAAAACTCGCCAGATGCCCACCCGCGGTTTGACGCAGCACGACCAGGCTGCGACCGGACACGTTGTAGGTCCGTTCAGGCGGACCCCGATGCGTAAGACGAAACGGTTCATAGCCGTCCCAGTGATAGATCATCGACAGGTACTTGTCCGGATCGTCCCAATTCCTGCCGAGCGCCCACACCGCGAAATCGAAGAAATAACGCGGCAAATAGTGCGGATCCTTCATGTACTCGTTGCCGATCTCCGTTTGCCAGATGCCGCGTGCGGGACCGTTTTTCACGTACTGCTGGTACAGCGGTTCCATATCGGCGACCGGCAGATAATGCGTGTCGATGTAGTCGACCCAGTCGAGCATGCGCTCGTTCAATGCCGGGCTTCGGTATTCGAGCCAGCGCTGGAAGTTATCGAGCCCCCCCTGGTCCGGCCAGCCTCCATAAACCACATACGCGTGATAGCTGCGAATGATGCGTGCGGCGGGAATATGAATGCGCTCGACATAGTCCTGCATCGCGCGCTCGTACGGCTTCGCGCGCTTTTCATCCGTGCTGAAATCTGGCCCGTGCCAGAACGTCGCCTGCGGCAATCCGCCGGACAATTTGCCCGCGGCCTCGTTCCAGATCTGGAAATAGCGCAGGTTATAAGGTGGCCCGGAGTACTTGCGAACCACGGCATCGACATAGTGCTTCCACGCGTCGACATCGACGGGCGCGGATTTGCTGTCGCCCGGCACACTCGCATTCCATCCCGGCGTAAAGCCGAGCAGCAGCAGCGAACCGATTCCATTGCGTTCGTTTCGCATCAGCACGGGCGGTAGATCACTATCGTACGCGGGGCCGGTTTTGTCGATGCGCATCACCTCACCGGGCCGTTCAGGTTGGCCCGGGCCGACCTCGCCGCGCCCCCAGCTGATACCCATCGCCTGCCACATCTGGATATCGGCCGCCGAGCCGGCCCAGCCGTTTGTGCCGATCAGATCGGTGATCCTGCGGGCGCGCGCGCTCGCAGGCGCTGCAGCCGGTATCAGCGCAACAGCGGGCCTGATATTTGACAACGGCGCGGCCGCACCCGCCGCCAGCGCGGCGAGTGTCCGCAATGCACGTCTTCTGCCAGCACGGGACTTCATCCGATCCATGTACGTGCCCACCCATCGCTAGCTCGCCGACGCCCGCGGCGTCAGTTCGGCCAGCCGTTCGCCGGTCTGGATATAGAGGATTTCGAGCACTTTTTGCGCCGCGCGCTCCCAGCGAAACTCGCGCGCATGCAGCAGCCCCGCGCTGCGATGACGTTGGCGCAGATCCGCATCGCTCATCATTTGCGTGATCTTCGCGGCGATGTCGTCCGCGGAAGTCGGGTCGCAATACATCGCGGCACCTCCACACGCTTCCGGTATCGACGTGCAAGCCGACGCGATCACGGGGCAGCCGCAATACATGGCTTCGAGAGGCGGCAAACCGAATCCTTCGTACAACGACGGAAACACGAGGCAGCCGGCGTTCTGATACAGCGCCTTCAATTCCTCATCCGACACGAAACCCGCCCACACGACCTGACGCGAATGCACCGGATGCTCCTGGCCTGTGCTGCTGAAGATGCGCGGATTCTTCCTGCCCACAATGACGAATTTGACGTCGCGCAGATGGCCGAGCCGCTCGATCGCATCGAGCACGCCTCGCAGATTCTTGCGCGGGTCGAGACTGCCGACGATCACGCAATAGGCATCCTTGCGCAATTCAAGCCGTTGCAGCACCGCGGGGTCGGCGACGATCCGGTCGAGATGATCCGCGCCGGGCGCCACCACTTTCACACGCGATTCATCAATCTTCAGGTGATGGCAGATGCGCGTCTTCGAGAACGTCGACACCGTCAGAACAATGGGATGCGTGCGCGGCAATAGCGCGAAACAAACGCGATACCAGAGGCGGAATTTCCTCGAGAATCCTTGCGGCACGTCATAGACGGCCATGTCGTGAACCATCACGACCTGACCGTGCTTGAACAGCGGATTCGTATTGCACAGATTCAACAATGTGACGCCGCGCGCGGCGATCGGCAGCGTGATCTGCTCCCACAACGTGCCGCGCAGCCATGGAAAGCGCCGCTGCCGTTTGAGCAGCGAGCCCGGTTCGACCACGTTGGGTGGCACGAACACTTCGGGTTCGTCGCCCGGCACGGCGCGCATCTGCATGGCTCTAGTCAGTTCATAGGCAACGCGCTGGACCCCCGTGATGGGCTGCGAAGTAAACTTTCCGTTGATTGCAAAGGCCATCTGATTCTCCGTTTTACGCCATCGCGAGCATGCTTTTCCCCGTCGATGTATCGACACGCTCAGGTGCCATGCGGCGCTCCCGGCGCAAGGTCGGGCTCGCCGAAATCGCTGGCATAGTTCGTTTCGTAGCCGTAATTCTTCGTGCTTCGACGCAGTGGAATGCCATTGAAGACCGCACCCGCAATGCGCCCTTCCGCGCGCTCCACCTTTCTGATCGCGTCGGCGATTTCCTCCTCGCTTTGCATGCCGGAGCGCAACACGAGCAGGGACGCGCCCGCCTCGTTCGCGACGATCGACGCGTCGGTGACGGCAAGGAAAGGCGGCGTGTCGATGATCACCAGATCGAACTGGTCCGACAGCCGATCGAGTACCTCTTTCAGGCGCGGCTTCATCAATAGCGCAGCGGGGTTCTCCGGGCGCACGCCGCATGACAGGAACGTCAATCCGTCGATACCGGTCGAGCGCAACGCGTTGCGCAACGGCAACCGTTCCGACAGTACTTCCGACAGACCGCCGCGATTGCTCTCGTTGAATAGCGAGGCGAGATGACCGCGCCGCATATCGGCATCGATCAGCACCACACGCGAACCAATTTCCGCATGCAGGATCGCCAGATTCGCGGCGATAAAGCTCTTGCCGGCGGACGGCGTGGGCCCGATTATCATCACGATGTTATTGCGCGCACGCGCGAGATCGCGAGTGACGGCGGTCCGTACGCTGCGCAACGCTTCCACCGACGTGTCGTGCGGAAAGCGCGCGGCGAGAATCCTGTTCTGCTCGCCGCGATCGAACTGAACCTCGTGCAGGCTCTTCTGCATCGGAGGATGTGCACGCGCCGTCGCTGCCGGCAGCGATTTGCGCGCCGAGCTGAGCGCATCGCGATCGAGCAGCAGTTGCTGATGGCTGAACAGGATCTCGCCGAACACCGGCACGCTCATCTGACGCTCGACGTAGCGTGGATCCGTGACGCCGACCATCACATGGCGGCGCATGAACACCATCACGACGCCGGACAGGACACCGAGCACCAATCCGCCTCCGAGCACGAGAATCGGCTGGGGCATGACAGGCATATGCGGCCTGATCGCCTGATCGAGAATATGCGCTCCGCCCGTCGTGCTGGCGCGGCGCACCTGCAATTGCTCGGCTTTCTGCACCATGCCGAGATAAACGGTTTCCGCCACCTTCTGCGCGCGGATCAGATCGACGCTCGCGCGCTCGGATGCCGGCATGCCGTTGAAATGGTCGGAGAATTTCGCCTTCGCTTCTTTCAACTGCGCCAGTTGCTCGTCGACGTTCTGCACCCAGCGGCTCTGTTCCGTAAAGCGCTCGAGCAATTGCGTGCGCTGCAATTGCAGCGTCGCGATCTGTTTATCCAGATCGAGGCCGCCCTGCAAATAGGCTTGCGCCTCGTTGGTCGGCTGCATCGACTGCGAGCTCGAGCGGAAGTTCTTCAGCGCTTCCTCGGTTTTTCGCAATTCGGCGAGTAGGCGCGGCAGTTCGCCGTTAATGAATTCGAGCGTCTGCGTATCGTTCAATTGCCGGCTCGCCACCGCGGATGCGAGGTATTGCTTCCCCAACGCATTGGCGACGGCCGCGGCTTTGTCCGGGCTCTTGTCGCGATACTGGATTTGCAGCAGCCCGGAGTCCTTCACCTTGTCGCCGACCTTGATGAGACCCGAGAAGCGCTTGATCGCATCGAGTTCGTTCCAGCGAATCACCTCGAATTTCGTGCCCGGCCGCGCGTCGAGCTCCTTCACGAGCATCGCTACGCCGTTCTGATTGAAAGGCGTGCCCACCACGCCTCTCGCGAGCAGCTCGCCGGATGGGCCGTGCAATTCGTAGGCACCGTTCTCGAGCGCGGTCAACGTCAGCTTCTCTTCCTCGAGTTCGCGCGGCACGTCGAGCGAGGCGATTTGCACGCGCTCGCCGCCCCATGCATACGATTTCATCCCCAGCCACGGCGCGGAGGGTTCACCCGGCGTCGCGAATTTCTCGGCGATGTCGCCGAGCACCGGAAGCTTGTGCGGCTTGACCGATATGTCGAATCGGAACTGGTCGATGACCGGCTGCAAGACCGAACGGCTCTCCATGACCGCCATTTCGGTGACCGGCGACGGCGATGGCGGCGGCATCAGTTCCTGGTTCTGCAGCGCGAGTCCGAGCGCATTCGGCTCGGGTGGGTCCACGCGAACTATTACGTCGGCGGAATAGATCGGGGTGGCGATGAGCAGATACGCGACGGCCAGCGTGAGGACGACGACCGTCGTCACCACGATCTCCCAGATATGGTCGCGCATTAGCGTTAGCATCCCGCGGGCGCTGAGTTGTCGGCGCTCGGAATCAATAGCGGGATAGAGCGAGTTTTGCGGATAGTAATCCACCGGTCTGATCCTTGCAGGTTGATGAACAAAACGATCGACGATCGCTTTGCGTCGCCACGTCACATTAATGCCGCCGGCCGGATAAGCCCTGGATTGGCTGGCAGCACGGCGAAGCGACGTGCTGTGTCGGGTTAGGTCGGGGAGCCGTGTTCGGGACCTCTCGAACCACGGGAGGCTACACACCTATTGCTTATCCACCGCGGCAGTGCCGATTGTTCTTCTCACGAATCAGGGAATGCGATACCCGCCATTCACGAATCCGCGATTGACAATTTCTCTCTCGATGTTGCGGTGAAGCATAGTCCGCAAAGGATCGAGGCATTCGCGCACGGCCCAAAGTAGGGTGTTATTGGCCGATAATGCGGAGCCTTTTACAAATGAAACAGAAACCGGAAAGCCTTGTTGCTATCTGCAATTGCTGTAACAGTTCTATACGGCAGGCGCTGTACATCGCGACAGAACCCAAATTGCGCGATTCATGTGTAGAGAATGTGGTCGTTATCCGTCTAATCGCGCCGAACCCATGCCACTCGGCGCATTCCGCAGATCGTCGAGGGTTTCACCTGCAAAAATCGGGCTAATTGAACAAGAAAAAAGTTCCGTATAATGTTAATTAATAGCACGAGTGTTAACCAATAACGCGGTAAGAATTTCTGCGATCCAGACAATTACGCCAAAACACCCGCGCATGCCAGCCAAGCTCGTCTCGCCCAATTCGATGCGCTAATCTCAATGCGTAGATTTTCCCGTTTGGAGAAGCTCGCGTGATGAAGCACATTGGTCTATTCGTCTTTCAGGATTGTTCGATGGCAAGCACCGGCGCGATCGGCGATGCGTTTCGTCTTGCCAATGAGTTCAAGCGAACAGCTGGCGAAGAGGCGCCATACCGGTTTACCGTGGTGTCCGACGGTGGTGGTCTCGTGACCAGCTCCTCAGGCATCTCGATCTGGACGCAAGGCCTTGAACGCTACTGCCTCGCCGATTTCCATGCGTTCTTCGTTGCGTGCCGCGACGTCACCGAAGTGGCGGAGTCCAACGACCGCTTTCTGTCGTGGATCTCGCTGCAGGGATCGATCGCCTCGTTCGGCATGCAGCAGGGGGCGAATCTCGCCGTCGTCTGCAACGATCCGCTGCAATCGATCGTGCCGATGTTTCTGTTCGACGACAGCGGCGACGCCGCGCGCACGCAAAGCAACGTGACGCCGACCGATCTCGCGCTCGCGCAGATAGAACGCGACATGAATACCGACACGGCCCGCAAGATCGGCCGCATTCTGCAAACCGGCTACGCCGAGAAAAACCGCTCGGAGCTCGATGACGTCAACATCACGACGACGACCGAGAAGATTCGCGAATCGGCGCGCTGGATCAAGGAAAACTACAGCAAGGCAATTTCGGTTGCGCAGGCCGCCGAATCGGTGGCAATGAGCAAGCGCAATTTTCAGCGCCGCTTCAAATGCGAGTTCGGCATGACGCCGCTCGAATATCTGCTGCGCACACGCTTCGAGATCGTTCGCTCGATGCTGAAGAACACCGATTTGCCGGTCGACAAGATAGCGCGCCGCTGCGGAATGGGCGACGGCAATCGGCTCGGGCGGCTATTCAAGGAACGCTATGGGATGTCGCCGACGCAGTTCCGCGCGCAACAGCACGGTGACACGGATGAGCGCTGGCTGACGCCGGAGGAAAGCTGGAGCGCCGCGACCGAGATGCTGCGCCAGGCGCCGCTGACGCTTTGATTTCCCTTGATTTCGATTCCCCTGTTACTCCGAGGACGACTTCTCGACTCGACCGTAAAGGGATTGAACATGTCGATCATGAAATCCGCCGGGCTCGATGCGGAGGACGCGGCTATCGCGTCGGAAAGCCAGGCTTCCTTACAGACCGGTGACACTGCCGAAGCTTCGCTCGTCGAGCGGCCGGTGCATTGCACGGGTGCGCATTCGTCGCTCCCGCAATCGCCAACTACCGCGAGAAAGATCAAGGAAGCGGCGAAGACGCTTTTGCCCGATGCCCTATTCCTCAGCCTGTTACATCACAAATGCATTGGCCGCTATCCGAACCTGACTCATCCGGTCACGTTCAACGAGAAGATCCTGCAACGCAATCTTCACCCTGATCCTCGCTATATCGGCCTGACCGACAAGCTGCTGGTGCGGGAGTATGTTGCCCGCAAAATCGGCGACGAGCATTTAATACCGTTGATCGCAGCGCCCGACGCGTTCACGCCCGACGTGTTCGATGCGCTGCCCAATGCTTTCGTGATGAAAGCCAATCATGGCAGCAGCTTCGTCGAAGTCGTGAGGAACAAGTCGGACACCTCGTTCGAGAAGCTGAAGAAGCTCGCCGACCAATGGCTGCACACCGACTTTTATTACGTTGCGCGCGAGCGGCACTATCGGATGATCGAACCGCGCATCTTCTTCGAGCAACTGCTGCTGGACCAGCGCGGCCAGATTCCGGCGGATTTCAAGCTGCACTGCTTCGGCGGCCGGCCCGGGCGGCCGATCATCTATATCCTCGTGATCTCGGATCGGTTCGGTGACGCGACGCACGGCGATGTCTACGACATCGATTGGAATCACCTCGATATCGCGATCGGTGACTACAAGCGCAGTGCGGCGCCCGCTCCGCGCCCGCGGCACCTACAGGCCGTACTGGATGTCGCGGAACGACTGTGCGAGGACTTTGACTACGTGCGGGTCGACCTGTATGCGCCCGACGACCGGGTTTATTTCGGCGAACTGACGTTTACGCCCGGCGCGGGCGTGCTGCCCTTCACGCCGGACAGTATCGATTTCGAGTGGGGCAAACTGCTGGTTTGAACTCAGGCCGGCGACATGCCGTTTTGCAACTTTGCGCCGTCGGCCTCGCGCGATGCCAGAAACGCCAGCAACGCCTGCGCCGCTTCACGCTCGCGTGCCAGCGTGCAGATCGCGGCGGTGAAAGTCGTGGTGGATTGAACGGCGGCCGGCAGCTCGCCGAGTACGTCGATGCTCGGCACGTGAATCAACTCGCTCATCTGCTGAAAGCCCAGTGCGACTTCTCCACGTGCAACGAGCGTGCCGACCGGCACACCCGGCGGCGCCTTCACGATACGCGAAGCGATCTGGCCGTCAATGCCCCAGCGTTCGAAAAGCTTCAGCAGATGCGTGCCGCTCGGCCCCGTCGAGTAGCCGATGCTGCGCGCGCCGAGAATCGCGTCGCGCAACGCCGCTTCGGTCGCGATGTCCGGGTGCGTGGTTCCGGCCGCGACTGCGACCGCGATGCCCGAGCGCGCCAGCGCGACGCGGCTCGCCGCATCGACGCAGCCCGCCGCCGCGAGCCGCTCGATCGCGTCTGCGGCGAGTATGACGATATCGAATACTTCGGCATCCTCGACGCGACGCGCCGCGTCGACGCCGCCGACCGATTCGATCGCGATCGCCTGTCCCGTGCGCCGCTCGTACGACGCGGCGAGTTCGGCCAGCACCTGGCGCGTGGCCATCGACGAGATGCCGGTGATCGGCGCGCGCGCGGCTTGACCGTTGATCGTTTCGACCACGCCCGTCAGTCCTTGTAACGCAGCCCGGCCTGCTCGAGCGTCCCGCGCATGTTGTACATGTCGAGACCGAGCACGCCGGAGGCGAGCGTCGCGCGCTTCTCGGCTTCGTTGGCCTCGCGCGCCGCGGCCTTGTCGAGCACCGCTTTCGCGGCGGCCGCCGGCACCACGACCACGCCATCGTCATCGGCGACGACGACGTCGCCCGGCGTGACCAACGCACCCGCGCACACGACCGGAATGTTCACCGAGCCGAGCGTCGCCTTGACGGTGCCCTTCGCGGAAATCGCCTTGCTCCAGACCGGGAAGTTCATTTCGGTCAGCACGCTGACGTCGCGCACGCCGGCGTCGATGATCAGCGCATGCGCGCCGCGCGCCTTGAAGCTCGTGGCCAGCAGATCGCCGAAGTAACCATCGGTGCTCTCCGCGGTCACGCCCGCGACGACGACATCGCCCGGCCGGATCTGTTCGGCCGCGACGTGCAGCATCCAGTTGTCGCCCGGTTGCAGCAGCACCGTGACCGCCGTGCCGCTCGCGCGCGCGCCGGTAAAGATCGGGCGCATATAAGGCTTCAGCAGACCCGTGCGGCCCATGGCCTCATGCACGGTGGCCGAACCGAGCGCGCCGAGTTTGGCGGCCACGTCCGCATCCGCGCGCTGGATGTTGCGATAGACGACTCCGATTTCATACATGATTACAGCCCCTTCGTTTTCAGCAACGCGTCGAGACGCGGATAGACGCGCCGTGCGTTACCTTCGTATATCTTGTGACGCTCTTCGACGTCGACGTGCGCCGCTTCGATATAGCGCTTCGTGTCGTCGAAGTAGTGACCGGTTTCCGGATCGATGCCGCGCACCGCGCCGATCATCTCGCTCGCGAACAGGATGTTGTCCACGGGAATCACGCGCGTCAGCAGATCGATACCCGGCTGATGATAGACGCAGGTGTCGAAGAACACGTTGTTCAGCAGATGGTCCTTCAGCAAGGGCTTTTTCTAGCTCCTGCGCGAGACCGCGGAAGCGTCCCCAGTGATACGGCACCGCGCCGCCGCCGTGCGGAATCACGAAACGCAGCGTCGGGAAATCGCGGAACAGGTCCGAGGTCAGGCATTGCATGAACGCGGTCGTATCCGCGTTCAGGTAGTGCGAACCGGTGGTGTGGAAGCACGCATTGCAGCTCGTGCTCACGTGAATCATCGCGGGAATGTCGTACTCGACCATCTTCTCGTAGATCGGGTACCAGGAGCGGTCCGACAGCGGCGGGCTGGTCCAGTGACCGCCCGACGGATCGGGATTCAGGTTGATCGCAACATTGCCGTACTGCTCGACGCATTTGACGAGTTCAGGAATACAGGTGGCCGGATCGACACCCGGACTTTGCGGCAGCATCGCGGCCGGCACGAAGTTCTCGGGAAACAGCTGGCTCACGCGATAGCACAGTTCGTTGCAGATCGCGGTCCACGTGCTCGAGATTTCGAAGTCGCCGATGTGGTGCGCCATGAAGCTCGCGCGCGGACTGAAGATCGTCAGATCGAGGCCGCGCTCGCGCATCCGTTTCAACTGGTTGCTTTCGATCGACTCGCGCAGCTCGTCGTCGCTGATCTGCAATTCCGACACCTTCGGCATCTCGGAGGGAGTCTTGATGCCTGCGATCTGGCGGTTACGCCACGTCTCCAACGCTTTGGGCGCGGTGGTGTAGTGGCCGTGAATGTCGATGATCACCGTGATTCCTCAGTAGATGAATTAACCAGCGGCGCGCGCGAAACGCTCGCGCGCGCCGCGTTCCTGCAAGCGTTATTGCGCCGTATTCGGCTGCGCGGCCGTTGCGCCGCCGCCCACACGCTGGCTCACCATGATGGCGACTGCAGCCAGTGTGGCGGGGACGGCCAGCATCGCGAGGATCGCACCGAACTGCCAGCCGAGGCCGAGCAGCGCGCCGCCGATTGCCGAGCCGAAGATGCTGCCGAAGCGGCCCATGCCGAGCATCCAGCTCACACCGGTCGCACGCGCGACGGTCGGGTAGCGGCCAGGCGCAAATGCGTTCAGACCGGTTTGCGCGCCGCTCATGCAGAAGCCTGCGGCAAACACGAGCAGTGCGAGCGACGAAGACATCGCGCCGATGTAGCCGAGCCCGAGCACGCACACTGCGCCGCCGATATACGCGGCGCTGATGACCGGCGCCGGACGCGCCTTGTCCATGATCCAGCCGACGAGGATCGCGCCGATCGTGCCGCCGATCTGGAACATCGCCGTGACGTTGGCCGCGGTCGTGACCGACAGACCCGCATCCTTCATCAGCGTCGGCAGCCAGCCGGTCAGCAGATAGATCACGAGCAGGCCCATGAAATACGTGACCCACAGCGCGATCGTCATCGAGCCGTAACCTTGCGAGAACAGCACGCCGATCGGCTTGCGCGTCGGCAGCGGCGGTTCGTTCGACACGAACTCTTCATTGCCCGCAAAGCGCACGCCGCAGACCCGGCCGAGCACCTTGCCGATACGCTGCGCAGGCGCGCCGCGCACCGCGAGCAGACGGGCCGACTCAGGCAGCAGCCAGATCTGGAACGGGATCAGCACGAGCGGCAGTGCGCCGCCGAAAATCAGCACCGAGCGCCAGCCGTGAACCGGGATCAGCGCGCCGGCCACGAAGCCGATCAAGGCCGAGCCGAGATTGAAGCCCGTGAACATGACGGTGATCAGCAAGGCGCGCTTGCGTTGCGGTGCGTACTCGGACAGCAGCGTCGTCGAGTTCGGCATCGCGGCGCCGAGGCCGATACCGCTCAACACGCGCAGCGCCGCCATCGAAAACGGCGATTGCGTGAACGCGGTCGCGATCGTGAACACGCCGAACAGAAACACCGAGGTGATCAGCACCCACTTGCGGCCAATGCGGTCCGACGCCGGACCCGCGAACAATGCGCCGATCACGAGACCGATCGGCGCCGCGCTCATCACGAGCCCGAATTCGGGACGCGAAATCGCCCATTCATGAATGATGGACGGCGCGACGAAACCCATGATCGCCACGTCCATGCCGTCGGCGGTCACGATCAGAAAACACAGCGCTACCAGTAACCACTGGTAGAGCGAAATCGGCCGTTCGTCGATGAACGCCTTGATATCAATCCTGTTACCGCTGGTAGTACTCGTCATCAAAACTCTCCAGTCTCCTTCATTGGTCTCATCGCGCGCTCGAAGCGGGTTGCTTCGCAATGTACGTCGATCCCGTAAGCATCATGGCGATGGGGTTCCACACGCCTTACTCATACAACTGGCGTGAAGGTACGTTTCGCGATTCACAGGCCAAAGCGCGGGTTAACCATAGGGCCGACGCAAGTATCCGCATTTTCGCCGTTCCGCATAGCACCGGCGAAGCTGGGCCGATTCGCGAAAAGCCCCGCCGGATAACCGCTCAAGCCGCGGATGAGGCCCTTGAAAGCGCGCTTCGCGAATGCCGCTTCTTGCACACCCTCATAAGCAGAACAGATGACGCGGGAACGAACTCGCATAGAACGGCCGTGGGACGCCGGGCCTTCGGCGATCGGCAGACATGGGCCGCGCTGGCATTGCAATTGCCCCTTGAATCAAGGGCGCAAGCGAAAAAGCGGAATGACCGTGCAACGGTCATTCCGCTTGGGGATGAGCCAGCCTGTGCGAGGCCGGCTCGTCGTCAATTACCGCAGAGCAGTTGCCCGCTTACGGCGCCGCAACGCCCTGAGTAGCCGGCGTGTACGACGTATAGAAGCTCGAGCCCTCCCACGGATGCGTCGGCTCGTTGTACAGCGGCGAGCCTTGCGTCCAGTTCGCGGCGACCTTCCAGTCGCCCGTGCCGGTGAACGCAGCGACTGCCGGGTACGGATACACCGGGCGTGTGGCCGTCACGTTGCTCGACGAATCGAGCAGGTAGGTCGTGACCGCGTTCGGCGCCGTGCCCTGCTCGGCCCACGCCGTGATCTGCGAGACCAGGTCGATGTTCGCGTAGCCCTCGCCGCCTCCGCAGTGGGCAACGCCAGGCACGAGGTACAGGCGCGCGAAGTCGCTCACGCTCGACGTGCCCATCGTGTTCTGCATCGCCTCGTAGTACTGGATCGTGAAGAGCGGCGAGATGTGCTGGTCAGCCCAACCGTGCCACAGGATCAGCTTGCCGCCAGCCTTCTTGAATGCGGACAGATCCGGATTCGTCGCGTCATAGAGCGGATGGTTCGCTGCCAGATACGTCGAGTAGAAGCTTGCATCCTTGTAGCCGAACGTGTCGATGGTCGGCATCGTCGGCGAACCCGTGAAGATCAGGTTGTAGGCGCCTGTCACGATGCCGTAGTTCATCTGCTTCGTGACGAGCGTCTGTCCGGCCGTCACGTTCGTCGAGGCCACCTCGAGACCGGTCCAGCTGTATTCCGAGCCGAACTGCGGCGAGCCCGCGAGCATCCGTTCACCCGTCGTAGCATCCATCGGGCCGCCATAGATCTTGCTGGCTGCGCTGACTTCAGCAGCGGTCAAGCAATTGCTGGTGTCCGTTGCGCTGTTTGCACACTGGATCGAAGCCGGATCGAAATTGCAGGTGCGCGGATCGGCGATGAGGCCATCGGGCACGCCCGTTTGTCCGCCGCAAGCCGCAATGACCGCCTTGTGCAACACCGCAGTCTTGTCAGCGTAGAGCACGGAATAGCCGGTGCTATCGCCCGTGGAGCTGTTCGCTTCGAAGTTCCAGCCGTGATACAGCGAGTTCTGGGTCTGGAAGTGCGCAGCAGGAGCGCCGGCGATGATGCCGTTATAGTCGGTCGGGTAGCGTTGCGCGGCCATCAGCGCTTCGCGGCCGCCGTCCGAGCAGCCGATGAAGTACGCATACTTCTGCGTCTGCCCGTAGTAGGCCTTGATCAGCTTCTCCGCCGCGAGCGTCGTGATGTGCTGCCCACGGTAGGCGAAGTCAGCCTGCTTTTGTGTGTCCGTGGTCCAGGTCGTGTCGCTGTTCGAGTGGCCCATGTCGGTCGCCGCCGTCACGAAGCCGCCTTGCTGCACGAGCGGGCACGTGTAGCTGAAGCTGAACGACGATTGCTGGGTCGGGTCGCTCAGATTGCCGCACAGACCGCCGCAGCCCAGTTCCGCGAATCGCTGCGTCCACGTGCTGACAGGAAGCGCCACCTCGAAGGTGTTCGACGGTGCGAGCGTGCCCTTCACCGTGCAGAAGTTGACGCTGGCGCCGTTGATGGTCGCGGTGGTAACGGTAGCCGACGTGATCGAACTGCCTGCGCCGCCGATGTCGGTGATATCGATCGCGGCCAGCTTCGAACAATCCACAACGGGTGCAACGACCGAGAGCGTCGTCGATTTGGCGGCATCGGTAACGCTACTGCTACTGCCGCACGCTGCGACGATTGCGGCCGTCGCGCAAACGCCGACGAGCGTCAGCAGCGAAACGCCGCGCGCCTTGATGCGCGACAGCAACTTCTGAGCTTGCAGTGTTCTCATACTTGTTCTCCTGCGTGGTTGTCGCGGTCCACTAGCGGACCTGTGCGCGTGATCGCGGTGCGCATCTCGCATCCGCGTTGAGTCACGCATGTCTTCTTCACCTTCATGGATTCACTTCTCCTCTTCTAGTACTTCGGCTTTCAGAAACGTCTTTGTTCTTTAGGCCGCGGCCGTGCATTCGCACAGACTCGTCGGGTTTTGACGCGACGTTAGCCAGACGGTGAATGACAAGTAATGGCGGGTTAACCATAAGGATCAGCGATATCGACGGCTCTTTAATGCGTGTGCACGTCCATCGTGAAGGCGCTCGCCGTCACCTTCCAGCCAATGGCTCAAGGACTTACGCGTAACCGCGACAGTCGACTCATACATGAATCGAGAACTTGCACGAATGCACGCAATAATTTTTTTAGATGCGAAAAGAAACAGATTGAAATGCAATGTGGCGCAATGAATAGCCTTGAATCACGGCGCGAATTGACGTGGCGGAGAAATCCGCGAAGTACTGCTTCTATCCTGATCGCATAGAGCAGCACGCGATCCGTTTGGGGGCTTGTATAAAGAAGAACGGGACATCAATCGCGAATATTGCCACGTTGTGGCGTGAACCCAACGCTATTTCCAATCACGTTGCGAATCAACGCAGAGGGCTTTCTGTTTTATTTATGGCCCCCTTGTCGGTATCTTTCACATTATTACCTGTTTTTTTCTTTTACATTACGGCAAGCAAACATCTCTTTGGCGAGACGCGAGAAGAAAACTTTTATATTTCAATGATCTTCAGCGCATACGCCGAAAAAGCGCCGTCGGCGCGCCGCTTCGCAAGTTCGCGTAAACCCCGCGATGTCTGACAGCCTGCTGTTCAATCAATTGTGTTTTTCGCGCGGTCCGAGCCACTTCCTCGGGAACATCGCGCCGACTATATTGAGCGCCGTTCACCAGTGCCCGGCCTGTTTTGCATCACCAGGATCAACTGAGATCCGCCTGGTCCACTAACGCGGCACAGCTTTACGGCTTCGCTTGGCATGACTAAATAAAAAGGAGATCATTTCGATGAAGAAGACGCAAATCGCGCTCGCCATTCTCGCGGGTACCTTGATGTCGACGGCAGCGCATGCGCAAAGCAGCGTCACGCTATTCGGCCTTATGGATACCGGCGTGACGTACGTGAGTAACCAGGGTGGCAAGCACAACGTCAAGATGGACGACGGCGTCAACGGCCCGAACCTGTGGGGCATGAGGGGCTCGGAAGATCTCGGTGGCGGCACCAAGGCCATCTTCGAACTCGTGAACCAGTACCAGTTGAACAACGGCGCATTCATGAACGGTTCGAGCCTGTTCAGCCGTACTTCGTACGTGGGGCTCGTCAACGATCGCCTCGGCAAGTTCACGGCGGGTAACCAGTACGATTTCATGACGGACTCGCTCTACGCCGGCGGCAACGATCCCTCCAGCGTTTCCGGCCACTTCTACGGATTCCGCGCGGGTCCGTTCCAGAAACTCGCTCTGCCGAGCAATCCGACCGGCGCTTTCGACTGGGACCGCATGGCCGGCGTAAGCGTCAATAACTCCGTCAAGTACGTGACGCCGCTGTTCGGTGGCCTCAGCGCGGGCGCGATGTATGGCTTCGGCAACGTCACGGGTTCTGTTGGCGCGGGCAATTCGACCAGCTTCGGGCTCAACTACGCAGCGAATTCGTTCGGCGCCAACGCCGCCTATACGAACGTGAAAACCTACACCGCGGGTTCGCCGCAGGTCAGCGTGCGAAACTGGGGTCTCGGCGCGCACTACGGGTTCGGCTCGTGGTTCACGAACGCCCTCTTCACGACCGTGCGCAACTCCGCGAACGGCGGCTCGGTCTATGAAGGCTCGGTCGGCGTGCAGTACAAGTTCACGCCGGCACTCGCCACCGGCGCGTCGTATATGTACATGAAGGGCAATTCGGTCGTGAACAACAATCACGCACACCAGGTCGCGGCAATCGCCGATTACTCGCTGTCGAAGCGCACCAGCGTCTATGTGATGGGTGTGTATCAGCGCGCAAGCTCGGGCGGCTTCGCGCAGATCAACGGCATGAACTCCTCGGACGGCGCATCGAGCGGCCAGCCGCAGGCAATCGCACGCATCGGCTTGCATACGCACTTCTGATTCAGGAAGTCATCGTGAATGGCCTGAAGGGCGGACTCGCCCTTCAGGCCATTTTCATTTGCGAACGCGGAATGACCACGCTCTGACAAAAATTTACGTTTTCCATCGCGGTAGACGCGTAGCATAACGAGGGCATGTCCTGCGAGCTCCCCCGCTCGCATTTGTCATTTAACCGCGGAGATTCGGAAATGAGTATTTTCGGTGACATCGTCCACAAGCTGTTCGGCAAAGCGAAGCCGGACCAACCTCCCCCCGCGACGGAACCGACCCCCGACCCGGCCGCCGCGCAAGCCGCGACGCCCGACGCTCCGGCCGCGCCCGCACCACTGACCGACGTCGACGTGGCTGCCGTGATGGATCAACTCGTCAGCGAAAGCGGACAGACTCTGAACTGGCGCACGTCGATTGTCGACACGATGAAAGCGCTCGGCGTCGACAGCAGTCTCGAACACCGCAAGCAGCTTGCGCAGGAATTGAAGTACAGCGGGGACATGAACGACTCCGCGAGCATGAACGTCTGGCTGCACAAGCAGGTGATGCAGGCGCTCGCGGCGAACGGCGGCAAGCTGCCGCCCGATCTGGCAAGTTAAGCAGGACGAATCAAGCGTTTCGCAATTAGCGAAGCGCAGCAAGAGTCTGCCACCCGGACGCGGCTGCCCGGTCGATGCGATAGACCGGGCAACCCGAACCTTCTGCGCGCGGCAAACATTGCACGCGACCGCGCCATGACGATCGCCGTCACCGCGCATATCGCATGCGGGGTGACCGAACACATTGCAATGGAATACACGCGGCTATTGCGCCGCGGTGAGCTTGAGTCCCGGCCGCAATGGCTGGGAGGGCTCTTGCGGACCCTTGCGTTCGTCGGATACCTGTTCGATTCCCTTTCTCGTGACTTCTTCCAGAAAGGTCAAGCGAGCCCGGTAGTAGTCGGCACGCAGCTGTGCGTCGAGCACGAGCTGTTCGGCCTGAAACAGTTCCATGCGCAAGTTGTTCAGCGCACGCTCGGCCTGTTTCTCCGGTGTAGGAGCATGGTGTGAAGCCCAGTTGGCAAGCCACCTTATCATGGTGAAGCCCTCCTTGAGTTCAAGGCTCTGCTACGACACAGGCTATCAAAATCTCGGTACGACGTGTGTTAAATCGTTTCAGGCGTTGCTTATTGTGCAAGCCAATGTGAGTCATCGCACAATCGACCTAGCACGACCATTGCACTACTAATACCACAACACGCACGAAACGAAACAAGCCCGCGCAGGAAATGCGGGAAAATCCCACACTCCGTGAAAGCGTGTCACGAGGATGACACGCGAAAAGCTTATCCCTCGCGCCACGTGAACGTTCGTGTGCTGGCGATCAGTTCCGCGCGAATAGATCGATCGGTGACCTTGGCTCGCGCGTTATCGATGCTCTTGAAGCGCTGCCCCAATTTTCGCAATGGCTCGCGCAAAGTGAGCGATCTGCCGGCCCTGCTCGATCAGATCCATGGCGACGCGGAACGTGACCACGTCAGCCTTGTCCGCCAGTTGAAGCTTCGCAAGCACGACCTGACGCGTGGCCGCGGCGAGCTTATCGATGCCGGCCTTCGCGTCGACGACCTTCGCGACTTGTTCCGGATCGGGCGCCTCGATCGTGCGGATCGCCTGCTCGAGATTGCGGATCACCGCCTCCGAAAACTCGGTGGTCGCCACATCGCGCAGGCGCAGCAAATTGATCTGCTGCGTCATGCGCTGCTGCCCGACCATCATCAACGTCGTGCCGACAATGCCGCTGATGCTCTCGAGATGGCTCGCGACCTGCGTGTAGCCGACCATCTGCTGACCTTCGTCCCCCGAGTGCTCCACGAGCGACAAGCGGCCGATATATTGAAGAATCTCGAAGGCAAGCCGGTCGCTTTCCTTGTCCTGATCGAGCATCTGATTGATCTCTTCCATCGTGCCGGCCGACACCATCTGCGAGCCGCGTTGCACGACGTCGAGCACCTGCGCGCCGAGCCGGGTCAGCTCGATACGCACGCGTTGCAGTCCAAGCGACGGCACCGTCAGCGACGACTCGTCGAGATACCGAGGATCGCCCGCGGGTTTGGCGGCCTTCGCGCGCTTCGGCACGACCAGTTGCGCGAACCGCGCGATCGGATCGGTAAACCAGATCAGGATCAGCGTATTCGCCACGCTGAAGAGCGTATGCACGTTCGCGACCTGGCGCGGCGCCTCGGCCGCGAGGCGCGCGAGGCCTTCCAGCTCCGGATGCGACGGCGATATCCAACGCACGAACTCGGCCATCTGCGGAATGAGGAACAGCGCGATCACGACGCCGAGCACATTGAACACCAGATGCACGACGCCGACCTGCACCGCCTCCGGTGTCTTGCCGATCGAGGCGAGCAATGCCGTGCCGCAGGTGCCGACATTCGCGCCGAGAATCAGCGTGATGGCGGCTTCGAGCGGCATCAAGCCCTGCCCGCTCAACGCAATCACGACCGCAAGCGTCGCCGCCGAGCTTTGCACGATCGCGGTGAAGACCGCCCCCACGATGACACCGAAGAGCGGATTGCGCATATCCTGCATCGCGTCGATGAACGGCTGGTACGTGCGCAGCGGATGCGTGGACTCGCCCATCAGCTGGATGCCCATGAACAGCAGCCCTAGCCCCATCACGACGCGGCCGATCTGCCGCAGCAGCTCGCGCGGGCCGAACGCGTGCAGCACGAAGCCGATCGAAAGCATGTACGGCGTCAGACGCGAAACGTCGAACGCGATGATCTGCGCGGTGATCGTCGAGCCGATGTTCGCGCCCATGATCATCGGCACCGCCTGGGTCAGCGTCATCAGGCCGGCTGACACGAAGCCGACCATCAGCACCGTCGTGATGGTCGACGAGTTGAGCAGCGCGGTCACGGCGGCGCCCGCCAACACGCCGCGAAACCGGTTCGCGGTCAGTACGCCAATCAGCGACTGCAGTTTCGATCCCGCGATGGCCTTCAGGCCGCCGGTCAGGAACTCCAGACCGAGCAGAAACAGCGCGAGGCCGCCGATCAACAACCCGAAGATCCCCAGGAGGTTCAACCCGACGGGATTGATGTCAGCCAGATAATCAGTCATCCTGATGTGCCTTTGATGATCACGGGAACAAACGCAGGAACGAAAGACGGCTTCGCATGCCGGATCGATGACTGTGCAAGCAGTCGATTGTGCTCTGTCCGGGGCAGGTACTTAAAGCTAACGCTAAGGGTAGGAGGAAGATGGCGTGCAGGCAAGGGGTTGGGGGGCGGTGGGTCGTGTCGATCTACTCCGAAGCTCGCAAAACATGTACTCCGTAGTCCATGTCAATCATTGCACGGTCAAGCAACGATTCCACCGCCTGATTTGGCAGTTAACCCCTAGGTAAAAATGCCCATCGTCCCGCCCGCTGGCGGCTGCCAATAATGTCCCCATCCTCCAATCGAACTTGCTCCAACTCACCCCAAACAAGAAGGAGGACTTATGGCAAATCGCATTGCCTACGTAACCGGCGGCATGGGTGGCATCGGAACCGCCATCTGCCAGCGCCTGCACAAGGAAAACTACACCGTCATCGCGGGTTGCGGCCCGAACTCGCCGCGCAAAGCCCGATGGCTGGAAGAACAGACAGCGCTCGGCTTTAACTTCATCGCATCGGAAGGTAACGTCGCGGATTGGGAATCCACGGCGAAAGCATTCGAGAAGGTCAGGACAGAAGTCGGCGAAATCGACGTGCTCGTCAACAACGCAGGCATCACGCGCGACGGCATGTTCCGCAAGATGACGTACGAAGATTGGCAGACAGTCATCGACACCAATCTGACGAGCCTCTTCAACGTGACCAAGCAGGTCATCGAGGGCATGATCGAGCGAGGCTTTGGGCGCATCATCAATATCTCGTCGGTCAACGGCCAGAAAGGCCAGTTCGGGCAAACCAACTACTCCACCGCCAAGGCCGGTATTCACGGCTTCACGATGTCGCTCGCACAGGAAGTGGCCACCAAGAACGTGACGGTCAACACCGTTTCGCCGGGCTATATCGGCACCGACATGGTCAAGGCCATCCGCCCTGAAGTGCTGGAGAAAATCGTCGCGACGATTCCGGTGCGGCGTCTCGGCACGCCGGAAGAAATCGCATCGATCGTCGCGTGGATCGCGTCGGATCAAGCGGGCTTCGCGACCGGGGCGGATTTTTCGCTGAATGGCGGTCTGCATATGGGCTAACGGGAACGGCGCCGCGTCAGAGAGCTTATGGCCAGAAAAGCGAGCCCTCCTCGCGATGCACAGGCGAAGTCTCCGCAGACCCGCCCAAAGGCGATGCTGCGGCCGATTTCGCCTGCCAAAGCAGGCGAGATCTCCCTCGACTATCACATGACGCTCGAGGCGTTACGCAGCGGCGTCGCCAATCAATATCATGTCGGCAGCATGGCGCAGGCCATTTACATGGCGATGCTGCTGAATCAGCGCGGCTATGGCATGGCCGTACCCGAACTGTTCCGCGACGCGGAGGGCGTGATTCTGCGCTGCCGGCAGGCGGGACTCGAAACCGGCATCTGCGCCGTCGATCACGACGCGTACGCGCTACTCGGTCAAGTTCTCACGCTCTTCGATCAGCAACTCGCGGCAGCGCCGGTGCAGGAGTTGATCGCGGTCAACGCGAAACTGAAGATGGTTTTCAGCGCCGCCAATGGCGGGGGCGAGGGAAACGAAGGCACCGCATAGCCAGGCAGCGCGTTGGCGTCCACTTATGCAAATCACTGCAGCCGGTAGACACGTCGATTCGCGCGACCGGCCCGGCCGTCTTTCCTGGGGTCGTCAGAACTTCAGGCACTTTACGCTAAGGGCGCACCGATCGGGCGAAGCATCTCGATACACGCGCTTTCCATTGAGGCGGCGCTGACTGGAACGGGTCGGCCGAAGGGTGCAGTTGCTCGGTCAAATGAACGCGTAGTCGAGCTGCCGGGTAACCAGGAATCGTTGGCGCCACAAATTTTTTCGATATTGACTTTCTCAATATTAATTGTCTTTAGAATATATGCTTTGCAGAACTACATTATTTATTGACTCATTCTTACCGACCAACCTGGAGGGCCGATGCTTCAATGCTCATTCATATTGAATAACAAACCCATGAGAGAATTTCGAATTGGCGCCATTCCGGTCGGCAGATACTCTATTTTTGATCGAAGATCGGGCGGGATGCTCGGCCCGTGGAAAGATGCGCTCAATCTGAACGGCAATAACAAGAGCGAATGGTTTGCGCTTTATGCAATCGACGGAAACATCGACGATGACTCTGTCCTTTGCGATAACATCGTCCGCGGCCAGTTTCGTTTGCATCCAAAGGGGAGAGTGGGTAAGAGCGAGGGGTGCATGACTATCGACAGGCTAAGTGACTGGCAGCATATCCGCTCGATACTTACCGCTATACCGAAAGTATCAGTGCCCGGATCTGCACTTAAAGCGTACGGTGTAGCGACGGTGGCATGAAAACAATCCTGCTCTGGATAGCTGTCGTTATAGCTTTCGTGCTCGCAATCTCTGCCAATGCAGTCTGGTGGATTTGGCATCCGGATACGCCCTTGAATTTTTCAAATCCGGCGTGGAATTGGGCGGTTCGTATGTATGGAGTCAGCACGGCATACCAAAAATCCGACTTGGCCTTCCTCATATCGTCGGCCTTGATCGCTTTGGGATTCGCCGCGGCAGTGCTCGTTTGGCGAAGGAGCAAGGAGCGTGGTCAGCGAAAGTTTGACGACTAGCCATCTCACGGTGGAAATTATCGCTGCCCCAGCACCAAAAGTTGCGCCCGAAGCCCGCCGACCAGTGGGTTTTGTCGTTTTTGGCGCTTCAATTTCCGTGTTCGTTCCGCGTCTCCCTTGCCAGCGCGGGCTTTTTTCTGGATCAAGCCTAAACGGGCGATGATTCACCATCTTCTTCGACGCCGGGCGGCGCGCAACAGAGCCCACCCGTGCGGGACTCGTCGACGCCCCCCCGTGACCCGCCTTCAATTTCCCGCTAAGCTCGCGATTGCGCCACGTCCGTCATCGCTCAACGTCCGCCCAATCACAAAGCCATGCGTTCGAACGTCTCCGTGCTCCGCCGTCTCGCCGCGCTGCTCATCGCCCTGCCCGTCGCCGCCGCGGTGCAAAGCTGTGCGGGCCCGGAAACCGACGGCGTCACGCATGCCGGTCCCTATCGCGCCGAGATCCGCCGCACGGCGCTCGGCATTCCGCACATCAAAGCCGACGACTGGGGCAGCCTCGGCTACGGATACGGCTACGTGCAGGCACAAGACAATCTGTGCACGATGGCCGACAGCTTCGTGACCTATCGCGGCGAACGCTCGCGTTTCTTCGGCGCGAACGCGCGCCCCGCGTTAGGCGCGACGTTCGGCGAGCCCGACAATCTCAGCTCGGATTTCTTCTTCCGTTTCGTCGCCGATGATGCTGCCATCGCGCGCTACCGCAGAAGCCAGACCGACGACATGCGCGCGCTCATTGACGGCTTCGTCGCCGGCTATAACCGCTACGTCGCCGATCTCGCGCACGGCGATTTTCCGGGCGCGCATGCGGATTGCCGCGCGGCGCCGTGGCTCGGCAAGATCAGCAGCGCGGACATCTATCGACGTCAGTACGCGGCGAATCTGGCCGGCGGCGAGGTGCGCTTCGTCAATGCGATCGCCACCGCGCAACCGCCGCAGGCCGTGCCGGTGCCGCCGCAGAGCGCGTTGCACGATCACGCCCATGCCGACCCGCCGCTCGCTGAATTCGGCGGTCACGCGGGCCTCGGCAGCAACGCGCTCGCGTTCGGCGCGGACGCGACGCACACCGGCAGCGCGCTGCTACTCGGCAATCCGCACTGGTTCTGGACCGGTCCCGATCGCTTCTACCAGGCTCAACTCACCATTCCAGGCAAGCTGAACGTCAGCGGCGTGTCGTTTCTCGGCGTGCCGCTGATCGTGATCGGCTTCAACGACAACGTCGCGTGGACGCATACCGTGTCCACCGCGAAGCGTTTCGGCCTCTTCAAGCTGACGCTCGTGCCTGGCGCGCCGACCCAATATCAGGTCGACGGCAAGACCGAAGCGATGACGCCGACGCGCGTGAACGTCGAAGTGCGCGCCGACGACGGTTCGCTGCATACCGTGTCGCGCACGCTGTACCGCTCGCGCTTCGGCCCCCTCGTCAATCTCCGCGCGCTGTCGCCCGCGCTCGCGTGGAATGCGCAGCAGGCGTTCGCGCTGCGCGATATCAACGTCGACAACTTCCGCGTGTTTGAAAACTTCCTCGAATGGAATCAGGCGACTTCGCTCGATGATTTCATTCGCATCCAGAAGAAGAACACGGCGGTGCCGTGGGTCAACACGATCGCGATCGGCCGCGACGATCCGCGCGTGTGGTACGCGGATATCGGCGCGACCCCGGACGTGCCCGACGAACTCGTGCAGCGCTGCACGCCGCCGGTCGGCAAGGCACTCGCTCAGATGATGCCCGGCGTGCCGGTCCTCGACGGTTCGCGCGGCGACTGCGACTGGCGCGACGAGGCCGGAGCCGTGCAGCATCATGCGTTGCCAGTCGCGCAAATGCCGTCGCTGCTGCGGCGCGACTATGTCGGCAATTTCAACGACAGTTACTGGCTCAGCAACCCGGCCGCTCCACTGACCGGCTACGCGAGGATCATCGGGGCGACCAATACGCCGCAGACGCTGCGCACGCGGCTCGGTCATGCGATTGCCGCGCAATTGCAGAACGATCCGCAAGGTGTTTCCGCCGATGCGCTCGGCCACGCGGCGCTCGATAGCCGCTCGATGTCGGCGTTGCTGTTCAAGCAGCCGGTGCTCGACAGGCTGTGCAGCAGCGAAGCGCTCGCTGCCCTGCCGGCCGATCCGAACGCCGGCGAACAGCGCGCGGCGTGCAAAGTACTGGCCGCATGGGACGATACGGCGGCGGCGGGCGCAGTGGGTGCAACCTTGTGGGACGAACTGTGGCGGCGTCTACTGAGGATTCCGCCCGCGCAGCTATACGCGGTGCCGTTCGATCCCGCCAAGCCATTGACCACGCCCGCGGGCATCGCCGCCGATCCCGCGAAGCTCGCCGCCGCGCTGCATGATGCGCTCGCGGCACTGCGAGGCGCCGGCATCGCGATCGATGCGCCGCGCAGCGCGACGCTCTACGTACAACGCGACGCCGCGCGCATTCCGCTATTCGGTGGTTGCGACGCGGGCGGCTATTTCACCGCAGCGTGCGCCGCGCATCCATTCGATGCGAGCGGCTATTCGATGAACGTCAAGCCAATGGGCGATACGTATCTGCAGATCGTATCGTTCGCCGGCGATCAGGTCATCGCACGCACGCTGCTCGCACCGTCCGAATCGGACGATCCGGCGTCTGCGCACTACGCCGACGGCACGCGCGATTACGCAGCCCAACGCTGGACGCTTGTTCCCTTCTCGGAAGAATCGATTGCGCGTGATCCTGGATTGAGTGTCCAGACGCTGAGTTCGTCGGATTCCGATGGCAAAGCGCAATGAGCGATACGACGGGCAGCACGCCCGTCGTACCTCAAAACATCACAGATCGAGCACCAGCAGCGGCGATTTCGCGCGCGAGCAGCACGGCAGGAACTGATCGTTCGCCGCGCGTTCCTCATCGGTCAGATACGAATCCAGATGATCCGGCTCGCCGGACAGCACCCGCGTCAGACAGGTGCCGCACACGCCCTGCTCGCACGACGTGATGACCTCGACGCCATGCGCGGCCAGCGCCTGCACGACCGTGCATTCCGGCGGCACGTCGATCGTTGCGCCGCTGCTCGCGATGCGCACCCGGAAGCTGCCGCCCGTCGCTGCCTGATTCGCCGGTGCGCCGAAGAACTCGTAGTGCAGCCTGTGTTCCGGCCAGCCCCTGGCGCGCGCGGTCTCGAGCACGAAGTCCATGAAGCCGCGCGGACCGCACACGTAGAGATGCGTGCCGTCCGGCGCATCGCGCAGCGCCTGCTCGATATCGAACGTCGAGCCGCCCGGATGGTCATCGTGATGAAGCTGGACCGACTTCGCAAAACCAGCCTGCGCAAGACGCTCGACGAACGCCGTGCGGTCCTTCGAGCGCGTGCAATAGTGCATCTCGAACGAAGCGCCCGAGGCGGCAAGCCGCTCGGCCATGCAAAGAATCGGCGTCACGCCGATCCCGCCCGCGAGCAGCAGATGATGTGCCGCATCGTCTGCGAGCGCGAAATGATTGCGCGGCGCGCTGATCTGCAGGCGGTCGCCTTCACGGACCAGATCATGTACCGCTTTCGACCCGCCGCGTCCCGCTTCATCGCGCAGCACCGCGATCAGATAGCGATGCGTTTCGCGCGGATCGTTGCACAACGAGTACTGACGCACGAGCCCGTTGGGCAAATGCACGTCGACATGCGAGCCGGCTTCGAAAGCGGGCAACGGTTGACCGTTTTCGCTCGCGAGTTCAAAGCTCGCGATACCCAGCGCTTCATCGCGCCGGCGCGCAACCACCACATTCAACACGGGATGACTCATGTCGCCGTCCGCACCGGAATGACACGCGTCACTTCAGCCCGGGGCGCGTCAGCCCGGGGCGCGTCAGCCCGGGGCGCGCCAGCCTGCGGCGCGCCGGTCTCCGCGCGTTCCTGCGCGACGAGCCGATCGATCACGCGCCGCGACATCACCCCGCCCGCATCGATATTGAGCTTCAGCAGATTGCGCTCGGGCCAGCGCAACAGGTTCTGCTGCTGACGTTCGAGCATCTCCAGATCTTCGCTGAAGATCTTGCCCTGTCCTTCGCGGATGCTGGCGGTCAGCGCGGCATCGTAGGGACGGAAATTGCGCGCCATGCCCCAGAAATACCAGATCGACGTTTCCGTTTCCGGCGTGATGAAATCCACCACGATCGACGACGCCTTCTTATCAGCCGGCGCGTGATAGCCGCCATGCCCGGCATGCGCGACGCCGACCTCGATCAGCACATGACTCGGCGGCGTGAAGTGGCAGATCTGCCAACGGTCGACGGGCACGTCGTCGGCGAGGCCATTGCCGCGCAGGGCCATCTTCCAGAACGGCGGCGCCGCGACGTTTTCCATGAAGCGGCTCGTGCGCACGGTGTCGCCCTCGGCCACGGTTTTCGGCGCAGCTTCGTCGATTTCCTTTTGCCCGATGCTGTTCGCATGCACGTAGGTCTCGTGCGTCAGGTCCATCAGGTTGTCGATCATCAGCCGGTAGTCGCAGCGGATGTGATAGAGGCCGCCGCCGTAGGCCCATTCGGAACTCTCGGCCCACTCCAGATGATGCAGTTTGGCGGCATCGGCCTGAGTTGCGTCGCCGGGCCACACCCAGACGAAGCCGTAGCGCTCGATCACCGGATAGCTGCGAATCGATGGAAAGCCGTTGACGCGTTGACCCGGCATGCCGGTCGCCTTGCCCTGACAGCCCATTTCGAGGCCGTGATAGCCGCACACGAGCGTGCCGTCTCGCACGAAACCCAATGACAGCGGCGCGCCGCGATGCGGGCAGAAGTCTTCGAGCGCCACCACGGCGCCGTCCGCGTTGCGATAGAAAACCATCGGCTCGCCACAGATCTGCCGGCCGAGCGGCTTATCCGCGACTTCATCGGGCATACACGCGACGTACCACGCATTCTTCGGGAACATGTCAGTTTCACTCCTTGTTGATCCGCGAGTCATTCAGTGTACTCATTGCGATTCAGTGTACTCAATGTGCCGTTAATGATTAAATGAAGGTTTTCCCCTAGACGAACTTTCAATCAGGTAACACGAAGGCCGGTTCGCCATTTCCATTCGCCAGGAAAAGGCGCGAGGTCTCCAGAACTCATATGGCCACTTCAACCGATACCAGCACTTCCGCGATCAGCATCGATCTGTACCACCAGCCTGGCCATCTGATCCGACGCGCGCATCAGATTTCCGTGTCCATGTTTCACGACCTGGTCGGGCGTGAGGTGACGCCGGTGCAATATGCGGTGCTCAGAATGCTGCAGGAATTGCCCGGACTTGATCAGGTTACGCTTGCGCAGCGGGTCGGTCTCGACACGTCGACCACCGCCGATATCGCGGTTCGGCTCGAAGCGAAAGGCTGGATCGTGCGCGAAGTTCTGCCGCGCCGTCAGCGTCGTTTGTTGTTGACGCCGGCTGGAGAACAGTTGCTCGACGAATTGATCCCCGGCGTCAACGCGCTCAATCACAGCCTGCTCGACGGGATGGGAGAAGAAGATGCGCACGAACTATTGAGGCTGCTGAGAAAGTTCGTTCATCTGAATAACGATCAGAGCCGCGCGCCGCTGCGCAGTGCGAGCGACGACTTGAATTCGAACTAGTCTAACCCGCCCCCGTCACGTTCAACGCCAGCGAGATGCCACCCACGAGAATCAGACTCGACGCCCACACCGCATCGAGATTGAACCAGCTGCGCGAGACGAACCTGAGCCCGAGGTAGCGATAAACGAGCCACGCGAGCACGCCGCCGGCCGTCGTCATCGCCGCAGCGTGCACCGCGGAGACCGACAGCGCCATGCGCAGACTGGTTTCGATCAACGTTTGGGCGGCCTTGTGCGCGGCGTCCATGTCCTCGGCGCGGCACAGGCCGAGGTAGATCGGCACCAGCATCAAGCCGGCCCCGTGCGCGATCGCCACCGCGAACGACCATAGCGCGAGCCGCGACGGCGGAATTCTCGCGAGCACGCGCGGATGACGCCGGCGCATCAGCAACACGAGACCGAAGCCGATCACGAGCAGGCTCGCGCCGATCTGGATTTGACGCTGCCATGCGAGCACGCTCGCGAGCATCGCGAACGGCAGCATCATCAGCAGAATGGCGAGCGCGTGCCCCGCTGCGAGATATAGAAGTGCGACGAACAGCGCTTGCGCGCGTCGCTGCATCAGCGCGTTCGACACCGCAAGCGGCCATCCCATCGCTGGATTGAGCCCGTGATACACACCGCTCACGAGAACCGCCAGCCACAGTGCCGCTTGCGGCGACACCGCGCCGCTCAAACGCCCACCGAGGGATAGCAGAACGAATCGGTGGAGCAGTCGCCGCCTTCGAGGCGGATCTGGTGCGCGCGATAGCCGGCGGGAAACTCGACGAAGTAATCTTCGGCGAGCTTGAGGCCGCCGTTCGGATCGGCGTAGGCCATCACTTGCGCGGCGGGCACACCATCGGGGTAGAACTGGTCATCCCACGTCGAATACAGCGAGTTGGTCCAGTAGACGCGCTTGCCATCGCGGCTGATTTCGACCATTTGTGGACCGCCGGCGAAAGCCTTGCCGTTCGGATGCGGCGTGCACCTCTCGATACCACCGATACGCACCGAGCCCGTCAACTTCGGCTTGCGCGGCTCCGTCACGTCGTACTGGCGCATCTCGCCGGTACCCCAGCAGGAGACGTAGAGAAATTTATCGTCGATCGAAAGATCGATGTCGGTGACGAGCGGCGGCACGGCGCCGAATCCTTGCAGCAGTGGCGGCAATTCGTCAGCGTGCGCTGGCTCCGGCGGAATGGTCGCGGTCTTTTCGATGTGGAAGTGGCCGCCTTCACGCCACCATGTCCAGATTGACCCTTCGAGATTGGTCGTATCGACCACGACGCCGATAAAGCCGTACTCACGGCTCGGATCATGCGCGGGCCGCACTTCGAGCGCCATCTGATGATTCGCGCCGATGTCGAGCGTCTGCACGTTGCGCCTGCCGCGCAGATCCCAGAAGTGCACGCGGTGGCCGTATTTGTTCGCGAGCAGGTCTTCCGGCACGATGCCGTTTTCGAACTGCGGCGGTAGCGCCCATTCGGTCGATACCATGTAATCGCGCGGCAGATTCCACCAGAAATCGTAGTGCTTTTCCTGGGCGCCGCGCTCGATCTCCCAGCGGCCCAGCACATCGAATGTTTGGCAATCCATGATAAAGATGCCCGGAGGCCCGTCGGTTCCGTCCTTACCCCCGCCGCCGAGCGTGCTCACGTAAATGCCCTCGGGTCCGCAATGCACGGTGTGCGGACGCGAATAGCCGGTCTTGCGGAAGATTTCCTCCGGCTCGATGATCTTATGAATCTTCGCCTGCGTCGGATGCGGTTTCGTATCGACGATATAGATGCGCGACGAGCGCATGCCCGGAATGATCAGGTAGCGTCGCTCCAGAAACGCATGGCCCGTCAACGGCGATAGCGCGGACGAACACGCGTTCCAGCCGAAGTGATGGAATTCGTCGCCCTTGTTCGGCACCGGCACCGTGTGGACCACCTGGCTATAGGTCGGCGAGCCGAGCTTCACGTCGATCACGGCGAGCGCGTCGGGCTGCGAGAAATCCGGACTTAGCAGCACCGTGTACGCGTATTCCTCCGCCGGCGCATCCATCGCGAGTTTCGGCGATGCGTGAAAGGTAGGATCGGGGCGCATTCCCATGACGGCACTCTCCCTGTCGTTCTGAACGGTTCTGAACCGAAAGCCCGGCCCGCCAAAAATCGAGCCAGGGCGGAACTTAAATTTGTAGTTCAAGGCGGCGACGGACGCAACCGGAAAATTGCACTCGATCGCAGGTGCGATCCGTTGACCGGGCGAAGCGCCGGCACGCCTTACTGTTGCACGCCCCAGCGCCGCACGGTCACGCGTTCGAGCGTATCGAACACGAGATGCTCGACCAGCAGACCGATCACGATCACCGCCGCGAGCCCTGCGAAAACGCGGTCCGTATATAGCTCGTTGCGATTCTGGAAGATGTACCAGCCGAGTCCGCCGCTGCCCGAGCTCGCGCCGAACACGAGCTCTGCGGCGATCAGCGTGCGCCATGCAAACGCCCAGCCCACGCGCAGCCCGGCCAGGATCGACGGCAGCGCCGCCGGCACGAGGATCAGCAACACATGACGCAGTCCCGTCAGACCATAGTTGCGTCCGGTCATCTTCAGCGTGGCGGGCACCGACTGAAAGCCCGAATAGGTATTGAGCGCGAGCGGCCACAGCACCGCATGCACGAGCACGAACAGCAGGCTGCCGGTGCCGAGCCCGAACCACAGCAACGCGAGCGGCAGCAAGGCGATGGACGGCAGCGGATTGAACATCGCGGTCAACATCGACAGCAGATCGCGGCCCACTCGCGTCGACACCGCGAGCGATGTCAGCACGAACGCAAGCGCGGCGCCGAGCAGATAGCCGCGCAGCAGCACGGACATCGATACCGCCGTCTTCACCAGCAACTCGCCAGACCACACGCCTTGCACGAACGCGGTCAAGGTCGCGCCGAACGTCGGCAGCAGCAAATCGTTGTTGATGACGCGTGCGGCGATTTCCCACGCGGCAATCAGCACGAACGCGATCAGCGTCTTGCGCAGCCAGCCGTGCGCGAAGATGCGCTTGAGCGGCGGCAACGGCGCTTCGATCGCGAGATCGCCGGGCGCTTCGAGCGGGCGCTCGTATTCGTCGCGAACCGGCGGCGGCAACGTGGCGGGAGTACTCATTGCGCGGCCTCCGTTGGTTCGAACAGCAGGTGATGAATTCGCGCGACGCTGCGCTGAAAGTCGGCGCGGCCGAAGCTGTCCTGCGAATATTGATGACTGTTCAGTTCCGCGCGCACGCGGCCCGGATGCGGCGACAGCAGCAGAATCCGGTTGCCGACCACGAGCGCCTCCTCGATCGAATGCGTGACGAACAGCAGCGTGAAATTCACTTCTTCCCACAGCCGCAGCAGCTCTTCCTGCATCTTGCGGCGCGTCAGCGCATCGAGCGCAGCGAACGGTTCGTCCATCAGCAACACGCGCGGCTGCATCGCGAGCGCCCGCGCAATCGCGACGCGCTGCTTCATGCCGCCCGACAGCGTGTGCGGGTACGCATTCGCGAACGCGGCGAGCCCGACCTTGTCGAGGTAATGCAGCGCACGTTCGTGGGCTTGCGCCTTCGATAGCTTCTTCGCGACGCGCAGCGGAAACGCGACGTTCTGCACGACCGTCTTCCACGGCGGCAACTGATCGAACTCCTGAAACACGACAATACGATCGGCGCCCGGTCCGCGCACTCGCTGACCGTCGAGCGAGATGCTGCCCGCGCTCGGCTCGATGAAGCCGGCCACCGCCTTCAGCAGCGTCGACTTGCCGCAACCGGACGGCCCCAGCAGCACGAAGCGGTCACCGCCGTACACGTCGAAGCTCACGTCGTGAGTCGCGCGCACGATCCGCTCGCGCGTGCGGTATTCGAGGTTCACCTTCTCGACCGCGAGCAGCTTGCCGCTGGTCGCCGCGGCGGGCTGCGCGGCGTCATGTGGAAACAGAATCGTGGGATTGGCCACCATCTCAGCTCCCCGCCGCCGTCGCCGGATCGTCGAAGAAATAGTCCTTCCACGACGACGGCTCGTTCCTGATCGCGCCGACGCGATACATGAACTGCGCGAGCCCGAACGTGTTCTGCGGCACGATCTTGAACTGCACCTGCGGGTCCGTGATGATTTTCACGAGCAGGTTGCGATCGATCTTCGACTGATTGGTGCGGATATAGATATCGGCGGCGCCCTGCGGATTCGCGTTGATGTACTTCGCCGCATCGGCGAGCGCATCGACGAAGGCGCGATACGTCCTGGGGTTGTCGTGGCGGAATTTTTCGGTCGCATAGAGGACCGTCGCCGAGCTCGGGCCGCCGAGCACGTCATACGAATTGAGCACGATATGCGCCTTCGGATTGCCGGCCAGCTCCTGCTCCTGGAAAGGCGGATTGCCGAAATGCCCGGTGATTTCAGTGTGGCCGGCGATGATCGCCGCTGCCGCGTCCGGATGCGGCAGCGCCTGCGTGTATTTGTCGAGCCGGTCGTATTCCTTGTCGCCCCACCGCTTGGCCGCCGCGTACTGCAACACGCGCGACTGCACCGACACATTGACCGCTGGCAGCGCGATGCGATCCTTCTGCGTGAAGTCCGCGATCGTCTTCACGTCGGGATTGTTGCTGACGAGGTAGTACGGCAGATTGCCGAGCGAGGCGACGCCCTTCACGTTCTGCCTGCCGTGCGTGCGGTCCCAGATCGTCAGCAGCGGACCGACGCCCGCGCCGGCGATATCGACCGCGCCCGACAGCAACGCATCGTTGACCGCCGCGCCGCCCGACAGCTTGACCCAATCGACCTTGATGTCGAGCCCCTGCTTGCGCCCCTCGCTCTCGATGAAGTGCTGATCGCGCGCGACGTTCAGCAGCAGATACACGATACCGAACTGTTCGGCCACGCGAATCTCGCCCTCGGCATGCGCGGGAGTGGTAACGGCGACGCCCGCCGCGCCCAGCGACAGACTCAGCAGTAATGCCGTCAAACGGCGGGCAAACGACGGCCGTGCGGCGGTCGGACGAAATCGGCTCAGCATTGCAACTCCAGTCGGCGTGCGGTGTTGTAGGTGTCGTTGTGATGGAAAACGTCGCTCAGAACGGCACGTCGCCCTCGATCGTCGTGCGATACAGCTTGCGGCGCAGATGATCGGGCGTGCCGGCGGCGAGATGCATCAACGAACGGTTGTCCCAGAACACCATGTCATGCGCGGCCCAGCGATGCCGGTACAGATGTTCGGGCCGCACGCTGTGCGCGAAGAGTTCGTCGAGCAAGGCGCGGCTCTCGTCTTCCGGCAACCCGATAACGCGCGTCGTGAAGTGCTCGCTGACGAACAGCGCCTTGCGCCCCGTCTCCGGATGCGTGCGCACGATCGGATGCACGACCGGCCTCACCTGCGCGATCTGCTCGGCCGACAGATTCGGCCGCCACGGGCTGCGTTTCTGCAGCTCCGCGTATTTGGCAAGGTACGTGTGTTCCGCGCTGCGGCCTTCGACTGCGCTGCGCAGATGCGACGGCAATGTATCCCACGCCAGATGCATGTTCGCGAACAGCGTATCGCCGCCCTCGGCGGGCAGTTCCTGCGCATGCAGCAACGAGCCGAGGCTCGGCTTGTCCTTGTACGACAGGTCGGAATGCCAGTAATGGCCGGCGTCGCCGAGACCGATCGGCTTGCCGTTTTCGATGATGTTCGATACGACCAGTACCTCGGAATAACCTGACAGACCGAACTGATGCAGCACGTGAATCTGCAGCGGACCGAAGCGACGGCTGAACGCGATCTGCTGATCCGGCGTGATGCGTTGTTCGCGAAACACGAGGACGTGGTGGTCCAGATGTGCACGGTGGATGCGCGCGAAATCGTCGTCGCCGAGCGGCTGGCCGAGATCGAGGCCGAGCACTTCGGCGCCGAGCGGCGCATCGAACGCCCGAATCTCGAAGGATTGAGCGGCAGGGGCAAAAGCAGCAGCGGTAGTCGTCACGAGCGTCTCTTCTTCGAAGCTATTCAGCGGGCGCCTAACGGCGCGGTCAGTGCGACGAATGTACCGGCCCGCGCGCGCGATGCCAACGAAGCAAATCCGATACGGTTATCTGCTGAAGTGATAAACCCGACGCTGCAACGCGCCGCAGGCCAGTGGCTTTGCCTTGCTGATGCCCTTCGGTGCCTTAGAACTTCGGCAGACCCGGCGGATTGCTTTGCGAGCGCGCCAACGCTTCCGATTCGATGCCCCAGCGCGCAAGCGAGCGTTGATAGGCGCCATCGGCGATCAGCCCGTTGGTCGCAACGGTCAGCGCATCCATCAGGCCGCTGCCCTTGCGTGTGGCGATCGCCACATCCGCGCGCGCCGGCCAGCCGGCGTTCAGCGTGCCGACTTCGCGGATCGCGCCGGTGGTGGCCGAATCGTAGGCAAGCGGCGCGTTCGGGTTGAAGACGACATCGGCGCGGCCTGACAGCAATAAGTCGCCGTCTTTCACGAAGCGGTAGTGGTTACCGATCGCCGCGATCGCGGCCGGATTCTTAGGCACGCGAATGCGGCCAGGTTGCTCCGGGCTCAGATCGACCGCGCCGTGTGGCGCTTGTGCCTGGTCAAGCGCATTGCGTACAAGCAGCGCGCCGAGCGCCGTAGTGGAGAGAATGAATTGACGTCGATTGGTCATTGATCAGGTTCAGGCGGCATTCACAGGACGCGCGACAGGAACTCGCGCGTGCGCGCGTGTCGCGGTTCGTTCAGTACTTGCGCGGGCGGGCCTGACTCGATCACGCGTCCGCGATCCATGAACACGATCGTGTCCGCCACTTCGCGCGCAAAACCGATTTCGTGCGTGACGATCACCATCGTCGTGCCGGAGCGCGCGAGCGCCTTGATCACGTCGAGCACTTCGTTGACGAGTTCGGGGTCGAGCGCCGAGGTCGGCTCGTCGAACAGCAGCACCTTCGGCTTCAGCGCCAACGCGCGTGCAATCGCCACGCGCTGCTGCTGCCCGCCCGACAACTGACGCGGCCACGCCTGCGCCTTCGCTTCGAGACCGACACGCGCGAGCAGGCTCAGCGCGAGACTCTGCGCTTCCGCGCGCGACAGACGTCCCAACGCGACCGGCGCCTCGACGATATTTTCCAGCACCGTCAGATGGGGGAACAGATTGAAGCTCTGAAACACCATGCCCACCTCGACGCGGCGGCGCAGAATCTCTTGCTCCTTGAGCTCGAAGAGCGTATCGCCGTCGCGTCGATAGCCGATCAGCTCGCCGTCGATATCGATCAGACCGCTGTCGACACGTTCGAGATGATTGATCGTGCGCAGCAACGTCGATTTGCCGGAACCCGATTGGCCAAGAATCACGGTGACACTGCCGGGGCGCATCGTCAGCGAGACGTTGTCGAGTACCTTCAGCGTGCCGAAACTCTTCGATACCTGCTGGATCACGATGCGCGCGCCGTCGCGTTGATCGGCCCAGCGCTGAACGGCGGGAACGCCTGCTCCTGCAGGGTCTTTTGCGTCCGAACGCGGGTCGATGCGCGCCTCGTTGCCGCCGCGCAGAATGCCCACGCTCTCCAGCAGCGCGCCAAAAGCGGATGGCGTCACGCCGCGTTTGACACCGCGCGAGAAATGCCGCTCCACATAAACCTGTATCGCCGACAGCACGGTCAGAATGATCAGATACCAGACCGTCGCGACCATCAGCAGCGGAATCACTTCGAGATTGCGACGGTAGATGATCTGCACCGTGTAGAACAACTCCGGCATCGCGAGCACATAGACCATCGACGAGCCCTTCGCGAGCGCGATCAGATCGTTGAACGCGGTGGGCAGGATCGCGCGCATCGCTTGCGGCAGCACGATGCGCCAGGCCTGACGCTCGCGCGGCAAGCCGAGCGCGGCGGCCGCTTCGAGCTGACCGTGGTCGACCGATTGAATGCCGCCGCGAATCACTTCAGCCGAAAACGCCGCGTGATTGAGCGTGAGCCCGAGCACCGCCGCGAGGAACGGGCTGATCAGCTCGGTGGTCGGCACCTCGAGAACGACGATGCTCGTGAACGGGACGCCGAGGTGCACCGTCTCGTACAGATAGCCGAGATTGTTCAGGATCAGCAGCAGCACGATCAGCGGAATCGAGCGGAACAGCCAGACGAACGCCCATGCGCAGCCCGCGAGCAACGGCGAACGCGACACGCGCGCGAGCGCGATCGGGATGCCGAGCGCGAAGCCGAACGCCGCGCCGAGCGCGGTCAACAGCAACGTGCGGCCGAGTCCCGACAGCACCGGTTCGGACAGAAACCATTCGGCGAAGACATTCCAGCCCCAACGCGGATTGCCCAATACCGATTCGAGCACGATACCGATCAGCGCCACGGCCGCCACACTGCCGGCCATGCGCGCGCGGTTTTTCGCGGGCACGATGCGAAATTCGGCACGCTCGCGCAACGCGTCGGCGTGTGCGGCGGCGAGCTGCGGATTGGCGAGTTCAGCGGTGTCGTTCATGGTCTTCTGCTCCGCGCAGTCAGGCAGCGTCGGCCACTTCGGCCGGGTCTGCCTGGTCTGCCAACCCCGCCGCCGCCGCCGCATGGCGGCTCGCCTTGCGCGGCAAGCCCAGATGATCGCGCAGCGTCGCGCCCGTCAGCGTGCGCTCGTAGCGTCCGCGTCGTTCGAGTTCGGGTACGACGTACCGCACAAAATCGTCGAGCCCCTGCGCCTGCACCGCGAAGCCGAGGATAAAACCGTCGGCCGCGCCGGCGTCGAGCCAACGGATCAGCTCATCCGCGATCTGCTCGGGCGTGCCGAGAAAATGCGTGCGCGGCGTCGCGACTTCGAGCGCGACCTGGCGCAAGGTCGAGCCCTTCTTGCGTGCTTCAGCCTTGATACGGTCGGTGGTCGAACGGAAACTGTTGCGGCCGATCTCCCCTAGCTCGGGGAACGGCGCGTCGAGCGGATACTGCGTGAAATCGTGATGATCGAAATAGCGGCCGAGATACGCGAGCGCTTCGTCGATCGTCAACAGCTCGCGAATCGCGCGATATTTCGCTTCCGCCTCCTCGAGCGTCGCACCGACGATCGGGCTGATGCCGGGGAAGATCTTCACGTCGTCGCGGCTTCTGCCATGCTCGAGCGCGCTGTCTTTCACGCGTTGCGCGAACGTACGCGTTTCTTCGATCGACACCGAATGCGTGAACACCGCGTCCGCATATTTGCCGGCAAGCGCGATGCCGGCATCCGACGAGCCTGCCTGGAAAATCACCGGCTGACCCTGGGCCGAACGCTGGACATTGAGCGGCCCCGCCACCTGGAAGAACTGGCCCTCGTGATTGAGCGTATGCAGTCGGTCACGTTCGAAGAACACACCGCGTTCGCGGTCGCGCACGAACGCGTCGTCGTCCCAGCTATCCCACAGGCCTTGCGCGACGCTCAGGTACTCGTCGGCGATTTCGTAGCGCAGCGCATGCTCGGGATGCGAGCCGCCGTAGTTCTTCGCGGTTCCTTCTAGCGGCGTCGTGACGACGTTCCAGCCGGCGCGGCCGCCACTGATCAGATCGAGCGACGCGAACTGACGCGCGACCGTGAACGGATCGCTGTACGACGTCGACACGGTGCCCGCGAGCCCGATCTTCGAGGTGACCGTGGCGAGCGCCGACAGGATCGAGATCGGCTCGAAGCGGTTCAGGAAGTGCGGAATCGATTTCTCGTTGATGTACAGACCATCGGCGACGAACGCGAACGCGATGCCGTGTGCCTCGGCCTTGCGCACCGTGTCGACGAAGAAGTTGAGGTTCACGCTCGCATCGGCGGGACCGGCCGGGTGCTTCCACGAATTCATATGGCTGCCAGCGCCTTGCAGCATGATGCCGAAATTGAGTTTGCGATGGCTCATCGGATACTCCGCGAATGGATGAATGTTCGTGAGAGAGATCATGCGTAGGCCGGCTCGATCGTGCTGCCGAGCAGCTCGACCGAGCGCAGGCGCGCGGGATAGTATTGCAGCGGCGAATCGATGACGAATTCTTCGATGCCGTAGCGCCGGCTCAAGGCGTCGAGCTGATCGCGTACGTCGTCGGCCGTGCCCGTGACGACGTGCGGATGGCGCTCTTCGATCGTGTAGCCGCTCGCGCCCGCCTGGCGCGCGTATTCCTCCGCGGCTTCGGCCGTCGCCAGATTCAGGTTTTGGCCGCTGGCAAGCTGCAGCCTGAAGATGCGCAGCGGCCCGGTGAGCCGCTGCGCTTCGTCGCGCGTCGCCGCGGCCACCGCGTACAGCGCAAGCAACGGCGCGCGGCCGCTCGCATCGCGATACGTCCGTACGGTGCGCTCGATGTTCGCCTCGTCGCCATTGAAGTGTCCGGCGTAGCAGAACTGCCAGCCCTGCCGTGCCGCGAGTGCCGCGCTATCCGGACTGCCACCGAGCAGAATGCGCTCAGGCAGCGTGGGCGGAGCCGGAAACGCGAGCGCGCCCGCGAGCGCATGGTCCTGTTCGACGCCCGCGCCGAGAAACGCGTCGAGTTGCGCGAGCTGCGTGTTGAAGCCGGGCTTGTTCTTCCTGTCGTGCAGCCATTGCAGCGCGCGCGTGGTCTGAGGCAGTCCGCCGGGTGCCTTGCCGATGCCGAGATCGACGCGCCCAGGCGCGAGCGCCGCGAGCAGCCTGAACGTCTCCGCGACCTTGAACGGACTGTAGTGCTGCAACATCACACCGCCCGAGCCGACGCGAATCCGCGACGTGTGCGCGAGCACGTGCGAGACGACGATCTCCGGCGCCGAGCTCGCGACGCCGGGTGCACCGTGATGCTCGGCGACCCAGAACCGTTTGAAGCCGAGCGCTTCGGCGCGCTTCGCGAGCGACACCGTGAAGCGCAGCGCCTCGGCCGCGCTCGTGCCCGCGGCTATCGGGCTCTTATCCAGCAGCGAAAGCGAAAAGGTCATGGGATGGCAGATCGATGATGAAAGATAGAAAGCGCTGACGCACTCAGGATTTCGGCAACCCCGGCGGATTGGTCGCGGCCTTGTCGATTGCTTCCGAGCCGAGATTCCAGCGTTCCAGCACCGCGCGATACTGGCCTTTGCCGATCAGATCGTTCAACGCGATCGTCACCGGCGCGGCGAGACCGCTGCCTCGGCGCGTCGTCACCGCGACTTCCGCGGTGCGCGGCCAGCCGCCGCTGACCGTGCCGACCTGGCGCGTCTTGCCATGCGTGGCTGCGTCGTAGAGCAACGCGGCGTTGACGCTGAAGATCGCGTCGGCGCGCCCCGATTGCAGCGCAACCGATTTGACCGCATCGTCGTCGTAGTACTGCACCTCGATCGGCTTCAGGCCGTGCGCGACGTTCTGCTTGTCCCATTCGAGCAGGATCTTTTCCTGATTCGTGCCGGCGTCGGTAATCACGCGCAGGCCCGCGACATCCTTGGGTTCCTTGATCGATTTGATCGGGCTGTCGGTCTTCACGAAGAAGCCGACCTCGTCGCGCCGATAGGTCGAGAAGTCGAACCTGGCCTTGCGCTCTTCCGTCACGGTCACATTCGAAATCACCGCGTCGACCTTGCCGGAGGCGAGCGCGAGCGGCCAGTCCGGCCACGCGAGGATCACGACGTTGAGCTTGCGCCCGAGGCTGTCGGCGACGAGTTGCGCGAGATCAGGATCGAAGCCGACCACGGTTTTCGCATCGGTTGCATAGGTGCTGATCGGCGGATGCGCTACGACGATGCCGACGGTCAGCTCGTCTTTCGCGACGAACGGAAAGTTGGTGGGCACCGCCTTCGTCGCGGCCGCATCCTGATCGGCGCGGATGCGGCCGTGCTGGTCGGGACTCAGATCGAAGCCCGTCGCGGCAAGCGCGTTGCCGCCGACGTAGAACATGGCCGCCAGGACGAGCGACGACAATTGCAGAGCTGTTTTCATGACGTGTCCGTTGTAGTGTGAGGAGAGAGGAGTCAGCGTTTAGCGGACGGCCAGATCGGCGTCTTTTGCGCGCAGGTCGTCGAGCGTGTCGATGCGGTGCGACGCAAGCAGGTTCTTGCCGAAGCGAAGATGCACATGCACCTCGGGTGGCAACGCGGTATCGAACAACTTCGTATAGCCGGTGCGCTCGTAAAGGGCCCATGCTTCCGGCTGTTTGAAGCCGGTCGTCAGATAGATGCGCGTGTAGCCCTGCGCGAGCGCGCGCGCTTCGAGTTCCCGTACGATCTGTCGCGCGAATCCCTGGCGGCGCAGATCGTCGCGCGTCCAGATGCGTTTGAGTTCGGCCGTGCGCGCGTCGTAGCGCTTGAACGCGCCGCCGCCGATCGTCTCGCCGTCGCGGATCAGCAGAATGAATGCGCCTTGCGGCGGCGCGAACAGCTCCGCTGGATAGCGCGCCATCTCCTGCGCGGCGGCCGCGCCGCCATCCTTGCGGTAGTCCTCGTAGCGGCTCGCGTATTCGTTCAGCAGCGCGTCGAGCAGCGGCTGCGCGCGGAGATCGAGTGGCGTGGTGTCAACGACGAGAGTGCTCATGAACGATCGACGCGAGGTCGCCGGATATTCAGGAGCTCATACGATAGCGTGCAGCCGCGTTGCCGCTAACCAAGCAATTTCGCTATCTTTATCTGGTACGGAGATTGGCTGCGATCGCGCAATAGGCGCTGCGCTTGCATGGCGCAACGCCAATATCACGTTGTGATGCATGCGGCAACGTACGCGCGAGGTCAGCAATCTGCCAGCTTCAGTCGGCCAGTGCTTCGGCGAGATGGAACAGGCAATCGCCTCGCCTGACGAGTGCGGGCACCCGCTTGCAGACGACTTCGCCGTCGCTCGCGAAATGACAGGTCACCGGCTCTTTCAGCGGTGTGTCGGGGAAATGGATGCGGGCCGCGGGCTGCCCTGCGGCTACCTGCTCGCCGAGTTCAACGAGCGGCTCGAACAGGCCATTGTCGTATGCGTACACGTAATGACGCGCGCCCGCGACGCGCAGCAGGCGCGTGTCGGCAGGCGGCCCCTCGGGCACGAGCGGGCCGCTCAATGCGCCGATCGCGCCGAGAAAATGCAGCAGCCCCTGGCGTGCTTCGCGCAGCAGCGCCGCATCGACGGTTCCGCCGCCGCCCAGCTCCGCCGTGATCGACAATGCCCCTTGCCGGCGTGCAGCCGTCGCCGCATGCACCGGGTTTTCCGCGTGCAGAAAGGTGTTCGGCAATCCGAACGCACGCAATGCGTGTTGCAAACGCTGCTTCTCCTCGTCGTCGCGCGGATCGATCGCGAGCATGTTGTTGCCGCGATAGAGCAGCGAGCTGCCGCCGGAATGAAGATCGATCAGATAATCCGCGCGCGCGAGCAGCACGTGCTCGATGTAATGCGCGATCACCTGCGTCGGAGAGCCTCGTGGATCGCCCGGAAACGTACGATTGAGATTGCCGTCGTCGAGCGGCGATGTGCGCAAGCCGGCTTCGGCCGCAGGCGCGTTGGCTTGCGGTAACAGGATCAGTTGACCGGCCACCTGAGCCGCGTCGATTTCACGGATCAGCGTCGAGACGAGGATCTGCCCTTCGTATTCATCGCCGTGATTACCAGCCATGATCAGCACGACCGGACCCGTGCCATTGCTTATCGAAGCGATCGGGATCGGCAGCCAGCCATACGCGGACCGATGCACGGAATGCGGCAGCCGCAGATAGCCGGCATGCTTGCCCGCCGCATCCAGATCGATCTCGCTGCGAATCGGGTTGACTGGCGTGATGGTTGGACTCATTGCTTCGCTCGCGCAAGTGACGGCCTCCCAGCCGTTTCAGTTTCAGCTAGACGCCAAATGGAAACCGCCATTTGATCTTCGTGTCGCCGCCTGACGCGGAATGGCCGGCCCGAAAACGGCGCTTCAGCAGCCACGTTGCACCGTACTGCAGCGTCGAACAGAGCACCAGATAGACGACGCCGACAAACAGGAAAATCTGCACCGGGTACACCATCAGCCGATTATTGACCTGATTCGCGAGGAACGTGAACTCGGGCACGCCGACGATATAAGCCAGCGACGTGTCCTTGATCAGCGTGACCCACTGATTGACGAACGACGGCATCATGATCCGTATCGCCTGCGGCAATTGCACATAGCGCAGCGCTTGCCAGCGGGTCATGCCAAGCGACGCCGCCGCTTGCGCCTGGCCCGCGCCGACGGCCGCAATGCCCGCCTGCACCGAATGCGACAGATACGCACCGCCGATCAGCGCAAGCGCGCAGATCACAGTCGCGAGACCGGGCACGTCGATGTGCAACAGCATCGGCATCAGGAAGAAGGTCCAGAAGATCAGCATCAGCACCGGGATCGCGCGAAAGAAGCCGACCACGGCGGTTAGCGCGAGATACACCGCGCCGCGTGTCATCGACAGTGCGATCCCGCCCGCGAGACCAACCACAGCCGACAGCAACGCCGAGACGATCGACATCACCACCGTCAACGCAGCGCCGCCGAGCGGCCCCTCCGGGAACGTGCCGAGCAGCAGATAGCGCAGCGGCGGCACCCATTCGAGCGCGCTCATCAATGCCCTCCTTGCCAGGCCCGAGCGGCGCTGCGCTTCCCCACCAGCAACCCGGCTTCGATGAACGCGATGATCACGATATACAGCACAGTCGCCGCGCCGAACGCCTGAAACGTCTTGAACGTTTCGGTATCGACCTGACGGGACACGTACGACAGCTCCGCGAGCCCGATCGTCATTGCCAGCGACGAGTTCTTGACGAGGTTCATGTATTGCCCCGCGAGCGGCGGCGTCGCGATGCGAATGGCTTGCGGCAGGATCACGTAACGGAACGCGGCAAGCGGCGTGAGTCCGAGTGCCGCGGCGGCCTGATGCTGTGTCTCTTTGACACCGCGCATGCCCGCGCGAAATTCCTCGCCGATAAACGCGGTCGAATAGCACGTGAGCCCGACCCAGCCCGCGACGAATTCAAACGACGGCCACGCGATCGTGCAGCCCCACAGCGAAACCGGATGCGACGCATTGAGCCATTCCATCCACGGCTGCGGCAATAGCGTCGCCGCACCGAAATACCAGAACAGCAGCTGCACGAGCAACGGCGAGTTACGAAACGCCAGCACATATAGCGCGGCCGCGCGCGCAAGCATGCCGTTGCGCGCATTACGCGCGAGCGCGAGCCCGAAACCAGCGAGCGTCGCCGCGGCACCGGCACAGGCCGACAACACCAGCGTCATCAGAAAGCCATGCGCGATCCACCCAAGGTACTTCGGTTCCAGCCAGCCGTTCATTCCGCCCTTCTACTCAAGCACTCTAGTTACGCAATGAAAAGCGGCCCGCCGTTGTCACACGGCAGGCCGGCTCCAAAGTAATCGACGGCTCAGCTCTTCTGCGGATCGCCGATCTTGAACAGACGCGGCAACGGTGCGCGGCTCTCGGGTCCGAACCAGTGGTCGTAGATCTTCGCAGCGCTGCCGTCCGCTTCGAGGCCCTTCAGCGTATCGTCGACGACGTTCAAAAGACGCGTCTCGCCCTTCGGCACGCCGACACCTTCATAGTCGTTCGAGATCGTGAACGGCGGAATCTCGTAGTTCGCCTTGTCGGGCACGTTCGCGAGCAGCGCGACGAGCTTCGGGCCGTCCTGCGTGATCGCCTGCACGTTGCCGGCGCGCAGCGCGGCGAACGCGAACGGCGTGTCGTCGTAGGCGACGATCGTCGCATTGGGGAATTGCGCGCGCACCTGCTGTTCGTTCGTCGTGCCCTTGTCTGCGCCCACGCGCAGGTTGTTCAGCTGCTGCGCGGACTTCAGCACGCCCTTCTTCGCGATGAACTGCGTGCCCGACGCGAAGTACGGCGTGCTGAAATCGACTTCCTTCCTGCGCTCGTCGGTAATCGTGAAGTTCGCGAACACGAGGTCGACCTTGCCCGACTTCAGGAACGCAATGCGGTTGGCTGGATTGGTCGGCTGGATTTCGAGCTTCACGCCGAGCTTGTTCGCGACCGCACGCGCATAGTCGACGTCGAGCCCGACGATCTGGTTGGTCTTGGGATCGACGAAACCGAACGGTGCGTTGCTGTCGAACGTGGCGACGCGCAGCACACCCGCTTTCTTGATGTCGTCGAGACGATCGGCGTGCGCAACGCCGGAGAACGCGAGCAGCAACCCCATGACTGCTGCGCCAACGAATTTGATCTTCATGGTTTGGCCTTGGTATTGGATGTTTTGCGGGCGGCAGTATTTACGCCGGCGTGGCGCAGACTGTAGCAACGCGCACCACAATGGCGAACCAATAAATCGTCACGAGCTAAGCGGCGAATCAGATATGCGGCACGTGCTTACTGCTTACCTTTCCACGGCACGAGCCTGCGTTCGAGCGCGCGCATGCCGAGATCGAACAGCCACGCGATCAGGCCGATCAGCACGATCCCCATCACGACCACGTCGGTGCGCAGAAAGCTCGACGCGTTGAGCACCATCTGACCGAGCCCCGCGGTGGCGGCGACCATTTCGGCCGCGACCAGCGTGGTCCAGCCAAAGCCGATCGCGATGCGCAGGCCAGTCAGGATTTCAGGCAGTGCGGCGGGCAGCACGACATGCAGCACCAACTGGCGAAAATTCGCGCCCAGCGACCACGCCGCGTTGACCTGCTCGACGCTCGCGCTGCGCACCCCGGCACGCGCGGCCATCGCGATCGGCGCGAAACACGCGAGCCAGATCACGACGATCTTCGCGGTCTCGTCGATACCGAACCAGATCACGACGAGCGGCAGATACGCGAGCGGCGGCAGCGGCCGGTAAAACTCCAGCGGCGGATCGAGCAGCCCGCGCGCAATGCGGCTCACCCCCATCAGAATGCCGACCGGTATCGCGGTGACGCTCGCGAGCGCGAAGGCGCCGAATACCCGTATGGCACTCCATAGCAGATGTTCGGACAACGGCAAGCCGCCCTGGATGCGGCCGTTCCATGCATCGACGAACGCATGCCAGACCGCGTCCGGCGCGGGTAGGAACAGCGGCGGGATCCAGCGCAGATGGGGCGCGGTCCACCACAATAGCGCGAACCCGGCGACGCATAGCACGCTGAGCCACGCGGTCGGCCCTTCGCCCGGCATGCCGCGGTAAGGCTTGCGGCCTCGCGCGGCGCTGCGCGGCCGGGTCGGGTTCTGCGCGACGTCCGGACGTGTCGGGGGGCGCTGTTGCGACGATTCGATCGCGCTCATCAGGCCGCCTCCCGCAATGTATCGTGCAGCCGTCGCGTCAGACGCTCGCGCCAGTCGATAAACGCCGGCGACGACTTCACCGCGCGCGCATCGCGCGTCGCCAGATATTCGCGCGCGAACGGCAGCTCGTGAACTTCGGCGATCCGCCCAGGGCCCGGCGTCATCAGCACGAGACGCGTGGCGAGAAACAGCGCTTCCTCTACGCTGTGCGTGATAAAGAACACGGTCTTGTGCGTGCGCGTCCAGACGTCGAGCACGAGCTCCTGAACGGTCTCGCGCGTGAGCGCATCGAGCGCGCCCATCGGCTCGTCCATCAGCAATATTTCCGGATCGCTCGCCAGCGCACGCGCGATGCCCACGCGCTGCTGCATGCCGCCCGACAGCGCATAGATCTTCGCGTTCGCGTGCCGTTCTAGCCCGACGAGCGCGAGCGTGCGCCGCGCGATCTCGTGCCGCTCGGCACGCGCGATGCCGCGAAACCGCAAGCCAAGCGCGACGTTATCGAGCACGTCGAGCCACGGCATCAGCGCGTGCTTCTGGAACACGACGCCGCGTCCGGCACCGGGCCCGTCGATCGGCGCGCCGTTCAGGCGCACCTCGCCTTCGCTCGGATCGACGAAGCCGGCGATGCAATTGAGCAAGGTGGTCTTGCCGCAACCCGATGCGCCGAGCGCGACGACGAACTCGCCGCGCTCGATACGCAGATCGACACCCGCGAGCGCGGGTTCGCTCGCGCCCTCGTAGGTCACGCGCAGTCCGCGGATGTCGAGCATGCTCATCGCGCGGCCTGCTGCGCGAAGCGCGGATTGACGGCCGCCGAGTAATCGGGCAACACGTTCTGGATCGTGCCCTGTGTCTTCAGAAACGCCGCCGTGGCCGCCAGCGATTGCGCCGCGCCCGACTGCTTGCCGCCGCCGAGCCAGGTCGGCGAGGCCTGTTCCGCAGCGCCCGGGAACGCGTACAGCGCGAGACTCGCGGGCACATCGGCCGGCGTCGCGCCCGACTCCTGCGCGACCGCCTGCACCTGTTGCGAACTCGCGGTCCAGTCGGCCTTGTGATCGCGGTACAGCGCGTCCGTGTCGGCGAGCACCTTGACGAGGCCCGCCATGAAGGCCGCGTTGTCGCGCTCGAACTGACGCGATGCGACGAAGCCGTCGAAGGTCGCCTTGCCGCTTTGTTTCGCGACTTCGCCCGACGTGATCAGCACCTTGCCGTTCTGCTTGACCTTCGCGAGCACGGGGTCCCAGATATAGGTCGCGTCGATGTTGCCGCGCTGCCAGGCGGCGGCGACTTCAGGCGGACGCAGGTTCAGTATCTTCACCGACGACGGATCGACGCCCGCCTGCTGCAGCGCGACGAGCGCATGGAAGTGCGACGTCGATACATATGGCACGCCGATGGTCTTGCCCTTCAGATCGGTGATCTTCGTAATGCCGGAACCGTCGCGCGCGACCAGCGCTTCCGCGTCGTTGATGTTGTCGAGAATCCAGAACAACGACAGGTCGACGCCTTGCGAGAGGCCCGCCGCGATCGGGCTCGAACCCGCCTCGCCCAACTGGATCGACCCCGACGCCAACGCGCGCACCACGTCCGCGCCGCTGCCCAGTTTGCGATAGGTGACCTTGTAGCCGGTCGCTTTTTCGACGGCGCCGGTCGCCTGCGCGTAGCGCCACGGCACGACCATGTCCTGATAGCCGATCACGACTTCACGGCTTTGCGCGTGCGCGGACGAAACGAACGGCGCAAACGCGGCAATACCGGCCGACGCCCCGACGAAGGCAACGGCGCGCAACGCACGCCCCAAGTGACGGAGAGAGTGATTCATCGAAAGCCTTCGGGTTGGTTTGGGATGCGAAGAAGGCTCCGACTATAGGCACTTTTGAACGGCGCGGTTCCAACGAATCGTGCATAGCTAATCACTGGAACGCAGCATTGCTCTTGCGTCACCGCTATCCGCGATAGCGCCAAAACTGCTTTGTTTCTGAACATTTGTTGGTACGCTCGAGCCACCGTTCTGGTTACATTGGACGATCACCACACGCGACTACAAGGACAATCGATGAAACCGGCTCGGGGCTTTCCATTCTTCGCGACGACGCACGACGCAATCACGACAGACGGCGAACGCAAGCGCGTCAGGCGCGTCAGACGCGCCTGGCTGAAGACGGCCGCGGCCGCGCTCGCAGTCGGTCTATTCGGCGCGGCCCACACCGCCCACGCCGCGCCGCTCGAGGAGCTGAAGCTCGACTATGCGTACTATTCGCCGGAAAGCCTCGTGATCAAGCGCAACGGCTGGCTCGAACAGGAGTTCGCCGCGGATCACACGCAGGTGAAGTGGGTGCTGAGCCTCGGCAGCAATCGCGCGCTCGAGTATCTGAACAGCGGCGCGATCGACATTGGTTCGACCGCGGGCCTCGCCGCCGTGCTCGGCAAGGCGAACGGCAATCCGATTCGCGCGGTGTATATCTTTTCACGCCCCGAGTGGACCGCGCTCGTCGTGCGCAAGAACTCGCCGATCAAGACCCTCGCCGATCTGAAGGGCAAGAAGATCGCGGCCACCAAAGGCACCGATCCGTTCCTGTTCACATTGCGCGCGCTGCATACGGCGGGCCTCTCGCGCGACGACGTCGAGATCGTCAACCTGCAGCATCCCGACGGGCGCACGGCGCTCGCGAACGGCCAGGTCGACGCATGGGCCGGCCTCGATCCGCACATGGCGGCCGCGCAGATCGACGATGGCGCGCGCCTGCTGTATCGCAACGTCGACTTCAACACCTGGGGCTTCCTGAATGCGCGCGAAGACTTCATCCGCGAACATCCGGACGCGCTTGCGCGCGTCTTGAAGGTCTATGAAAAAGCGCGTGTCTGGATTGCCGCCCATCCGGATGACACCGCGCAAATCGTTGCGGAAGAATCCAAGGTAACGGTGCCGGTCGCGAAGCTGCAGTTGAGCCGCAACGATTTCAGCCAGCCTCAGCCGGGCGCCCGGCAGATTGCCGCGCTCAAAGCCGCCGCGCCGATTCTGGTCGACGAGCAACTCGTCAAGAGCGGCACCGACCTGAGCGCGATCATCGATGCGCTGGTCGACTCCAACGTCGCGCAACCGGTGATTGCGACGGCGAGCAACGGCGCGAAATGAAACACACGCACCCCACCCGAGCCCGCCGATGAGCGCCGCGAAGAATCTATTCACGCTGGCACAACGCGATTCGACCTGTCCGTCGTGCAGCGAACTGGCACAGCCACTACGCGCGCACGACCCGTTGCGGCCGTGGCGCTATGCCGGTCTTGCGCTGCCCGTCGTGTTTCTGGCCGTCGTCGAGGTGCTCGTGCGCGCGTCGATCCTGCCGATGCATCTGGTCCCCGCGCCGAGCGCGATCGCGCGGACGCTCTGGGACCTCGGCGCCGCGCGTCTCGCACGGCATATCGGCGCGAGCGTGATCCGCGTGTACGGCGGCTTCGCGATCGGCGCTGCGCTCGCGCTGCTGGTCGGCGCGGCGATGGGACTGAGCCGGCGCGTCGATGCGTTGCTCGACCCGGCGTTTCAGGCCTTGCGCGCGATTCCGTCGCTTGCGTGGGTGCCGATTCTGCTGCTATGGATGGGCATCGACGAAGCGCCGAAGATCACGCTGATCGCGATCGGCGCGTTTTTCCCGGTGCAGTTGAGCGTGGTGGCGGGCATTCACGGCGTCGACCGCAAGCTGATCGAATTCGGCCAGTTGAACCGGCTGAGCGGGCGCGCGCTGTTCACGCGCATTCTGCTGCCCGCGTCGATGCCGCAGATTTTCACGGGACTGCGCACCGGACTGAGCCTCGCGTGGATGTTCATGGTGGCCGCCGAGCTGATCGCGGCGACGCGCGGGCTCGGCTATCTGCTCAGCGATGGCCGCGAGACCGGCCGGCCGGATCTGGTGTTCGGCGCAATCCTGCTGCTCGCGCTGCTCGGCAAACTGAGCGACGGCATGCTGAAAGCAATCGAGCTGCGCGCGCTGTCGTGGCGCGATGCGCATGAGGTGCCGGAGGCTGCGCGATGAATCGGGCACCCGCTCCCTTGCTCGAAGTACGTGGACTCACGCGGCGCTTTGGCGAGCGCAACGTGTTCGAGCAGGTTTCGTTCGCGCTCGCGCGCGGCGAAATCGTCAGCCTGGTCGGTCCTAGCGGCTGCGGCAAGAGCACGCTGCTGCGTGCAGTGGCGGGACTCGACCGCGTCGCCACAGGTGCCGTGCTGGTAGACGGCGTACCGTTGCTCGCGCCGTCGCCGCGCGTCGGCATGATCTTTCAGGAACCGCGCCTGCTGCCCTGGCTCAGCGTGGCGGACAACATCGCGTTTGCCGCCGGGCCACACGCGGGAGACGATCCACACGTCGATGCGCTGCTCGCCGAGGTTGGTCTCGCGGGTGTGCGCGACGCACTCCCGAAACAGTTGTCCGGCGGCATGGCGCAGCGCGTTGCGCTAGCACGAGGTCTCTTCAACGAACCCGAACTGTTGCTGCTCGACGAACCGTTCAGCGCCGTCGATGCGATCACGCGCGCGCGACTGCAGCAACTCCTGCTCACGTTGAAGCACGCGCGCGGCACGACGGTGCTGCTCGTCACACACGATCTCGACGAAGCGCTGAGTCTGTCCGATCGCGTGCTGCTGTTGTCCTCGGCGGGCGTGGGCGGCCCGAGCCATATCGCACGTGAGCTGCCGATTGCGTTGCAGCGGCCGAGGAATCCGCGCGATGCGTCGTTAAATGCGCTGCGCGATGTACTGCTGGAGATGTAGCGGGCTACTTGACGAACGCAACGCTCGACGGGTCGGTAACATCAGCCGATTGCCCCGTATCCGCGAGCCTGCCTGACGCCGCATCGATGCCGAAGACGTTGACCTTGCCGCTGCGCTGATTCGCGACGAGCAGCCATCGGCCCGATGCATCGATGCCGAAACCCCACGGCTTGTCGCCGCCCGACGCGATGCGCTGCACGAGCGAGAGCTCGCCGGTCTGCGCATTCACGCGATAGACAACCAGCGAGTTTTCCCCGCGATTCTCGACATACACGAAACGTCCGTCGCGACCGAGCGCAATTTCGGCGCCGCTTTTCACGCCGTCGAATCCGTCGGTGCTGATCGGCACCGATTGCACGTGCGTCAGCGTGCCTTGCGCGGCATCCCAGCGAAACACCATCACTTCGGCGCTCAACTCGGTCAGCAGATAGACGAACTTCGCATTCGTCGAGAACTCGAGTTGGCGCGGGCCGCTGCCCGGCGGCGCGACGAACGTGGCCGCGCGCGTGCCGTCGTCCTGCGACAGCGTATGCGTCGCGCGATCGAAGCGATGGACGAACACGCGGTCCGCACCGAGATCGGCAACGAGCGCATAACGCCCGGATGGATCGATTGCGATACCGTGCGCGTGCGCGCTCCCTTGACGGCGGTTCGGGCCGGAGCCGGTCTCCGCGAGCGTCGACACGAGCGGCCCGACGCCATCATCTCGGCGAGCGAGCTGCCTTGCGGCGCGTGCACGACGTTCGACGGCAGCTTTAGCTGCGTCACGTGTTCTTCGTCGTCGACGACCCACGTCACCTTCGACGAATCGAGACCGAACTCATCGATCAGCACCTGACGCGTCCACACGCCGGTCGTGACCGAATATGCGCGCACGCCGACCTTCTTGCCTTCGAGATCCTTCGGCGTTTTGATGCCCGCGTCGGGGCGCACCAGCAGACCGCCGTGATGGAAACGCCGCACGACGAAGATCGGCAGGCCGACGAACGGCGCGCCATATGCACGCGCGATGATGTAGGTGGTCGGCGCGAGTTCGCAAACATCGAATTCGACGTCGCGCACCATGCGGCGGAACGCGCCGATTTGCGGCTTGACGGTGACGAATTCGGCGTCGACGCCCTCGATTGGGATCGATCCATTACGGATGGCCGACGTATGCGGATACTCAGCGATCGCGATCTTAAGCGGCACTTTCTTGGTCAACATCCTCTCCTGTGGATTAATCGTCGCAGGCTGCGCGGTAACGGTCGCAGCGTGGGACCTAGCGTCTCGATGGCGTAAGAATATGGGAGGACGGGAGAGGCGTCCCTACACAAAAAGTAGATTCAATGGCACTTTTTGGTGGGGGTGGAAAGGCGCGGGAAAGGCAGGCTGGAGGGGGAGTTGAGGGGAATGAAAGGAGGCTGATCGCCTGGGGATGTCGCGCTATCTCGCGCGCCGAGACTCGATAAATGCCTCGACATAACGCAGCGCCTGTTCACACTGCTCCGGCGTGAACGCGTGAATACTCGCTGGAACAGGATCGAAGCCAAGCTCGGTCGCGACCCACCGGATCGCTTTCGCGCGGGCTTCGAACGCGTTGACGCCATCGCGGCGCACTTTCCCTGCAACGAGCGGTTCCAGCGCGTCGTGCAGCTTGCTCTTCGCCTCGCGCAATGTCGCGTCGGCGAGGCGGCCCAGCGGCAGGTTGTGCTTGCTGCGCGAATACACACCGATCCACGCCTGACATGCAGTGCAAATCCACAGCGGCCCCTGATCGCTGCGATACGGGTAGGCCTCTTCGCCATAACGCGCGAGCAACGCTCGGCTGCCGCAGTAGTCGCATGACGGCTGCGGCAGCGCCTTGACGGGCTTGCCTACGCGCATGAGGAGTGCTCCAGGGCAAATTCGCAGTACTTCATCGCATCGATCCGGCTGGCGGAAGGTTAGAGCCAGACAGTTTAATGCAACGCCCGCACCCGCATGCGAGGCTCGCGATCAGTTAGCCTGCCCCTGGGTGATCTCCATAACTACCCTACGCCGCTTCGCCAACCCTTCAGCCGATCTTTGCCGGACCAATTCCACCACCGCTTGCGGTGCTAACTCCGGATCGCCCGCGGAGAACGGCGGCGCCGGCGCGTATTCGAGTTCGAGCTGGATCGCCTGCGCCTCTTCGACGCCCGCCAGTTCGGCGGCCACGGTCAGCCCGAAATCGATGCCCGCCGTCACACCGCCGCCCGTAATCAGATTGCCGTCGCGCACCACGCGCGCATGCGTCGGTATCGCGCCGAGCGGCTCCAGCAACGAGTGGAACGCCCAGTGAGTCGTCGCGCGCCGCCCGCGCAGCAAACCGGCCGCGCCAAGCAGCAACGCGCCGGTGCAGACCGACGTCACGTAGCGCGCGCTCGCGGCCTGTCGGCGAACGAAATCGATCGTTTGCGCGTCCTGCAACAGATCGGTCACGCCGCTTCCGCCTGGCACACAGATCACGTCGAGCGGCGGGCAGCTTTCGTACGTCGTGTTCGGCGTCAGCACGAGCCCGTTGCTCGACACCACAGGTTCCAATGTTTTCCAGACCAGATGCATCGTGGCACCCGGCAACGATGCGAGCACGTCATGCGGGCCGGTCAGATCGAGTTGCTGTACTTTCGGAAACACCAGAAAACCGATTTTCAGGTTCATAGGGATACCTTATCGAAGGAGAAATCGAAACAGGCCATCTGCCAATTCTTCCAGGTGGACGAATCGATTCTATGCGGGTAGTCTTTGGCAAGACTGCCATTCACCCCTTGGTTTCTGCCAGGTTCGTCTTCAGCCCCACTTTCTCACGACATGTCCAGCGCTCTTCGCTCCATCGTGCTGCTCGCGTTCCCCAACATGCAACTGCTCGATGTCAGCGGTCCGCTCCAGGTCTTTGCGTCCGCCAATGAACTCGTCGCGCAGCGGGGGCTCGACAAACTCTACGCACCGCGCGTCGTGGCGGCCGAGGCCGGGCCCGTCACGACGTCGTCGGGAGTCGCGGTGCTGGCCGGTTCGCTCCGCTCGGCGAAGGGGCCGCTCGATACGCTGATCGTTCCGGGCGGCCGGGGAATCCGTGAGGCATCGGCCGACCCGCGTCTGATCCGCTGGACACAACGCCAGGCACCGCATTGCAGACGCGTCGCCTCGGTCTGCTCGGGCGCGTTCCTGCTTGCCGAGGCGGGGCTGCTCGACGGCCGGCGCGTCGCCACGCATTGGGGGCGCTGCGACGAACTCACGCAGGCGTATCCGCAACTGCGCGTCGAAGCCGATCCGATCTTCATTCGCGACGGCGCGATCTGGACATCGGCAGGCGTCACTGCTGGCATCGACCTCGCACTTGCCATGCTCGAAGAAGATCACGGACGTGCGTTGGCACTCGACGTCGCGCGCGAACTCGTCGTGTTTCTGAAGCGGCCCGGCGGTCAGTCGCAGTTCAGCGCGATGTTGTCGTTGCAGGATGCCGACGACCGCTTCGGCGAATTGCATGCGTGGATGACGTCGCATCTCGCATCCGACCTGTCGGTGCCCACACTCGCGCGCCGGCTTCATATGAGCGAGCGCAGCTTCATGCGCCACTACAAGGCGCAAACGGGCCGCACGCCCGCCCGCGCAGTCGAGCAGCTACGCGTCGAAGCGGCACAGCGCTTGCTCAGCGAAACATCCTGGTCGATCAAACGGATCGCGGCGCGATGTGGATTCGGCAGCGAGGAAACCATGCGCTGCAGCTTCGTGCGTCAGCTGCGCGTGGCGCCGCAGGTGTATCGCGAGCGCTTTTCGTCGACGTAACGTGCGCGAGTGGTGCGCGAGGCGCCCCCGCTCGACATCGATCAGAAACGATGTTTGACGATGAGCGTCGCGCCCGTATCGTGCGAATGCAGAATCGCGACGCGCGCGGTGCCGGAGAACACCCAGTCGTTAACCGTCAGGGACAAGCGTCGCTGCGGTGAGGCACCAATCGACAGCACGGAACCGTTCATCTGAACGATCGAAATTTGCGGTGCAGTGGATGGCCCCAGGTGCAGTGGATTCGAAGCGTCCTGCGCGGCAGCCTGCTCACCTCGTTCGGACATCGGTGCGAACTCCGGTCCGGACGACGCCAGCGCCTTCGTGGTGCCGGGCCGGACATCGCGCGTCACGTCCACGCTATAAAAATTCTCGATTTGCGCATAGAACGGCTTGCCCTGGTCCCCCTGATACTCCATGGCATAGCGCTGCTGCTGCTCAAGGTAGTGCCGCGTGTCGGGAATCGGCGGTACCACTTCGACGGGTGACGCGACGATGTTGGCGACAATCATCCCCACGGGCGCATCACCGACGGGGCCGCCCGCAAACGCGTAGCCGCTCATCACGATCAATAGCGCTCCGACAATCCTCTCGTTTTGGCACGTCATTGGCATGCCTCCCGTGAAGGAGTTGAAACGTCACATGACACAGCGCCCGAATCGAACTGAGCGCCTTACAGCGTCGCTTGCATTCAGACATTGTAGTCAGTGATTTGCGGACCGGTAGGTCAATGTGTGATGGATCTGGCGTGATGGGGCGAGCGCGTGCGCCTTCGCAGCTCGACACCGGAGTGGAGTTGATGCGGAATGATTGGTAGTGATGCCTGAAAGCGTTTTCAGCGTTCACGCTCGCCGCCCTCAGTCGACCCGTGTCGGCCGCCCATTGAATGCGGGTGCAACGAGAAAAACGATCGTTCGAACGCGCTTTCGCCAGCCGCGCAGCCCTGCGAAAAAGGCATCGGGCATGAAGCGCGCGACGAGCAGCACTAACGCGAGCAGCGCGGGACACCAGCGCAGATCAGTCGGCACCGGTTCGCGGCGAGCGAAGCGCGGATCGAGCAGCGCATCGCCGAACGAAGTCGAGGTCAGCAGACGCTGGTAATCGAGGCCAGTCTGCCCCGCCACCGACGCCAGGTACTCACCTCTCAATTCCGACAACTCCTCGTGCGTTTGCGCCTCTACACCGGAGCCTGGCGTCGGCGGCGCCTGGATCACATCGTCGGCCTGCCAGTAGCCGATCCGGTTGCCGTCGGCGTCGCTCTTCGGAATGGCGGCTGGCTGGTCACCGCCCACGCCGATCAGCCAGCCTCTGATCCGCGCGGGGTTGATGCCTTCCATCAGCGCGCGCGACGGCGGCACCGGCGGCGCCTCCTGCCCATCAGTGACGAACGCGATGGCCGCACCGCCGCCCACCTGCTGCGCGACGCGCACGGCCGAATAGACGCCGCCCTCTGCGATGCGGCTCCAGTTGGTCCAGCGCATGCGTCCGTCGATGCCGTCGAGTGACACCAGCAGCGCGTCGTAGTTGCCGCACACTTCGACCGGCGACATCAGCAGCAACACCTTCTGCCCCGTGAACACGCTCCAGCCCACCTTCGAGCCGCACGGCAAGCGCCCGAGCGCGTCGCGCATCGCGGCCTGGGCGAATTTGAGCCGGCTGACCGGGGCGCCGTCGAGGACCACGTCCTCGACGTCCATGCTCTGCGTGATATCGAACGTCACGATGTAGTTGAACGTGTCGCGCGGCAGCGTGAGCTCCGGCATCGCGACCGCCGCGATCAACGCGACGAGCGCGAGCGGCGTCAGCCATTGACGCAACCTGGACCAGCCGCGCTCGCGCGAAACTCCGCTCATGGCAAGTCCTGGCTCAGCGGGTCGCGCAGTTTGACGTTGTGCTGCTCTTTCACATCGGGCCCGGCGAGCACGGACTGCGTTTCAGGCGCGAGCCACAGCGCGCGTTCGAGGTTGTAGCGCGCATCCCAATCGTCGGGCGCCGCGCGCAGCGCGAGCCGGTAGCGCGACTTGGCCTCGCCGATCATCGCGAGAGACTTGACCGCCTGCGCGGTGTCGCCGCTGCCTTCGCGCAGGTACAGGTTGCCGAGATCGAACAGCGCGGCGCGGCCGACCTCGTCGGGCGGGCCGCCCTCGGGGATCAGGCCGTTGTAAAGCCGCGCCGCGGCGTCGTAGACGCCCGCTTTCGACAGCGCGATCGCGCGAGCCAGCTGAACCTCGCGCGCGTCGCCGCCGCCGTGCTCGTCGCGCGAAGCGGCATTCGTCACGCTCGCCGCGAGCATGGCCTGATCGACCCGCTCCGCTTGCTGCAGACGGACGAAGCCATACGCGGCCCATGCCGCGCAGCAGATCGCGACGGTGCCGAACAGGGTGTGGATCAGCGTGCGCGTCATGCCCAGCTCCTGACCTGCAACAGGTGCAGCAGCACCAGCAGCGCCGCACAGAACAACGCGAGCGCGAAACAGTACCGGCTCAGGTCCTGGCGAGGCAGATGCTCGATAAAGGTCGTCGACGCGTTCTGCTGCCGGTTGATCTCGGCGATCGCCGCCATCATCGCCTTCGGATCTTCGGCCTGAAACAGCCTATAAGGCGTCCTCAGCGTCAGAAAGAAGCGGTGCAGTTGCGCTTCGGCCGACGCTTCGCTGGCGGGCAGCGTCGCGTTCAGATCGGGGCTATAGATGCTGCTGCGCAGATAGATGAAGTACAGCGCGATCTGGTCGCGTCGCAGTCCCGCCTCGATGCGATGTTGCATGGGTTCGTCGAGCAACGCGCCGCCATCCGAGACCAGCACGATCGCGCGGCGCCCCGACGACAAGCGCCCGTCGAACTGCGCGATCGCCGCGAGCATGCCGCGGTCGAGCTCGGTGTCGGGCATGCCACGGCCGATCGCCGTGGCCGCGACCGCAGCTTCGATCACGCGATGGTTGTAGGTGAACGGCATCGCCAGCACGGGGTTGGTGCCGAACATCATGAGCGCGAGCCGGTCGTTCGGCCGCTGCTCGACGAAGCGCGTCAACGCGGCGCGCGCCACCTGGTTCTTGGAGTCGCCACGTGGCGCCTCGACGCCCTTGCTGCCCATCGGCTCGTCCATGCTCGCGCTGCGGTCCATCAGGATCAGGATCTGTGCGCCGCTGCCGGTGCGCAGCACCTGCAATTGCGAGCGCCCCGGCCCCGCCAGCCCGACCACGATCGCCGCGATCGCGAGCGCCGCGCCGCCGCGTGTGAGCCAGCCGGTTACGCGCCCGAGCTCGTCGGCGGGCAGCCACGCGACGCTCGAAAATACCAGCGTATCGCTGCGTCGGCGCAGCAGCGGCAGCACGGCGAGCGGCAGCAGCACCAGCATCCACGGCAAGTCGAAATCGAGGTTCATGGTCATCGCTGATGGCGTCTTTCGGCTCGATACAGCGCACGGCACAGCGCGCGCAACGGAAACTCGCCGGGATGCTCGCCCGCCTTCGGCGCGGGCGTGAAAAAGCGCTCGGACGACACCTGATAGAAACGTTCGAGCTGCGCGCGCATCGGTTGCAGATACGGCGCGCGCGCCAGCAACGCGGAGAGTGAACCCGCATGCACCACCTCGCCGGCAGTTTCGTTGAGTGCGCGATGCAGGCAGACCCATGCATCGCTCGACGAAACGGCTGGCGCCTCCGGCAGCCGTTGCATCTGCCGCCACGCACGCGCAAACGGCAGCCGTGCCGACTCGCGCCAGTTGCGCGCCCACCACCAGCCCGCCCACGCGAGCAGGGTCGCGAGCAGCAGGCCGAGTGCCCACGCGATCTGCCGACGCCAGCCGGCCGTGCCGGGCGCCGGCGCCTGACGATCGGGCCGCAGCGGCTGCAGATCCCCCGCGGCGAACGCGCTCTGCGGCGTCAACGGTCCAATGCTCGCCGGCCATTCGGCGACCTGCAATTGCGTGCCCGCCGCCGACGTCAACGTCAACGCGGGCAACGTGATCTGCGTGAGCGTCTGCGGCGCGTTGACGACCTGATACGCGATCACCATCCACGTGCGGCCGTTGGCATCGGTTTCGAGCGTGACGGGCCGGCGTTCGAGCCACACGCCCGTGCGCCCGACCGAAGGCGGCGTCACCGCGCCGAGGTTCCGGCCGTTGGCCTCCAGCAGCACGCGCTGCGTCAGCACATCGCCGAGCACATAGCCGAACGCGCGCGGCTCCTGAACGAGCGCGCTCACCGCGGCGGCGTTGGCCGTCGCGCATGCGGCGCCGCATAGAGACGACGCGATCAGCACGCGCAGCGCCGCCCGCCGCGCGAGACCGCCGCCCAAGCCGCGC
>ABYL01000021.1 GCA_000173575.1 Burkholderia sp. H160 | reverse complement strand
ATCGCCGACATCGATAAGGAGAACGGCGAACGAGTAGCCGCCGCCGTCCGTGCATTGGGACGCGAAGCGCTTTTCGTGCGAACCGACGTCACAGACTCGGCCCAGATCGTCGCGGCCGTAGAGCAAGCGGCGGCGGATTTCGGCCGGATCGACCTGCTCGCCAACAACGCGGGAGGTTCGCGCAAGACCGCGTTCCTCGAACAGGGCGAGCGAAGCTGGCGTCGCCATATTGATCTGAACCTGATCAGCATGCTCGCTGCCACCCAGGCGGTAGCCAAGGTGATGATCGCGCAGGGTCGCGGAGGCACTATCGTCAACGTCGCGAGCAGCGAGGCATTGCGCGCGGCGCCCGGTTTTGCCGTGTACGCCGCGTGCAAGGCCGGCATGGTGAGCTTCACGCGTAGTATGGCGCTGGAACTGGCGGGCCACGGGATTCGCGTGCATGCACTGGCTCCTGACATGATCGATACCCCTGGCCTTCGTCCTTACTTCGACGCCGCGAGCCCGGCCGAGATCGCCGCGCGCGATCGCTACATTCCGTTAGGCCGCGTGGGTACCCCCGCCGAGTTCGGCGCGGTCGTCGTCTTTCTCGCGTCGAAGATGGCTTCTTACCTTACTGGACTGACTTTGCCGGTGGATGCGGGTGCGATCGCTGCGAGTGGTTGGACGCGCTCGCCGGAAACAGGTGACTGGAAGCTCTATCACGCATAACGGCTCCTGCCTTCGGCTTGCGTTCGGGGCTGGAGGCGGACAAGGTCGGGCGACGCTGTCCGAGCTAGGTCGACGCGGCGCGACCGGCAGAGCGCTCGGCCACTTGGCCTGGTCAGAAGATGGTATCGGATTGGCTGTGAAGGGGGATGAACAACGGCGCGGCGGTCCGGGCATCAAAAGAATCGCCGTCACCGCGCCGCCAAAGCCGTCACCGACAATAACAAGGTTGCAGCCGCATTAAATGCGATCGCAACCGTACGTCATTCGGACGAGCCAGCGACGGCCGTCATCGACCCGAGTGATTCGGCGTCACTCAGCGCCGCGCCGAAGTCAACGCAGAAACGTGCCGCATCGGCGCCGTTGATGATGCGGTGATCGTAGCTGAGCGAAAGCGGCAACATATGACGCCAGGCCAGTTCACCTTCGATCTTCACCGGCTTGTCATAGCTCTTCGAGATGCCAATGATAGCCACCTCCGGCGCGTTGATGATCGGCGTAAAGGACGTGCCGCCAATCGAGCCGAGCGAACTGATCGAGAAGCAACCGCCTGACATGCGCTCCATCGGCAGTCCCCGGCCACGCGCCATCTGTGACACCTCGGCGATTTCCTGGGCGATCTCAGCCAGAGTCTTCTTGTCCGCATCGCGAATCACCGGTACTAGCAAGCCGGTCGGAGTGTCCACTGCGAAGCCGATATGGAAGTACTGTTTGTAGACGATGTTTTTGCCGCTCGCGTCGATTGATGCGTTGAATTTGGGCTGGGCTTTGAGTGCGGCGACTGCGGCTTTCACCAGAAAGGCGAGCGGTGTGATCTTGACGCCATGTTCGGCCGAAAGCCGCTTACGCACCGAGTCAAGTTGCGTGATGTCCGCTTCATCGTGATGTGTGACGTGCGGAATCATGACCCAATTGCGCGCGAGAAAACTGGCGACCATTTTCTGGATCCGAGATATGGGCTTTACCTCGACGGGGCCGAGCGCCGCAAAATCGACAGTGGGCCACGGTGCGAGGTCTGGGATGGATGCCGCGGCCGGCTGGGCAAACTGCGCGGTTGAACTCATGAAGAATCTCCGGGTTTAGGAAACGACGTGTGGCCGGGTGCGGCAGCTACCGTGCGCGGCGTTAAACGCTACAGGCCGTGATGCCATAGGCTGGTTGATCGTGATGACATGGTCACCCGGCGTTCCGGATAAATGATAACGTGTAATTTGTGAAGCATGATCTTCGGCGACCAGAAAATCTGTTGGTCTTCGCGACTAGAACAAAGCAGACGGCGCATCAGGGTTTGTCCGGGTCTCGGCAATTTTAATAACTGACGAGGTTTCATTTTTCGAGACGTGACGTTATACTCGTTTCAAAGAGGAGCGACGGGGGCAATGATCTCGTTCGCTCACAATAGCCAGATTGAGCGAGGCGCGAGGCGCAGTCGCTTGAACGGAGACGCAGTATGAGCGCATCAGGTGAGCTTGCCGGTGATATCCGCTTCAACTATGAGCGTGCCAGTGGCTGGTCACTGGCGGAACGAGTGGAATCGGCGCCGCTGTCGCAACGGCTCACCGAAATGCGGGCGCCGAGGTGACTATCACCGGCACCCGGTCCGGTCCGAGGGACTACGGCATGCTGCTCTACGACGAAGTCAATGGCTTTTACGGTTCGATGGACAAGTTCGACTTCAAACTCATTGGGCGCAAGGAAATGTACGTGCAGTACAACGCATGGCGTACCGAGATGGCCACTGCGGAGCAGATTGGCACGAAGGACTTTGCGAATGCGGACTACGCGCGCTGGGAACTGCGCCGGGTGTGGGTGGTGGAAGCGGATTTGAAGCCGGTTCATCGCCATGTCGAAAAGAAGAAGGTGTTTTACATCGACGAAGACAGCTGGAAGATCATGGCCTACTACGGTCTCGATCGGGCAGACAAGGTCTACCACTAGATGCAACTCCCGTTCTGGCAGGAGTATAAGAAGCCCTCCCCGTGGGTCGGTAACTATCTGCTCTATGACATCAACAAGGGCATCTGGGCCGATGGTTCGCAGCAGGGTAATCCGGATTTCAAGCAGACCGGCTTTTATAAAGTCAAGCCATTCGGGCCAGGCTCCTTCGCGCCGGAGTCGATGGCGGGATCGGGGCTGCGCTGAAACCAATGTGGAGCAAAGCGTGAATCGTATCGCCATTCTATTGTTCGCTGGTCTGGCCTGTGCCAGTGTGGCAAACGCGACGGCGCCAACGGCGCCGTCATTCAAGGACCCGTTGGATGCATCCGCGCCGGCTACAAATCGGGTCACCCATACGCAGCTTGCCGCAGTGACTCGTGCTGGCGACCGGTTGGTGGCGGTCGGCATCCGCGGCCTTGTGATCTTCTCTGACGACGGTGGGAGGAACTGGACGCAGGCCAGTGTGCCGGTTAGCGAGGAATTGGTGGCCGTGCAGTTCGTCACCCCTACCAAGGGCTGGGTGGTCGGACACGGCGGCGTCGTACTCCATTCGGAGGACGGCGGGAAAAGCTGGGTCAAGCAGCTCGATGGCCGTATGGCCGCGAAGCTCTTGACCGAACACTTCCGCGTCAAAGCGGCCGCGGGCGACGCGAGGGCGCGGGCCTATCTCAACGGCGTCGAGCTGAATTATCGGAACGGGCCCGAGCAAGCGCTGCTTAGCGTGTGGTTCGAGGACGAACGCAACGGTTTCGTGGTGGGCTCGTTTGGCACGCTGCTCGCTACTCACGATGGCGGCAAGAGTTGGGAATCGTGGATGGAGCGAGTCGAGTGCGACGATCTCTTGCACTTCAATGCGGTGCGAGGCGTTGGCGGCAACATCTATCTCGCGTCCGAACACGGAACGATATTTCGGCTGGATCGCGAGGCGAGGCGCTTCGTAACAACCAACACCGGCTACAAAGGCAGCTTCTTCGGCCTGCTTGGCAGTGGTGACTCGGTGATTGCGTACGGTCTGCGCGGAACCGCCTATCGCTCGACGGACGCCGGCAATACGTGGCAGCAACTAGACACCGGCGTGCATGCTTCAGTTGACGGCGGGACGGTGCTAGCGGACGGACGCATCGTGATGGTGACCCAGGATGGTCAAGCAATAGTTAGCGCGGACGACGGCAAGCATTTCACGCCGATCGCAGTGTCCAGGCGTTCGCTGTTTCAGGACGTTGCGCAGGTCGGTGCTGCGTCATTGGTAGTGGTTGGCTCAGACGGGCTTGAGCTCGTCAGCCTCGAATAGTTGGGCGGGCTTTTGACCCGCCATTTCGATCGAGAGAAAGAACATGGCTGTAGGATCGTCCCACGAAATGCCCGTGATACGCGAAATCAAGGACTTCGATCGCAAAAGTGGTAGTTGGCTGGAGCGGATCATTTTCAACCACCGTCTTGCGTTCATTCTTCTTAGCGCGTTGATCACCGGGTTTCTCGGGTGGCACGCGTCGAAGCTGCAAATCAATGCCAGTTTCGAGAAGATGATTCCGAAGTCCCACCCATACATCGCTAACTACTTCAAGAATCGAGAGGCGCTGCCCAGCACTGGCAATAGCGTGCGAATAGTCGTCGAAGCTACCCGCGGGGATATCTTCGACAAGGACTATCTGCACGCCCTTCAGCAGATCAACGACACGGCTTATTTGTTGCCCGGCGTGGATCGGGCCTGGATGCGCGGCCTGTGGACCACGAGCTTGCGTTGGACCGAGGTCGCAGAGGAAGGCTATCGCGGCGGCCCCGTAATGCCTGACCCTTGGAACGGGTCAGCCGCCGCGATGAATCAGTTGCGAAGCAATATTGCGCGCGCGGGAATCGTCGGAAGCTACGTGTCGAGCGACATGAAATCGTCAATGATCGTGGTGCCGCTGATGGACTGGAATCCCGTCACCATGAAACCAATCGACTACGCAGAGTTTTCACGCGAACTTGAAACCAAGGTGCGCACGCAGTCGAACGACAAGGTCAAGGTGCATATCGTCGGCTTTGCCAAGTTAGTTGGCGACCTGATTGAAGGTCTGCACACGGTTGTCTGGTTCTTCGCCACCTCCGCGTTGATTGCAGCTGTATTTGTATTTCTGTACACGCGCTGTATCCGCAGCACGTTGTTGCTTGTGATCGCCGCGCAGTTGGGCGTGATCTGGCTGCTTGGTCTGATGCAGCTACTCGGCTATGCGCTCGATCCATATTTGATTCTCGTGCCGTTCCTTGTGTATGCGATTGGTCTTTCGCATGGCGCGCAAAAAATGAACGGCGTGATGCAGGACATCGGACGCGGCACGCACAAGTACGTGGCGGCGCGCTATACGTTCCGGCGCTTGTTTCTCGCTGGGCTGACCGCGTTATTGACGAACGTGGTCGGATTCGCGGTGCTCATGATCATCGATATTCCCGTGATCCGCGACATGGCACTCACGACTAGTATTGGGGTGACCGTCCTGATCTTCACCAAGCTGGTGCTGATACCGGTGCTGCTCTCGTACATGGGCGTGAGCGCGAAGGCCGCGCAGCGCAGTTTGCGTAGCGACGAGAGTTCGGTGACCGGAGCCACCCTGGGAGGCGCGATTCGGAGGCAACTGATTCGCTTCACCGAACGGAACCGCGCGATCGCTGCGATTGTAGTGGCCCTAGTGGCGGTAGGCGTCTCGCTCGCAGTTCGGGAAGGTATCCAATTCGGCGATCTCGACAAAGGCGCGCCGGAACTGCGCGCAGATTCGCGCTATAACCGTGATGACGCGTTCATCAATGCGAACTATGGCCTCTCCAGCGATCAATTCGTCGTGATGCTGAAGACGCCGCCTGGAGCATGCACGAGGTATGAGACCTTGGTGGAGGCGGACCGGCTGGAGGCCACGCTTGCGCAGTTGCCTGGTGTCCCGAAGACGTTTTCCACGGCAGACGGCATTCGTCTGGCAACCGCGGGGATGTTCGAAGGAAATCCAAAATGGCTCGCGATTCCGCGCGATAGCAGCAACCTTTCGCAGGCATTCAACAGCTTCACGACCGACCGTCCCGAACTGGCAGACCGCACGTGTGCGGTGACGCCGATTATCGCTTATCTAGCTGACCACAAGGCACAGACGCTCGACCGGGTGGTGAGGGCCGTGCAGGAGTTCTCCGCCGCCCATTCGACGCCAGAACGCGAGATTCAGCTAGCGGCCGGCAACGCGGGGATCGAGGCGACCACCAATATAGTGGTTCGTCAAAGCTTCTGGACGATGCATTTCGTGTTGTATGGCGCAGTGACGTTGCTCTGCTTTATCACGTTCCGCAGTTGGCGGGCAGTTGTTGTTGCGCTGATTCCGCTCATCATCACTTCGATCCTGTGCGAAGCATTGATGGTCGTGCTCGGCATTGGGATCAAGGTCGCGACTCTGCCTGTAATCGCGGTTGGGGTTGGCGTTGGGGTTGACTACGCACTGTATCTGCTCAGCATCCAGCTCGCGATGCAGCGGCGCGGGGAAAAGCTCGCCTCCGCGTATGGGAAGTCGCTTGATTTTACCGGGCGCATCGTGGGTCTCGTCGGGTTGACCATGGCGGCTGGCGTTGTTACGTGGGCTTGGTCACCGATTAAATTCCAGGCAGATATGGGTTTGCTCCTTACCTTCATGTTTCTTTGGAACATGCTGGGCGCGCTCGTTCTCATTCCAGCGCTCTCGCATTTTTTGTTAAGAGGCGCGGTGGACAAAGCACCTCCTGCCGTGGTGACCAGTCAACAAGCGGGGCATGCGGAAATGGGCGATCTGAGCGCCGCATCGCGGATGCCATAGTCAAAGTCCCGGAGAGCCGGATCGCGCGATGGCAGTTTCCGCGCATCCACCGGTAGTGTAGCGAGATGGATAGCTTGTCGCGCCGTCGATCATCAGCAGGTCGACGGGCTTTCGTGGGCGATCACCGGGATTGCGCAGTGGTGTGGTCGCCATACTGTATATCAACGTTAGGACAACTGATTAACCCGGTGATGTCAATTCTGGGAAAGGACGATTGTTAAAGATTTCGATGTTTCTCGGCATGGCGGTGCTACAACGTTGTAGATCACGAGCCGGATTGACATAAGTACGCCTGCTGATTGACGCTGTGTTGTGTCAATGGTATGGGTTAGTTCGACTAAAAAACTAACAATGTGTCAATTTTTGTAAGATGAGAATAGGTCTGCTTCCCGCGGAATGTCAGAGACGCGGCAAGACCCATTGTGTACCAAAATCTATAAAGAGGAGGATGCGGACGATGGAACTGGAGACAAGAACCCAACTCGCACGCGCAGTGAAGATGCTGGGGAACGCGATAATTTGTACTATGGGGCTGAACGGGGCAGCACACGCATTCTCGATCGATACGGGGAATCCAGATATCGCTCTGCGCTGGGACAACACTGTTTCCTATACGGCAGGCATGGACGTCGGACAAAGGAGCTACGCCTTCTACAATAACGGCGGTTTCGACGAAACGGAAGGTCGTTTCAAGCCTGGTAATATTGTTACAAGCCGTGTAGATCTGTTATCGGAAATGGACTTCACTTATCGGAAACGCTACGGTTTTCGCGTGAGTGCGTCAGCGTGGTACGACCCGGCCTATACAGATCACACATATCCGAACCCAGCATTGGACCCCTCCTTTGCTAACTATCGGAACAACAGGTACAACAGCTACGCGAGCCGCTACGTTATAGGGCCGTCGGGTGAACTGCTCGACGCCTTTGCATTCGGCAGATTCGACCTTGGTGGCACGTCGCTGAACATGAAGATCGGTCAGCACAATGTCTTCTGGGGTGAGTCGCTCTATTCGACAACGGGGAGCATTGCCTATTCTCAGGGCCCGGTCGACACGATTAAGGCAGCAACCGACCCCGGTGCCCAGGCGAAAGAACTGTTCCTGCCGCTCAATCAGATTTCCGCGCAATGGCAGATCAACGACCAACTGTCCTTCGCTGGCCAGTATTACTTTGATTGGAAGCCATATCGTCTCGTTCCGGGTGGTACCTTCTTCGCGACGTCGGACGCGGCGCGCGCGGATTTCGCGAGTCCGGGCATCCCGTGGGCTGGCGATCTGGAGCCGCACAATAGCGGTCAATTTGGTTTCAATACGCGCTGGAGCCCGGATTGGCTGAGCGGCACAATTGGTCTTTACTATCGCCGCTTTAACGAAATGCTGCCGTGGTCGTTCACTCAGGTCAATTTGCTGAATGGCGCAGTTAACGAGCGGTTCAACTTCGCGCGCAACACGCAATTGTTCGGTGTCAGCTTCACGAGGAATGTGGGTCCGGTGAGCATTGGATCCGAGTTGTCATTCCGCAAGAATACCGCGCTGAATTCGACCCCGGGCTATGTCGTGATGACCGGTGGTGATGCGAGCTACAGTGAGGCTGAGGGCGCGCGAGGCAATACGCTGCAGGCGTTGGCGAACGCTATTTGGCTGTTACCGAAAACGCCGCTGTGGGAATCCGGCACGCTGACGGCCGAAGTGACATATAGCCATCTGCTGAGTGTGACGCAGAATCCGAACTTGTTCTTCGGAGTGGGCTATGCGTGCCCGGCCGGCGCGTCGAAGTGGGATGGTTGTTCTACGCGCGACGCGGTTGGTACGACCATTGCGTTTGCACCGGAGTGGAATCAGGTGTTCCCCGGCTGGGATCTGTCAATGCCAGTGGTGGTGGGTTATCAAATCTATGGTAACGGCGCCGCACTCGGAGGTGGAAACCAAGGTGTCATCAACGGATCGATCGGTGTGAAGGCGACGTTGTACAACCGCTACAAATTTTCGCTCCTGTTCGCCGATTCGTATGCACGCTATCCCAAGAATGCATCGAATGTGGCTGACCCACTCTTCAATTCAACTAACGGCCCTTCTGTCCAAAACGGCCATGCGGTGATTTTCGCGACTTTCCAGACGTCGTTCTAATAAGGGAAGAGCAACCACAGACGGTGGGGACCTGTTGTCCCCGCTTTCCCTTTTGCGATGTGTTAGCTTGGTCGAAGGGGACTTGGGACCACTTGGTGCCCGTAGTGCACCAAGTGGTCCCAAGAAAAGCAAGAAAGGTTGTACCACGTTCGGGATGGTCGCGATCGCATTTGCGATGCGCCATCTGCCTTCAGCGGGCGATTACGAAGAGGAAATATGTCGAATATTCAGTCAGGCGTCGCTAGCATGACGAAGGAGAAGCAAGCCATCGTAATCGGTGGGACTAGCGGAATTGGCGCGGCGACAGTCGTCGCATTGTGTCGTGCGGGGTACAGCGTTGTCGCCACTGGTATATCCACACAGGAAGTCGACGCTTGTCGTGACGATCCGATCTTTGCAACGGTGGAGTTCCACCTGCTCGACGTCGCGGATTCTGCTGCCATCGAGCCGTTCTTCCAGCGTTTTACACGTCTGGATGTCCTCGTCAACGCCGCGGGGATCGGCAGGGGCGCTGGAGAGTTTACGGAAGAGGGTTTCCTGAAAACGATCGAAGTCAACCTCGCGGGAACGATGCGTACGTGCTACGCGGCCAAGCGGTTGTTGGTTCAGTGTGGTGGCAGCATAGTGAACTTCGGCTCGGTCATGAGTTTCCTCGGCTCGCCAACTGCCCCCGCGTATGCCGCAAGCAAGGGCGGAGTCGCCCAGCTCACTCGCAGTCTCGCGCTCGCCTGGGCTACAGAAGGCGTTCGCGTGAACGCAGTGGCGCCTGGCTGGATCGATACTCCAATGACAACGGCTATGCAGGCCGACGCCGAGCGCAACGCGCGAGTGTTGGCACGTTCCCCGATGGGGCGTTGGGGCAAACCGGAGGAAATCGCTGCGGCAGTCGTCTTTCTCAGTTCGTCCGCTGCCTCGTTCGTGACGGGTATCGTTATGCCTGTCGACGGTGGCTATACCGCTTGCGGTATCTAGTTCAGGACCACGTAGACGATCATGTCTCTCGACTACCACAAGATCAAGAACTGGCCCTTCGCGCCGCAAACCCGCCACTACAACCACGACGACCTGATCCGCTACGCAAAAGGATTCGGCGCTGGGCTGCCAGGACCATTACAGGCCGACGATGCCCGCTACATTGGAACGACATCTGCCACACAGGCGTTGCCGATGGTCGCGGTGGCGCTTGCTGACGGCGAGTTCTGGCAGCGTGACCCCCGTGCGGGATTGCGTTGGAAGCAGATCGTTCATGCGGAAGAGGCCATCACAGTGCATCGTCCGCTACCGCTGCACGGGGCGGTGACAGTGGCACGCCGCGTGGTTGAGATCTACGACCGCGGCGTCGACAAGGGCGCGATGGTGCAGGAGCAACAGGTGCTCCGAGACGAACGAGGCGAAGCGCTCTGCACGATCGACGTTATCACCGTGCTGCGCGGCGACGGCGGATTCGGCGGCAGCGCGGACGGTGCCTCTCGCCCGCGGCCGGTTCCATCCGGGCGCCCGGCGGACAGTACGATCGTGCTTGCGACGCCGACGCGCGACGAACCGGTTTTTGCGCTTTCCACGGAGTTCGATGTGAGCTCCGCCTTGAGCGGCGTAGCGCCCGGCCAGCGCGTGCTGCGCGGGATGTGTGCGTTCGGGCTCGCCGGACGCGCGGTGCTCAACCTTGCTTGTGGTAGTGCTCCGGGACGCCTGCGTCGGCTTGTCGTGCGATACGCAGGCGCGATGCTAACCGATGAGACGGTGCGCGTCGATCTCTGGCACACCGGCCCGGGTGAGGCTGCATTTACGATGGACGCCGTCGAGCGCAACGCGCCGTTGCTGCGTCACTGCTATTTGCAGTTCGATGTCTGAGCACACCCGATCCCGCCGCGCTTTGCCCGCGGCCCGATGTTCACCGACACGACAGGAAGGCTCATGTCCGCACTAGCCCCAATCTTCCAGCCGTTCACGCTCAGGAAACTGGTCCTGCGCAATCGCGTGATCATGGCACCGATGACGAGAAGCTTTTGCCCGGACGGCATCCCCGGCGCGGATGTCGCGGCGTACTATCGCCGCCGCGCAGAAGGTGAGGTCGGCCTCATTGTTACCGAGGGTGTGGGCATCGATCATCTTGCGTCGCTGGGCGACTCCGGCCTCGGCGATAACGATCAGCCCATACTGCACGGTGAGGCTGCTTTGAAAGGATGGAAGCGAGTTGTCGACGAGGTGCATGCCGCTGGCGGGCTCATCGCACCGCAACTCTGGCACCAGGGCCCGCTGCGGCTGCATGGTACCGGTCCTCATCCGCAGGTGCCTTCCAGCCGGCCGTCGGGTCTGTGGGGGCCAGACAGCGGTGTCACGTCAATAGCGCCCGACGTGGTACAGCGTGCGCGTGTGCCGTCGCAGCCGATGACGGAATCGGAGATCGCCGACGTAGTAGCTGCTTATGGCCGAAGCGCTGCAAACGCGAAGGCGCTAGGTTTCGACGCTATCGCGATCCACGGTGCACATGGCTACATGATCGATGCATTTCTCTGGACTGGCACCAATAAGCGCGTCGACCGGTGGGGTGGCGAGCTCAGGAATCGCACACGCTTCGGCGTGGAGGTATTGAGGGAAATCCGACGCGCCATTGGCGACAAGATTCCCATCATGTTTCGTTTTTCGCAGTGGAAGCAGGCAGATTTCAACGCGAAGATCGCAGCCAGTCCGGCAGAACTCGAGTGCATACTCGGCGCGTTTGCCGACGCGGGTGTCGACGCATTCGACGCAAGTACGCGGCGCTATCACGATGTGGCTTTTCCCGAATTCGACACCCAGCTCGGTCTCGCTGCGTGGGCCCAGAAGCTGACTGGAAAACCTTCGATGGCCGTCGGAAGCATCGGTTTACAGCGCGAGCTTTACTACTCGTTCGGACAAGGAGGCAGCGCAGCATCGGACAATATCATCGATGTGGTGCAACGCGTCGCCCGGGGCGAGTTCGATCTCGTAGGGGTGGGCCGCGCTCTTATCGCCGATCCAGCTTGGCCACGCAAGATGCGCTGTGCAAAGCCCGCTGAGCCGTTCTCGATGGCGACAATGGGGCGGCTCGTTTAGCAAAGGACGAAGCGAGCGGCGGTTGATCGGCTGGTCGTTTCCTTCACAGGTTACGACCAGTTATAACTCGGGCCCGGGGGATCTTTTTCCATTGCACTTCCAGACGAAGCCGCGCGAGTCGGCAATCCTCGATTAACCACGCACCGCCCTCGCGACGATAGACCTCGAAGTAGTGACCCATGCCGTGTAACGACTGAATCGGGCCACCCTCTGCAAATCGCTACATGTCTTCCATTGCCCATGTAACGCGGCCGTTGTTATCGGACGGAAATTCCATGATCGGCGTGTGGCATTGGTGAATGGTAGCGACGCCTGTTACTGCTGTTTCGACGAATCGACGGATCTGCCGTCGCCCCTCAACACGTTTCGAGTCATCGCTGGTGCCGTGGAAGGGAATTTCGAGCACGGCTTCGGGTACGAAAAGCACCTCAAAATTGTCCCAGTCCTTGGTGTCCATATTGAAGCAATAGAGTGCCTGGGTGCGCTTGATCAGTTCAATTGCCAGTAACCGATCGATTCCGTGAAGTCCTTCCTCTGCGACGAAGAGTTGCGAGTTTGGACGTAAGTCTCCTCCGTAAATCATCTTGTTTCCCCTCTCGGGTGGATTGCGACGGAAGGCTCAGGAGCCTATCTCGCTGCCGAAGGACTCGACTTCGCTGCGGTCGAAGAATCCGTCAAGGTAAGCGGGGGCATTCCGGCCGGGCGAATTGACAAACCAGAAGAGATCGCCTGGATGGTTGTTTTCTTGGCTTCGCAGTTCGCTGGTTACATCACGGGTGAGTGGATTTGCATTGATGGAGGGAAACACCGCGCTGCGTTGAGCCGGCAGGCCGTAGCGTTGCCGGATGCCGTGCCGGTGCGGGTTATCGCGCTACTCTTCATGGACTTCGCCGCGGGGAACAGCGCTCTTCACTCGCGCCAGGAAAAATGGCGGTTTTGTTTTTTTGTAAACTGTCGATGTGACGCGATGCAAAATCACCCTGCAAGGGGATGTCTGGCGGAGGGCATCGTGCGATAATATGACTATCGGTCAGTTTTTGACGCGGCTCCGGGAATCACCACGATCTGAATTATCGGCGATTGATCTGGCGACAGTTAAATCGAATGGGGAGAGACCCATCAATAATGACGTGCGCCCGAGACGGCGGGGTCTTGACCGCCGTATTCCCGGTGAGAGGCGGTTGAGCAGTCAGGCTCCGCTGAGCCGTGATTCGCCAGAACTCCATCGCCACCACGCCCACGATTGAGCCGGCTTCATCGATCTGCTTTTAATTGGAGACAACAATACATGCCCACGGTTACCTTCATCGAACACAATGGAACTGAGCACGTAATCGAGACCGAGTCCGGCCAACTGCTCATGCAAGTCGCGATTAACCACCAGATTCCGGGCATTCTCGCCGACTGTGGCGGCAGTGTTACGTGTGGTACGTGTCACTGCTACGTCAGTGATGCATGGGCAGACAAGCTTGAGCCGCCGGGGGAAGACGAGGCTATGATGCTTGATGGCATTCTCCACACCTTGCCCACCAGCCGGTTGACCTGCCAGATTCGGGTTGAACCGGAGCTCGATGGACTGGTGGTACGTTTGCCAGAATCGCAGACGTGATTGCGCTGCGGGACCATCCAACCTACAACATGAGGGATCGGTAATGGAAGAGACAACCGAACCAGGGCTGAAAGTGGTCGCGGAAATGCTGGACGAGGAGACCGCAGCGAGACTGCGATCGAGCGTTGGCTCGAACGCCTTCGGCGCCAAGCTCGGAGAGTTGTCACTCGACGTGGCCTTCGGGAAGATTTGGACCCGGCCGGGCCTCTCGCGCCGCGAACGCAGCCTCGTAACGTTGGGAATTCTGATTGCGTCACGTTCCGCCGAGGAACTCAAGATCCATACGCAGATCGCCCTGCGCAACGGCTGCACTGTGCAGGAGCTCGAGGAAGTGCTTTACCAGTCGAGCGTCTATGCTGGCTTCCCGGCAGCGGCCTCGGCAATGGGTATTATGGGCGCGACCCTCCGCGAGAAAGGCCAGTTAGACTAAGGGTTTTCTGGATAGACGAAAATTCTTGCGGCCGTTCGTTTGAATGTGCGAAATATTGCGCGCGAGACACTCATTGCATGGCAACTGACTGGGCCGGATTGATCAGGCGCGGCGCGAGTGGTGACATCGTTGGCGTCTTTACGTTCCTGTGGGTCAGGCGGTTGCGTGGGGCGCTGCGCTCACATCGCAACCTGCTTTCCTGTCTCACCGTGTCGATAGACCGAATCCAGCCGGACTAGTCGCGCTCAGTTCGACGTCTACACCGAGGTAGGTCGCCTCTGGCGGCCGAGTTTGAAATTCGCAGACCGCAGCGTTTGTCGCGGCGATGTGCGTGCAATCCACGGTGGTCTGCTGCCGCATTGCTAGGTGAGCAATGGCACCGTTTTCATATGCCGCGAGCGCGCGGTGGTCTCCCGTTCGACCGATGCCGACGGATCGAGTCGAAGATCGGGAACGCGCTGTACAACCGCCTGAATGAGTGCCGGAACTACGGCGCGCGAAATAGCGTTGCCGACGCACACGTGGACGCCGTTGCCGAAGGCAATGTGCCGCAGGTTGGGCCGGTCAATGTCGAAGCGGTTCGGGTCCGGAAACTCCGCGGGATCGCGATTCGCTACCGAAAGCATCGTGTACACCTGCTCGGCGATAACCCTGCCACGTGCACGAGCGTGCGCAACGGTCCCAATCTACTGACTTCGGCGGCGAGGGCCTGAACCGATGCAGACTGCGTTACATCGCACACCACCGGCTGTACATGGGCGCCTTCGGTCTTAAGCGAATCGACAACCGCATCCAGACGTTGGGGATTCAGATCCGCCAAGATCAGACGATGATTCTGCGCTAGCCGCCGTGCGATTGCCGTGCCCATCCCGCCGGCGCCTAAGACTACGGCCAATGGCATGTCTGGCCAGCTCGCCATGAGGGGATCATTCATTCGTTTTACTCTTTGGGGAAAATCGTTATGCCGCGGCGAGCGCCTAGCGTTCGCCTCCATCCATCTGACCTCTTATGAAGACGACGCGCGATGATTGGATGGGAAAACAAAATGGATATTTTTCGCGTTCACCAAACTTCTTAGAGGGACGCCGTACTGGGTACTGTACTTTGGGTGTGGCTGGCACATGGTGATGGGACAGATACGCTACCACCGGTGGTTTGCTGATTCGCCAGAACGGCGTCGTGCGTCGTCGAACGGAGTTTTCAAGGGCGTCGCAGCTCAAATGACATGTGATCGCATCACGGTGAACACCGCGGCGGCGCTGGCCGTTCGTGTGATTTCGCCGCTCGCTGGCTGTATCGCTCGCGAATGGATCTATCTTGACAGGGAAGCGCTACCCAGCGCAGCGGTCCAGGAAACAGGTACATGGGTCGGCATTCGCATGAGCGACGATGCCGCTTTTTCGACAGGCCCTCTCCGACCGTGTCTCCAGGAAGAACGGAGCCAGCCGGAAATTGATGACCGATACGAGCTTCCTGGCCAAGTTCCTTGCGTCTGTCAACTCTGCCGTTCAGCTGGTTTGCGTCCATGTTCGCCGAGATAGTGTGCGGTAATCTGCACGCTCTCGGGGAGAGTAGAGACCATCTCGACCACGCGGCGGTATTCGTAGTGGTAAATCTTCCACTGACCGTCGACCTTCCTGTAGCGATCACGGATGATCGCGGTACCCTCCATTACCTCGCGCGTGCGCACGTTGGCAGCCCAGTCCTGCAGATACCAGACCCCTTCCGCTGTGTTCGGACTTGTGATGGTAATCTCCGGGTGATGACCAAGGTGCCTACACGCCATGTCGGCATTGAGCGCGCTCGATACGGCTTCGATGAAGTCTTCGCGGTTGTTGTACTGGAAGTGATAGTTCGCGCCTTTGAGGTCGGTGATCAAATCTTCGGTAAGCAACGAACGGTAGGTATCGTAGTCCCCCATGTCCATCGCCCGGAAATAGCGGCTCCGCAGGATCTTGATCGCTTCAACGTCTTCGAAATTAATTGGCATTACAGTTGCTCCATCGTGGTTGGCTCTGTACCGCGAAATGTTGGTCTTCGAGAATGAGGTCAGACGCACGCCACGCGAGCGCCATTACGGGTGCATTGGTATTTCCCGACACCATTGTTGGCATCACCGAGCAGTCGACGACGCGCAGGCCGTGAACGCCCCGTACACGAAGACGGTCATCGACAACAGCCATCGGGTCGCTGTTCGGGCCCATCTTGCAGGTGCCAACCGCGTGATAACCGGTGGTGCCTGAACGCTTGAAGAGATCGATGATTTCTTCGTCGCTTTGTATCGAAGGACCCGGGCGGGTTTCTTCGCGGATATAGTCTGCGATCGGTTGCTGTGCCAGCAGTCTGCGCTGGAAGCGGAACATCCTCAGCGTGACTTCGCGATCGTATTCCGCCGCGAGATAGTTCGGTCGGATCACCGGCGAATCGGAGGGGTCCGCGGAACGTAATGAGACAGTACCCTGGCTTTCGGGGCGCAACGGGTATCCGAAGCAGATCATGCCGTGAAACGGTTCGAAGGCCATCGTTCTCGCGCTGAAGTCGAGCGAAAAAGGTGCCATCACAATCTGAGCATCGGGTCGATCCAGGGAAGGGTCGGTTTTCACAAAAGCCGCGCAATCGAACGAAGCCGTGGCGAGTGGACCCGATTTTCCGAATTGATAGGCCAAAGTATTCTTAACGAGGCGCCAACCGGAGTACTCCTTGTTCACGCTCAACGGTTGTGTCAAGCGATATTGCATCAACACGAGCCGATGCTCGCGCAGGTTCTTCCCCACACCCTGGCTCGCTGCGATGACTGCGATACCGAGTTTCTGCAACTCGTCCTCTGCCCCGATCCCCGAGCGCTGGAGCAGGCCGGGCGATTCGAGCGCCCCCGCGCTGATGATGATTTCCCGGTTCGCGCGATACGTGATGTTCCGACCGTCCAGCACTCCTTCCACATGTGTTGCGCGAGTACCCTCGAAGCAGACCTTATGGACATGGACACCCGTGACGACGTGCAGGTTTCGGCGGTGTCGCACCGGTCTCAGGAACGCGACTGCGGCACTTTGGCGCTTGCCTTGCCAGATCGTCGCGCTCACATAACCTACGCCTTCCTGATCAGGACGATTGAGATCATCCCGTCGCTCAAGTCCCATGGCAACAGCTGAGTCGATAAAGGCGTCGGTCAGGTCGCCGCGTGGCGTCACCGATACGCGCAGTGGGCCAATTGCACCACGCACCCCATCGGCACCCAGCACATGATGTTCGATCGACTTGAAAACGTTGGCCATCGTCGACCAGCCCCAGCCGCGATTGCCCAGTGCCTGCCAACCATCGTAATCTTGTGGCTGGCAACGAACGTACAGCATGCCATTGATCGAACTAGTGCCACCGAGCACTTTGCCCCGAATCCAGGGTTCGCCGCCGTGTAATGTCGCCTCGTCGGCCTCTGTCTGGTAGTGCCAGATGTACTTGGGGTTTGACGATAGCTTGCCGTAACCCTTTGGCATGCTCACGAGAGGATTGTTGTCCTCGGGGCCGGCTTCGAGCAGCAGGACGCTGTTTCGCGGATCTTGAGAGAGACGGTTGGCTAACACACAGCCAGCCGAACCGGCGCCAACGACGACGTAATCGTAGCTCGTAGTGGAGGAATTGGTCACTCGGGTTTCGCCCCCGCTTCGATGGCTTGCCATGCGGCCTTGATGTCCTTACTCGATGTGACGGCGGCAATGGCGGGCAAGGTAAAGCGCAGCACGGACTCACCGTATTCGATGGGCGTTCCCGCAACGCAGTCGCGGGGCACCACGACGCGGTAACCGAGTCCGACCGCTTCAGCGCAAAGCGCGATGATGCCGACGTTCAGCGACACGCCTGTTGCGATAACGGTCCTGATACCCATATTCCGCAGTGCCGCGTCAAGCGAAGTGCCCGTGAAAGGGGACATTCCGTGATAACGGGCCGATACGAAATCTTCCGGTCGCGGTGCGACTTCTGGTAGATTCTCCGTCGCGGCAGTCCCCTCGATCATGTTGTCGCCGCTCTTGGCGAGGCGCGCAAGGATTGGGGCATTCGCGACTGATCCCTTGCGGTCCCTGCGGTGCATCGCGTTGCAATAGACTACCTGCGCACCCGCCGATCGGGCTGCTTGCAGCAGAGCGGCAAGGCTCGACGCCATGCCGCTCGACTGAACAACGTCTGCGAGTTCCGCAATTGGACTAAGATCGCCGACCACGCCGCGCTGTGCTTCCATGCAGAGCACCGCGGTACTGGCAGGGTCCACCAGGTTTTCCAAAGCAACAGGCATCGCTCACTCATCCTCGATTCGTGGTTGGTGTCAGTCCGCTGCAACACCGGTGTCGACCGAAAGGCACGCACCGTGAATTGACGGCGTCTGGTCTGAGGCGACATAGACGATGAACCGCGCGACTTCCTCAGGATTCGATGGCGCACGCATATTGAAGAAGCGCTGGACGAGCGACATGTCGATGCCATCGGGTATCGCGGTGCCCTGTCCCATCGTAGTATCCATCGCGCCCGGTGCAATCGCGTTGATGCGAATCGGCTTATGCATGAACTCGAGGGCCATCGATCGCGTCATGTTCACCAGCGCCGCCTTCGATGACGCATACGGCACCAGATGTGCGGCACCACGGAGCCCGCTCACGGAGGCTACATTGACGATGTTGCCCGCTGTTTGCAGCAGGTGCGGAATGGCGGCTTGTGACAGATAGAACGGGCCGTTGAGGTTGATGCCGAGCGTGCGCTCCCATTCCGCCTCTGTGATATCAGTAACATGGTAGAAACCGACGATCCCTGCGACGTTACACAACACGTCGAGCCTGCCAAAATGTTCGACGGTCGTGTCAATCGCCGCCTGACAATTGGCTTTGCGCGAGACATCGACAACTTTGGAAAAACAGGCAGCACCAAGCGCTTCGACGGATGCTTTAGTTTCGAGCAGTCCCTTTTCATTGACATCCTGGAGACTCAGGCTCGCACCCTGACGTGCGAACTCGATGGCAGTCGCACGGCCGAGTCCTGAGGCAGCACCAGTCACGACGACGATCTTGTCGTTGAAGGAAATGTTCATGATTTTTTCATTTTGAGCAGGAGGTCGATGGAGGCCAGCCCTTCGAGGGCGAGCCCGTATCCGAGTGCTTCATCGAGCAGACGCTTCCAGCGCACCGTCATTGCGGTGCGCGCATAGCGTACCGTGAGCGGCGGCTTTTCGACGAGTTGGCGCGCAAGCTCACGTGCGCGCGCCAAAACCTGATCTGGCGGTAGTACTTCGTTCACGACGCCCAGATCGAGCGCCTGTTGAGCGGAGAGCGTCTGACCGGTGAGCAGGAAGTAGCGTCCGCGGTTACTGCCAAGCAACTCGGTCCAGACGACATGCACACCGTCTCCAGGCACGGTATGCAGGTTCATGTGCGGAAAGTCCTGGAACGTCGCCGTGGTGGAAGCAAGCGTGATGTCCGAAAGCACCGCAAGTTCTGCATGGATCGTCGCCGGTCCGTTCACCGCGCCGATCACCGGCACTTCAATATCCAGCAGGTTGCGCAGCAACCGTTTGCCTTCCGAATGGATGTCTTCCCAGTCGCCCGGATTCTCGATGCTCTTGTCCCACGCCATCTGGTTGATGAAAGCATCGCCCGTTCCGGTGAGAATGACGACGCGGTTGTCGCGGTCACGCCCGACGTCGTAGAAAGCGTTGCACCAGTCAGCGTGATGTTGTGCTCGGTACGCGACCGGACCGCCGTCGCTATGCAGTCGCATCACGAGAATCCCGTGTTCGTCGCGCTCGAAGGCGATTGTCGGATAACGCTCGAAATAGTCTGGCTTCATTACAATTTCCTTTGGAAATCGGCGATGGTGTCGGGGCGGCAAAAAAGAACCGCGCGCGTGCATTCAGCTGCGTGGCGTTCTGTCTCCACGAAGCCTGGTGGGAAACGCGGGAATGGCTCGTTTTTTCTAAAACTGATATGGTATCACTTTAAAGCGTTTGTTTCCGCCGTGCAATAGATGCTCGGGTAAGCACCGAAAGCACTATTCATCACATCGGAGCCGGCGTAGGCGACTAGTCCGTTTCCTCGGGGGCACGAATGGTTTCGAAAATCGACAGCGATCCGCCGCCCGCGGCCCCAGCGCGACAGCGGCGCGTGAACGGTGATTGCACTCGTCAGGCATTGTTGAGCGCCGCGGTAGCGCTCTGGTCCGAACAGGGTATCGAATGTGTGACGATGAACGGCGTTGCCCAACGTGCGAAGAAGACCCGAGGTACCGTCTATCATCATTTTGCGGACAGGGACGCGCTCGTGCAGGCAACCAGGACATATCTGGATACGGTGCTCGGACGCCTTTTCAGTGATGACCACAAGGAGTTCGGCGATCCTTTCGATGTGTTTCCTGGGTTGGCTGCCGACAACCCAGAACTTATGCGCTCATACGTTCGATCGATGCTCGATAGGAGCCCACGTGAGAATCCACTGGTTCAGCGCGCAATCCGATATTTTGAGCTGTTGCGAATGCAAGGAAGGATCCGGCCAGGTATCGACGCGACGCAGGCCGCACTGTCGATTTTTTCCCTCTGGTTTGCCGCGGTGCTTTCCGTTTCTCTTGGGCAGACACCCGCGGAACGCCGCCTTCAGGTGAAAAAGTTCAAGTCGACCGCCCGGCACATGGTTTACCGCAGCCTCGTTTACCCGCGGCCCGCCGACGACTACATCGACGAAGCGTGAGCCGACATGTTCTGTCGCCACGCGCGCGAAGCAGAAAAAAATGAAAGCATGAGGGTTTTCACCGACGCTGGGCCTGAGCAGCCGCGGTGGCCGGACGGACGCGCCAGACAACGCCGGACGCAAGTAACCAAGTGGGCTCTAAATAGTTGACATAGTGTCAGTAATGACCGGATACTGGCTTCAGTAGCTGTACGTTCGTGTGCAAGTATATCGAGGAGATCTTCATGGACATGCCGTCCAAACCAGCACTCAACATGAAGGGCGGGCAGCCCAATCACATCCCGAAGGGGCCGTACCTGTCGCACGAATTCCTGCAGCTCGAAAAGGAGCGGCTGTGGTCGAAGGTTTGGCTGATGGCGTGTCGCGAAGAAGAAGTGGCGGTGAATGGTCGTTTCGTGACATTCAATATCGGGGATGAGTCGATCATCGTCGTGCGCGACGCAAAGGATGGCGTGCTTCGGGCCTTCTTTAACGTCTGTCTGCACCGTGGACGGCGGCTCGTATCGGGGGCCGGCCAGGCAGCCAAATTCGTGTGCAAATACCATGGATGGCGCTGGAACACCGATGGCAGCAATGACGAAATCATCGATGAGGCCGATTGGAGCGGGTCCGTTTGCAAGGAGGACGTGGCGCTCAAGTCCCTGGCCGTCGATACTTGGGGCGGATGGGTGTTCGTGCACATGGAACCCGACAACGCGGAACCGCTACATGAATATTTGAAGCCGCTGGTCGATGTTTTCCGCAACTATCACTTCGAGCGTTTCAGCCCGACGTGGTGGCGTACGGTGACGCTACCCTGTAACTGGAAGGTGGCGCTTGATGTTTTCATCGAGGGATACCATGCGCAGACGGCACATCGTCAGTTCAATCCGGTATCGGGTGATAACCGCTGGACTTGCCGTGTGCACGGCGTGCACTCCATGTTCCACTACCGTGCGATACCGATCCTCGGCGACCCGTCCCCGAATATCAACGCGCTGGCGGGACTCCCTGAAGATCAGCATTTGTTCGAGAATGCAAAGGATCGCGCTGCACGTATCTACACTTATTTCGACATGCTGCGGCGCGATACCGGCTCACTGATTACGGAACGGAGGGTGCGCTCGACGAAGCGTCTCGCCGAGGAACTGTCGCCCGACGCGTCGTATATGGACCTCCTGATGGCGATGGATCGTTTGCATCGGGAAGAAGGCAAGAAAGACGGTGTCGAATGGGATGACTTCACGATGCAGGACGTCGCCAATGCCGGCATGGACTGGAACATCTTCCCCAATATTGCCTTTCTGCCTACTGAAGATGGCGCGCTCGTCTATCGCGCGCGGCCTAACGGTGACGATCCGGACAGCTGCATCTTCGACATCTGGTCGCTCGAACGCTTTGCACCGGGGCAGGCGCCAAAAGTTGAGCAGGAGGTATTCGCGAACTGGCGCGATCGCGAATGGCCGCGGGTGTTCGTGCAAGACTTTGATAACCTCGCCGAGATCCAGGCTGGCATGAAATCACGCGGGTTCACGGCTGGGCGGGCGAACCCACTTGCGGAAATGACTAATATCAATTTCCATCGGCACGTTCGTCATTTCGTAACGGGTGAAGCGGTTTGATATCTCCGGGAGGATGATTGGGCGTCCCTGACCCGGGACAGGATCCGGCCGGTGCGTAACACGTGCACCGGCCGGGCAAGTAGCAAGAATTTTTTCTTAACGACAAACCTCCCGAGATGCTTAGTCAGCAAGAAATTTCAGATCGACTCGAGATTCAGCAACTCAGCATCGACTATGCGCACGCGATTGATTCGCGCAATTACGACGGCCTCGATTCGGTATTCACTGACGACGCGTATATCGACTATCGTGTCTTCGGTGGTATCGACGGGCGGTATCCCGAGATCAAGGCGTGGCTCAAGGGGGCGCTTGCTCCTTTCCCGACGTTTCAGCACCTGGTCAGCAACATGGATCTCCGAATTGAGCGAGACCAGGCTACCGGGCGCATCATGTGCCTGAACCCCGTGGCTATTCCATTGGTGAGCAACGGCGTACAGATCGGATTCTACGGTCTTTGGTACATCGATACCTACGTCAGGACCGCAGCGGGTTGGCGGATCCAGACACGCAGCGAAGAACAGGCGTTCAAACACAATTTTCCTGCTTCCTAGTCTGGCGCGCCGAAAGGTGTCGTAATGATTCTGCTAAATCACGCGGATGCACGTTAATAAAACTGACATTCCATCACTAATTGTGGCAGGATGAAGCATGGCGACTGCAATCAAACTGGTCATTGGCGCCAGCGGCTTTCTGGGCTCGCATGTTACCCGTCAGCTAACGCAGGAGGGTTACAACGTGCGCGTCCTCGTGCGACCTCGCAGCGATACACGGGCTATCGACGGCTTGCCGGTGGAGCGCATCTTCGGCGATATCTTCGATGACCAAGTTCTGCAACTGGCATTGCAGGATTGCGACACGGTGTTTTATTGTGCTGCGGATGCGCGCGCGTGGTTGCGAGACCCCAAACCGCTTTTCGATACCAATGTGGATGGATTGCGCCATGTCCTCGATGTAGCGGTTGCGGCAAACCTCAAGCGTTTCGTGTTCACCAGTTCAATCTGTACGATCGGCCGGACATCGCATAGCAAGCTGGACGAGGCTCCGATCTTGAACTGGAACGAGGAAGAACACAGCTACATTCGCTCGCGCGTGGAAGCGGAAAGGCTCGTGAGAAGTTATTGCCTCGATCGTGGATTACCGGCCGTAACAATGTGCGTCGCGAACACATACGGCCATGGCGATTGGCGGCCCACGCCGCTCGGCCGGATGGTGGCGGATGCGGCGCTTGGCAAGCTACGGTTCTATATCGATGGGCACGAGGGAGAGGCGGTTGGCGTCGAGGACGCAGCGGCCGCGCTGATTCTTGCTGGGCAGAAAGGGCGGATCGGCGAGCGCTACATAGTTTCCGACCGATTCATCAGCACGCGCGAACTCTTTGAAGCTGCGGCTGAGGCAACCGGGGTGCGCACGCCACGCATTCGCGTTTCGCTTCGTTGGATGTACGCACTCGGTACGCTAGGCAACATCCTGAGCCGGTTGCTGGGGCGTGACTTGATGCTGACGACGAACTCCGTGCGTTTAATGCACAACACCAGCCCGATGGATCACGGAAAGGCAGAGCGTGAACTCGGCTGGAGCCCCCGCCCCGTGGAAGAGGCGGTGCGCGAGGCAGCGCTGTTCTTCCTGTGGCAGGCCGGCCAGTATCCAGTCCACTTTGCCCGATACAGACGCCCGCCGCCGGATGGCGAATGCGGCGAATTCATCTAAAACTCATCAGGAGACTTAGTCCATGTCCATCGTGCTTTACGAGACCCGCGAACGGGTCGCCATCATTACGCTCAATCGCCCGGATCAGCGCAATGCCCAGAATGCGCCTTTGCTCGAAGAACTCGACAAGGCCTTCGACCGTGCCATGAGTGACGACGATGTGCGCGTCGTTGTGCTGAACGCGGCCGGCAAGCACTTCTCGGCCGGCCACGACATTTCTCCCGAAGTGTTGACTTACGAGCCCTGGAAGTCCATGTTCAGCGACGTAGAAGAGAATGGGCTGCTGCGCATGTACAACTGGGAAAAGAAGCACTTTCTCGGTTATGCACGCAAGTGGCGTGACCTTCCGAAACCCACGATCGCTTCTGTACAGGGAGCGTGTGTCGCCGCGGGTCTGATGCTCGTCTGGCCAATGGACTTGATCGTGGCGGCAGACAATGCGCGCTTTAGCGACCCCGTCGTGCGCATGGGAACCGGGGGTGTTGAGTATCACGGCCATACGTGGGAATTCGGGGCGCGCAAGGCAAAGGAATTGCTGTTTACGGCCGGCTTTATTGATGCCCACGAAGCGCAGCGCCTTGGCATGGTAAACCGCGTTGTCCCGCTCGAGGAACTCGAGAGCGCAACCCTGAAACTCGCGGCCGAAATTGCTCAAATGCACCCACACCCTCTCCAGATGGCGAAGAGGGCCGTTAATCAGACCTTGGACGTCATCGGGCAGTACGCCGCGATTCAGTCCGTGTTCGACATCCATTCCCTTGGTCATGCAAATGCGTGGGCAACGTGTGGTCAGGCGACAATCGCGGGACTAGCGGAAATGGCACCGGCAAACAAGGCCAAGCAAGAACGGTAGCAGGTGAAACCGGAAGTATTGGTGCGCTCTTCGACCGCCTAGGGGGGCGCATCCAGCCACAATCGCCATTTCGAAATTGAGCGACTCCAGACTCAACGAGCGTACATTTGGTCGTCGTGACCTGCCCCCCAGATTCGCACACTGACGGTGCGGGACTATCCTGTAAAGGATCGGTCATGCAGAATCGGCTCACCGAAGACTGCGTGTCGCAGAGTCCGAAATTAGCGGGCGAGATACTGTGACCCGCAACATGTTTCGATACCGACAAGACCCGGGTGGATGCTGCGCCATGAACTCGAGCAATTGACTGCGGGTGATCTTCTTGCACTTTGGGGGGCTCTGCCGCCGCTATAGCAGCCGGCCACGACAAAACAGCGCTTGCCCAGGTCCACCAGTAAGATTACCGAGTTCATGGCAGCCTGCATGGGGGGCGCCCACGGCATAGAAGAAGCGGGCGGCCCGTATCTATGGTCGCCGCTTTCGTAGCGTGACAGCCCTGATGCGGCGCGATTCGATGGTCCAGACGGCGCGGCTCTCCCGAGACCAAGTGCGACGCATACCACGGCTACGTGATGGTGATCGCGTCAAAAATTTTTTCCCGGTAGGCTAACAAAGGACGATTCATGTCGCCATCAACTGAAAGCGCTGCTTCACGCGTGTGGTTCATCACCGGCGTATCCACCGGCATCGGTCGCTCGCTCGCCGCGGCGGCATTGGCACGCGGCGAGTATGTGATTGGTACGCTGCGGCAAGCGTGGCAGGTTGTCGACTTCGAACAGCTTGCGCCAGGACGAGCACACGGAGTCGAGCTCGACGTTACACGCGCAGGTGCGGTTGCGGCGGCGGCAGAGTACGCTATTGCTCGCCACGGCCGGGTGGACGTGCTGGTGAACAACGCTGGGTATGGCATGCTCGGCGCGCTTGAGGAAACGGGGCTCGACGAAGCCCGTGCGCTATTCGATACGAATTTCTTCGGGCCGGTACAGGTGACGCAGGCGATCTTGCCGCAGATGCGGCGGCAACGTTCGGGCCACGTCGTCAACATTTCATCGACGGTCGGTTTGTGCGGCATGCCAGGTACGCCGATCTATTCGGCTAGCAAGTTTGCCGTGGAAGGACTGAGCGAAGCGTTAGCGGCAGAAGTGGCGCATTTCGGAATCAAGGTTTCGATTGTCGAACCCGGTGCGGTCAATACTCGTTTCGCAACCACCAGCATTGCGGAAGTACGGCGTCGTATTCCTGACTACGCTGCGGTCGCTGGCATGGACAAGGAAGGTTTGCGGCAGTTCTTCAAGGCCACGGCCGCCGACGCGGAACCGGTTGTAGAGGCGATCCTCGCGTGCGTCGATGATGCGACGCCACCTTTGCGCGTGCTAGCGGGGAGGGAGGCAGTGCAGGCGGCACGTGCCAAGGCTGCGCAGTTATCGGCACTTTCGGAGATTGGCGCACGTTGCTTTGGATAGCTGACCGGGCAGACGGCGGGGGCATGAGGGTTTGGCGAAACGCGTTACACAAGACGGAGACGAAGATGGGGAATGTGGTCGTGGTGGTTGGCGTTGGTGGCATGGGGCTCGCCTGCGCACGCCGTATTGGAGCGGGGCAGCGACTGCTTCTCGCCGATTTCGACGCATCCGCACTGGAATCAGCTGCTAGTGTTTTGACCAATTCAGGCTATGACGTGCGAACGATAGTTGTTGATGTAGCGCACCCGTGGTCAGTGGAGAACCTTGCGTCGCTCGCGAGCTCCATGGGCGAATTGCGCGCCCTCGTGCATACAGCAGGTCTGTCACCCACCATGGCAGAACCGGCACGCATTTTTGCAGTCGATCTGGTTGGCACTGCATTGGTGATTGATGCATTCCTCCCGCTCGCGCGACCGGGCAGCGTAGCGGTGGTGATTGCCAGCATGGCACCGCAACTTGTGGCTACTCCCGTCGAATTGGAGCGCTCGCTCGCGACGGCGCGGACCGACGAACTGCTCGACGTTATAGGAGAACTGCACAAGGACGATCCGTACGGCGCCTATGCGGTATCCAAGCGGGGCAATCAGTTGCGCGTCGAAGCTGCCGTCAGCGCATGGGGCGAGCGAGGCGCGCGCATCGTTTCAATCAGTCCCGGCCTGATTCATACAGGCATGGGTGTGAAGGAAGAGAATGCGAGCGACCAGGTTGTGGCGCTGAGAGAGGCTACTCCCATGGGGCGGGTCGGCACGCCAGAAGACATTGCAGCAGCAGTCGACTGGTTGATTGGGCCGGCTGCCAGTTTTATCACGGGGATCGACCTGCGTATCGACGGTGGTGTCGTTTCCGCGGTTCGCTATGTCTCGACCGATTGCTAACTATCATCCCCGGAGATTTCCCATCTTCAAGCCCCTTTTGGCCCGTTCCACCAAGTCGCGTGGGTGACCCCCGATTCGGATCGTAGTCTCGCCCTTTTCCGCGACGTATACGGCGTGCCATCATTTTTCACGATGGATCAGCAGTTTGATGCGAACGTTGGCAGCGAACATAGCTTGATGAAACTGCGGATCGCTCTTGCCAATGTCGATGGCGTCGAGTTCGAACTGATTGAGCCGATTGCCGGTATCGATTCAATCTATCGTGACGTGCTGCCCAAGGACGGCAGTTACGCGAATGTTTTTCACCATGTCTGCGTTAAAGTGAATGGGACGCTCAATGACTGGGATTGGCATATCGCAGCGCTTCATCCTGAGCGCCCAGTCTACTATCGTGACGACGTCGGATCCGGCGCCCGGTTCGTCTATACAGGTGAGCGCGCATTTCTTGGCCACTACATCGAACACGTCTGGTTCTCGTCTGAGGTCGAGCGCGAGATGTAGGAGGCCGTGCCTCGTTTCAAGACGCTGTACCGACAACAATGTGTCGAACAATGACTGTTACCAGCCTTGCGAAATGGCGCATGATTGCGCTGGCGTTGCCGGCACTGCCGATGTCGGCGTTGACGATCCCGCTCGTAAGCTTTCTGTCGGAGTTCTACGCGAATTCGCTGGATTTGAACCTCGGGACGGTCGGCGCCGTCTTCATCATCGTGCGCCTGCTCGACATCGCTGTCGATCCTGTTGGAGGTGCATGGACCGTACGCGCACGCGCTGGGGCGCTACAAACCCTGGCTGGTGATGGGCACGCCAGTAGTGATGGTCGGTACGTATTTTCTGATGTTCGCGCAACGTGGTGTTGGTGCGCGCTACCTTTTCGGCTGGCTCTTTATGGCATATGCCGGTTACTCGATTGTGGTTCTCTCACTGCTGGCGTTGACTGCGGTACAAACGCGTAATTACCACGAGCGCTCGCTGGCCTTTGGGCGGTGGCAGGCGGCCTACACACTCGGCATTCTCTGCGTTGTCAGTCTGCCGATGCTGATGGGCCCCCATGCCGGGAATGACCGGGTGACCATTATGCACTTGGACTATTAGGGAGCTAGTCCGTGTGTTCCTATGAAGACCCCGTCGGTGCGCCACTCAGTCGTTCTTCTTCTGTGGCTCATCATGTGCCTCGAGTTCCGCCGCCTTTTTAGGCACGGCGGTGACGCCTTGGTGTACGAGACTACCTTTGCCCCAGCCACAGTAAAATGCGATGGAGCACGGCTTCATGAAGCTGATTCACCGCGAATTCCTTGTTCGCCAATGCGCCGACTACCTGCGTTTCCAGCAGTTCGCGCCGCATCATCTGTGCCGTTGTGCCGATCACGAGCAGCCGGCGATCACGGATCGACAAACCCGGTCGGGACCAGATTTCGCCGAATACGATGCGCGCCGTAGCGTCAAGGTATGGCGGCAGGTCCGCATCAGCTGGCGGCATTGGTACTATGCCCTAGCCATACACCTTGTCCATCAATTCAAGTCCGCGCGCTTTCGCATTTTCGGCCGCGTTGGCGTCACGGGCTGTTGTGGCTGTTGCTGCCCGTGGGGGGTCGTTCCTGGTGGCAGACCGTAAATCAGATCGCCCCGGTCGAGCGCGAGCTTCGCGCCGGGTACCTCGACGCCCAGACTGTCGGCGAGATCGATGCCCGCGTCGAGGTCCTTGTAGAGCAGTTCCGCCCAACCGCGAAACTTTTCCATAGACTCTTCTGGGAGGCCTCGCAACGGCCGGACGCCGCGGTTTTTCAGCAGGATTGTGCTGGATATGTTGTTGGGATCGCTGGTGCGGATGACGTCGATGAGCTTGTGGACGTCGACTCCCGCCGCCTCTGCGAGCAGCCCGCCCTCATAGGCTGCGAGGGTCGCACCGTAATGCATGATATTACGGGCGACCTTGGCTGCCATCCCTGCGCCGACAGGACCCATGTGGGCGAAGATCGATGAAAACCCTTCCATGACGCCACGAACGGCTTTGATGGTTTCATCATCGCCGCCGGCCATCAGGCCGGCCGTGCCAGTTGAAGTTGGTGCTCCTCCGGTCGTGATTGCAACATCGATGAGCCTGAAACCTTTTTGGCGAGCCAGCCCCGCAAGTTCGCGCACAATCGGTACCCGGATCGTGCTCATTAATGCCACGACGAGTCGCGAATGCACTGCGCAGGCGAGACCATCGGCCCCGAACAGGGCTGCACGTGCCTGATGGGCGTCAACGACCGAGACAATTACCACGTCGGCATTTCGCCCAACTTCGGCGGGCGAATCGCAGGACTTTACGCCTTCGATCTGCTTCGGGAGGATGTCATACCCGTATACCGAGTGGCCCTTACGCACGAGACATTCGGCAACGCCAGCGCCGATCATTCCAAGGCCGATCACGCCGCAGCGCCGGCATGTTGTTCCCGAGCTCATGGTTTCCCTTAGCACTATTGTTGGTGTCTGCAGGCCAGTATAGCGAGCCTCCTTAAAAAATGAAATATTGTTAGTTAATGTCGCCGATGCTAGACTCGTTCTCGTCCTGTCCCGTCTGCCTCCCTGTCTTCACCCGATAGGGAGTTGGGGCGTCGGAACCGGAAACGCTACTTTACGAGTCGAGGAAATGATCGAGAGGTGCTTTTTCGTCCGCGAGCGCCTGCCATTGCAGATTGAGCAATCTTCTACCGCTACGCCGGTTTTTTACACCAAACGATCATCGAGGAAAACGAATGACTCGATTTAGTACGCTGAATCATCCCATGATTGCCAGCATCGCGTGGGAACCGGAGAAGGAAGCTGAGCGGATCAAATGATCATATCCTGATGTCGCGCGGCACCTCGTATTCCTATTTGGTAACGAGCGAAGAGGGCGACGTCGTCATCAACACGGGAACGCCGTACCAGGGGGGGCGAAATCGCGAGCGCTTCGAACATTTGCTGGGCAGGCCGTTGAAGGTTCGCAAGATCGTATTCACCCAAAGCCGCCCTGACCACATCGGCGGCTGGGCGGCTTTCGCAGACGATCCCTTGGTACAGACGATCGCGCAACGGGCTTTCCCTAGGATAGCGCACGAGCGAAAACTGTTGGCGTCATACTTTCAGCCGCGTGCGAAGCGGGTGCCAGCGACGATGATGCCGAAGAAGGAACACGAGGACGCGTGGTATCACGGCACGCGCGATCCCGAGCCGTTGACGCTCTTTGGAGATACGTGCGATGTCAGCGTGGGTAGTCGCCGGTTCGAGTTGCACTCGACGCCCTCGGGTGAAACACTCGACTCGCTCGTAGTCTGGCTGCGCTGGCGAGCGCACTCTGTTTCTGGGTAACTGGATGGGCGCAATACAGGGTGCCCTGCCAAGGTTCTATACGGCGCGTGGAGATCGTGACCAGCGTGACCCGATTTCTGGAAGATATCGACGTTCTGCTCTCGCTTCGTCCTGAGTTGCTGATCACCGGACATGATGAACCGATCAGGGGAGAGGATCATATCGCGGTCGAACTCGGTAGGATCCGCGATGCAGTGCGATATATCCACGATGAGACGGTAAAGGGTATGAACGAACACAGGGATCTGTGGCAACTCATGCGCGAGATCAAGCTGCCTCCGGATCTTGCCACTGTCCCGGGCCGTGGGCCTGTTTCCTGGTACGTGCGTGCCGTTTGGGAGCAATACACCGGTTGGGTTCCGCGGAGAATCGACGACGGAGCTCTATCCGATTCCCGCGCGTTCTATTTGGTCCGAACTGGCTGGGCTCGCTGGGGGCCCCGACACACTGATGCCGGCCGCTCAGTGCCATCTTGCCGGAGGCAGACCCATTCAGGCGCTGTATTTCCTGGAGATCGCACTGGAAGCCTCGCCCTCTAACCGCTCCGCATTGGAAACCCAACTGCAGGTGCTTGAATGTCTTGCCGATGCAAATGGCGGGTTGATCTTTGACGAACTCGGCTGGCTCGAAAACGCGATCGCTGAGACAAAGGCGGAACTGAAAAGCGCCGTAGCTTGATCGTCGCAACCCGGTGATGAAGTGGGCTCGCAGGTTTTCTCTCCTTTGCCTTTCGTATGGTTTGGCATCGTCGGCGATAGCTGCGTAGGCCCGGCGAAATGGTACGATACAGCGGGATGCGTGCTTTTCTGGAAGGCGATTCTTTTATCAAGTCAATTATGTATATGCCTCAGCGACCGACACAGACCTCGATCCCGGACGTACAACGCACGCCTGATAACCGACGAATTGCAATCGATCGGGTCGGCATCAAATCAATCCGGCATCCGGTAAAGGTGAGCGATAAGGCAGGTGGCGCGCAGCACACTATTGCCAATTTCAACATGTATGTGTACCTGCCCCATCATTTCAAGGGTACGCACATGTCTCGCTTCGTTGAAATCCTGAATAGTGGCGAACGGGAGATATCGGTTGATTCGTTCGACACCATCTTGCAGGAAATGGTTAACCGGCTCGAAGCCGCGTCGGGACACATCGAAATGAACTTCGCCTATTTCATAGAAAAGGTGGCTCCGGTCTCGAGCGTGAAGTCCCTGCTCGACCATGATAACGTGATGGCCCACAAGACGCGTGTGGTCGTTCCGGTGACGAGTCTGTGTCCTTGTTCAAAGGAAATTTCGCGTTACGGTGCGCACAATCAGCGCTCGCACATCACGATGACGGTCGAGACGAACGATATTGTATGGATCGAGGATCTCGTGGCGATTGCGGAAAAGCAGGCGTCATGCGAGATCTACGGCCTGCTTAAGCGCCCCGATGAGAAATTCGTCACCGAGCGTGCCTATGAGAACCCGAAATTCGTCGAGGATCTCGTGCGAGATATCGCTGAGGTGATGAACAGGGACCCGCGCATTGATTCCTATGTGATCGAGTCCGAAAATTTCGAATCCATTCACAACCACTCCGCATATGCGTTAATCGAGAATGACAAGCGTGTGTGCTGATGTGACATCAGAGTGGGGCGCAACGACACTGGACGTCGATGCGATCCTCAAGGCGTTGAGCAACCCTCTACGCCGCCAGATTCTCCGCTGGCTCAAGGAACCGGCAGTGCATTTCCCAGATCAGACCTTGTCTCTGGAGCATGGTGTATGCGCAAGCTCGATCGACGCTCGCTGCGCTGTCTCACAGTCGACGGTATCAGCCCATTTGAAAATGATGCAGGGGGCAGGCCTTGTCATTTCCACACGCATTGGCCAGTGGATATTTTTCAGTCGCAACGAAGCGGTGATCCGGGCATTCCTGAATCAACTGAACGTGAGTTTGTGACGAAAAGCGTTCGATGAGGGGAACGGCACTGTCAGAGGGTGGGCTTGTCAATTTGCTAGGCTGGCAGGTCCCAGGTACGTTTCCCGTGTGGCTCGAAGCGCCGATTGCTACGTAATTTCTCCCGGCTCGCACGACGTGTTAATCATGACGGCGGAGGCAGAAGTGGCGGTGGGGAAACCCCCATAGACCGCCGCCTGATACCGGACCTCATTCGGTTCGTCGCCAGAGCAACCATTGCGCAATGCAGCGAACGTGTGAATCTGCGGTTCCGCGTTTTGCTGCAGAGCCATGAGAATGCCAAGCGTCACGAAGCTGCGCCAGTGACGACGGAGATCCTCGCGTGCCCCAAGCTTCCGGAACCCGAGATCGGGAAAGTACTCCCCACGCTTTGCGCCGAAAGCGTGTGAACCGACATTTGCCTTGAGTAGCCGGAAGGTTCATGCACTGACGATCCGCGAGGTGGGTTCAAGACCCGCTCGTAGAATCGTTTGCCATGTCTCCATCTTCCGTGGTGAGCGTGGAGTGTCTGCGCCTAGATCTGGGAGGACGGGAATCGGATGACGAGCCCGTCCATCTCTGCTAGGGCGTGACCTGGAACATGAGCCGGCTGGCGGCCCGCGTGCCGACAATTCCGTCGAGCATCGTCGATTCATCGGGCTGCGGCGCTGGCAGCTTGCCCACCCACGATTCGTCGACGTATCCGTGGCACGTGCCGCACGCGAGGCAGCCGCCGCAGTCGGCCAGAATGCCAGGCACTTGATTTGCGAGGGCAATTCTCATCAGTGACTCGCCGACCTCGGCGTCGACCACATGCTCAGTGCAAGCGGTGCACCCAGGCAGCGGTGGATGCCAGTGCCAAACGCGATATGACGTGGATTGCGCTCCAGACTTACCTCAAACGGGGCGGGAAATTCCTCGGCGTCGTTGTTGGCTAGTGACGTGGATAACGCCACCATGTCACCTAGCATAAGCTGCAACCGTTTACCACTACCGGCTTGACGCAGCGGCGATTCGTTGTGACGGCGGAGTACCCGCGCAGCATCTCCTCAATGGCACCGGGAATCATCGACGGATTTTCGCGCGCAGCAATGCCTGGTGCTCCGGGTTCTCGGCAAGATGGCGCATCTGCCAGCCCATGTTGGTGCATACCGTATCGAGACCGCCGATGAACAGATTGAAGCAGAAACCGAGCAACTCATCTTCCGTCATGTGACGGCCGCAGCCTTCAGCCGACAGGCCGTAGGAGACGAAGTCGTTGCCGGGTCGCTTTCTGCGCTCCTCGATGATTTCCCGCAGGTATTGGATCACCTCGACCGTGCCTTCGCGTGCTTCTTCCACATCTTTCGGGTGAATCAACTTCATTTGCCACGCGAGGAACTGATCCATCCCGTTCTATTGGCAAACCATCAGTTCGAGAAAGACGGCAATTGGAAACCTAAAAGCCATCGCGGACATGAATTCGCATCGACCGTAGCCTTCGAGCAATTGTATCTCTTGCGATCTGACGCACGTACGTCTCCAACTCGGCCATGCGTTTAGGCGTGAAGAGCGGATTCGTCATCTGGCGGTGGCAGGCATGCAGCGGTGGATCGCTTTCGGAAGGCAACAGGTGCCAGGTGCCACCTTCGAGTTCGGCGAATGGCGAGTTGTCCTTCGATGAGAAAAATGCTCAGTGTCGGTGTAGATGGCTTGAACGTCCTTGTACTTACGAAATACCCAAAGCGGTCCAAGCTTATGATAGCCGTCCAGTGTATAGAAGACCTCAGGGCCGAGATGTAATGCATGGATAAGGGTTCTGGACGGATTCTCCCATTTCCTGAGGAACATGCGCGGGTAGGGTCTCCAGACTGAGAGTACCGGTTGATTTGATCTGGTGTACTCCTCTTGAAGTTCAGGCAGGTGTGACGTCTATTCGTGTTTTGTCACTAATCCGCGTCACGGTCCGGACCAGTGCAGAGAGTATGTGCTTGTACTGGTCATCCCGTTGTAACCGGCGCTGCGAAGCGACGGCGTGACCGCTGAACGCTGTCATACCGGATGCTGCTTCAATCGGCCACGTGTAATTTCGGAAAGCGTTGCGCGACGGCGTTGATCACGAGCCTTACGATTGCTCATGCAAGTGCGTGAACGATGCAGACATGAGCGCCCCGGTCAAACCCGACGTGACCGGTAAGTTTCGATCGCCCGATGTGGAGTTCGCGGGGTGCTGGTAAAACCAGGGGGCGTCAGACGTGGTCGAAAGCAATGTGTACACGGGCATGCACTTGCTGATTAACTTGCCGCAAATCTCGATAACTTTGGCGCGGAATTTCATCACCAGTTGCCAACGGATCGAGTCGCGGCGACTGTCCGTAAAGCCGTGACGCAAAGGATAATGAGGACGTCCGTCATCGCCACTAATTCGTCGTCGAAAAGCTTGCGTTCGTCGTCGTGGGCATTGACCGCCATGCCGATCAAATCTTCGCCGTTTTGTGCACGGGCGCGCTCGACCGTGCGGGCGCAGTATTCGACACCCTTTGAGCGGGTGTCGAGAATGCCATCCGAGGCACCCACTTTACTTCCTGCGTTATGGCGCGAGCCTGAGCGCTTCGATTCGCATAAGTTTCGCATCAGATTCCAGATCGACGGGTTAGCTCATGGGCACACGTGAAGTCATTGCGCCCGCTCGTTCAGCAGGACGCGACGGCGAACGTCAGGCGACGGTCTGTGTGTTCGTACTACAGGGCGCTCTTGATCCAGCCGCCGTCGACCCGTACGGTTTGTCCCGTGGTCCAGGACGAAGCATCGGAGGCGAGGAACAGCAATGCGCCAATCAGATCCTCGGGTTCGCCAAGTGGCTTGAGCGGGGTCACGGCACGTAGCATTTCCACGTATTGTGGGGGACGTGCCTTGTCGCCTTGAGCAGTATTCAGCGCGCCCGGTGCAATTGCATTGACGGTGATGCCGTTCGGACCGAGTTCGGTGGCAAGCCAGCTGGTGAGGCCTTGCAGTGCAAGCTTCGACACACCATATGCGTGAGCAGACGAGTACGCCCCCCCGGAGCTGATGTTAATGATGCGGCCGTGGCCGCGCTCGATCATTGTCGGCGCGACTGCGCGGATGCAGTTCAGGGGGCCGCTGAGGTTGACATCCAGTGTACGGCGCCACAAGTCCATCGGATATTGCAGCAAAGGCTGCGTCACAGGCTCCATGAATGCGGCGGTATTAACGAGAATGTCGATGCCACCGAAGGCGTCGCGCGCGAAGTCCGCAAGCGCCTCGGTCTCGTCGGTCGAGGTGACGTCCACCTTGAAACTACGCACCGAACCATTCGCAGAATTGAGGCGCGCGGCAGTTGTTTCCGCCGCGTCGCTGTTGTAGTCGGCCGCAACCACGCGCGCACCCGCTTTCACCAACGCTTCGGAAAAAACGCTACCAAGGCCGCCGCCTGCACCGGTGACAATAGCCACTCGACCGGACAAGTCAACATTGAAATTGCTCATGGTCTTCAGATTCTCCAGCGTCGAGTCAAGGGAACGTTGAAATTTGCGAAAGGTGGATTGGATATCGACGTATCAGCGCTTCAAGTATCCTGCGTGTGATAGAAACTGTCAATGCGTTAGTTATATGCCGAGGCTGTATTGGACATCTGGCTGAAATCACGGCGCGGCGTGGCGCAAGTCGATGGGCGACTGTTGCGCGACTGCACCTGTTCGTCAGAACGTTCCAGGTTTCGCAACGCACCGCAACCTGGCCGCTCGCATCAATTAACGCGGCAAATGTTACCTCATGTAAAATGTGACACTGTTTCATTTATTGGAAACTTGTGAATCCCGCTCGGATCCACGTGGGAGGGGTATGAGCCTGAAGGGTAAAACGTTATTTATTACCGGTGGCAGCCGCGGCATCGGTCTCGCGATCGCGGAGCGCGCGGCGCGCGACGGTGCGAACGTCACGATTGCCGCGAAGACCGTAGAACCTGACGCGAGGCTCGCGGGAACGATTCACACCGCGGTCGCGGCAATCGAGAAAGCGGGCGGCTGCGGTCTCGCGGTGCGCTGTGACATTCGCGAGGAGGAGCTGGTACAGCGTGCGGTTGCGGAAACCGTGGAGCGGTTCGGTGGCATTGATATTGTGGTCAACAACGCGAGCGCAATCCAGCTTACGGGCACGCTGGACACCACCATGAAGCGGTTTGATCTGATGCACGGCGTGGATGTACGCGGGACTTTCCTGACGGGCCGTTACTGCATTCCGCACCTGAAAAAGGCAGTCAATCCACATATTCTCACCATTTCGCCGCCGCTTGAAATGCAGGCGAAATGGTTTGCGCCACACGTGGGCTATTCAATTGCAAAGTATGGTATGAGCTTGTGCACACTAGGTTGGGCTGAGGAATTCAAGACGGAAGGTATCGCGGCTAACTCGTTGTGGCCGCGCACCAGCATCGCGACTGCGGCAGTCGGCATGATCGGTGGTGATCCGATGATCGCGGCATCGCGCAAACCGGACATCATGGCCGACGCGGCTTACTATATTGTCACCCAGCCTAGCCGCGCTTTCACCGGACGCTTCTGCATCGACGACGTGGTGCTGTACGAAGCGGGTGTGCGCGACTTCTCGCAGTATGCCGCAGTCCCGGGCGCCACACAGTTTTATCCGGACATCTTCCTGCCAGATGAGTCGCCTGATGTGGGGTGAGCCGTGAGACCGCGTCGGTCGGAAGCAGTGCGCAATATAACTAACAGTATTTTATTTGTTATCCAGTGACGCTACACTTGCGTGCCGCACCGACGCGCTCGAATCTCATGTGAAGTCGCCCACGTGCCCAACGCTGTTACTGAAGTCATTACAGCCGCGCTAGCAGTACGGACACGCCACAGCTTTCTTGAATGACGCATTCTTGAGGGGTCTATATGAGTAACGCATCAACCGCCGTGCTGCCATCACACGTGCCGCCGGAGCTGGTCCGTCCGTACCCGCTGATGGGACAACGGACCATTAGCGACAATCCGTACTCGACGGTGATCCCCGAAGTGCACGAAGGCCCTGCGGTGTTCTACACCGTAGACGGCTACCATGGCTTGCATCCGATGTGGGTGTTCCGAAAGTACGGCGACGTGCAAACGATCTATGCCGATACCGAACATTTCACGAGCAAGGATTTTGCGCCGTTCGCGCCTTTGACCAACCAGACGTGGAACCTGGTTCCGGCGGAAAGCGATCCGCCGCTGCATGCGCTACACCGGCAGATCGTCAACCCGTTGTTCACGCCTAAGCGCATGGCGGGGCTAGAGCAACAGGTGCGCGAGGTTGCGCGTGCGGCGGTAGCCCGCTTCAAAGACAAGGGCGAATGCGACTTCATGGCAGAAATGGCATTTGAATTCCCGATCGTCGTGTTCCTCCAACTGATGGGATTGCCGGTCGAAGGCCTGTCACGTTTTCTGGCATGGGAGCGCAAGCTGACCCATCCGGATTCGATCGAAGAGATAATCGAAGGCACGATGCAGGTTACGGAATTCCTGCGGGAAGTGATCGCCGATCGCAAACGCAATCCTGTGGACGATTTCATCAGCTACGGTATTCAGGCAGAGGTCGGCGGACGCAAGCTGACCGACGACGAGTTGATCGGCTTTTGCTTCAATTTGTTTGTCGGTGGATTGGACACCGTCTCCACGAACATGGGATGGCATTTTCGGCACCTCGCCGAGCATCCCGAACACCAACGCGAGCTGCGGCGCGACCCGACGAAGATCCCGATGGCGATCGAAGAATTGCTACGTGCCTATTCGGCTGTGACGACCAATCGCAAATGCGTGAAGCCCGTGCAGATCGGCGGCGTGCAGCTGATGCCGGGCGACATCGTCGCGCTATCGACGCCGCTCGCCAACCGCGACCCTGAGATATTCCCCGAGCCGAACGTGGTGAAGCTCGATCGCAACCCGCGACATACCGCGTTTGCGACTGGCATTCACCGCTGTGTTGGTGCACCGCTCGCGCGGCGCGAGCTGATCATCGCGATGGAGGAGATGCTGTCTGTGTTGCCGGAGTTCCGTATCAAACCCCGCGCGGTCCTCCAGACGTGCATGGGCCCAATCATGCAGCCGACGGCCTTACCTTTGGTGTGGAACGTCTAGTCGACGGACTTTCCCGAAGCCGGCTTCTTCGGCAGAACGCGGGCCGGCGCCGGTCACGCGTCGCGCGGAATGGCTTCCATTCGTCGCCTTACGAATAGCGCCTAACGGTGCACGACTGATACTTGGCCGATCGAGTACGCGCGTAACCGCCGCGTGCCTGTTCGGTGACAGCGACGGTTGCACGCAGCCTTCGAGCAGCGTCACGCACCGGAATCCTCTCTCGCACGGATCTTGGGAGCAGCGGCCAGGCAGCGGCCTCCTTCTCGATATCGTCGAACCTTGCCATCAGTCGTAGGCGAAGCCCGTGCGATGTCTCCTGTCGCGTGCATGCGACCACCTGTCATATTCCGATGGATTCGAGAGCCGGCGGGAAATCGACTCGGAGGAACAGTCTATCGTTCGCGCGATCTTGGAACTGGCGGCATGGCACGAGAGATGAACGTTCTGCACTCGCGCCGTCCACCATCGATCAGCGCGGGCTCAGCGGCCAGCAGTCTCGAGCCCAGGCGCGAATGTCTTCGAGGAACCCGTGCGGCTGCTCCCGTGCCGCGAAATGTCCGCCTTCGGGAAAATCGGTCCAGCGGGTCAACCTGTACAGCAGTTCAAAACGGCTGCGTGGCGGCGCAGGCATCAGTGCATCGCCCGGAAAATTCGCGAAAGCCGTAGGCGTCTCGCAACGGACGCCCGGCGGCATCGTGCAGAAGCCATCCTGGACGATACCGGCGTAATACCACGCTGCACTGACAAAGCTGCCAGACATCACATAGATCATCACAGTGGTTAGCAGCTCGTCCAGCGGATGCACTTGCTCGAAATCGCGAGTGCGCAGATCGGACCAGTCGTGAAAACGCTCCGCGATCCACGCGGCCTGGCCCAGAGGATTATCCGCGGTGGCCCACACGAGCGACTGCGGCTTTGACATTTGCACGGCCGCATAACCGCTATAGCGCATCTGGGCAATCTGCGCCGTCTCCATCCAGCGCTGCTCGGCCTCGTTTTGCGCTGGCGCGGACGAACGTAGGGCCATCATGTTGAGATGGATTGCCTTGACAGATTCGGCATGATCGACGCCAAGCCATGAGGTGACCACGGCGCCAAAATCGCCACCCTGCGCGAGATAGTGCGAATAGCCGAGCTCCTCAGTCATCAAGCGGTTCCACAGCTGGGCGGTGGCTCGCTGACCAAGCGGGCCGTCCGGCTTTCCACTGAAACCAAAGCCCGGCAGGCTTGGAATGACGAGATCGAACGCGTCTTCTGCCCGGCCACCGTTGCGTGACGGAAATGCCAACCGCTCCACCAGATCCCAAAATTCGTAATGCGAGCCCGGCCAGCCGTGCGTCAACAGCAGCGGTCGGCGGCCTTCGCTTTCGCCGCGCACGTGAACGAAATGAATTTCACAGTCGCCAAGATTCGCCGTGAATTGTGGAAAGCGATTCAGCTTTTGCAGTGCGGCACGCCAATCGTAGTGGTTGAGCCAGTGGTAGCGCAGGCGTTCGAGAAACGCGGCGTCACAACCATAGGCCCAACCGGAGTCCCGCGGGGCAGGCGGCAACACGGTATTGCGGACCCGTTCCAACACGCGGACCACTTCGGATTCTGACCAGTCGGCTTGGTAGGGCGTCATCGGCGATGTCCTCTATTCGGGTTATTGCACAGATGGTGACACGGGAGTCCGGCACGATCTGCTTTTCGGGAGCTGATCGCCGCGCTTCCGTGTAGCGCAACTGGAATTTAAAAAACTAACGACACATTAGTTTATGCGAGATACTCTAGGCGGGCAAGAGGGAGCTATCCGAGGTAGTCGGTGGTTTTTGCATGATGGATAATCAGCTATCGCACACAATCGCGCTTCGAATCTACGACCAGAGCGCCGCTGAGGAGACACCACAACTATGCGAACCACCTTGCGCCACCTTGCCGTATCCGGCGACACGTCTGGCCTGATCCGCGACGGGAGGTCAGTGTCATGAACGATGCCAGCAAGGCGCCGAAGGCGTCCCTGGGCGAAACGTCGCCCGCCGACCCGCAATGGAGTTCCTATGTGCAGGAGCCGCTGCGCGTCAAAGACGCGAACGCGGAACAATGGGACGACACGGCGGACGTGATCGTCGTCGGGTTCGGCGGCGCGGGTGCCTGTGCGGCGCTCGAGGCGCGCGCGCAAGGGCTGAACGTGCTGGCGCTGGACCGCTTCAACGGAGGTGGGGCCACGGCGCTGTGTGGGGGGGTCTACTACGGCGGTGCAACGCGTCAACAGCGCGCCGGAGGTTATGAGGACACGGCTGACGAGATGTACCGCTACCTGAAGCAGGAGGTGGGCGACACCATCCTCGACTCGACATTGCGCAAGTTTTGCGAGGAAAGCAACGCAAATCTCGAATGGCTGGAGTCGCACGGCGTGCAGTTCGGCAGCAACGTTTACGAGGGAAAACGCACCTACCCGCCGGTTGGTTACGACCTGTATTTCTCAGGCAACGAAAAAGTCTCGAGCTACAAGCAGCACGCGAAGCCAGCGCCGCGCGGGCACCGTGTGGTTGGTCCGAAGTACACCGGCTCCGTGCTCTATGCGACGCTACAGGCCTCGGCTCTGCGGCGCGGCGTGCGCTTGCGCGCCCATTGTCCGGTGACGCGACTCATCGTCGACGCTAGTGGAGCGGTGATCGGCGTCGAAGCCAACGCGATCGATCCGAACTCCGCGGCAGGACGCGAGCATCGCAAGCTGATCGAGCGCGTCAACGCATGGCAGCGATACTTCGTGCCGGCGGCGTTGCGCACGGGAGAGCGTCTCGCGGCCTTGGAGCGCGAGCATGCGCGTCCACTGAGGATCCGCGCTCGCAACGGCGTCATCGTATCGACCGGCAGTTTCGCGTTTAATCGCGAGATGGTCGCGCAGTACGCACCGAAATACCGCGAAGCGATGCCGCTGGGCACGTTGGGCTGCGATGGCAGCGGCATCCGGCTTGGGCAAAGCGTGGGCGGCGTGACGGATTGCATGCATTCCGTCACCGCGTGGCGCTCGATCAGCCCGCCAATCACCTTCGTGGAAGGCATGGTGGTGAATCGGGAAGGACGCCGCTTCGTCAACGAAGACGCATATCTCGGTCATCTCGGCTTCGCTGTCGCGGAACAGACCGACGGGCGTGCGTGGGTGGTGATCGACCGTGCCGCGTTTCGGCGGTCGTTCCGCGATGCGATGCCGGTGCGGGGCGAGAGCTGGCATGAGTTTGGTCTGCCACTGCTGATGAACCTGCTGTCGGCGGCCAAGGGGCGCACGCTGGAAGAACTGGCGCAGCGTTGCGGCATTGTGCCTGAAGCGCTTGCTGCGACAGCGATGAGCTATAACGCCGGCGTCCAGAAGGGCGCTGACGAATTCAGCAAGCTCGAGCAGTATCGGAAGCCGCTCGGCGCTGGTCCTTACTATGCGGTCGATATCTCGATCGGAAGCAAGAAATTCCCGTGCCCGTCGATCCCAATGGGCGGATTGGTCGTAGATGAGGCCACTGGCCACGTCGTACGCGCGGACGGCTCGCGCATCGAGGGCCTCTATGCGGCTGGGCGGGCGGCAAAGGGGATTCCATCCGGGTTTTACGTCAGCGGTACGTCGGTTGCCGACTGTGTGTTTTCGGGCCGTCGAGCCGGACTGCATGTGGCGAGCGCGGCCGGCCCGGTGCGTGTGGTTGAGCGCGCCGCCGATGCACGATAACTGAGTTCACACGATGACTCGATATCATTTGCTCGCTTTGACTAACTGCGTCCCCGGACAAGAGAGCGAGTTCGAGCGCTGGTATGACGAACAGCATCTTTCCGATGCGTTGAATGTCCCGGGCGTGATCAGCGCCCAGCGTTTTCGTACTGTCGATGGGTTGCAGGCTCCGCTTTCCTGGCGCTTTCTGACGCTATATGAACTGGAAACGAGCGATCCGGCGGCCTTGCTTCAGGAGCTCGGGCAACGAATCGGCACACCGCTGATGCCACTGACTGATGCAATGGATGTGTCCAACGCGGGCGCGGCGGTGTTGGAGTCGGCTGGCAGGCTGTTTCATCGCGCGGACAGCGCTGGGACTTGATGGATTTCCAGTCAGTTTTTGCTCGCGAACAGTTCTCGCACTTACACGCCCAGACCATCGAAGTCATAGGGTGACGAAGGTTCACAAGACGACGCATACGTCCCCCCCCCCCCCCGCGTCCTGAGGACTCGCGGGTAGAGTGCGTCCTTTTTGCTGGCGCTGCGAAATGTGGTTTCGTTCGTTGCCAGTGGTTACAACCAATACGCCATCTTGGCGATACGTCGAGCGCGTGCTCATATTAAGAGTGCGGCGAGGATAGTGCTGACTATGACAACCGTGCCCCAAATACAGGATTTTGACGATCCGCCTACAATCCCTTCGAAGCGTTTGACGGCGCCCAAGGGCTAGATATTACCGATGTCTACAGCCGCATCAGCGAGTGGCAGCAGCAGGCGCTAGTCCATCCTGTCGAGTACAAACGACTGTTTGGTCTGCCGGCCGACGTGACCACAGCTGACATGCAACATTTCACGGTGTTTGGCCATGACCTGGCGCAGCAGGTCTATACCCAACGGAGATCTTTAGCAACAAGATCTTCGAACGGATGCTCGGGCACGGCTTCGGCCACACCGTCACGACGATGGACGCACCCGAGCATACGCAGTTTCGCCGCATTTTCCAGCGTGCGTTCCTGCCCAATGTGGTCGCGCAATGGGGTGATTCTTTTGTGCAGCCGGTCGTCGATGAATTGATCAAGCCAATCATCGGAGCCGGTAAAGCCGACCTGGTGAAAGACTTCACCTCGCTCTTCCCGTTCCACATCATCTACCGGCAGCTGGGACTCCCCGCTCGAGACATCAAGATCTTCCACAAGCTCGCCGTGGCCCTGACCGTGGCCGGCGTTGACGTGGCCAAAGCGGCAGAAGCCGGCTCCAAGCTTGGCGCCTTCTACGAAGCTCTGACGGAGGCGCGTTTTGCCGAACCCGGGATCGATCTCGTCAGCGCGCTGACGCAGGCCGAAGTGGACGGCGATCGCTTGCCCAAGGACGTCCTGATCTCGTTCCTGCGTCAGCTGATAAACGCAGCCGGAGACACGACGTACCGCGGCACGAGCAACCTCCTGGTTGGCCTGTTGACAAATCCTGACCAGCTTGAGGCTCTGCGCCGCGACCGTTCCCTCCTGCCCGCAGCCATAGAGGAGGGCCTCCGGTGGGAAGGCCCGGTGATGATCGGGTTCCGGATGGCCACGCGCGACACCGAACTTGACCGTACGGCGATTCCGAAAGGCTCGGCGATCCATGTAGTGAATGGCTCCGCCAGCCGCGACCCAAACCGGTATGAGGACCCCGACAGGTTCAACATCTTCCGCAAGCCGGGCATCCGACACATGAGCTTCGCCTACGGAGCCCATGTGTGTATCGGACAGCACCTCGCCCGTCTGGAGATGGCGCGTGCGATCAATGTGTTGCTCGATCGGCTACCGAACCTGCGACTCGACCCAGATATGCCACAGCCGCAGATCTGCGGCTGTAACATGCGGCACCCGCCGCACATCCACGTCCGCTTCGACTGAATATCGATGGGGCCGAGTAATTAAGAATAGATGTGCGAGCGGTGCGCCTGGGTCTACGATGAGAAGCGGGGCGATTCGTTCGGCGGCATCGCGCCGGGTACGCGTTCGGAAGATAGACCGGCAGAGCTGAGGCTTCTCATCATCAGAATACCTAAATCAGATTTCGACTTCGTCGAAATCTGTGGGCCATGCGATACGCTACTTGAAGTTGCGTAATTAACAGCGCTCAGTTTCGTAGATATAGCGGAACGGGGCCCCCGGAATTCACGATCAAGTTCGCGGGGCGCCTCCGCAATTCTTACGAACCACCCGGCATCCTTACCCAAAGCCGTTGCTCGAAATTATCTTGCAGTAAATCAGTCTGCGCCGGCTTTCAATCGATCCTTTTGAGGATCGGGTGGCCGAGCGGTGCATAGCCGGCCATTCGTGTCTTCCGCACGAACTATTTCACTTCCGCCTTGGCGTTGAAACGATCGAAATAGAAGGCGAAGCGCTTGCGGATTTCGGCGGCGTCAAGCCCGAAATCACGCTTCAAGTTGTAGACGATCTGACCGTTCTTTCCGCGCTGGCGCGCGGAAAGCGCGTCCGTCATCCAGTTGCGCATGCCTTCGCTCAGCGGCAGGTCCGCCATCGAATAGATCTCGCCGACGATCTTCATGGGGTCTTCCATCAGTTCGTGGAAGTAGACGTCGACCGTCCGTGCCGGATCGAGCGTATCCCGGTCGCGCGCGCAGGCGCGCAACAGGCGCTCGTAACGATCGATCCAGTAGTCCGCGATCTGGTCGAGGCGCACCTTGGTGCGGGTGATCCGCGCGGAATACGCTACGCCGGTAATAGCCGACTGAATGGAGGCCACCGGGTCGCGATGGTTGATGATGATGGTTGCGCCCGGGAACGTTTCGTTCAGGACGGTAAGCTGCTCCATGTGCTGCAGACACTTCAGCAGCCAGCGCTTGCGCCCGGTCAGAAAGGTCAGCACCTGCAAACATTGTTTTAGATACTGATACACGGGGCGGTGGTCCATCTGGAAGTAATAGTCACGCCATACCGTGGCATATGTCTGCCAATCGAGATGATAGGACCCAAATTCTGGCGTCTGAATCCCGTAAGACGGGTATGAATGACACTCGCTTCAACGGATAGGTCAAGGTCTGCCTTTACCTTGTGAAGTGTCCTTGCATTGGTCAACGCAGCCTCCATGCGGGTCTGCGAATACAAGGAAGCTTCACATGCTGCCGCCGATGGCACGGTGCCAGAGGCCTATGCAGAATCTCAAAGTGCAGGCCGTTGTGCTTGAGCAGAACCGCGGTCGGTGCGCCAGGGTCACCCCGGAAGCCGACGAATTGGGCAGGGTCCTTAAGACCAGTGGTGCTGCCGTTCAGCGAAAGGTACAGCTTGCCGTTTTCGACCCGGTAGCTCGTGGATTCGGCGTGCGAGCCGTGGGCGAGGGGCGCTGCCTGGTCGAGGAAGCGGCGTGCGAAGGCAATCGCGCGAGCGCCACGAGCAGCGGTGTATCTGCCTGAGCACTCAGCGCCGCCAGTCTCGCCGATTGCGTCGGTGCCATATAGCGCGTCATAGAGGCTACCCCAGCGAGCGTTCGCCGCATTCAGCGCGTAGCGTTGGTTCGAGAGCGGCACCACCAACTGCGGACCAGCCTGTTCTGCAATTTCACGGTCCACGCCGCTGGTGGTTGCACATACGCTCGCGGGCGTCGGGACGAGGTAGCCTATCCACTCGAGGAAGCGGCGATACGGGGCAAGGTCGCGCACTGGGCCAGGATGCTCGCGATGCCACTTGTCGAGCTCGACTTGCAGCCGGTCGCGCCATGCCACTGACGATGGACGCGAAACCACGCCAGAAGTTTTCAACGTCGATTCCGGTGCCGGGCAGAGCTTCGGTTTGGATGAATCGTGCGAGATTCTCAGCGACGCGGAGGCTGTCGCGCTGAGTCATTTCCGTCATTTACTGCTCCAATGGAATATAGAGCTGGGGCATTGTTGCGGGCGGCGGCGCACGGCGAGCTTGGGATTAACGAAGTTCGTGTGCATAGCGCGATGGGCGATGGCCCTAGACGAGTGCGGCGACGCCGGCTTTGGCAATCTGCGTGTCTTCTGCGGGCTTCATTCCCGACACACCAACTGCGCCGACGACATGACCGTTCGCAATGAGAGGCACGCCGCCTTCGAGAGCCGTCAAAATCGGGGCAGTTGTGAACGCGGTGCGTCCGCCGTTGACCATGTCTTCGTATGCCTTCGACTCACGACGGCCCATCGCCGCGGTGCGTGCCTTCCCGATCGAGATTTCCGCACCGATGGACGCGCAACCGTCGAGACGAAGCATGCCGAGCAGGTGACCGCCATCGTCTACGACCGCGATGGCCACGGGCCACTTCTGCTTGTCGGCCTCAGCGCGGGCAGCGGCGAGAACCCGAGTGACATCGTCGATGGAAATCACGGGCTTGGTTTGCATGTTGAATCTTCCTCTGTCGGTATGTACGACAGCCGTTCGTTGGGCATACTGTCGCCAACTAACCGGGTCGCAAGCTTCAAGAAGGAACACGACAAGACCAGAGGGCTGCAGTTGCCTCGACAGGCTGCTAAGTCCGTTGTTCGAACACGTCCGCTGATTGCGAGTATCAGGCAAGGGCGCCGTGCAACGGAAAGACTAAAAGGATTTTATCCCGGCCCTATACCGAGCAAATGCCTGTATTCACGGCATTTTGGTACTTTAATCTGATACTTTTTGTTAGCTAATCAACGGCGCGACTAGTTGGATAATGAGTTCCCAAACGCCGCTCAGTGTCCTATGTGGTGGCTGGGGCTGGGGATACGTACGGCGTCGCACTCCGTCAAATCCGTCTCCCACCTGGCTCCGCTTGTTTGCCCTCCGGTTCGCTGAGATAGAGGGATGGGCAACGTGCGGGTGTGCCGACCGACCGGAAAGGAGCTTAATGGTGCTGACGTGTTTCGCCGTACGTCATCGAGACGACGACCATCTTCTGCAACTGGTAGACCACAACGTCCTGCAGGCAATCGCCGACGACGCAAGCATCAGGTTTGAGCCTGGATTTGCGGGCAACAGCTTGCTCGAGGTGCCGCGCAACGAGGACGCCAAGCAGACAGTGGAAGCTCTCTTGGAACAGAATCATCTGTCATTCAGTGTGGTAACGTGTATCGCGTACTGAATGTTGAAGCAGAAACATTGGTCATTTGGAGCGCCGTGCGACGCCTTCCGCCCCATCGAACAGAACGAAGAGGAGCGCGCGCTCGTGCGCCTCAACCCAACGCATACCTTGCACGAACGATGGCCTCGATTACATGAACGGGTCAGCGCAGAGTGCGAGCCATCGAGGCTCGCGGGACTAGCACTCCGATCTCATCGCAGGCATCGGCCTCGACGGCCTAGCCCCGACGCCGCCGTACCTGAATACGGGAAGCGTGGTGTCGTCGTGTACGAGCACCTCGGGACAACCTGTATTCGGGGCGTAGGCTGAGATCCCTCAAACGCGAAGGCGCGGTCTGCATCTCGCCCATTGGACTGCCACATTCACGCGCCGGCGAAGCCTTATCGCTTCTGCGGTCAGATCTCGGCCGCGGCGCCCCTGTTCTTCACGTAGTAAATGGCGTCGTCAAGCAGACGCGCAACGGGAAAAAGGTCGCCGAGTGTCTACTTCCAGAAGAGATGCGCGAAGTCCCAGCCGGACGCCGTGCTCGCGACCGTATTGGCCGCGGCGGACCGCACGCCGGGATCGCGTTCAACCCACGCCGCGATGGTTACCAATGTCTGCGCGCATCGCTTCCGCGCTGCGCGCCGCAACGCTGATCGGGAGACTTCGCGCGACGAGCGGACCCAATATCGACATCACTCAGATAGCCGTCGACAACGAACGCGAAGTTCGAGGGAACCCGCGCGGTGTGACGTACATACAGACTGAGTAGGTTGACGTCATCGCCGGCATATTCTCCTGCGCGCCTGACGGTCGATCGTTGACCAGCAGTTCCTCGCTGTGCGCGCGCATCCAGCCGGCTAGCGACTCCGGAGTCGAATGCAATTAGTTGCCGAGCGCTGTATTTGATCAGGTCCCTTACCGCTCGCCCTTGATCCGACTCTGCTACTCGGCACCAGACTCGCGTCGTTATTCTTCGGCGCATCCACCTTCGCAGCGTTCAGGTTTTCAACACCCCGAAGATCTCACCCAACATTGCCTTCGCATCGCCGAACAGCATGCGATTGTTGTCCTTGTAGAAGAGCGGGTTGTCCACGCCGGCATAGCCCGACGCCATGCTGCGTTTCATCACGATCGAGGTCCTGGCCTTCCAGACCTCCAGCACCGGCATGCCGGCGATCGGGCTTGCTGGGTCCTCCTGCGCCGCGGGGTTCACGATGTCGTTCGCGCCGATCACCATCGACACGTCCGCCTCGGAGAAGTCGGCGTTGATCTCGTCCATCTCCATCACGATGTTGTAGGGCACCTTCGCTTCGGCCAGCAGCACGTTCATGTGGCCCGGCATCCGGCCAGCGACCGGGTGGATCGCGAAGCGCACGTCGACGCCCTTTTCGCGCAGCAGCCTGGTGAGTTCGAACACCGTGTGCTGGGCCTGCGCCACGGCCATGCCATAGCCGGGCACGATGATCACGCTCTTCGCGTCGCGCAGCAGCTCGGCGGTCTCTGCGGAGCTCACCGCGACCACCTCGCCGGCCGGTTGCGCGCCGCCGCCCGCCGGCGCGGACGCGCCGCTACCGGTACCGAAGCCGCCGGCGATCACGCTGATGAAGTTACGGTTCATCGCCCGGCACATGATGTAGGACAGAATCGCGCCCGACGAGCCCACCAGCGCGCCGATTACGATCAGCAGGTCATTGCTGAGCATGAAGCCGGTAGCCGCTGCCGCCCAGCCCGAGTAGCTGTTGAGCATCGACACGACCACAGGCATGTCGGCACCGCCGATCGCCATCACCATGTGCACGCCGAACAGCAGCGAGACGACCGTCATCACGATGAGCGGCGTCATGCCGTCCTGAACCGTCTCCGCATGCAGGAACGCGCGGCCGAACACGATCACCACCAGCAGCGCGGCCAGGTTGAGCCAGTGCCGGGCCGGCAGCAGGAGCGGCTTGCCGCCGATCTTGCCCGACAGCTTGCAGAAGGCGATGATCGAACCCGAGAACGTCACCGCGCCGATCAGGATGCCGACGTAGATCTCAACTTCGTGGATGGCCTTTTCGGTGCCGGTGAACTGCACCGACGTATCGATGTAGCTGGCAAAGCCGACCAGGCAGGCCGACAGGCCGACCAGGCTGTGCATCAGCGCGACCAGTTCGGGCATCTGCGTCATCTGCACTTTGTTCGCGGCGAACAGGCCCACGGCGCCGCCGACGACCAGCGCAGCGACGACGTACGGAATGCCCGCAGCGGACACACGCGGACCGAGCACGGTGGCCAGCACGGCGATCACCATGCCGATCATGCCGAGCAGGTTGCCGCGGCGCGCGGTCTCGGGATTGGCCAGCCCGCCGAGGCTGAGGATGAACAGGATGGCCGCGCCGATGTAGGAAACGGTAGTCAGGTTGGAAGTCATTATTGTCGTTTCCTTATTTGCGGAACATCGCCAGCATGCGCCGCGTCACCGCGAAGCCACCGAACATGTTGACGGCCGTGAGCGCCAACGCGCCCACCGCCAGGCCAAGGATCAGCCCCGATGGCCGGTCGCCCACTGCGGCCCCGTCCAGCGGCGGCGCCACTTGCACCAGCGCGCCGATCGCGATGATCGACGAGATCGCGTTGGTCACGCTCATCAGCGGCGTGTGCAGCGACGGCGTGACGTTCCAAACCACCATGTAGCCGACGAAGCAGGCCAGCACGAACACCGTGAAGTGCGAGAGGAACGCGGCCGGCGCAAATTGGCCAACCAGCAGGAAAACCAGTGCGCCGAGGCCGAAGACGATGGCAAGCGCTTTGGCCGACATCGGCTCGCTGCTGCCGTGGCCATGGCCTTTCGGCTTGGCCGCCGTCGCCGCAGGCGGCAGCGTCTGCTGCTTCGGTGCGGCGGCGGGCTGCTTGATCGGCGGCGGCGGCCAGGTAATGTTGCCTTCCTTGATGACCGTGAGGCCACGAATGGCATCGTCGGCGAAGTCGACGTTGATCGTGCCGTCCTTGGTCTTGCACAGTTCCTCGACCACGCGCAGCAGGTTGGACGCATACAGCGTGGACGATTGCCGCGCCAGCCGCGACGCGAGATCCGTATAGCCGACGATGGTCACGCCGTGGCGCACCACCGCCTCGCCGGGCACGGTCAACTCGCAGTTGCCGCCCTGCTCCGCTGCCATGTCCACGATTACGCTGCCTGGCTTCATCGACTGCACCATCTCAGCCGTGATCAGCTTCGGTGCCGGCTTGCCGGGAATCAGCGCGGTCGTGATGATGATGTCCGCGTCTTTGGCCTGCTGCGCATACATCGCGCGCTGCGCCTGCTGGAAGCCCTCGCTCATGACCTTCGCGTAGCCGCCGCCGCCCGAGCCTTCCTCTTCGTAATCGACCTTGACGAATTCGCCACCCAGGGACTTGACCTGGTCGGCCACCTCGGCGCGCGTGTCGTTGGCGCGCACGATCGCGCCGAGACTGGCCGCGGTGCCGATTGCAGCAAGGCCTGCCACGCCGGCGCCGGCGATGAACACCTTGGCCGGCGGGACCTTGCCCGCGGCGGTGACCTGACCGTTCAGGAAGCGGCCGAACGCATGCGCGGCCTCGATCACCGCGCGATAGCCGCTGATGCTGGCGATCGAGGTGAGCGCGTCCATCTTCTGCGCGCGTGAGAGCGTGCGCGGCAGCGAATCGATCGCCAGCACGGTGGCCCGTTTGGCGGCCAGTTGCTGCATCAATTCAGGGTTTTGGGCCGGCCACACGAAGCCGATCAGCGTGCCGCCCTCGCGCATCAGCGCCACTTCTTCGCTGCCCGGGGGGCGCACCTTGAAAACGATGTCGCTGCGGGCCCAGAGTTCGGCGGTCGTTGCCACGACTTCGGCACCGGCCGCACGGTAGGCTTCATCGTCAAAGTTCGCGGCAGCTCCTGCACCGCTTTGCACGGCAACTGCGAACCCCAGCTTGATCAGTTTCTCGACCACATCGGGTACGGTTGCTACTCGCCGCTCCCCGGTGGCTGTCTCCAGAGGAATTCCAATCAGTAATGTCATATTGTCAATTGATGGTCGTGGCCGTCGCAAGGAACTGGGGCCTGCGCTTCAGGTTTTCTTAATGGGAGCGCGGAGTGAACAATGTCGATTATGAGTAGTGCTTATAGCGAAAAATCCGCTGGAAAGGGCTCCATCAAAGGTAGAGGTGCCCCAATGTTCATAAGAGCCAGATCAGGCGCAAGAATTGTTGGTGCATCGCAGCAATATCCATTCTAAGGTCGGCTTGAGGTATGTCAATCGTTTGTTCGTCGAAGCTGCGTCGTCTTCCGTAAGTGCGTCTACAAAAGCCCCGCCAGAACTGGCTTTGACGCGAGCTATGGGTGAAAACCCGCGACAATAAAACGCTCGTTCCGCAAATGCGAGGACCTGCTAAAAGACGTTTTCGGTGCAGCAAAATAGATTCGCAGTCCGCCTTTCACCACGCTGCGAAGCTTGCAAAGAGCAAGTCGTTAAAAGTCCCTGGTCAAAGGGAGCACTTAATATCTGAACCTGTCAGGTCCAACTCTGGGTGGGCACATGATCACGGCTGCTCTTGAGTGCGTTTTTCTCGTCAACGAAAACCAGCTTCGGATGCCAGCCCGCCGCGACTTCTCTGTCGTCGACGACGGCAAAGGCGGCAATGATCACCAGGTCTCCGAGTTGTGCCCGCCTTGCGGCGGACCCATTGAGCGATGTCATGCCGCTTCCTCGCTCACCTTTGATCGCATACGTGGAAAACCGCTCGCCGTTGTTGATGTTCCATACATCTATTCGTTCCTTTTCTGCGATTCCCGAAGCATCCAGAAGATCCTCATCGATGGCGCAAGATCCTTCGTAGTGGAGTTCGCAGTGGGTAACAACGGCACGATGGATCTTTGACTTGAGCATATTGCGCTGCACAGGTTGCCTCTTGCATATGGAACTTCTGGTCAAGGTTCTGGTGACCGGGTACCGGAAACGGACTACGCGGCGGAGCGATCGACACCCACGACCGAGTTGGACATGCACATGGAATCTCGCGGGTCATAATTCGGACAACAAACCACAAATCGCGTAGATTTCCGAGCGCTATTCAAGGCCTATGAAAGGCGAGTTCGAATCCATCCAGTCATAGAGGCCCTTCGGGCTGGCCCATGCCCAGTTAGGATGCACGTAGGTCGGACGGGCGCCGTGAGGCGCGATACGAGTCAATGCCAGGTCCGCGTCCGCATTGCTCGCGGCAACGGAAAGTCTTGATTCGTCTACATCATTCACTTCGATTGTCATGCCGAGAGTGGAAGTTGGTTTGTGTTCGTCGAGCGGACGCGATGACGACTGTCAGTTTCTGACGCGTCCGCATACGCAAAAAATGGGCCATGATGAGCGCAAACCGCCGCGCAGCTCCCGACAAGGCCTCGAGCCACCTCACGGTTGCTTCGTGGTTCAGATATGAAACCTTAAATTGCATTTTTGAATTGGTGGTGAGGCAAACCCTGTCATCTTGGCGCGCTTCGAATTCCAACACGCGTCCGTGCGTCTGCATTGCGGTAGCCGATGTCGAAGCCGCGCGCAAACATCTCTTGGCTTGCGGTCACGAAGTCGTCAGCACCATTCCTGTGGGGAGCCGGCGCAACGAGTCCGTGTTGAAGGCGATCCATGGCATTCCGGTGATGATTTGCCAGAAATGCGGATACTTTGACCTCCGCACTAAGCGCGATGCAGCCGCGGGGGATCGTTCTGAACGGCCGCGCCAACGCAAAATCGACGCGGCCGATATACATCACTCGCCCGTGAAGTTCGGCGGCCGCTTTTCGATGAAAGCCTGCGTAGCTTCGTGGTGGTCGACCGAGTAGTTGGTCAGCGCCTCGAAGCAGATGCCGGCGTCACCAGTGATAGCCGCAAGCTGCTTGAGCACGATATTGGCAGTAAGCTTGCTGGTTTCGATTGCACGGCGCGGACCGGTTGCCAGTCGCTTGGCATAGGCGTCGACAACCGCATCGAGATCTGCGGCCGGAACCGCCTTGAAGATCGCGCCCAGACGCTCGGCGTCGGTGGCCAGTATCGGATCGCCGGTCATCAGGTAATGTTTGGCCTGACCGCCGAACAGATAGGGCCAGATCATCGCGCCACCGTCACCGGCTGTGAAGCCCATCTTCACGTGCGGATCCGAGAACTTGGCATGGTCGGCCGCGAACACCACATCGCACATCAGTGCCACGGTGGCGCCGAGGCCCGCTGCCGGGCCATTGACCTTGGCAATGATCGGCTTCGGGCAGTCGAGCATGTTCCCGACAACGCGCTTCGCATTGATCATCGCCGCGTAGAAGACGCGCGGGTTCTCGTTGATGTAACGCATCTGCTCGACGTCACCGCCGGCGCTGAACGCCGTGCCCGCACCGGTGAGCACGATCGCGCGCGTCGCATCGTCGGTCGTGACTTCGTAGAAAAAACGCGCGATCTCAAGCTCGCCAGGCCCGCTGAGCGCGTTGCGCCGCTCAGGATTGTCTATCGTGACATTGAGGACGCCGCCGTCACGGCGGAACTTCAGGAGCTGGTAACCCTCGAAGGTCGCTGCGGGGTTCATTGCATTGGGTTTAATCATCTGGATGCTCTTTTGAAGTAAATAGTGGATTGCCGGATGCACGTGCCGTCGACCGTAGGCATAAATGCCTCGGACACGGCTTGCACACATGATAGCTGACAACTCGTTAGTTGTTGCAACGGAGTCGCTATCGTTCGGCTGTCCGTCAACCCCGACTCGGATGTCGGCGTTCAGCGCTCGTCGATCGATCGCTGCAAGCGGCGCAACAGGTTGCGCGTCATCTGCGCGACTTGCTGGCGCTCGTGATCGGGCATCTGGAAAAGCAGCGCCATGTCGTGGGCGCGCTTCTGCTCCATGACCGCCCGCACCAGCTTTCGTCCGCGTTCAGTCAGCTGCAGCAGGCTTGAGCGGCCATCGTTCTGGTTGGGCAGGCGCAAAACCAGCTTGCGACGCGCGACACGCTCAACGACCTTCGCAAGACCGGGCAGCGAAAGCAGGCTGTCCTTGGCCAACTCGTTCAAAGTGCTCTGGTGCAGCGGACGCCGGTCGAGGGATGCCAGCAGCCACATCTCACTGCGATCGAGCTTGTAGCGTGCCGAAGAGCGTGCCCACAGCTTGTCGATGGCAGCAGCGATCATCGACGGACGTACGGAAATGGCCAAACTGGCGAGATCGTCTTCCGGCCAATCGAGATCCCACTGAGACATTACCCGATCAACGCTATCGTCGTCTTCGTAGCTGCTGTCTGAAGACGCTTGTGCCGGATGAATCAGCGAATCGAAGCGCGCGCTGGACTCCCGTGCCAAGCGCTCGATCGCTGCAGGGCTCGATTCGTAGTAGCGAAGCACGATTTCGTGGCGCGCATTACTCCGCGGATCGTGCGAAGTCACGTGAACACCAGACAACATGGTGCCTATGAAACCGGAACAAAGGACGGCGTTCACGCGTCGCTGCATGGCGTCCTGCCTCGTGTGAAGCGGTCGTGTTCAAAATCTGCGGACGTCTTCCGTATTGGCTCGCCGATCCGGGGCCGTTCGTAAGTGTCGGCTGCCGATCCTCCACGCAGGGGTGGCCCCCTCATGAAGATCGCGGTGACTCATTTCCTTCGGCGGTAAGCAGACGAATGTTCGACCTATTTCCCGGCTATGAACTGGATGCCTCGAAGTTGACAGCTTGCGTGAACGCAAGCGGCCGTCAGCCGCATTGCCTTCATTGACTTCTTCAAGCCGAGTATTCGCAGTCGCGTGAGATTGTCGATCTAAAAACTATGCGTCTATTTGCGAGAACGTTCCCGTATAATTGACAGATAGTCACTTTTTTGGGAATATGATGTTGAAAGAGACCTCGGCGCCGGCGGAACGAGATGTCACTGGGCCACGCTCGCTGACTCGACTCCTCGGAATATTCGATTTGCTGGCGAAAGCCCCGGATGGCATGTCGCTGGCAGAATTAAATATTTCCCTGGAATCGCCAAAGAGCAGCCTGCTCAACCTGCTCAGGCCGCTTGTAGCGGAAGAGTATTTGATGCACGACGCGGGCCGATATCGCCTCGGGCCATCGATTTTCCGGTTGTCGGCGGGCGTGATGGCGGCATGGAATTTCTCGAAGCTGTTGCGTCCATTTTTGGTAGAACTCGCGAAGGGAACTGACGAGACGGTGTATATCGGCGTGCTCGCCGTCGAGCACAAAGAGATCACGTACGTCGACGTGATCGAAAGCGAGCAGTCCGTGCGCTATTCGATGCATGTTGGCATGCGTCGTCCCCTCTACTGCACGGCCGCGGGCCGCGTGCTGCTTGCCCACGCGCCGGACGCATTTGTCAACGACTACATGAAGACGGTGAGGTTTGAACGCCGCACGCCGCAAACAATAACGACGAAGAAAGCGCTTCGAGGCGAGCTCGATCACATCCTCGAATGCGGCCTATCGGTGAGCCGTGGCGAATTGCTTCCCGATGCCGCTGGTGTCTCGTCGCCGATTTTTGGGCCGGACGGCACCGTGATTGCCGCAATGGCAATCGGGGCACCACTCGAGCGCTTCGACCGAGAGCGTCCCCGACTCGAAAGGCAAATGATGAGGGTTGCTCAGCGAGCATCCGCGGTGGGTCAAGCCGACGAGGAGTGACCGTGCGCCAGAGTCTGAAAGGCAATCTGAGATGGAAGAGAGCGGGTTCTCCCGCACAACAATTCTTGCCCGACCGCTGTTAGCGGATCAGCGCGTTCGGTATCGCCAGGCATGCATCGAGATTTCGCACACGCTGGCATCGCTGGTCCCCAATCCGATCCGGATATCCGAATCGCCGGCGCAGCGGGGCATGAGCCGCTAACGTTTGGCTGACACACTGACGAAATGCGATCGGAACGTTCAAACATCCGTACGCGGACATCTACGCATTGCGAGGAGAACAATATGGAAATTCGGACAATCGGAATCATCGGCGCCGGTCAGATGGGCCGGGGGATCGCGCAAATTACCTCTGCATCAGGGTTGGACGTCGTGCTTAACGATATCGACGAAACATCAATGCGGCGTGGAATCGAGGGCGTCGCGGCCTCGCTTGAGCGGATGGTGTCGAAAGGGAAGATCTCCGGGACCGATGCTACGGCGATGCGAGCTCGCATCTCAGGCAGCATAACGTTGCAGGACCTCGCCGGTTGCGACTTGGTGATCGAAGCAGCAACAGAGAACTTGCGGATCAAGCAGGATATTCTTGAACGGCTTGACGCGATCGTTAGACCCAACACGATTGTCGCGACTAATACCTCGTCCGTGTCGGTGACGAGGCTCGGTGCCATGCTTGCAAGCCCGGATCGTTTCCTTGGCCTGCATTTTTTCAACCCGGTGCCGGTTATGGAACTGGTAGAAGTTATTCGAGGCAAGCAAACGAGTGACGAGACTTTCGTCGCAACGGTCGCGTTTGCGAAGCGGATCGGTAAGGTACCGATTGATGTGAAAAATTCACCGGGCTTCGTGGTGAACCGGATTTTGGTGCCGATGATAAATGAAGCGATTTTCGCCCTGCACGAAGGACTCGCGAGTGCAGAGGAGATCGATGCCGGCATGCAACTAGGAGCCAACCATCCGATCGGACCACTGGCCCTTGCCGATCTCATCGGTCTCGATACGGTGCTTGCAATCATGGACGTGCTGTGCCGCGACTTCCACGATCCGAAATATCGGGCCGCGCCGCTTTTGCGGGAACTGGTCGATGCAGGCCACCTAGGCCGTAAGAGTGGACTCGGCTTTTACGCCTATTCATGACGGCGTTGGCGCCCGGATGCCGGATATATCGTCCCGTCCCTTCCTACCCATCGAACGAAATATGTTGATCCTTGTAGTGTTGAAGCGCGTTTGCCCCGCGAGCGTACATCGGCACGAGGTTAGGAGACCCCTTGAGCTACCGCTATGACGAGAAAATCGATGGCCCGATTGCGACGCACGAAAAGGCCACGGTCATCGCGCAGTTGCGGGAGTTGATCCCCGACCTGCAATTGCTCCACGAGCAGGAAGATCTGCGGCCTTTTGAATGTGACGGCCTCGCCGCCTATCGCGCAACGCCGATGCTGGTTGCGCTGCCGCACACGGTCGACCAGGTCGAGACATTGCTGAAATACGCCAACGCCCGGCAAATCCCGGTAGTGGCACGAGGCGCCGGAACAGGTCTGTCGGGGGGAGCGCTGCCGCTCGAGAAAGGCATCCTTTTGGTGATGGCGCGTTTCAATCGGATTGTCGAAATCGACCCCGAAGCCTGCACTGCGCGCGTACAACCTGGCGTGCGCAATCTCGCGATCTCGCAGGCCGCAGCGCCTCACGGCCTCTACTATGCACCCGACCCGTCATCACAGATCGCATGCTCGATTGGGGGCAATGTAGCAGAGAATGCAGGCGGCGTGCATTGCCTGAAATATGGGCTCACCGTCAACAACATTCTCAAGCTTGAGATCCTCACTATTGATGGCGAACGCCTCACGCTCGGCTCGAACGCTCTCGATGCACCGGGCTTTGACTACCTCGCGCTCTTCACCGGCTCCGAAGGCATGCTCGGCATCGTCACAGAAGTCACGGTGAAGCTGCTGCCGAAGCCGCAAAGCGCCAAAGTCCTTCTCGCCAGCTTCGACGACGTCGAGAAAGCCGGAGCAGCAGTGGCCCAAATCATCGGCGCGGGTGTCATTCCGGGGGGCCTCGAAATGATGGATAACCTCGCGATCCGCGCGGCCGAAGATTTCATTCATGCGGGTTATCCGGTCGACGCCGAGGCGATCCTATTGTGCGAAGTGGACGGCGTCGAAAGCGATGTGCAGGAAGACCTCGCGTGTGTGGAAGCTCTCCTACGTGCGGCGGGCGCTACTGACATCCGCGTCGCGAAGGACGAAGCCGAACGACAGCGCTTCTGGGCGGGTCGCAAGAATGCGTTCCCTGCTGTGGGCCGCATTTCGCCCGACTACTACTGCATGGACGGGACTATTCCGCGCCGCGAATTGCCGCGCGTACTCAATGGTATCGAAGCGTTGTCGAACGAACATGGGCTGCAAGTAGCGAACGTCTTCCATGCGGGTGACGGCAATATGCATCCACTAATTTTGTTCGACGCGAACGCACCCGGCGAAACCGAACGTGCCGAAGTGCTCGGCGCGCGCATTCTCGAGCTGTGCGTTGCAGTCGGCGGCAGCATCACCGGGGAGCACGGCGTCGGCCGTGAAAAGATCAATCAGATGTGCGCGCAGTTCAATAGCGACGAACTGACCTTCTTCCATGCCCTGAAAGCCGCGTTCGACCCCTCTGGCCTGCTTAACCCCGGTAAGAACATCCCCAGCCTGCACCGGTGTGCCGAGTTCGGTTCGATGCACGTCCACCACGGAGCACTGCCCTTTCCCGAACTGGAGCGCTTCTGATGCATTCCGAACCCGTCTCGCTGGACGACAGCGAACGTCTCGTCGCCGAAGTCGGACAAGCGCTCGCCCGTGGCACGCCGCTTTCGATTCGCGGTGGTAATAGCAAGGGCTTCCTCGGCCGCCCCGTGCGGGGCACGCCGATCGACACAAGCTCGCATCGCGGTATAGTGAGCTACGACCCCACTGAGCTGGTAATTACGGCACGCGCTGGCACGCCGCTCATAGAACTGAACGCGGCTCTCGACGCGGCCGGTCAGATGTTGCCGTGCGAGCCACCTGGCTTCAATAGCGCTGCCACAGTCGGCGGCACGATGGCCTCTGGCATCGCTGGTCCGCGCCGGCCGTGGGCCGGTTCGGTGCGCGACTTCGTGCTTGGATGCCGGGTTATAACAGGCCGCGGGAAGCATCTACGCTTCGGCGGCGAGGTGATGAAGAACGTGGCCGGCTACGACGTGTCACGCTTGCTCGTGGGCAGTCTCGGTTGCCTCGGTCTCATCACAGAGGTGTCGCTCAAGGTGCTGCCGAAGCCGCGTGCGAGCGCCAGCTTCACGCTTGAACTCAGCGCGGACGAAGCACTACGTGAACTGTCGGCATGGCGCCGCGCTGTGCTTCCAGTCAGCGCAGCGTGTCACGTCGGCGGCCGTCTGCATGTGCGGCTCGAAGGAGGCACAGGCTCGGTGACGTCGGCGGTGGATCGCATTGGCGGCAGCGAACTGAACCCGCACTACTGGAACGACCTGCGCGAACATCGTCTGGCGTTTTTTGCCGACCCGCGTCCGCTTTGGCGGCTGTCGCTGCCGAACGCCACGCCATTGTTCGACCTGCCAGGTGACGCTTTGCTCGACTGGGGCGGCGCACAGCGCTGGTTGAAAAGCGATGCGTCGCCCGACACTATTCGACAGACCGCATGCGCGGCGGGCGGCCATGCCGTCTGCTTCAGCCTTCGGATCGACTCCGAGCCCTTCACGCCGCTCTCGCCCGCATTACTGCGCTTTCATCAGCAATTGAAGCAGCAGCTCGACCCATGCGGCCTATTCAATCCCGGTCGCATGTACGCCGGGCTTTGAAAACTCAAGCCGCTCCGTCAAAGGTAATACCAGCATGCAAACGAATCTCAGCGATGCGGCCAAGACTCTGTCGCGCGCGGACGAAGCCGAGCAAATCCTGCGCTCGTGTGTGCACTGCGGCTTCTGCAACGCGACCTGCCCGACCTATCAACTGCTGGGCAACGAACTCGATGGACCGCGCGGACGCATCTATCTGATCAAGCAGATGCTCGAAGGAGAGCCGGTCACACAGAAAACACAGTTGCACCTTGATCGCTGCCTCACCTGCCGCAACTGTGAAACTACGTGCCCATCCGGCGTCACCTATCACGCGCTGCTAGACATCGGCCGCGCTGAACTGGAACGGCGTGTCCGACGACCAGCCGCCGAACGCCTGCTGCGCGAGGGTCTGCGCCGGACGATTCCGCATCCGGCGGTCTTCGACGCATTGCTGAAAACCGGTCGAGTGCTTCGGCCGTTACTACCCGCTGCGCTGGGACGCAAAGTCCCGCGGCGTGTCGTCCGCCCGCTGCCCCGACCTGCACCACGACATCGGCGGACCGTGCTGATTCTGGAAGGCTGCGTGCAACCCGCGCTGTCGCCGAACACAAACGCGGCTGCCGCCCGCGTGCTGGATCGGCTCGGCATCAGCATCATGAATGCCAGTCAGGCCGGCTGCTGCGGAGCGACCGATTATCACCTAAATGCTCAAGAAGCTGGTCTCTCGCGTGCACGGCGCAATATCGATGCGTGGTGGCCCGCCATCCAGTCCGGTGCCGAAGCGATCGTGCAAACGGCGAGCGGCTGCGGTGCGTTCGTCAAAGAGTACGGACATCTGCTGCGCGATGATCCGTCCTACGCGGCGAAAGCGCAGCGGGTGAGCGAACTGGCACTGGACCTTGTCGAGGTGTTGGCTCGAGAGCCGCTCGAGTGCCTGCAAACGGATCTTCTGGAGGGCACACAAGCCACGGTGCGGGATGAACCTCTAAAGCCAGTGCAAAGAAGAATCGCGTTTCACTGTCCCTGCACATTGCAACATGCTCAGAAACTGGGGGGAGCCGTCGAATCGATCCTCAAACGGCTAGGCTTCGAACTTACGTCCGTGCCTGACGCACATCTGTGCTGCGGGTCGGCGGGTACCTATTCCATTACCCAGCCCGAGTTGGCGGAAAGGTTGCGCAACAACCGACTGGACGCGCTGGAGAGAGGTAAGCCGGACTTGATTGTCACGGCCAACATCGGATGCCAAGTACATCTGGACGGAGCGGGCCGTACGCCAGTGCGTCACTGGATTGAGCTGATAGATGCGTCCCTACCTTAAAGTCCTCTTGGTTGCGCAGCGTCGCGACAGCAAAGTGTCCTTTTCCTGGGAAGCCGTAGAAAAGGACACTTCGGCCTTTGCGCCAAAGGCGCGAAGAAGTCTTCGGTCGCCTCCTTCTTTAGAGCAACCGTAACAATACGCGGCACCGAACTCTGCCTTGTCTTTGAAGACGTCGTGGCCGCCCACTGAAATAGTCAGTCGCTCGAACTTGACATCATGTTTCGATTGGAGCGGGGCTGCTTCGCTGACAACTGCCCTTCGCGTCGACACCTATTCAAGGTAACGACGGCTTCGATCGAAGCGAGTGGTCACGCCAATCCGGCAGAAAACTGACGCTAGCCCCCTCGCACAGGACGTTGAGCCGCAGCACCGACAGAAGATGATGCTGTAAGCTCGTTCCGGGCGAGGGAGGAGTGGGCTTCAGCTGACGCGACAAAACCAGAAGGCGGTGGTCGCATTCGCTGCCGATGTTTCGCCGACAAGGCGGAAGACAGCGGCTCGGGTCGTCGAGATCGCGGCCGAAGCTGGTGTAAGCATCGCGACGGTGAATCGTGTCCAAAATGAGCGCGGAAGCGCGTGAGGTGCGTCGCTGGCTGACGTCGGCGAGGAAATACCCGTTTTCATTGAGTCTCAGCATGATCTACCGTTCTGTGCAGTGATCGCTCCGTGGCCACACGAAAAGACTGTCCTATCGTTATTTTTCATTGGCGAGTCTATCGCCGATCTATGCGACGCTGTGTTCGCTGTCGCCGAATATCAGCGATCAAAGACAGCGGAGGAAGAGCTGACGAGGCGACTCCCGTTTCCGACGTCGGTGATGTCGACGCGCACCCCACACGTCGAATTACCTTGCAGAACAGAACAATGGGTATGAAATGGACCGCACTTTCCGCGCGCAACAAACATGACGTGGCAGCTTCGTATCTGGCGGCCAGCCCCGACAATGTCGACGGCCGCTGCTTCCATCGCGATGTGCTGTGGACCAAGATGCAGGGCGGCGTCCGGAGAGGCTGTATGTTGGTCGAGACGGGGAATTTCCCACACACCGGGCCCAATGCGTCGAATTCCAAAAACCTCATGAAGAGGTGCCATATCTGACGCGTCCACGATTTCGAGTGGGGGATTGTCGACCTTTCTGTAACCCGAGGGCGGTTCGCCAAGGCTGATTGCAGATCCGGTAGAGAGCGCGATAATGCGGTGAGGAGCGTCATCATCCACGATCGTCGATCGGCTGAAGCCCATGTTGCGCCCAAGGTGCAAGGTTTCCGGGATCACGCGTACGCGCCTGACCCCGCGTGCGTCGTCCAGAATCTGCAGCACGGCCGTGAGGGGATTAGGAATATGCGTATCATCGTGCATCCCCCCCGACTCGGCCGCTGCGATACACAACGGCGCTGCCATGATGCCTCCCATCGTATTGCGTGTGTTATGTCGCAAGGGCATCGTGACTGTGTGCGCGCCGTTATCGAGTACCGGGTTCGTGCGCCCCATGTATCTGTATGTCAGCAACTGGGTCCAGCTGTTGCCGAAGGTTGACCACCAGGCGTCAGAGTGCGAATTTCGGATGTCATCGGGAGCTATCATGATATGTCCTCCGCATTGAATATGAAGTGTACATGCGGGAGTCATTCGGTAAAATGAAAAGGTATCAGTTTTCAAGCGAGAGGTCGATTCGGTCGAAATTTCGAGAGCGATGGACTGTAATGGCAACCACTGCTGTGACGAGAACGGAATTGTGCGTTTTTGTATGAGCAACAGGCAGACTTTGGTGCGATGTTGATGGCGTCCGGGCTGATGGTCGGCCGATCTCCCGGTGCCTCGACCTGGGCATCGAGGGCCGAAAAGATAGAATTTCAGCTGGCCCGTATATCCGGGCTTGGACGGTATCGTTTTCAGTTCGACGAAAACATAACAGCGCAGCTTGAGGTCGCAGAAAATCAGGTCGATGACAAACTCGTCACTGCGCTGGTATGTTGCATACCCGCTGAGTTGGCGCCATTTCGAGCAGATGATAGCCGAGCGAGGCATTTCGGTTGACCATTCGACCATGGATCGCCGAGCGCTCAAACTATTACCTGTGCTAGAGAAAGCGTTCCGGCGCTACAAGCGGGCGGTCGGCAGGAACTGGCGCCTGGACGTACATTCGGGTCGGGGGCGAATCAAATTATCTGTATCGCGTCGTGGACAAGACTGGCAACCCGGTCGATTTCATGGAGCGAGCACATCGTGACAAGGTTGCGGCGCGGCGGGTTGGCACCCAAATCTCGTCTCCGTCGACGAGAAAAACAAGGTGAAGACTAGTCGCGATCATCTTCCGACGCAGATCTGCGTCCTGAGTCTCTCGGTTGGAACAATTGAAGTCAATGCCCTGAATGACGCAGCGTGCCATGTAATGCCAGCGGATTCCCAACGGGTCTGTGTGCGTTCGATAACAACGTCTGTTTTGAGGTCGCGAGAACCTTACGACCAGAAAATCCAGCGCCTCGAAGCGTTGCTGAAGTAACTGAGATTTTCTGGCCGCTGCGAAAGTTGCAGTCTCAGGCCGCCTTGGGTTGTCGTACGGGCGGCTTCTGTGTCTTCCAGATGTCGCGATTCGCTGCACAGATTGCGACGAGCCGATCCCAAGCCTTGTCCGTCCCGTCGCGAACTGTGATATCGAACCGGGTCGAACTGCGGAACTCGAGGATTTCGACTCCTTGTGGTCCCACGCTATAGCCGTATGGAGTGTCAGCTCCCAAGAAGAAGCCATCACCGCAGGTAAGCACCTGTTTGCCGAGATGAATTTCGCCCGCGATCACATAGTACAGACAATCGGTGTTGTGGGTGTGAATCGGAAGGGCGTAGTTACCTTTGAACCATATGTAAGTCAGAGTGAACCCATCGGGATCAGGTGACCGGAACAGGCACTTCATCACATAACCCTCTTCAAGCCCCGCCTCCATCATCTTTTGTATTCCAGCGTTCGCCACGCTGGAACTATGGTTGGCCATCACTCCCGCTTCGTCAAAGGTTTCGGCTTCTTGTTCACGGAAAACTACGATGCCGCGGCGGGAATTCTTTGCTGACGTTGCGTCTTCATAGTTCATTCTAAAAGTCTCCAAGGTCGATAGAAATACCGAAGGGGCAGATGATCCTCTGGAATGGTCATGAACAGGTCTTCGACGAGCCGGTGAGTGTTTCGCAGTCAGCCTGCTCGATAACTCACGCAATCGACCAATTTCAATGTGTCATCCGACGAATATGCAACCAACGATCCAAAGCCAACGTGCCTCTCGCTAGACTTCGACATAACTTCGACATAGACGCGGCTGCCAGAAAAGAGGGCTGTGCGGTAACGACGTGAAGGCCTCAACGGTTTCTTGTCCCATTGTTCTGAAACATCACGGTTGTCGTTGGAATCGGGGAACGTTTAGTTCAGCTTTCTCTTTTCAGCCGGACCGCACTGAAGCATCGCGCGTCGATGCTACGCGAACATTGACTGACCTCGGAGCTGATGTCAAATTCTCGATATGTTCGGGGACAATGGAGACCTTTTTTGTCAGCTTTGCACATTCCGTCTTCCAACGAACTCGTCGGTGTGAATGAGTTTGATTCTTGAGAGGAGCGCTGTCTAGCGTTTTGGTTAAGTCATTCAAATTCATCAAAGCTGATCCGACTATTCTCGACCCCCTACAGGCAGAACTCACCCTGCTGGACTCGGCGGCACGTGGCAGCGCTGTTGCTCAACTATGGGAAGCGCCGAAGTCCTTGGCGGTACCGCGCAGCTATCTGCGGTACCCCCAGTTCGAATCTGCACGCTCCGCTTTCCTGCGCAGCGGATGCCCAGTCTGGCTGCGTATGTCGGGCGGTGGCCTCGTACCGCAGGGCCCCGGGATTCTAAACCTGAGCCTGACCTATTCCGTCGCGCAGCAACCGAGCAAAATGAACGACGCGGTCTACCTGCACCTATGCGAAGTTATCGGCAGCGCGCTTCGCGTCATCGGCGTCACGACCCATCACCAGGCAGTGGACGGTTCATTTTGCGACGGCCGCTTCAATCTGGCCTGGGTCGTGGGCTCCGACGCTCGCAAGATTGCTGGCACGGCGCAGTATTGGAGACAGCAGCCGGCCGCGATGCACACCAGAGGCGGGCGGCGTCATCTGGTGCTTGCAAATGCCGTATTGCTTGTTAGTGCCGATGCGGATGAGGCAAACCAGCGGGCCAACGCCTTCGAAGAGGCGGTAGGTAGTAGACGTCAATACGAGGCAAGCAAGATCGTCACTGTCCGGCACGCGCTGAGAGCGGCTGGGATCGACAGTGAGCCGCTGATGCCCGTGGTCTTCGCCGCAATCAAGGACAGTCTCACGGTCGTTCCGCTGCCAACCGGGGATTGAGGGGCGAGGTGGACGCCGGATAGCCTTGATAGGTACGAGAAGGTGGGGCGCCGGACGACCGCTTGGCCCTGCGCTAGACCTATGACTGGCTCCATCCAAGCCCAAGGCTTTTTTGAAGTGAGACAAAATCCTTGAGCAGTTCAGCCTGACCGGACACCACATCCTGCTGCGCGGCGAATTCCACTCGCTGCGTGTCGAGTAGATCGACCAGACTCGTAGTGCCTGCGCGATATCGCTGGCGCGTCAGGTCCGCCGAGCGCACAGCCGATGCCTGGACTTTCTGCAACGTCGCCAGATGTTCGCGTTGATGGCCGAAGCGCGACAGACCGTCATTTGCGTCCTGAAGGGCAGCGAGGACGGACTTTTCGTAATTGGCGATCGCCTCGTCGCGTGACGCCTCGGCGCCGTGCACTGCACCGAGCGTGCGACCGAAGTCGAATACGTTCCACGACAGATAGGGTGCACCGAGCCAGGTCGCATTCGCCTTGCGAAAGAGATGGGCCGGATCCCCGGCTGTAAAGCTCAGGTCGCCATAGAGCGTGAGCTTCGGGAAGAAGTCGGCGATGTGCTCGCCGATTTGAGCATTGCTGGACGCCAGACGGCGCTCGGCAGCGCGGATGTCCGGACGCTGCGACAGCATCGACGCGGGGTCGCTGACTGGCACGCTTGCGGGCACCGTCGGCAGTGCGTGCGATCCGGCGAGTTCCGCGTCGAGCGCACCCGGTGCCTTGCCAGTCAGCACCGCGAGCTGATCGAGCGAAATCTCCACCTGCGCTGCGAGTGGCATCAGCGTTGCGCGCGTGTTCTCGACTTGCGTGGTTAGCCGCTCGACGTCGACATCGGCCGCCGTGCCGCCGGCTCGGCGCTGTTCGGTGAGCGCGAACATCTGCTGCTGTAAATCGGCAGTGCGTTGCGCTATCGCAAGGCGTTGCTGCTGATCCCGCAAGCTAATGTACGCCTCGGCGACCTCGGCTGCCAACGACACCTGCGCATCGGCGAGATCCGCGTCGACCGCTTCGGATTGCGCGCTCGCGGCTTCGATTGCGCGACGCGTGCCGCCGAAAAGATCAATTTCCCACGACGCATCGAAGCCTGCGGTATAGAGCGACAGCGGTCCACGCCCGGACGACGCCGCACTCGAGCCCGAACCGGACGAGAACGCGCTCAGATCGGGCTCACGCGTGCGCACAGCGGCCGCGTCAGCGGTGAGCTTCGGAAACTCCGCCGCACGTTGCTGCTGCAATTGCGCCCGCGATGCACGCAAACGTGCCTGCGCTGCGCGCAGATCGGGGTTATGCGCAAACGCGGCTGCGACGAGCGTATTCAATTGCGGATCGTCGAGCGCGAGCCACCATTGACGGGGCGCAGGGGCCGACGTCACGTTCCCTTTCGCCGGCGTGCGCACGAACGTCGCGGCGCTCGCCGCTTCAGGCGCCACCGCAGGCGCGCCCCGATAGTTGGGGCCCACCGTGCAGGCGGATAACAGTCCGGTTGCACAGGCGACCGCGAACGTGCAGAGGGTAGGGCGGAACGAGCGAATTGCCGTCATGTTCAAACCGTGAGGATTCAATGACCCGCGACAGACGCACTTGCGCCCGGACGCGGCTTTTTAAGCAGGAAAGCGAGCGGAATGCACGCAAGCAGTGCGACGCCCAGCACCCAAAAGGTTTCGGAATAAGTAATGACCGTCGACTGAACCTGAATCTGCTGGGCGAGCTGGCCAAGCGCCTGCATCTTCGCGTGGGCTATGTCGCCGGTCTGGGCGAAGAAGCTTGCCGCGCTTTCGATGATGCGTTCCTGGCCTTTGAGCGAATTGTTCGTGATCGATTCGCGCAGCACGGCCGTGTGAAAGGTCTCGCGTCGGTCGATCAGCGTACCGATGATCGCAAGACCCACCGAGCCGCCCAGGTTGCGGGCCATGTTGAAGAGACCAGCCGCATCGCCCGACTCCTCGCGCGAGACCGCGGCCATTGCTGCCTGATTGAGGGGCATCATCGCGAGAATCTGGCCGATGCCGCGCAGCAGCTGCGACCAGGTGAAATCATCGCCGACGCTTTGCGCAGTCAGCGTAGTGTCGAGCATGCAACTCCACGCGAAAACGATCAGACCGAGAATGACGAGCGCCCGGCTGTCGACCTTGCCCAGCAGGCGGGGCAATATCGGCATGGCCATAATGGCGGGAAGGCCGGAGAGCAGCATGACCATGCCGGACTGTTGCGCGTTGTAGCCGGCCACCTGGCTGAGGAACTGCGGCAGCAGGTAGGAGATGCCGTACAGTCCAGCCCCTACGATGAAGACGATGACGTTGACGCTCGCAAAGCTGGCATTGCGCATCAGCGACAGACGCAGAATCGGCTTTTTGGCGGTCAACTGCGAAATCGCGATCAACGCCATGCCGGATAGGGAGACGCAGGTCAAGGCGACGATCATCTGCGATTCGAACCAGCGTTCGCGCTGACCTTCCTCGAGCACCACTGTGAGTGAGCTCAGGCCGATGGCGAGGCCGAGGATTCCCAGCCAGTCCGCCTTGAGAAACGCTTCCCAGTGGGGCCTATCGGGTTCAAGTCCGGCAAGCAACAGCGTGATAAGCGCGAGGCAAACGGGCAGATTGACGAAGAAGCACCAGTTCCAGGTGATGTTCTCCGCGAGCCAGCCGCCGACCACCGGTCCGAACAGAGGGCCCAGTAGCGCGGTGAGGCCGAACACCGTCATGCCCACGGGCAATTGCGAAGGGGGCAAACGGGTACGGATGATGGTCTGCGCTGTCGGAATCATTGCACCGCCGGTAAAACCTTGACCGATACGGCCGGCGATCATGACGCCGAGCGAGTTTGACCAGCCGCACATCATCGAGAAGCCGATGAACAGCGTCGAATTCACAAGCAGGAAATTGCGAAGGCCGAACACGCGCGTGAGCCACGCGGCGAGGGGGATCATCACGATCTCGGACATCAGATAGCCAGTGGAAATCCATGTGCCTTCCGTGCCCGTTGCGCCGATCTCTCCGGTAATTTGCGGCAGCGCCGAGTTGGTGATGGAGATGTCGAGTGTTGCAATCAGCGCGCCAAGCGCCCCTGCGGCCACTGCGATCCAGTCGGACGTGCTGGCGCGCTCGCCGTGCGCAAGCGGGCGCATTCCGCTTGCGGCGGATCCGGCCGTGGAATTACTCACGATGGTTCTCGGCGTCGATACGGCGATCGTCGTCGCGCGAAGAGCGGGTGTCGACCCTGGCGGTCACCGACATGCCGGGCAGCAATACCTTGTGAGTTTCAGGGCCGGTTTCGAGGTGAATGCGCACTGGCACGCGTTGAACGATCTTGGTGAAGTTGCCTGTTGCGTTTTCTGCCGGGAGCAACGAGAACTGCGAGCCCGTGCCCGGTGCAAAGCTATCGACGACACCATGCAGCGTGTGTCCGGACAACGCATCGACAGAAATTTCGACCGGTTGGCCAACTCTCATTCGGCCGATCTGCGTTTCCTTGAAATTAGCGGTGAGGTAAGTGTCCTGCACTGGCACGACGGAGAGCATGCGGGTGCCGGGCTGAACAAATTGGCCGACGCGCACTGAGCGGTCGCCAACGCGGCCGGCGATCGAGCTCCGGATGACCGTGTTCTCGAGATCGAGTTGGGACTGGGCTGCACTTGCGCGCGCCGCTTCGAGTTGCGCGTGCGCCTGACCGAGCTGCGCTGTCACTGCTCCGATCTGCGAGCGCGCTGACTCGGTAGCCGCGTGGTCCGCCGCGACGGTCGCCTGCGCCTGATCGCGATTGCTTTTGAGTTCTGAAAGGCGCTCTGCAGTCTCTGCGCCAGTAGCCGCAAGCGGTGTGTAGCGCGTGACTTCGTCCTGCGCATGCCCAAGATTTACACGCGCGACCTCCTCTTGGGCCGCGGCTTGCGCGATGTTTGCCCGTTGCTGCGTAAGTTGCGCTTTTGCGTGCTCGATGTCGGCGTTGCGCGCATCGATCGTCGCACTGGCCTGCTCGAGCGCTGCTTGATACTGGCGCGTGTCGAGCCGCACCAGCGGCTGTCCAACTTGCACGGCCTGATTGTCGGCGACAAAGACATCGGTGACATAGCCGCTTACTTTGGGTGCGACCGTCACGCTGTCCGCCGTGAGGTAAGCATCATCCGTGCTTTCAATGAAACGTCCGACGAGCCACCAGTGGCCACCCCAGAATGCTCCTCCGACGAGTCCGGCCAGCGCGAGCCCGATCGCGATAAGGCGCTTCCCGTTACGCGTTTGGGCGTCCTGCGCCGCGCCGCGGGCCTCACGCCCCGGCGCTACTGCTGTCGTCGACATAGTAAGGAAAACCCCATTTATTCCGATTGGACGAATTATTTCACTCGGAATAATTGTGTCAAGTGATATATTTTCGAGAACCCGAGATCACACACCCTCATGAGCGAATCCCGACGACTCCGCCGTTCGACTGAAGGCGGCTATGCATGCGGCGACGAGACTCGCAGCAAGATCATCGACGCCGCGATCTATCTCTTTGGCCAGCATGGATTTGCGGGCGCATCAACGCGCGAGATCGCGGCGCGCGCGGGCGTCAATGCGCCGGCGCTGCAGTACCACTTCGAAAACAAGGAAGGGGTGTACCGCGCCTGCGTGGAAGCAATCACCGAGGAGGCGTTGCAGGCCCTCGAGCCGGCGCTGATGCGAGCGCGGCGGTTGCTCGAACGCGAAGCGTCCGTGCGCGCATTGATCGATACGTTCGTCGATTTGCAATGCACGATTGCCGACCTGATGTTCATGAAGAGCAGCAATACAGACCGGCGGCTTTTCTTTGCTCGGGAACAGGCCGGCGGCGAACCGGAAGTCGGCTCCCGGATCCTGCAGGAGCGCTTGCGCACGCCGTTGAACAGCGTAAGCATTGCACTCCTCGCGCGCATTACTGGAAAACCCGAAACGGACCCGGTGACAGCGGTCAGGATGATCAGCCTGTTTGGACAGTTCCTCGCTTTCCATGTCCATCGCGAATCGACGTTGTCGACGCTTGGGTGGAGCAACATCGATGGTCAAAACGCTGAGTTTGTGAAGGCGAATGTAAGCGCGCAAACGCGTGCTCTTCTCCAGACTTGGCAGCGTAAGGGCGAAAATGTGCGCCGCTAGGGCAACGACTCGCACGCTTCCCGCATTGTGGGGCGGCTAACGCGATGATCGCATGTCGAGCAGTCGACCGAGGCGCCAAGCCTCCGCACTCATCATTTGACATGGGCGAGCGACGGCATCGCCGAGCCCATAAAAAAGGGTTCATCGAGGATTACCGGGGAACGCGGCGCGGATTTCGAGGAAGAAGTACTCCTCGTCACGGTACCCGTAAGCCCGGCGCTTGATGACCTTGATTGTGTTGTTGATCCCTTCAACGACACTGGTGTTGAGTGAGTGGCGGCAGCGCGCCAGGATTCCATGCCAGTAGCCTTGCAGGCGCTGTGCGAACAGTGGCAGGGCGGCGATACCGCTTTGCCTGGCCTGCTCAAACCACTGCTCCCCAGGCCTATTGCGCCTAGGCAGGCTTGCGGTAGAACCAGAGCCGTTTCAGTTCGTCGCGCAGCACGTAGACGCATGACAACGGCTGGTTTGCTGCCAGCAGCTCCCTCAGATGCACCGACTGCTCGGGTTTCAGGTTGCGGCGGTCGCGCAGCAGCAGCCAGCGACTGGACTTCAGGACCTTCCGCGCTGGTCTGTCATGGCGAAGCTGGTTGGCTTGATCGACGCGCACGCGATCGATGACTTCACGCCCGTATTTGGCGACGACGTGGAACAGGTCGTAGACAACCTCGGCCTGTGGGCAATGCGCGTTTATCTCCAGCTCATACGCCGTCGTCATATCGATGGCAACTGCCTCGATGCGCCCAGCGACGCCTTCAGGAAGCTGCTCGAAGAAGGCCCGGGCCGTTTCGCGCGAGCGCCCCGGCCCGATCCATAGCACCTGGCGGCCGATCGGATCGACCACCACCGTGGCGTAGCGGTGGCCCTTATGCAGCGCGAACTCGTCCATCGCCAGATAGCGGATCGCCGACCAGTCCGGGTCGGCCGCACGGGCACGCAGGCGCATCTTGTCGATCGACTTGACCGTGTGCCAGTCCAGATCGTAGAAGGCGGCCACCGCCTGTACGCTGGCCGCCTGCAATAACTTCTCGCACGCCTTGGCAAAGCGCTCCGTTACCCGCTGGTAGCGGCCCAGCCACTCCAGCTTCTCCAGCCGTGGACCACCACAGCTCTCGCACCAGACCCGGCGGCGGGGCACGTGCAGCACTACCCGATATTCGAACAGTGGCAGATTACGCACGCGTCGCACTGTCGTCTCATGAATCTGCGAACAACGCGCTCCGCATTGCTCACAATGCATGACCCGGCCCACCGGTTTCAGATAAAGCGAAAGCGTGTGGTTCTCGCCCTGCGGCCACTCTACGCGTTCCAGCCGGTAGCCCTTCCAGCAACCCCAGCGCCTGCAGTGCCTTGCGATCGAGCAATCTCCTCCCTGATGTCCCCTGAATTCAGGTATCAGGTTACGCAATTGGTGAAAATCGCTCCGCGCTTTTCTACGAAGAACCAAAAAAAGAGGGATTCTGCTCGGGATCGAGCGTGATGTTGAGATGACTGGCATGCGGGAAATCCACGCTCCCTACGAGCGATTGCCGATGGGCGACGTTCGCTATCGTCATTGACTCGACTTCGCTGAAGAACCGACGTTTTGGCAGGGCGATGGCAAAGTGATACCCAGCGAGGCATTGTCAATGCTACATGGACGCACATATCGGAACCGCACGGGCCAGTTGTTGATAGAGAGTGATTGCTACTGGAGTTGCCCCTGTAACCAAGGACACACTACGTCATCCTTGTTCGACTTCACCAATGGTCGAACGAACTGGGCTGCGATGAGCCGCACGTCGTGACCATACCGCTCCAGGACACGGGCCCAGTAATGGGTCGCACTGTGGGGAGCGCAAAGTCTTCTTTGTGGCTTTCATCACCTTCGGGTGCACGAAGTTATTGATGCCCATCGAACATCTGGCGGCCATGTGGGTATGGCCGGGGGGCAGGTGTCGCCCGCGTTCTTACGTTGCATGGGACTGATCGATGCGCTCGGCGGCATCGGCATACTGTTGCCAGCTCTCACGAGAATCCAGCCCCGACTTACGGTTTGGGCCGCCTTTGGATGCTCACTGTTGCAGGTTTCAGCGATTGTTTTCCACGTATCGCGCGCGGAGGCGCAGGTCATCCCTCTGAACCTGGTGCTGTTGGCGCTTTTCACCTTCATCCTTTGGGGGCGCGTGCGGAAGATCCCGATTAGTTCGCGTCGCTAGCGCCGCGCCACCTTTGGTCGCAATGGCGGTGGTCTCGCTTTCGGCATCGGCTCTTTGACGATGAGGGTAACGCATTCAGGGTCGAACATGTGCGCGTGATATGCGGGCGGTCGCAGGACGAGGCCGCCGGACACCACATTCTGTCCGGGCAAGTTGGGGCGAGGAACGTTGGTCTCGACTTCACATCATCGCTGAGCATGAGCCTGTGGAGCAATCGAAGCGAAGAGAGCGCTGCGCGTGCACAGATCGAAAATTGGTTCGTTGCGACCGAGGCACTGCCACAAATGGGCGAAAAAATCACTTGTGGAGACGGCTCTCGCCGACTCCACTCGATCGATGCACAGATTCGCGGACGGCCAATTATCCACAGGCATCGAAAATTGGCGCCCGTTTCGGTGCTCTCCGGCCAGCGTTGCATGATCGACTTCTGCTTCGTGTAGAAGCGCAGCCGACTTCGATCTGACGTCCAGCTTACACATAACCGACAGCCGACGCTCTTTTTAGCGATTCGTAGACGCGCCTGCTCGTAGTAAGCTCGATTGTGGGTCGCCCCGAGGTTAGGGGCATTCTTAAATTCACGTTGTTAAGTTTGCCATTATAAATTAGCACCATACATA
>ABYL01000022.1 GCA_000173575.1 Burkholderia sp. H160 | reverse complement strand
GCTGCACGCTCGCCGCATCGCTGCCGAGCAGGCGCGCCGCTTCGAGCGGATGCGGCGTCAGGATGCACGGATCGCCTTGCACGCCGCGCGCGGTGACTTCAGCGGCGAGCGCGGGATCCTTCGCGATCAGGTTCAGCGCGTCGGCATCGAACAGCTTCGGCACGTCGAGTCGCAGCACGTCGTGCAGGACGCGCGTCGCGAGTTCGCGATGCCCCATGCCGCAGCCGATCGCCAGTGCGTCCATCGCGTCGAGTGGCAGCGTATCAATGGGATGCAGCATCAGTTCGGGGTGCGGCGGATCGTAGGGCGGGGCGCCTTCGCCGAGCAGCGCGACGTGGACCTTGCCCGCGCCCGCGTACAGCGCCGCGCGTGCCGCGAGGATCGGTGCGCCGCACATGCCGGTGTCGCCGCCGACCACCGCGAGGCTGCCAAAGGTGCCTTTGTTGGTCGCGAAATCGCGGAGAGGCATGAAGGGGCCGAAGAGATCGGGGGCGCTGAGCCGGATCGCGGCACGGGGGGCGCTCGCCACGTTCGCCTTAGCGTCGCCATTGATCCCTGCTGCGAGCCCGATCGGTGCGACCGTCACCCGGCCGGCGAGGTCGCGGCCCTGTGCGGTGAAAAGCCCCGGCTTTGCGCCGATGAACGTGACCGTGTGCGTCGCGTGGACCGCCGCCGCGCCGTTGCCGCCGACTACCGCGCCAGTGTCGCTGTTGAGCCCGCTTGGCACATCGAGCGCGAGCACGGCGCCTTGGGTCCGGCGTGTCTGGGTGCGCTGCGACAGCAGCCGCGCGACGGCTGCAAACACGCCGTCGAGCGGCCGCGCGAGACCGATGCCGAACATGCCGTCGACGAGCCAGCCGTAGCCGTCGAGCGAGGCGGGCGGCGCCGTGTCGATCGGCACGCCCGCGGCGCGCGCGGCGTCGAGCGCCCAGAGCGCGTCGGCGGGCTTCACTTCAACCGGCATGCAGACTGCGACGGCGATGCCGGCCTTGTGCAGTTCCGTCGCGACGACCAGCGCATCGCCGCCGTTGTTGCCGGGACCGGCGATCAGCCACACGCGCTGCTGCGAATTCGTCACCGACGTATCCGAGGCAATTCGTTGGAGCAGCCAGTGCGCGGCCGCGTGGCCGGCGCGCGCCATCAGCGTGTGCTCGGGCAGGGCCGCGGCGGCCTGGGATTCGGCGCTGCGCAAATCGGTCAGCGTCAGTAGCGGCAGCGCACGCGGCGGTGAGTCGCTCAGCGGATCGAAAAGGGTGGGCAGTGAGTTATCTGCGTCTGTCATGGCGAAACCTGGCGGTGCGCCCGCGGCTCGGCGGGCAGACTTGGGAATCGCTATGGTAGTGCCGATAGGCGGGCGGCGTGCGGCTGTTTCGCCGCGTGCGGTGGGGCTGGTGCGATGAGCGCAGGGGTGTCGGGAGCGGGCTGTCGGCCTGCCAATCCCGTCAGAACGAGCGCGAAACCTTACCGAAACCGCTCCGGCCGCAACGCCGCGAGCGTGTCCGGCGGCAGCGTCGGCGTCTGTCCCGACAGCAGATCGGCAACGAGCTTGCCCGCCCCGCACGCGAGACCCCAGCCGGCCGGACCATGTCCAACGTTGACGAACAGCCGCGGATGCAGCGCGTTGCCGATCACCGGCAAGCCATCGGGCGACAGCAGCTTCACGCCTTCCCACGGCAGCGCCGCCGAAATGCGCGCGGCGCCCGGAATCCAGTCATGCGTGGCCTGGCCGAGCAGCGCGAGCGCCTCTTTGGTCAGTGCTTCGCCGAGCGGCTTGTCGATCTGGCTGACGCTTTGCAGCACGGCGCCGCCAGCGATCCGCAGCCGATGGTTCATGCGGCTGATGCCAATGCGCTTGACCGCATCGACGATCGCGACGTGCGGCGCGCATTCCTCGTGCGCAATCGGCGCGACCAGCGTATGCAGCCGCAGCGGATACAGCGGCAGCCGGAGCCCCGCGCGCTCGAGCAGCGCGAGGCTGCCGTAGCCGGCCGCGACCACGACCGCGTCGGCCTGAACCACGTCGATTTCGCGCGAGCGTGGCGCATTGTCGCGTGGCGCCAGTTCGACCGCCGCGCGCTGGCTTTCGAGTCGAATGCCGGTCACCTCGCAGTTCGGCATGAACTGCACGCCGCCCAGCGTATCGAGCACCTGTTTGACGAGCTTCGTGAAGAGCGGGCAGTTCGCGGTGCGCTCGTGCTCGAACAGAACACCGCCGGCGAATTCCGGATCGGTGGGAACCGCGTGCTCGAACGTCGCGCATTCGGCCGGGCTCAGCACATGATGCGGCACTTCGAACTGGCCCAGCAGATCGAGCGCGGCCGCGCTGAGCTCCCATTCCTGCGCGGCGCGCACGAGGTACAGCAGCCCGCTCGCCTGTTCGAATTCGAGACCGAAGCGGGATTCGACGTCGGCCATTGCGTCGCGCGACGATTCGATCAGCGGCCGCAGCAACGCGTACTGGCGCGCGAATGCCTCGGGTTGCTGCCATTCTCCGAGCTGCTTGACGAACTGTCGCGCGGCGCCGTTGAATCCGGTCTTGCTGATTACGCCATTTTTTGCGTTGTGGCGGCTCGCCATGAAGGTCGGACCGAACCAGACGTCGAGCGGCGTCGGCAGCACGTTGCCGCCTTGCCCGTACGTGGCGCCTTGCGCGACAGTCGCGTGACGCTCGACGACGCATACCCGGTGGCCGGCCGCGCGCAGGTGATAAGCGGTGGCGACGCCCGCTATCCCGCCGCCAATGACGATGACATCCATGCTCTGATTCGATGTGCCGACGGGCGGCTTGCGCGCGTTCCCGTTGGGTGTGACATGCGGCGCGTTGCCGGGTGAAGCCCGGGCCGCACGCGCCGATCTGGTGAAACGCGAATGATAGCAGTCAAAGCACCCGCGCGGCGACCCGACGGGTAGTGCGGCGGGACTCGCGAAGCACGGCGCGGGCCATCGCCCACGCACCCCGGAGCCCGTCGGGCGCCCGTTCCCGGGGTATAATCTCGGACTTCCTTTCCGCCACACGTCGCCTGCATGCGCGGCTCTCCGGCATCGATCAGCGACGCAACGTCAAGTCCCATGGCCCACTTCTCGTGTTTCCCCGGCGCTTCGGCCCTTTCCGATTTCCGTCAAACCCGCCTGCTCGACACGCTCACGCGCATCGACCCGAACATCACCGGCGTGCGCGGGCAGTATCTGCACTTCGTCAACGCCCAGACCGAACTGTCCGCTGAAGACAGTGCGAAGATCGAGGCGCTGATGCACTACGGCGATCCGTTCGAAGCAGCCAAGGAACGCGGCGCCGTCGAGACCTTCCTCGTCGTGCCGCGCTTTGGCACCGTGTCGCCGTGGGCCAGCAAGGCAACCGACATCGCGCATCATTGCGGCCTCACGCAGGTGCGCCGCATCGAGCGCGGCGTCGAGTACACGGTGACGCTGAAAAGCGGCCTGCTCGGCGGCAAAAAGACGCTGTCCGACGAAGCCCGCACTGCCGTCGCCGCGGCGCTGCACGATCGCATGACCGAGAGCGTCGCGCCGTCGCGCGAGCATGCGCTGCATCTGTTCGACGAACTGCCGGCCAAGCCGCTGCAAACCGTCGACGTGCTCGCGAGCGGCCGCGCCGCGCTCGAAGCCGCCAACACGGAACTGGGCCTCGCGCTTGCCGACGACGAAATCGACTATCTGGTCGACGCATTCACGAAGCTCGAGCGCAATCCGACCGATGTCGAACTGATGATGTTCGCGCAGGCCAACAGCGAGCACTGCCGCCACAAGATCTTCAACGCGGACTGGACGATCGACGGCGAGAAGCAGGACATGTCGCTGTTCAACATGATCCGCAACACCGAGAAGCTGAACCCGCAGGGCACGATCGTCGCGTATTCGGACAACTCGGCGATCATGGTCGGCGGCATGGCCGAGCGCTGGTTCCCGCGCACGCCGGCTGACCTCGGTGCGGGCGAATTGCCCGAACAGTACCGCCGCGGCGTCGAGCTCACGCACACGCTGATGAAGGTCGAAACGCACAACCACCCGACCGCGATTTCGCCGTTCCCGGGCGCCGCGACCGGCGCGGGCGGCGAAATCCGCGACGAAGGCGCGACCGGCCGTGGCGCGCGCCCGAAGGCGGGTCTCGCGGGCTTCACGGTGTCGAACCTCGAGCTGCCCGACGCCGTCGAGGCGTGGGAAAACGCACGCGACGCCGCGCAACCGCTCGCGCAGCGCAATCCGGCCGACCAGCACGAAGCGTACGGCCGCCCCGACCGCATCGCGTCGCCGCTGCAGATCATGATCGATGGCCCGCTCGGCGGCGCCGCGTTCAACAACGAATTCGGCCGTCCGAACCTCGGCGGCTACTTCCGCGCCTACGAGCAGAATGTCGCGGGCCTCGTGCGCGGCTATCACAAGCCGATCATGATCGCGGGCGGCATCGGCAATATCTCCGACCAGCACACGCACAAGCACGATCTGCCGGAAGGCTCGCTGCTGATCCAGATCGGCGGCCCGGGCATGCGCATCGGCATGGGCGGCGGCGCCGCAAGCTCGATGGCGACCGGCACTAACACCGCTGAACTCGACTTCGATTCGGTGCAGCGCGGCAACCCCGAAATCGAGCGTCGCGCGCAGGAAGTGATCAATGCGTGCTGGCAGCTCGGCGACAAGAACCCGATTCTGAGCATTCACGACGTCGGCGCGGGCGGTCTGTCGAACGCGTTCCCCGAAGTGGTGGACGGTGCTGGCAAGGGCGCACTGTTCGAACTGCGCAAGATCCAGCTCGAAGAGAGCGGTCTGTCGCCGCGCGAAATCTGGTCGAACGAAGCGCAGGAGCGCTACGTGCTCGCGATCGCGCCGGCCGATCTGCCGGCGTTCGAAGCGATGTGCCAGCGCGAGCGCTGCCCGTTCGCGGTGATCGGCACGGCCACCGCCGAGCGTCAGCTGAAGCTGATCGATTCGGAGGTGAACGAAGCCGCGCACCAGCCGGTCGATATGCCGATGGAAGTGCTGCTCGGTAAGCCGCCGCGCATGCATCGCGACGTGAAGCGCGTCGAGCGCAAGCTCGAACCGGTCGACGTGACCGGCCTCGCGTTGCAAGACGTCGCGCAGAGCGTGCTGCGTCATCCGACGGTCGCGAGCAAGTCGTTCCTGATCACGATCGGCGACCGCTCGGTCGGCGGCACGACCGCGCGCGACCAGATGGTCGGCCCGTGGCAGGTGCCGGTGGCCGACGTCGCAATCACGACGATGGATTACGCGGGCTTTAGCGGCGAAGCGATGACGATGTCCGAGCGCACGCCGCTCGCCGTCATCAGCGCGCCGGCGTCGGGCCGCATGGCGGTCGGCGAGGCGATTACCAACATCGCGGCGGCGCCGATCGCGTCGCTCGACAAGCTGAAGCTGTCGGCCAACTGGATGGCCGCGTGCGGCGCGCCGGGCGAAGACGCGGCGCTTTACGACACGGTCAAGGCGATCGGCATGGAGCTGTGCCCGGCGCTTGGCATCGGCATTCCGGTCGGCAAGGATTCGCTCTCGATGCGCACGCGCTGGGAAGAGAGCGGCGTCGCGAAGGAAGTGGTCGCGCCGGTGTCGCTGATCATCTCCGCATTCGCTCCGGTCGAAGACGTCCGCAAGCATCTGACTCCGCAACTGCAGCGCGTGAGCGAAGTCGGCGAGTCGGTGCTGATCGCGATCGATCTCGGCCGCGGCAAGCAGCGTCTGGGCGGCAGCATCCTCGCGCAGGTCACGCAGCAGGTCGGCGATACGGTGCCGGACGTCGACGATCCGGAAGACCTGAAGCGCTTTTTCAATGCGATCCAGGCGCTCAATAACGACGGCAAGCTGCTCGCGTACCACGACCGCTCGGACGGCGGCCTGTGGGCGACGGTTTGCGAAATGGCATTCGCGGGCCACACCGGGGTGTCGCTGAACGTCGACATGCTCGTGCTCGACGCGAACCACGAATCCGACTACGGCGACGCGAAGGACTGGGCGAAGCAGACCAGCGGCCGTCGCGAAGACCGCACGCTGCGCGCGCTGTTCAACGAAGAACTCGGGGCGGTGGTGCAGGTGCGCGCGGCCGATCGCGACGCGGTGCTCGCCGCGCTGCGCGAGCAGGGTTTGTCGGCGTGCTCGCACGTGATCGGTAAGACCAACGAGCGCGACGTGATCGAGATCTATCGCGACGCGAAGAGGGTGTACGAAGCAACGCGCGCGGAGCTGCATCGCACGTGGAGCGAAGTGAGCTGGCGCATCGCGCGTCTGCGCGACAACCCCGCTTGCGCCGACGCTGAATACGACGCGCTGCTCGACGCGGCCGACCCGGGCATCACGCCGGTCCTGAGCTTCGATCCGGCTGAGGACGTCGCCGCGCCGTTCGTCGGCAAGGGCGCGCGTCCGCGCGTTGCGATCCTGCGCGAGCAGGGCGTGAACTCGCATCTGGAGACGGCCTATGCATTCGATCGCGCCGGCTTCGACGCGCACGACGTCCACATGAGCGACCTGCTCGCGGGCCGCGCGAACCTCGCCGATTTCGCGGGCGCGGTCGCGTGCGGCGGCTTCTCGTACGGCGATACGCTGGGCGCCGGAGAAGGCTGGGCGAAGACGATCCGCTTCAACGCGCAACTGGCCGACATGTTCGCCGCGTTCTTCGGCCGTGAAGACACGTTCGCGCTTGGCATCTGCAATGGCTGCCAGATGATGAGCAGCCTCGCATCGATGATCCCCGGTGCCGAAGCATGGCCGAAGTTCACGCGCAACAAGTCGGAGAAGTTCGAGGCGCGCTTCTCGCTGGTCGAGGTGCAGGCATCGCCGTCTCTCTTCTTCGCCGGCATGGAAGGCTCGCGCATCCCGGTCGCGGTCGCGCACGGCGAAGGCTTTGCGGACTTCTCGCAGCAGGGTGACAAGTCGAAGGTCGCGGTCGCGATGCGCTATGTCGATCACCGTGGTCAGGCGACCGAGCAGTATCCGCTCAACCCGAACGGCTCGCCCGAGGGCATCACGTCGGTCACGACGGCCGACGGCCGCTTCACGGTGCTGATGCCGCACATGGAGCGCGTGCATCGCGCGGTGCAGATGAGCTGGCATCCGCAGGGCTGGGGCGAGATCGGCACCGACGCGAGCCCGTGGCTGCGCGTGTTCCAGAACGCGCGCCGCTGGCTCGGTTGATGAGAGCAACAAAAAAGCCGCCCACGGGCGGCTTTTTTGCATTCAGGCTTCTTCAGCGCCAGGTGGACTATCCGAGGACAGCCCACCTGCTGACGCTTATTGAATCCTCGCGTTCTTGCGCAGATTCTCTTCGAACGCCTGCAGCTTTTCCTGCTGGATCTGCTGCACGATCTGCGCGCGCACCTGCTCGAGCGGCGGCGGTGTGACGGCGCGGATGTCGTCGACACGGATGATGTGCCAGCCGAATTGCGTATGCACTGGCGTGTCGGTCATCTGGCCTTTCTGCAGATGCGTGGCCGCGTCCGCGAACTCAGGCACGTAGGCCTTCGGGTCCGACCAGTCGAGGTCGCCGCCGTTCTTGCCCGATCCCGGGTCCTTCGAGTACTGCTTGGCCAGATCCTCGAAGCTCGCGCCGGCCTTGATCTTCGCGATCAGGTCTTTCGCCTGCTGCTCGTTGTCGACGAGGATATGGTGCAGGTGATATTCCTGGCCGCCCGCATCCTTGACGAGCGCGTTGTAGCGCGCCGTGATTTCGGCGTCGGTCGGCTGGTTGTTCTTCACGAAGTCTTCGATCAGCGCGCGCAGCACCACGGTTTGTTGCGCGACCGCGACTTGCGCCTTGACGTCCGGACGGTTCGGCAGCCCGCGGCGCAGCGCTTCCTGCATCAGGATTTCGCGATTCACGAGCTCTTCGCGCACGGCCTGTTGCAGTTGCGGCGTGTCCTGCTGGCCCTGGTGAACCAGTTGCTGGATCAACGCATCGGCGCGCGACTTCGGAATCGGCGTACCGTTCACGACAGCGATGTTCTGTGCGAATGCAGGTGCGGCCGCGAACGCAGCCAGCAATACCCAGAGGCGGGTTTTCTTCAAGGTCATCGAAAGGTTCCTAGCGGGGCAACAAAGCAAATTCTTCGGGCGTATACGCCGTGATGGCAAGGGCATGAATGCCGCGCTGCATGGCATCGGCCAGCGCATCATACACCATGCGATGCCTTGCCACGCGGGGCTTGCCGGCAAATGCGACGGCCACGATCGTGACGCTGAAATGACCGCCGGCCGCTGCACCTGCGTGGCCGGCGTGCTGCGCGCTGTCGTCGGTGATGCGGATCGACTCGACGGGCGCGAGCGCGGCCGTGAGGCGCGCCTCGATCAGCGCGGCGCGCTCGGCCGTGGTGGCGTGCATGAACAGGTCGCTCATGTCATTCTTCCTTCATGTACTTCGACAGCCACAGGCTCTGTCCGACGATGAACACGAGCAGGCAGCCGGTCGCGCCGAACAGCTTGAAATTGACCCACTGATCGGTCGTGTAGTGATACGCGACAAACAGGTTCAACAGGCCGAGCAGCACGAAAAACCCTGCCCAGATCAGGTTCAGCTTGCCCCAGATCGCGTGCGGCAGCGTGATCTGCTTGCCCATCATCGCTTCGATCAGGTTCTTGTTGAAGCCGAGCTGCGAGACGATCAGCGCGACGGAAAACGCCCAGTAGAGCACCGTCGGCTTCCATTTGATGAATGTGTCGTTGTGCAGCACGAGCGTCGCGCCGCCGAATACCACGACGACGCCGAGGCTCACCCACAGCATCGGGTCGACCTTGCGGTGGCGGAACGCCACCCACGCGATCTGCACCAGCGTGGCGACGATCGCCACTGCCGTCGCCGTGAAAATGCCCCAGATCTTGAAGGCGACGAAGAACAGGATGATCGGGAACAGATCGAACAGGAATTTCATTATCTGGTCGGGGAGTCGGAGAGTGAGTCGAACGGTGAAGGGCGCCCGGTTGGCGTACAAGGTGCGCGATCGCCGCTGGCGAGCGGGACGAGCGCATGAGAAGGGCGCCGCGCGCGGTTCGCGCCGCGGCGCCCGAAGCGGGCAGGGCCGCTGCCGCGCCGCGTTACTTGGGCTCGAATTGTAACGCAGCCGAGTTGATGCAGTAACGCAGACCGGTCGGCGCCGGTCCGTCCTCGAACACGTGGCCGAGATGCGCGCCGCAGTTCTTGCATTGCACCTCGATGCGCAGCATGCCGTGCGAGCGGTCGGTCTTCTCGGCGATCACCTCGCCGTTGATCGGCCGGAAGTAGCTCGGCCAGCCGCAGCCGGCGTCGAACTTGGTGTCGGACTCGAACAGCGGCGTGCCGCAGCACACGCAGTCGTAGACGCCGCATTCCCAATGATCGCTATAGCGGCCCGTGAACGGACGCTCGGTCGCCGCGTGGCGCGTCACCTGGTATTCGATGTCGGACAGCTGCTGGCGCCACTCGGCGTCGCTTTTCTGCACGGCTGGGGCGTCATGCTTGAGATCGTCGGGCTTGCTCATGGTCGGGTTCCTCTGATTCGGGTTTGTCTCGGTGTGTGTCGGTGTTTTCTCGCGCGGCAGTCGTGGCGAGTCAGCTGCGCCGACGCGTCATGACGAACAGCTCACTTCAAGTGAACTCGCCCAGTCGGGCGGCAGGCCCGCATACGCGGCGTATTCGGGTTGCTCGTCGAACGGGCGGCGCAGCACGGCCGCGAGCCGTTCCACCTCGGAGAAATCCTTCTCTTTCGCGCGTTGGATCGCGGTTTCCGCCAGATGGTTGCGGAGTACGAATTTGGGGTTCACGCGATTCATTGCAATGGCGCGCGCGGCGTCGTCGCGAGACTCAACGGCCAGCCGCGCGCGGTAGTCGTGCGCCCATGCGTCGAAGGCGGCGCGATCGAGGAACAGGTCGCGCGCCGGCGCGTCGCCGCTCGCGTCGTGTTTCGACAGGCGCGCGAGGTTGCGGAACGTCAGCGTGAAATCGGCGCGGTTCGCATGCATGACTTCGAACAGCCGGTTGACCAGCGCGTCGTCGCCGTCGCGTGCCTGTTCGAGGCCGAGCTTTGCGCGCATGCGGTTTTCGAGCGCCGGCGCGAAGCGGTCCTTGAAGCCGGCGAGCACCTGCTGCGCATCTTCGACCGCCTTGTCGCCGCGCACGCTTTCGTCGTGCTGCGCGCCAAACAGCGGCAGCAGTCCCTGCGCGAGGCAGAAGAGGTTCCAGTACGCGATTTGCGGCTGCAGCCGGTAGGCATAACGGCCCTGGGTATCGGAGTGATTGCAGATGTGGTCGGCGTCGAAGCCATCCATGAAACCGAACGGGCCGTAGTCGATCGTGAGACCGAGGATCGACATGTTGTCGGTATTCATCACGCCGTGACAGAAACCGACCCCCTGCCAGTCGACCATCAGATCCGCGGTGGAGCGCACCGCTTCGGCGAGCAGCGCCAGATAGGGATCGTCGGCCTCCTTGCAATGCGGATAGAAGCGCTCGATCACGTGATCGGCCAGCGCGCGCAATGCGTCGACGCGATCGTTCGCATAGAAGTGCTCGAAGTGGCCGAAGCGCACGAAACTCGGCGCGACGCGCGTGACCACCGCGGCGGTTTCGATCGTCTCGCGCCGCACCGGCTGGTCGGAGCCGATCACGCATAACGCGCGCGTGGTCGGAATGCCGAGATGATGCATCGCCTCCGAACACAGATATTCGCGGATCGACGAGCGCAGCACCGCGCGGCCGTCGCCCATGCGCGAATACGGCGTGCGGCCCGCGCCTTTGAGCTGCAGTTCGAAGTGCTCGCCGTCGTGTTCGAGCTCGCCAAGCATGAGCGCGCGACCGTCGCCGAGCTGGCCGGCCCACACGCCGAACTGATGTCCCGAGTACACCGACGCATAAGGCAGCGCGTCGGCTGGCCAGGCGCGTGTCGCGTTGCCGCAGAACAGCTCGACGAAGCCCGGATCGCTCTCGATGCCCGCAGGCAGCCCGAGCTGCGCGGCGGTCTCGGCCGAGAAGCCGACGAGGTAGGGCGCGTCGAGCGGCGCGGCGGGCAGGCGCGTGAAAAACGTGCCGCCGAGCCGCGCGAACGCGTTGGCTGGGGGAGTGGCGAGTGTGTTGAAAAGATCCGTCAAAGCTGCGGATAACCCTGCAAAGCTTGGGGAAAACGACATGTTGAGCGCCTCTGGATTAGCCGATATTGTAAGTCCGCGCCCGCGGCGCTGCTGGGCGGCCGCCTTCATCGTTCGGATCACGCTGCTGCGTGCGACGCCGCCACGATCTTCCGCCTCGCGCTGTTCGGCGCGTTACCCGTTTCATGGCCACGTATTCAGCCAGACCCGACTGCAACCCATCGACACACTAACAAGCCGAGGAGACCCCGCCTTATGACCACGCCGCTGCTGGGCCAGATGATGGACGTGCCGCTCACCGTGTCATCGCTGCTCGCGCACGCCGCGCGGCATTTCGGCAGCGCCGAGATCGTGTCGCGGCGCATCGAAGGCGATCTGCATCGCTACACCTACCGCGATTGCGAGAAGCGCGCGAAGCAACTCGCGCAGGCGCTCATCGCGCTCGGCGTCGAACCGGGCGAACGGGTCGCGACGCTCGCGTGGAACGGCTACCGGCACCTCGAGGCGTATTACGGCATCACTGGCTTCGGGGCCGTGTGCCACACGATCAATCCGCGGCTTTTCACCGACCAGATCGCCTACATCATCAATCACGCCGACGACGCATACGTGCTGTTCGACATCACGTTCGCCGCGCTCGTCGACATGCTCGCGCCGCAGTGCCCGCGCGTGCGCGGCTGGATCGCGCTGTGCGATGAAGCGCATCGGCCGCCGATGCAAACCGCGGATGGCCGTCCCGCCGTGCTGTGCTACGAAACGCTCATGGACGGCCAGGACGGCCGCTTCGACTGGCCCGCGCTCGACGAGCGCCAGGCCTCGTACCTCTGCTATACGTCGGGCACAACCGGCAATCCGAAAGGCGCACTGTATTCACATCGCTCGACGGTGCTGCACGCGTTCGGCGCGGCGCTGCCCGACTCGATGGATCTGTCCGCGCGTGACTCGGTGCTGCCCGTCGTGCCGATGTTCCATGTGAACGCATGGGGTCTCCCGCATGCGGCGCCGCTGACCGGCGCGAAGCTCGTGTTCCCCGGCAAGGACCTCGACGGCAAGTCGCTGTACGCGCTAATGGAAGGCGAACGTGTCACGTGTACGGCCGGCGTGCCGACCGTGTGGCTCGGGCTGCTGAACTATCTGCGTGAGACGGGGGCGAAGTTTTCGTCGCTCGAACGCACGGTGATCGGCGGCTCCGCATGTCCGCCCGCGATGCTGCGCATCCTCGAGGACGAGTACAACGTGCAGGTGATCCATGCATGGGGCATGACGGAGATGTCGCCGCTCGGCACCCTGTCGAAACTGACGTGGGAGCAGAGCCAGCGGCCCATCGGGGAGCAGCGCAAGCTACTCGAAAAGCAGGGCCATGTGATCTTCGGCGTCGACATGAAGATCGTCGGCGAAGATGGCCGCGAACTGCCCTGGGATGGCGTCGCGTTCGGCGATCTGCACGTGCGCGGACCGTGGGTGATCGACCGGTATTTCCGCAAGGACGACTCGCCGCTCGTCGACGGCTGGTTCCCGACCGGCGACGTCGCGACGATCGACCCCGACGGCTTCCTGCACATCACCGACCGCTCGAAGGACGTGATCAAGTCGGGTGGCGAATGGATCAGCTCGATCGACATCGAGAACGTCGCGGTCGCGCACCCGGCGGTCGCGGAAGCCGCGTGCATCGCGTGCGCGCATCCGAAGTGGACCGAGAGGCCGCTGCTCGTGGTGGTCAAGCGCGCGGGGCAGGACGTCACGCGCGACGAACTGCTCGCGTTCTACGAGGGCAAGGTCGCGAAGTGGTGGATCCCCGACGACGTCGTGTTCGTCGACGAGTTGCCGCATACGGCGACCGGCAAGCTGCAGAAGCTGAAGCTGCGCGATCTGTTCCGCTCGCACGTGCTGCCGTCCGCGCTCGAAGACAGCCGCAACTGTCCGCTGACACCGGAAAGTTAGGGGAAACCCCGTTTCGTAATAAATTGAACGTTCGTGCTTTTCTGGTGTATTCTGCCTGCTGACCTCGGACCCATCGTTTGAAAAAGCCTGACAATGAGCAGGCTCGATGGACCGGACAGGCGGCGCATCAGGCGCCGCCTCAACGCATGGATTGCACGGAGGCACGCAGATGGCAGTGGACTACACAACTCATGACGGCGTCGCCGTCCTCACGCTGAACAATCCTCCCGTCAACGGGCTTGGGCTGTCGACGCGAGCGGGTATCGTCGAAGGGCTCGATCGCGCGCAGAACGATCCGGCCGTCAAGGCCATCGTGCTGACGGGCGCGGGCAAGGCCTTTTCGGGCGGCGCCGACATCACTGAATTCAATACGCCGAAGGCGACCCAGGAGCCGACGCTCGCGACGGTCATCGAGGCCGTCGAAGGTAGCGCAAAGCCGGTCGTCGCGGCGATCCACAGCGTCGCGATGGGCGGTGGCCTCGAACTCGCGCTCGGCGCGCATTACCGCGTCGCCGCGGCCGGCGCGCAGATCGCGCTGCCCGAGGTGAAGCTCGGCATCCTGCCCGGCGCGGGCGGCACGCAGCGTCTGCCGCGCGCAATCGGTCTCGAAGCGTCGCTGAACATGATCGTGTCCGGCGCGCCAGTGCTCTCCGACAAGCTCGCCGATTCGGGCCTGTTCGACGAAGTCGTCGCGAACCCCGCCGAGTTGGCCGAAGCCGCGCTCGCATTCGCGCGCAAGGTCGGCGCGCAGGCAGGTTCGCATCCGAAGGTGCGCGACCGCAAGATCGAGCATCCGAACGCGGCCGGCTTCATCCAGTTCGCGCGCAACAGCGTCGCGGCAATCGCAAAGGATTTCCCGGCGCCGCATAAATGCATCGACGCGGTCGAAGCCGGTGTGAAGGATGGCTTCGACAAGGGCCTAGCATTCGAGCGCGAATGCTTCGTCGCGCTCGTGCAGACGCCGGAGAGCCGCGCGCTGCGTCACGCCTTCTTCGGCGAGCGCGCGGCCAGCAAGATTCCCGACGTGCCGTCCGATACGCCGGTGCGCGACATCAACCACGTGGCCGTGATCGGCGCGGGCACGATGGGCGGCGGCATCGCGATGAACTTCCTCAACGCGGGCATTCCGGTCACGCTGCTCGAAACGAAGCAGGAAGCGCTCGACCGCGGCCTCGCGACGATCCGCAAGAACTACGAGGCGACCGTCAAGAAGGGCAAGCTGAAGCCCGAGGTGATGGAACAGCGCCTCGCGCTGCTCACGCCAACACTCTCCTACGACGACCTGAAGCAGGCCGACCTGATCGTCGAAGCCGTGTTCGAAGAACTCGGTGTGAAGGAGCAGGTGTTCCGCCGGCTCGATGAAGTCGCGAAGCCCGGCGCGATTCTCGCGTCGAACACGTCGACACTCGACGTCGACAAGATCGCCGCGTTCACGAAGCGTCCGCAGGATGTGGTCGGCATGCACTTCTTCAGCCCGGCCAACGTGATGAAGCTGCTCGAAGTCGTGCGTGGCAAGGAGACCGCCAAAGACGTGCTCGCCACCGTGATGAAGCTCGCGAAGAAGATCAAAAAGACCGCGGTGGTGTCGGGCGTCTGTGACGGCTTTATCGGCAACCGCATGATCGAGCAGTACGTTCGCCAGGCGCTCTTCATGCTCGAAGAGGGCGCGCTGCCCGCACAGGTTGATAAGGCCATCGAGAAGTTCGGCTTCGCGATGGGTCCGTTCCGCATGAGCGACCTCGCCGGCAACGACATCGGCTGGGCGATCCGCAAGCGTCGCTATCTCGAGCGTCCCGACATGCTCTACTCGAAGATCGCCGACCGTCTGTGCGAGATGGGCCGCTTCGGCCAGAAGACCGGCGGCGGCTGGTACGACTACAAAGCGGGCGATCGCACCGCGTATCCGTCGAGCGTGGTCAATGAAATGATCAGCGAGTACTCGAAAGAAACGAACTCTGAGCGCCGCAAGATCAGCGACGAGGAAATCGTCGAGCGTCTGGTGTTCGCGCTCGTCAACGAAGGCGCGAAGATTCTCGAGGAAGGCATTGCGTCGAAGGCGTCGGATATCGACATGGTCTATCTGACCGGCTACGGCTTCCCGCTCTATCGCGGCGGCCCGATGCTGTACGCGGACACGGTCGGGCTCTACAACGTCGAGCGTGCGATTCGCCGCTATGCGGCGCGGCCGAACGGCGACGCGTGGGAGCTTGCGCCGAGCATCGCGAAGCTTGCGGGCGAGGGGCGCGGCTTCAACGGCTGAGCACGGCTGGGTTCAGCGTACGGACTTGAGCGGTGCGGGTTCGGCTCGCATCACTCGCATCAAACGACAGAGGCGGCGCGGTGATGCGCTTTTGAGCGCCCGGCACTGAGCCGGCGCGCCGCTCTCGACATTGCAATTGGAGATTCGCATGACTGACGCCGTTATCGTATCCACCGCCCGCACGGGTCTCGCCAAATCGTGGCGCGGCGGTTTCAACATGACGCACGGCGCGACGCTCGGCGGCCATGTGACACAGGCCGCCGTCGAGCGCGCGAAGCTCGACCCGGCGCGCGTCGAGGACGTGATCATGGGTTGCGCGAATCCGGAAGGCGCGACGGGCGGCAATATCGCGCGGCAGATCGCGTTGCGCGCGGGCCTGCCGGTCAGCGTTTCCGGCATGACCGTGAACCGTTTCTGCTCGTCGGGATTGCAGACGATCGCGCTGGCGTCGCAGCGCGTGATCGCCGGTGAGGGCGACGTCTACGTCGCGGGTGGTGTCGAATCGATCTCGTGCGTGCAGAACGAGATGAACCACCACATGATGACCGACGGCTGGCTCACCGAGCACAAGCCCGAAATCTACTGGTCGATGCTGCAGACCGCCGAGAACGTCGCGAAGCGCTACTCGATCTCGAAGGAACGTCAGGACGAGTACGGCGCGCGCTCGCAGCAGCGCGCGGCGGCCGCGCTCGAAGCCGGTAAGTTCAAGGACGAGATCGTGCCGCTGACGGTGCTCGCCGGCGTCGCCGACAAGGCGAGCGGCCGTCTCTTCACGAAGGAAGTGACCGTCAGCGGCGACGAAGGCATTCGCGCCGACACGACGCTCGAAGGTGTGTCGAAGATTCGCACCGCGTTGCCGGGCGGCGTGATCACGGCGGGCAATGCAAGCCAGTTCTCGGACGGCGCATCGGCTTGCGTCGTGATGAACGCGACGCTGGCCGAACGCGAAGGTCTGCAGCCACTCGGCATTTTCCGCGGCTTCGCGGTGGCCGGCTGCGAGCCCGACGAAATGGGCATCGGTCCGGTGTTTGCGGTGCCGAAGCTGTTGAAGAAGGCTGGCCTCAAGGTCGAGGACATCGGTCTGTGGGAGCTGAACGAAGCGTTCGCGGTGCAGGTGCTGTATTGCGCGGACCAGCTCGGCATTCCGCAAGACCGCCTGAACGTGAACGGCGGTGCGATTGCGGTCGGTCATCCATACGGCGTGTCGGGCGCGCGGCTCGTCGGCCATGCGCTGATCGAAGGCAAGCGGCGCGGCGTGAAGTTCGTCGTCGTGACGATGTGCATCGGCGGCGGGCAGGGCGCGGCAGGTTTGTTCGAAGTGGTTTGAGCGGGCGTGGGCCGTGGTGAGAAAGGCCACGCCCTGGCCAGCGTAATTACCCGCCCGCGTCCGACGACGGCAGGCTCAGCGTTCCCTGAGCGGTGAATCGCGTGGTGCCGGTCACGCCACCCGCGAGCTTGCCGCGCAGAACGTACGGAATCTGTCCCGACTGCGCGGCGCCGGCTAACGCGAAGGCCTGACGCACCGCGGCGAAAGCCGGCACGGTCAGCGGCACGGTGACGACGGTTTCGCCGAAGCGCGGCACGGTGCCGCTCTGGTCGCTGACGCCGCTGGCGAACGGCTTGCCATTCAGTTCGAGATCGAGCGACACGCCGTTGAAGCTGACCGCGGAGTCGTTGGGATTCTGCACGCGCAGCTTGACGTTGAAGCGCATCTCCATGCCCTCGCCAGCGATCGGCTCGATGCCCGCCACATTGACGCGCAACGGGTCTGCGCCGAACAGGCCCGCGCAGCCAGCGAGTGTCAGCGTGACAGCGACAACGAACAGGCGCGACACAAGTGAGACCTGGCCCGGTAGCAGCGCGCGAAAAAATGACATGACCTGCACCTCGAACGAAGCGGGTTGGTCATGCATTGTAACGGGCCACGTGGGGCGCGCAGTGACGTATCAGGCGGCGCGCCGCCACCGTGTGCGCACGACGCAGGCGAGACGCCGAACGGCTTGCAGAATGAACCCGCGCGCGCTCTGTTCATCGCGTGCGGGCAGCACGATGAACGCGGCGCGATTGGCCGGCGTCGCGCGGATCGAGACGACGCCACGTTGCGAGGTCACAAACCGCTCGCCTTCGTACAACGTGAGCGACGTGAGCGGGACGTCATTGCCGAGCCAGGCAAGCGAATGATCGCGGAAGACGAGTTGCAATGCGCCCTCGATCGCGATGATCGAACTGCCGGCGTGCAGGTCGTGCAGGGCCATCTGACCCGCGGCAAGACGCGACGCCGCTGGGCGTTGCAGTTCTGCACCGGGTAAAAAGCGGTATAGACGCACAGCCATGACCGATTCCTTTAAATCGTTTTCGTGGGTCACAGCTTAGGGAGTCCGTCCAGATGAAAACAGCCGCAGCCGTCGACAATCTGAACCGGTACAGAGGTGCGTTTCGTCACGCTGTATCGGTCCGAATCACGTCGATGTGTATCTGTCGCGGCGCGCGGACTATCCGCACCATCGGCTCATGAGCGAACTCCTCTTCACACCGCAAGGTCCCTCGACGGACCGGCCATCCGAGCGCCAGCCGCTCTACCGGCAACTGGCCGACCAATATCGCCGCGCGATCGGCAACGGCGTGCTGCGTCCGGGCGAACGCATGCCGTCGATGCGCGCGTTCATGCAGCGCCATGGCGTGAGCCTCGCGACAGCGACCGAGAGCTATCGCGAGCTGGAACGCGCCGCGCTGATCGACGCCCGGCCGCGCGCCGGCTATTTCGTGCGCGTGCCGCCGACGGCCGCGTTGCCGTGCGCCGCCGAACCCGATCTCGCGATGCAGCCCGGCGCCGCCGCGCAGTTCGTCGGCATCCACTCGGAGATTTCGGCGCTCGTGTCGAAATTCCAGCGCTATCCGCACGCGCTGAATCTTGGCGGCGCGACCGCGTCGCCCGAGCTCTATCCAACCGATGCGTTGCAAAAAGCCGCAGTGCGCGCGTTGCGCCGGCGGCCTACGTTGCTGACCGCCGTCGGGCCCGATCAGGGTGATCCGGCGTTGCGCGCGATCATCGCCCGGCGCGCGCTCGAGGCCGGCAGCCAGATCGGCGCGGACGACATCATCATGACGCACGGCGGCGTCGAAGCGATGAACCTCGCGTTGCGCGCGGTGACGCAGCCGGGCGACACGGTCGCGGTCGAATCGCCGTGCTTCTTCGGTTTGCTGCAGGCGCTCGAAAGTCTCGGTCTGCGCGCGCTCGAAATTCCGACCAGCCCGAGCACCGGCCTCGCGATCGAGGCGCTGGCTTTCGCGCTGCAAACGCATCCCGACATCAAGGCGGTCGTGGTGGTGCCGAATCTGCAAAATCCGCTCGGCAGCGTGATGCCCGACGCGCACAAGGCGAGCCTCGTCGAACTGTGCGCGCGCGCCGGCATCGCGCTGATCGAGGACGATCCCTACCGCGAGCTCGTCGATGCCGCGCAGCCGCCGCGCTCGCTGAAAGCCTGGGACACCGATGGCACCGTGATCCATTGCACGTCGTTCAACAAGACGCTGGCGCCTGGCATGCGCGTCGGCTGGATCAACGGCGGCCGGTGGCATCCGCGCATCGGTATGCTGAAGTTCGCGCAGTCGCGCCACAACGAGCAGTTGTCGCAAGTCGTGCTCGCCGGGTTCCTGGAGACGAGCGCATACGAGCGCCATTTGCGGCGTTTGCGCGAGAGCTTGCAGCTGCAGCGCGAGCGGATGGCCGCGGCGGTGGCGACCTCGTTTCCCGACGGCACGCGGTTCACGCCGCCGCGCGGCGGGATGTTTTTCTGGATCGAATTGCCGCGTGAGGTATCGTCGTCGGTTTTTTTCGATGCCGCGTTGGATGACGGTATTCGCATCATGCCGGGCACGGTGTTTTCGAACGCGGGGCGTTTCGATCAGTTCATTCGGCTCAGCTGTCCGAGTGCGGATCTGGATCGCACCGACGAAGCGGTGCGCAGACTGGGGCGCCTGGCGGCACGGATGGCGGCCCATGCGCCAACGCGATAGCGGGTATCATTTTCCGCTGCGAGCAGGCACCGAGCCGAACCTGCCGAAAGCTCCACACCCGCCGCCGGCTACGAAATCTGATATCCAAGCAATGACCGATCCATCCACCTCATCCAGAACGGGCCATGCATCGTTGCCCGAGAGCCCGTTCGTCGACCGTCTCGGCGCGCAGTTGCTGTCCGCCACCGATGGCGTCAGCGAAGTCGTGCTGCCGTTGCGGCCCGATCATATGAACACATGGGACGTCGCGCACGGCGGCGTCACGATGACGCTCGCCGACGTCGCGCTCGCGATGGCCGCGCGCAGTCTCGCGGGCGACGGCGTCGGCGTCGTCACCGTCGAGATGAAGGTCAACTTCATGCAACCGGGCCGCGGCGAGTTGCGCGCGACCGGCCGCGTGCTGCATCGCTCGACGACGATGGCCTATTGCGAAGGCGAGATCCGCGACAGCGAAGGCCACTTCGTCGCGAAAGCACTCGGCACCTTCAAGTACATGCGCCGCCTCGCCGTAGGCCGCGACATCACGCGACAGCGTCTGCGCAGCGATCCGTCGGCGAAGCCCGGTCCGAGCGACTGAGCGCAACTAACCCCATCAACTCAAGGAGACGACCTCATGGCCCAGATGAATCGCCAACTGCTGCTGGTTTCGCGCCCGCAAGGCGAAGCCACGCCCGATAACTTCAAGCTCGTCGAAACGCCGCTCGCGCCGCTCGCCGACGGCGAAGTGCGGGTGCGCAACCACTACTTGTCGCTCGATCCGTATATGCGCGGACGCATGAACGACAGCAAGTCGTACGCGGCGCCGCAGCCGTTGAACGAAGTGATGATCGGCGGCACGGTCGGCGAGGTCGTCGAGACGAGGAATCCGAAGTTCACGGTCGGCGACAAGGTCGTGGCGATGTTCGGCTGGCAGGAGTACGGCACCTCGAACGGCGCGGGCTTGCAGAAGGTCGACGACACCCACGTGCCGCTGTCGGCGTATCTCGGCCCGGTCGGCATGCCGGGCGTCACTGCGTGGTACGGGCTGAACCGAATCATCGCGCCGAAAGCGGGCGAGACGGTGGTCGTCAGCGCGGCGAGCGGCGCGGTCGGCAGCGTGGTCGGCCAACTCGCGAAGGCGGCGGGCGCGCGCGCGGTCGGCATCGCCGGCGGCGCGGACAAGTGCCGCTATGTGGTCGAGACGCTCGGCTTCGACGCCTGCGTCGACTACAAGGCCGGCAACCTGTACAAGGACCTGAAGGCCGTCACGCCCGACGGTGTCGACGGCTGCTTCGAGAACGTCGGCGGCGAGGGGCTCGACGCGACGCTCGCGCGCATGAACGCGTTCGGGCGCGTCGCCTTGTGCGGCTTCATCGCGGGCTATGACGGCCAGCCGCTGCCACTGAAGCAGCCTTCGCTGATGCTCACGCAGCGGTTGCTGGTGCAGGGCTTTATCGTCAGCGAACATATGGACGTGTGGCCCGAGGCGCTCAAGCAGCTCGGCACGCTCGTCGCGCAGAAGAAGCTGCAGTATCGCGAGACGATCGCGCAAGATCTCGAAGCCGCGCCAGAGGCATTCATCGGTTTGCTGAAGGGCCGTAACTTCGGCAAGCAACTGGTCAAGCTGATCTGAGCCCGATGTCGTCATGCAACGGCGAGCCGCCACTCAACCAGGGAGTCAAAGGATGTTCGAATTTGCAGGCAAGGTGGCGGTGATCACCGGCGCGGGCAGCGGCTTCGGCCGCGCGTTCGCGCACAAGGGCGCCGCGCTCGGCATGAAGCTCGTGCTTGCCGACGTCAACGCCGCTGAGCTCGCGCAAACCGTCGACGCGTTGCGCGCAGCCGGCGCCGACGCGATCGGCGTGCCGACCGACGTATCGAACGGAGCGCAGGTCGAGGCGCTCGCGCAGGCGGCGCTCGCCGCGTTCGGCAAGGTGCACGTGCTGTTCAACAACGCGGGCGTCGGCACCGGCGGCTTTCTGTGGGAAAGCTCGGAGAACGACTGGTCGTGGGTGTTCGGCGTCAACGTGATGGGTGTCGCGCACGGCGTGCGCGTGTTCGCGCCGATCATGCTCGCGCAGAACGAGCCCGCGCATATCGTCAACACGGCGTCGGTGGCGGGGCTGCTGGCGCCGCCGGCGATGGGCATCTACAACGCGTCGAAGCATGCGGTGGTGGCGCTGACCGAGACGCTCTATCACGACCTGAAGCTCGCGCAGGCGGGCACGGGCGGCGAGGTCGGCTGTTCGCTGCTGTGTCCCGCCTTCGTGCCGACCGGCATCGCGGATGCCGAGCGCGCGCGTCCCGACGGGTTGCGCAATGCGAGCCGGCCGACGCGCTCGCAGATCGCCGCCGGCAAGCAGTTGCAGCGCGCGGTGCAGTCGGGCAAGCTCACCGCCGCCGATGTCGCCGAGATCGCGTTCGAGGCGATCGCCACGCGGCGTTTCTATATCATCACGCATCCGGGCATCATGGCGACCGTGAAGCTGCGTCACGAGGATATCGAGCAGTTGCGCGAGCCGTCCGATCCGATGTCGCTGAAGCCCGAGGTGAAGAACGCGGAGTAGCGGCCGGCTGGGTGGCCGGTACGCCGGCTCCTGACCAACCTTTGGCGCGCTTGCGCCGCCCGACGCGCGACTCGCGTCACATTGCCGATACCATGCCGCTGAATCCCACGATCGAGCAGGTGCTCGACATGATCGCGCGGGCGAAACGCCCGCAGTACCACCAGATGAGCGCGCAAGCGGCGCGCGCGTCGTACGAGAAAAGCGCGCCGATCCTCGAGATCACGAGCGCGCCGATGTTCTCCGTCGAAGACCTGCGCGTGCCGACGCGCGACGGCGCGACGATCCGCGCGCGCCTCTACTTCCCGGTCGAGCCGAACTGGGCCGATCCGATGCCGGCGTTCGTGTACTACCACGGCGGCGGCTTCACGGTCGGCAGCGTCGACACGCACGATGCGCTGTGCCGCATGTTCGCGCGCGACGCTCAGTGCGCGGTGCTGTCGGTCGATTACCGGCTCGCGCCCGAGCACAAGTTTCCGATCGCCGTCGACGATGCATTCGACGCGCTAAGCTGGCTGCACGAGCACGCGGCCGAATTCGGCATCGACGGCGCGCGCCTCGCGGTGGGCGGCGATAGCGCGGGTGGCACGCTCGCGACGGTCTGCGCGGTGCTTGCGCGCGACGCCGGCATTACGCTCGCGTTGCAATTGCTGATCTATCCGGGCACGACCGGCCATCAGCAGACCGACTCGCATTCGCGCCTCGCCGACGGCTTCCTGCTGTCGGGCGACACGATCCAGTGGTTTTTCGAGCAATACATCCGCGACAGCGGCGATCGAGACGACTGGCGTTTCGCGCCGCTCGACGGCGAGCGCGGCGCGCCCGATTTTCGCGGCATTGCGCCCGCGTGGATCGCGACCGCCGAATACGATCCGTTGAGCGATGAGGGCGATGCTTATGCGCAAAAGCTGCGCGCGCTCGGCAACCGCGTCACGCTCAAACGCTACCCAGGCATGATCCACGAATTCTTCAAGATGGGCGGCTTCGTGCCCGAAGTCGCGCAAGCGCATGCGGATGCCGCGGCGGCATTGCGCGCGGCGTTCGGCATCGGGTGAGGGCGGGTTTCGCGAAGCGGTGAGCTAGACGATCACGCCACGCTCATCCGGTTGCGCTCGACATTGAACGCGAAGCTGCGCTCGAAATCGCCGGGTCGCACGATCCGGTGCGAGCCGTTGTCGTCGCTGCGCTCGGCGATCGCGATGCCGATCACCTCGCCATACGCGGCGACGCGCAGCGCGGTGGTGCTGCGCGTGCCGTAGTCCGGTGATTCGATGAACGCCGCCGACAGCACGCGTTCGCGCTCCAGCGAAATGCCGGTCGACGGCAATTCGTCGTCGCGCGCGAGCCGCGGATCGCGCATCAGATCGATCAGCCGTTCGAGCGGCGGCATCGCATCGCGCGCGAGCAGCGTGCCGAGCTCCCCGCGCTTTCTGACGAGCTTCGGCCACGCGGTATCGAGCACGGCGTTCGAGATCCCGTGCGTGCCCGGCGCGAGCAGCGCGGGGCCGCTGTTGGCGTTGACGCCGCCGCGATTGCAGTACCACGCGAGCTCGCGACGCGTCCAGTCGCCAACCAGCAGATTGAAGCCGTTATAGATGTCGCCGGTTTGCGCGACGTGTTGCAGATACGCGAGCGGCGTCTCGTACGGATTGCCGTCGGCGTCGCGCGCAGCGCTGGTCAGCCAGTCGCTGACGAGCGTGCCACGGGTCGGCGCATCGGCGCGCATTTCGCCCGGGGCGCGATAGTTGGTCAGCGCGGCGAAGCGGCCGTCACGTGACAGCCCGAGCCACGTGCCGCCGCCCACGAGGTCGCGCCCCGCCAGCACATCCGGCGCGTCGCGCCACCAGCCGATCGGCTCGGCCGTGCGGCGGAAGAACTCGTCGCGATTCGCGGCGAGCGTGAACAACGGACCGTCGAGCGCATCAGGCCGCCAGTCGAATACGATCAGGCACATCGGGAGCGTCTCCCGCTCAGAGCATGGGGCTGCCGCCTTAGGTGGCAAAAATCAGGCGGCAAAAATCGGACGAGAATAAAGCAGCCAATAAAAAACGGCGCCCAATTGCGCCGCTTTTTACCGTGCCTGACGATCAGACCTCGGCCGGCAAGCCGTAGGGCAGCGTCAGGAAGCGCAGCGCGGGGCCGTCGGCCGCGCCGAGATGCACGCTGCCGCTCTCGAGCGCCGCGAGCTTGATCTCGACCAGCAGATCGACGCCGCCCGCCTGCGCCGACGCCGCGCTGACGATCATTCCGCACGGCTGGCCCGGATCGTCCGAGTGGAACACCTCGGTACCGGGGCGGACCGTGTCCAGCTCGCCAGCGACGTTGGCGAGCGAGGTGCGCCGCTTGATCGTGCCGCGATACTGACTGCGCGCGACCACTTCCTGACCCGGATAGCAACCCTTGCGGAAATTGACCGCGCCGAGCACGTCGAAGTTGACCATTTGAGGCACGAATTGCTCGACGACCGGCTGCGTGATGCGCGGTTCGCCCGCGCGGATGTCGAGCCAGTCCCATACCGCCGGCGATACGCGCTTGAGCTTGCCGTCGAGCGACGGCAGCAGCGCTTCGACTTGCGCCTTTGGCCCGATCCACAGATAGCGCAGCCGCTCCAACGCATCCGGCACGCGGATCAGCGTGCCCGCCGCGCCGTCGACCTGCACGTGCACGCCGTCTGGGAGCGCGTCGAACACGCCGGACAGCGCGCCGCGCACATCGCCCGCGAGGCCGATCACCGCGAGTTCGCCGCTCGTATCGGTGAGCTTCGCCTTGGCGCGCAGCACGAACATGGACAGGCGCTTTTGCACCGCGGCCTGCACGTCTTTCGACACCAGCAGGCGGATCGTGTCGCCGCTGCGCCAGCTCAGGAACGATGCGAGCAGCCGGCCCTTGGCCGAGCAATAGCCGGCAAGGCGCGCGTTCGCGGCGTCGAGATGCTGGATGTCGTTGGTCAACTGGCTGTGCAGGAAGCTCGCCGCGTCGTCGCCGGTGGTGTCGATCACGCCGAACTGCGACAGCGGCATGTAGGCGCCGTGCTCGAGCACGGCGGCGAATTCTTCAGCCGACGGGCGCGGCAGCACCGGCAATGCTGCGGGAGCGTGAGCTGATGCGTTACCAGATGCACTAACGAGCGGTGTGTTCATGGATTCCGGGAACAGTCAATTCTGACTTTGGCTAGGGCAAACCGTCATTATATTCAGTCCAACCCTGTCACGTTTCGCATGTCCCTGGCGAATGACTGTCATTCCGTGGGCGGCTTGGCCGGTGCCCAGTCCATTGGCCGCTCAGTCGTGATTTGCAGACGTTCGCGCAATTCGGGATGCGCCATTGCCTGAATCAGAATTGCCATTCCTCCAAGCTTCCGAGCGTCTTCGTCGGTCACTGGCAACGGTGAGTTTTCCGGTGCATCCGGTGGGATAGTGATTGCCAGCGCTCGATCGATTGCCGCTTGCACGTGAACCCGTGAAACCGTGCACATCTTTAACTGCTGGGTATCGGTGTCATAAAAAATGATGCTGGCCCGATCTGGTTTAGTCATCTCAATATCCTCTGCATGTTTGGAATTTGGCAAAGGCTCGCTGTGTGCAGAGCGCATAGGTGCGTGGATCCTGATACATGGCTCGCGCTACCTGACATTGCTCCATGTCTGAATGGTAGTCCGCGAAACACTCGGCCTCATCCACTTCACTGACGCCTCGCGCGGCCAGTTCCTGCACATCGCCTAACTGCGGAACCTCGGTGTACTTAAACGGCTGCGCATCGCCGAGCGGCGTCGATACTGGCGTGGCGATGGTTCCGTCTGGCAAGACGTCGCCGGGGCGGGCGTACCAGATCGCGAGGCCATCGTCGGCGGCCAGTCGCGGCAATTTCGGGCGCTCGAATGAGCGCGCGACACGCACCACGGGCAGTGCCCTGCGGAATAGCTGCGACGGCGTGACGGTTGGATAGTAAGGCCGGATCTCCTGTTGGATAGGCGCGCCGCCTCCGCGTGAGGTGCGCGGCTGCGGCGTGACTGCAATCACATCGCCGCGCTCGACGGCGGCCCGTAGCGCCCGGGCGAGTTGATCCGGCGCAGCGCCGCTCGCATATGCGCCGCCGCGCACCTTGCGCATGAACTCGACGAGCCGCGGTAGCTGGCGCGTGTCGTGGGTAAGCTCCCATGCGCTTGCCGAGGCGATGAGTTGGCGGCCGGAACGCGCCTCGTCGCTAGATGCGTTGCCGCGATATTCCTGTTGCGTGTGGAGCGTGCAGTTCCGGGTTCCGACTTTAAAGTCGATCGGCATGCCTCTCCTCTGTCATGTCAAATCAGCCGGGATACCCTAAGGCGGGGACCCGATCATGCGTTTCTAAAGAATGAATTCCGATGCGAACCCTATTGTTGTTGTCGTATGGCCTTGGCCGCCACAAGAATTCTCAGAGCGGAACGGGGGCGTGCAGCCTCCCAATTGCCGCAGTACGCGCTCCGGTCTTTCGCGTCGGCGTGCAGGTGACGTCTGCAGCGTCGTTTAATACTGTCAACAATGGTCAAAGGCGGCAGGAGCCGAAAAGGTGTTTGCCGCCAATTGTCCGACCGCGTGTAACGTCTGACTGTGACCATCTTGGGCCCGCATCTATACAATACAGGTCGCAAACGGCCGAAAGGGCTGCAAAAGGGCACCGTCTCCATGCTGGCCGGCGCAAGACTTTTCCGTTACAAATCAGTTCGTTGCAATCTAAACGCTAATTCTTTCCCGTCGTGTCCCTTCTGAAGAAATGTTTCGTCGCCGGCGCACTTGTCGTTGTGCTGGCCGCGGCCGCCACCGCCGCTGGATACTACTGGGCCACCCGCCCGCTCGAATTGACCCCGGCGCAACTCGACGTCACCGTCAAACCGCACAGCAGCCTGCGCAGCGTCGCGCTGCAACTCAATCGCGGTGGCGTGCCGGTCGAGCCCGAGCTGTTCATCGCGATGACGCGGCTGCTCGGCCTGCAAAGCGATCTGAAATCCGGCAATTACGAGTTCAAGAGCGGCATCACACCCTATGAGGTGCTGCAGAAAATCGCGCGTGGCGACGTCAATGAATACGTGGCGACGGTCATCGAGGGCTGGACCTTCAAGCATATGCGCGCCGAACTCGACGCGAATCCCGCGCTGAAGCATGACACGCTCGGCATGAGCGACGCCGACCTGATGAGCGCGATCGGCGCGCCGGAGGCGTCGATCGGCAACGGCGAGGGGCTGTTCTTCCCGGATACCTATCTGTTCGACAAGGACACGAGCGACCTCGACATTTACCGCCGCGCGTACCGGCTGATGCGCCTGCGTCTGGACGAGGCGTGGCTCGCGCGCGCGCCGAACCTGCCGTACAAGACGCCGTACGACGCGCTGACGATGGCGTCGATCATCGAAAAGGAAACCGGCAAGCCGTCCGACCGGCCGCTCGTCGCCGCGGTGTTCGCCAACCGTCTGCGCGCGGGCATGCCGCTGCAGACCGACCCGACCGTGATCTACGGGATGGGCGACAGCTACGCCGGCCGCATCAGGAAGAAAGACCTGCAGACCGACACTCCCTACAATACCTACACCCGCATGGGCCTGCCGCCGACGCCGATCTCGCTGCCGAGCGTCGCGTCGCTGCAGGCGGCGATGAACCCGGCGCAAAGCAACGCGCTGTACTTCGTGTCGCGCGGCGACGGCAGCAGCATCTTTTCTGACACCCTCGGCGATCACAACAAGGCCGTGGACAAATACATTCGAGGGCAATGATGGCGCGCGGCAAGTTCATTACGTTTGAAGGCATCGACGGCGCGGGCAAGACCACCCATCTCGGCTGGTTCCGCGAGCGGCTCGAGGCGAAGCTCGCGCCGAGCGGCCGCGCGGTCGTGATGACGCGCGAACCGGGCGGCACGCCACTCGGTGAACAGATCCGCGAGATCGTGCTGCATCAGAAGATGGACCTCGAAACCGAGGCGCTGCTGATGTTCGCGCTGCGGCGCCAGCATCTGGCCGAAGTGATCGAACCGGCGCTCGCGCGCGGCGACTGGGTGCTGTCGGACCGGTTTACCGACGCGACCTTTGCGTACCAGGGCGGCGGTCGCGGCTTGCCGCGCGACAAGCTGGAAGCGCTCGAGCGTTGGGTGCAGGGCGGTTTCCAGCCGGATCTGACGGTGTTGTTCGATCTGCCGCCCGCCGTCGCCAACGAGCGGCGCAGCGCCGCGCGCAATCCGGATCGCTTCGAGAGCGAGTCGGCGGCGTTTTTCGAGCGCACGCGCGCCGAATACATGCGCCGCGCGGAAGAAGCGCCGCATCGATTCGCTATCATCGACTCTTCGCAAAGCATCGCGCGAATCCAGAAACAGCTTGATGAATTGATTGCAATGCTTTGATTTTAAAGCAATATAATTTTTCATTATGGTGACGCGAGATACTCACCTAGCACGTGAAGTAACGTTTACAACTCATTGATTCAAAAAAGATAAGCGATGATCTATCCGTGGCAAGCCGATGACTGGAACCGTCTGCAGCAGCTGCGCGGCCACTGGCCGCACGCGTTGTTGCTGCACGGCCAGGCGGGCATCGGCAAGCTGCGCTTCGCGCAGCACCTCGCGCAGGGTCTGCTGTGCGAGGCGCCGCAGCCGAACGGCGAGCCGTGCGGTGCTTGCGTGGCCTGCAACTGGTTCACGCAGGGCAATCATCCCGACTACCGCATCGTCGTGCCGGAGGCGCTCGCCGCCGAACTCGCTCCCGCGAGCGCCGCGAACGGCGCCGATGACAAGGCCGAAAAAACCGACAAGGCCGATGGCGACGAAGGCAAGAAGACCCGCACGCCGAGCAAGGAGATCAAGATCGAACAGGTCCGCGGTCTGCTCGACTTCGTCGGCGTCGGTTCGCATCGCGGCGGCGCGCGCGTGGTCGTGCTGTACCCGGCCGAGGCGCTCAACGTCGCGGCCGCCAATGCGCTGCTGAAGACGCTCGAAGAACCGCCCGCGGGCGTCGTATTCCTGATGGTGTCGGCGCGCATCGACCGTTTGCTGCCGACCATCATCAGCCGCTGCCGTCAGTGGCCGATGAGCGTGCCCGCGTCGGACGCCGCCGCACAATGGCTCGCCGCGCAAGGCGTCGAAGACGCGCCCGCGCTGCTTGCCGAAGCGGGCGGCGCGCCGCTCGCCGCGCTCGCGCTTGCCAACGACGAAAACCGCACGCTGCGCGACTGGACGCTCAAGCAACTCGCGGCCGGCGCCGGGTGCGATGCATTCGCGTGTGGCGAGGCGCTGCAGAAGCTGCCGGTGCCGCTCGTGCTCGGCTGGCTGCAGCGCTGGATGTACGATCTGCTCGCACAGCGCACCGCCGGCGCGCCACGGTATTTCCCGCAGGCGTCGGCCGCGCTCACGCGCTGCGCCGCGCAGTCCGACGCCAATGCATTCGCGCGCTTTCTGCGCACTGTCACGCGCCAGCGTGCCGTCGAGAACCATCCGCTGAACGCGCGGCTCGTGTTCGAGGAATTGTTTATCGGCTATCGCTCGCTTTTCGCGTGAGCGGGCCGTAAGCAAGCCTTACGTCCTTTTTGAGTCAAGCCAAGCCACCATGAGCCTTTCCTACCGCGACGCCACATTCGACGATCTGCCCGCGATCGTCGCCATCTACAATTCGACCGTCCCGTCGCGCCAGGTCACCGCGGACCTCGAGCCGGTCAGCGTCGAGAGCCGGCATGCGTGGTTTCATGCGCACGGCCCGCAGAAGCGGCCGCTGTGGGTCGTCGAGGATCCGAAGCAGGCAGGTCGCGTGATCGGCTGGCTCAGCTTTTCCGATTTTTATGGCCGTCCGGCCTACCAGCGCACCGCCGAAGTCAGCATCTATCTGGACGAAAGCACGCGCGGCCAGGGCCTCGGCAAGCAACTGCTGGCCGCGGCGCTCGAGGCGGCGCCCGGTCTCGGCATCGACACCGTGCTCGGCTTCGTGTTCGGTCACAATGAACCGAGCGTGCGACTGTTCCGCGGCTTCGGCTTCGACGCGTGGGGCACGTTGCCGCGCGTCGCGGTACTGGACGGCGTCGAGCGCGATCTGGTGATTCTCGGCAAGCGCCTCGCGCACGCCCATTGAGCAAGCTGTCCCAGGCGACCTCGGCCACGAAATGGCCCGAGCGCCAGCCCATTTTTCGCAGGACCTGATCATGTTTGTCGATTCGCACTGCCATATCAACTTCGAAGGACTCGCGGACCGTCTGCCGCAAGTGCTCGAAAACATGCGCAGCCATTCGGTCTCGCACGCGCTGTGCGTGTCGGTGGATCTCGAAACGCTGCCGTCGGTGCTGGACATCGCCAGCCGCTATGACAACGTGTACGCGTCGGTCGGCGTGCATCCCGATCACGAACACATGCGCGAGCCGAGCGTGGCCGAACTGGTCGAACTGGCCGCGCACCCGAAAGTCGTCGCGATCGGCGAGACCGGGCTCGACTACTACCGCCTCGAAGGCCGCTCGATCGCCGACATGGAGTGGCAGCGCGAGCGCTTTCGCACCCACATCCGCGCCGCGCACGCGACGAAAAAGCCGCTGATCATCCACACGCGCTCGTCGGCGGAAGACACCTTGCGGATCATGGCGGAGGAGCGCGCGGGCGAGCCGGGGGGCGTCATGCATTGCTTCACCGAGCCGTGGGCCATCGCCGAGCAGGCGCTCGCGCAGAATTTTTACATTTCGCTGTCGGGCATCGTCACGTTCAAGAGCGCGACCGACGTGCAGGACGTCGCGCGCCGCGTGCCGCTCGACCGTTTGCTGATCGAAACCGACTCGCCGTATCTGGCGCCGGTGCCGTATCGCGGCAAATCGAATGAACCAGCGTACGTCAGTTATGTCGGACGCTTCATCGCGCAGCAGCGCGAGATGCCGGACGAGGCGCTAGCCGCCGCGACCACGCAAAACTTCTTCAGGCTGTTCGGGATTGCCGCGCCAACTGGCTCCTGATAAAAAATCAGCGTAATATCAAATGGATAGGGACGTTCCCTAAAGTACTCTATGAGAAATATTTCGACGTCGAACGCTGCTTTCCAGCCGGCTTCCACTGGTCCGGCCGCCCGTGCGCTGGCCCCTGCACGCCGCCTTGCTTGCGCCGCCGCGCTCGCGTGCGCCGCGCTGGTCGCGCTGCCCGCACATGCGGCGCCGATCGACTCGCTGATCAAGTCGGTCAAGTTCGACGACGTCTCCGGCGTCAACAAGCTGCTCGCCAAGGGCATGGATCCGAACAGCGTCGACAATGAGGGCATGCCGCTGCTCGTGATCGCCGCGCGCGAGCAATCGGACAAGGTCGGGGCCGCGCTGCTCGCCAATCCGAAGACCGACATCGAGATTCAGGACAAGGCCGGCGAAAACGCGCTGATGATGGCGTCGCTGGTCGGCGACCTGAACTTCGTGAATCTGCTGATCGCGAAGGACGCCGAGATCAACAAGAAGGGCTGGGCGCCGCTGCACTACGCGGCCGCGAACGGTCACGACGACATCGTCAAGGTGCTGCTCGACCACTCGGCCTACGTCGACGCAGGCTCGCCCAACGGCACCACGCCGCTGATGATGGCCGCGCGCGGCGGCCATGTGTCGACCGTCAAGCTGCTGCTCGACAACGGCGCGGACCTGACGGTGAAAAACCAGATCGGCATGACCGCGCTCGATTTCGCGAAGACCTACAAGGAGCCGGACGTCGTCGAAGGGCTCACGGCGCGCATGCAGCAGACGCAGCAACAGAAGAAATGACGCTGTCGGCAGGCGCCGATGCGCGCGGTAGCCGGCCTGCTATCGCGTAAAACAGTGCAGAATGACGACTTTGGCGCGCCGCGCGGCGCGCCGTCCGGATGCGGCAGAAAGACCGCGTGATAAACAACCCTGGAAAGGAACACCATGCTGCGGGCTTTGATTTTCGCCGGCGCGCTTGCCTTGCCGCTTTCGGCAGCCGCGTTTACGGGGGGCGACCTCAACAAGCTGTGCACCAAGACGGACGTGGCTTCGCGTAGTGCCTGCGCGGCCTATATCGAAGGCGCGGCCGACGGTATTTTCAACACGATCGACGCGATCGGCGGCACCACCGGTCCGCGCGTCGGCCAGTACTTCTGCCTGCCGCCGGATGCACGCTCGGCGCAACTGACCGACGCGGTGCGCAAGTACATCGCCGAGAACCCGAATGCCGTGGGCTACAACGCGAGCACGGCGATTTCGCTGGGACTCGGCAAGGCGTTTCCCTGCAAGGGCGGCGGCTGATCGATAACCGCCGGATATAGAAGAACCCGTTGTAACGCCTTGGCGCCATCGTGCGCGCCGGGCGTCGAGGGCATCGCTCCCAGTGGGGGCGATGCCCCCGGAGGTCAGTAGTCCCGCAGGCGCGCCGCCGCTCATCGAGCCCGGAGGAAGATGCCCGTTATGCCTACTATCGACGACTTCTACCGCGTGGCCGCCGCGCCGCTGCATACGTGGTTCGGCGCGCTGATCGTCACGCTGATCGTGACGATCGTGGCGATCGGCATTCACCGCTTCGGCGCGCGCATCGTGATGCGTCTCGCGCAGCCGCATCCACTGACGAGCGTCGTGCTGCGCTACATCGACAAACCGTCGCTGTTCGCCCTCGAGATCCTCGTGTTCGCGTGGGTCTGGTCCGAGGCGCCCGATACGCTCAACTTCATCGAACCGCTGCGCGACGTCACCGGCGTCGCGCTGATCGCCGCGCTCACGTGGCTGTCGGTGCGCCTCGCCGCGGGGATCGGCGAAGCGATCATCCGCGCCCATCCGCTCGATACCGCCGACAACCTGCAGGCGCGCCGCATCCATACGCAGGCGCGCGTACTCGCGCGCTCGGTGATGATCGTCATCGTGTTCATTGGTGTGGGCGGCGCTCTGATGACCTTGCCGAACGTGCGCCAGATCGGCGCGAGTCTGCTGGCCTCGGCCGGTGTCGCCGGTCTGGTTGCCGGTATCGCGGCGCGGCCGGTGCTCGGCAATCTGATCGCCGGTTTGCAGATCGCGCTGTCGCAACCGATCCGCCTCGACGACGTCGTCGTGATCCAGAACGAGTGGGGGCGGGTTGAAGAGATCACCGGCACTTACGTGTCGGTGCGGCTGTGGGATCAGCGCCGGCTGATCGTGCCGCTGCAATGGTTTATCGAAAATCCGTTCCTCAACTGGACGCGCAGCAGCTCGCAGATCATCGGCAGTGTGTTCCTATTCGTCGATTACCGGATGCCGCTTGCGCCGCTGCGTGAGGAGCTTGCGCGCATCGTCGAGAACGCGCCCGAGTGGGACCGCCGGGTGCAGGTGCTGCAGGTGACGGACTGCACCGAGCGCGCGATGCAACTGCGCGCGCTCGTGAGCGCGCCCGATTCCGGCCTCGCGTGGGACCTGCGCTGCCGCGTGCGCGAAGGACTGCTCGATTTTGTTCACCGTCACTACCCCGAATACCTGCCGCGGGCCCGCGCCGAGGTGTCGACCGAGCAGGAGACTGGCGGCGAAGGCCCGATCGACTGGCTGCCGCGCAGCCGGCAGGCGCCGGCTGGCAGCACCGCCGCGCATACCGAAGCCGATCCGGTGGCGAGCCGCATCGGCCGGCCCGGGGCGGCCGAGGCCACGCAGAAAGCGAAGGAGAAGGCTTAGCTGCGCGTCGCGCATCGCGAACCGCTGTGCGGGCATGCGGATTGCTGCCGTAGAGGCGCGCCACGACCGCTCAGGCGGCGCGGTGCACCCTATGAACTACGGAGGACAGGCAATATGGGCCGACTGATCGTCGTGTCGAATCGTGTCGCGACGCCGACGGAGACCAAGGGATCGGCGGGCGGACTCGCTGTCGGTGTATTCGGCGCGCTGAAGGATGCAGGCGGCGTCTGGTTCGGCTGGAGCGGCGACGTGGTCAGCGAAACGGTCGCCAACGCGGGGCCGATGCTGGAGCAGGACGGCGCGGTGACCTTCGCAACCGTCGGCCTCACGCGCAAGGACTACGACCAGTACTACCGCGGCTTCTCGAACGCGACGCTGTGGCCGGTGTTCCACTACCGCAACGATCTCGCGCGCTACGAGCGCGATGAATACGCGGGCTACCGGCGCGTCAACGCATGGCTTGCGCACAAGCTGGTGAAGCTGCTCGAACCCGACGACATTATCTGGATTCACGACTACCATCTGATCCCGTTCGCCGAGGCGCTGCGCAGCGAGGGCGTGACGAACCGCATCGGTTTTTTCCTGCATATTCCGTTTCCCGCGCCGCAGCTGCTGCTCAATATTCCGCCGCACGAAGAGCTCGTGAAGTCGCTGTCGTGCTATGACCTGCTCGGGTTCCAGACCGCCACCGACCAGCAGGCGTTCCAAGACTACGTGACGCGTCACGCCCGCGGCACGGTGAGCGCGGACGGCGTCGTCGAGGCGTTCGGCCGCAAGCTGCGCACCGGCGTCTACCGGATCGGCGTGTTCCCCGACGAAATCGCCGAGCAGGCGAAGCGCTACGAAAGCCGCCAGCACGTGCTCGAGCTGAAGCAGAGTCTCGAAGGGCGCAAACTGATCATGAGCGTCGACCGGCTCGATTATTCGAAGGGACTGGTCGAGCGTTTTCGCGCGTTCGAGTTGCTGCTCGAACGCTCGCCCGAATGGCGCGGCAACGTCACGCTCGTGCAGATCGCGCCGCCGACGCGCTCGGACGTCGCCACCTACCAGAAGATCCGCCAGGATCTCGAATACGAAGCAGGGCGCATCAACGGCCGCTACTCGGGGCTCGACTACACGCCAATCCGCTACCTGAACCAGCAGTACGACCGCTGGAAGCTGATGTCGCTGTTTCGCGAGTCGCAGATCGGCTTCGTCACGCCGCTGCACGACGGCATGAACCTCGTCGCGAAGGAGTATGTCGCCGCGCAGAATCCCGACGATCCCGGCGTGCTCGTGCTGTCGATTTTCGCGGGCGCGGCGGCCGAACTGTCCGGCGCGCTGCTCGTCAATCCGCACGACGCGATCGGCATGTGCGAGGCCCTGCAGCGCGCGCTGCAGATGCCGCTCGATGCGCGCCAGCGGCGTCACGAGATCGATATGGCCGCGCTGCGCAAGAATGATCTCGGCGTGTGGCGCGATACTTTCCTCAGCGATTTGCGCAGCGTGCCCGCGCGCAGGCCGGGCGAGGGCGCTGGTCACACGTGACGGCGCTCCCGACTGTCAGCGGATGTAAGCCGCATGTAACAGCACCGAGCAATTGCAAGACCTGCGGCTTTTGCGCCGCCGCCAGGCAATACTGCCCATACCGCCGATGCTCACGACGCTTATGCGCGACGTGGATTGATCCGGCGTCATGGCGCTGTCATACTCGGCGTCGCAGACGGCATCGCGTTTCGCGCGCCAGCCGTCGCCTCACGGAGACACAACATGAAGATTGCGCAGATCGCCCCGCTGACCGAATCAGTGCCGCCGAAGCTGTACGGCGGCACAGAACGCGTCGTGTCGTACATTACCGAAGCGCTGGTCGAGCAGGGCCACGACGTGACGCTGTTCGCGAGCGGCGACTCCGTCACGAGCGCGAAGCTCGAAGCGGTGTGGCCGCGCGCGCTGCGCCTCGATCCGGGCATTCGCGACCGCATCGCGCCGCATATGCTGCTGATGGAACTCGTGCGCCGCCAGGCCGAAGACTTCGACGTGCTGCATTTTCACCTCGACTACTACTCGTTCTCGGTGTTCAAGCGGCAGGACACGCCGTTCGTCACGACGATGCACGGCCGGCTCGATCTGCCCGAGCAGCAGCCGGTGTTCGACACGTTCAATACCGCGCCGGTGATCTCGATTTCGAATGCGCAGCGTCATCCGCTGCCGCAGGCGCGCTGGCTCACTACCGTCTATCACGGCTTGCCGGAGCGGCTCTATACGCCGCAACCGGTCGAGCAGAAGTACCTCGCGTTTCTCGGCCGGATTTCGCCGGAAAAACGCGTCGACACGGCGATCCGCATCGCGGGCCGCTGTGGCCTGCCGATCCGCATCGCCGCCAAGGTCGATGCGGCCGACCGCGAATACTTCGAGCGCGATATCCGGCCGTTGCTCGACCTGCCTTACGTCGAGTACATCGGCGAGATTGCCGATCACCAGAAGGCCGAGTTTCTATCGGGCGCGCATGCGTTGCTGTTTCCGATCGACTGGCCGGAGCCGTTCGGTCTCGTGATGATCGAGGCGATGGCATGCGGCACGCCAGTGATCGCGTTCAACCGCGGCTCGGTGCCCGAAGTGCTCGAAGAGGGCGTGACCGGGTTTATCGTCGAGGACGAGATCGGCGCGGTGGCGGCCGTCAACCGCCTTCACCAGGTGCCGCGCGCGGGCGTGCGGCGGCGCTTCGAGGAGCGCTTCACGTCGCACCGGATGGCGCGGCAGTATGTGGAGGTGTATCAGTCGATCATTCGCGCGCAGAAGCGCTCGAGGTTCAAGGTGGTCGATTCGTCGGGCGGCTGATGCGGGATCGTTGCAGGGTGTCGAAAAAAAGGACGGCGGTGCGCGACGCGCAGCGCCGTTTTTTATTGGCGCCGAGCTGCGACTGCACGACAAAAAAGGCCGCGCGAGGACCCGGGCGGGGTCCTTCGCGCGGCCTTGGCCGCGATGCGCTCCGGAGCAATGCCCGTGCGCTCAGATCTTCATCCGCGTGACCTTTGTGCCTTGCAGCGACACGTCGCCCATCAGGCCAGCGTTGGTCAGCACGAAAACCTGCACCGGCGCGGTGGCCGTGGTCGTGTCGACCGCGCCGTTCGCGCCGACCTTCACGAGCGCGACCGATGCATCGACGCCGGCCGACCAGCCGTCGGCGTTGCGGAATTTGTCGAGCGAATCCTGCGTCATGAACAGGAAGATGAGTGCCTTCGACTGCGCACCCGCCGTCAGGCCCAACGAGCCCGACACGGTGCTGTAGTAGCCGACCGTCGCGCCGCCCACCCGCAATGCGCCTTCGCCATACTGTCCGCCGACGATGAAGCCCGCCTGCAGCACCGACGGGAACACCAGCACGCCGCGCGCCTTCGACACCAGCTCGCGCGAGCCCGGCACGGTGGTGAATAGCCTGGACAGCGTGCCGTCGACGCTCGCGTCGATCGACTGTCGTTTCGCGGCGTCGACATGGGCATTCTCCGGCGTGCTGCCGGTTGTCGTGCACCCGGCGAGTGCAAGGCCTCCGAAAGCTAGCGCAGCGGTCGTCTTCAACATGAAGTGTCGTCTTTGCATCGTTTTTCTCCGTCATGGATCCGGGTCGCAACCGTTGTGGTGCCGCCTGGTTGCCTTTCAGTTATAACACAGGCCGGTTCGAATGGCGTGCCGCACGACCATGAGAAAAGCCTTATAGAACAAGGATTTGAGGCTGATCGCAGGAGGCTTTTCGGTAAATTTGACCGGCGCGCTGGCGCAGCGTCGAAGCCCGCGTCGAGCAATAGTCGGAGAGGGCGAAGGCGAAGAGCGCCCGAGGCGTGGGAAGGTGGCGGACGCTTCAACGCGGCCGCTCGATGTGCCGGTTTTTACCGATTTCAGCGTTGCGCGGCCGCCTCTCACCCGTGATTCGCCGGACTCTTGACCGCGGGCGGGCGCCGCAGCGCGCGGCGCACCATGCCGATGATCACCCCGATCGCGAACAGGATCGCCGCAGGCACGACCCAATAGCCGACGAACGCATGCCACAGATAAGCGGCCAGCGTCGAGCGGCGCACGCTGTATTCGTTGATCGCGTCCTGCTGGCGCGGCGCGTTGGCGTTCAGCACGTCGGCCGGGCAGCCGGCGGCTTTCGCCTCGTCGGGCTTGCCGTGGCAATGCGCGGGCGCGCCGGCCGCGCGCTGCGCGTCGGTGAAATTCCAGGTGGTCAGCGCGCGGTCGAGATCGACTGCGTTGTACGACATTTCCTCGCGGGTCTCGTTGACCGCGACGATCGCCACGGGCACGGCCCAGAAGACGATGACAAGCAACCACCGCCTTAGCCAGCGGTTTTTATGCTTCGATACCATCCTTGCCTCCAATCGATGCTCGGTAGCATCAACGACAAGATGGCGGCCCGCGTAGTTGATTAGTTCTATATATGAGGGTGGGCCGTCTCCGCAGCCATCATAGAAGAAAACGGCGCGTTCCGGCGGGTGGGCTGCGTAGGAGGGGGACTCGGTATATGCGCATCGCGGGTGAAACGATGCGCCGGCGCCGCGTTGATCAGCGGGCGCCGGCGTGGGGGATGGCCAAGCCTGCGCTCAGTTGGCCGGCGCCGACGACAGACAGGTCTTCATGAACGCCTTGCGGTCGTCGCCCTTCTTGTCGCCCGCCTGCTTGTTACAGACCTTCATCTTGTCCTGCTGGCTCATCGGCGCGGCGGCGGCCGGTTTTGCCGACAGACAGGTTTGCATGAACGCCTTGCGCTCGGCGCCTTTCTTGTCGCCGGCCTGCTTGTTGCAGTCGGCCATTTTGGTCTGCTGGCTGTTCTCCGCGAACGCCGGCGATACGAGTACCGCGCCCAACACCAGCGCAGCGATAGCGGATTGAATCTTCATGGGACTCTCCATCAGTGGTGATGAAAACGTTTTCTGGTCGTTCATGCGCGCGAGTGACGACGGCATTCAACGACCGCTCTGCGCATCCATTATGGCAAACGCCGTCTGCGAGAACGGGCGAAAATGCCTTCTGGTTGACAGCGGTGTGCGCTCCTTTTCCTGAGCAGAGCGCAGGACCTGCCGCTGCCGCGCTTGAAACAGGCGAATGAACGGGCGCCCGAATTTTGTTATGCAATGCAGATCAATTGGTGTGCCTATTCCAAATGCATTGGAACGAAATTGTAGTGTCGGCTATTTGGTTCTGCGACTAAAAGGAATTGAAAATTCTTGCATTGCTGCGAATGCAACTGAATAAAAAATAGTCACTAAATTCGGTGCGCATCGTTATGCGAAACCGCGATGCGACGGATGCCGCTGCGTGTCAATCTTCATCTTCGCGAGGAGCCTTACCATGCATTACCTGCTGATGTACGAGCTGGTACCCGACTACCTGGAGCGACGCGGCGAGTACCGCGACGCGCATCTGAAGCTCGCATGGGCCGCCGCCGGGCGCGGCGAGCTCCTGCTGGCCGGCGCGCTCGCGGAGCCGACGGACGGGGCGGTGCTGCTCTTTTCCGGTGCCTCGCCGGCGGTCGCGGAAGCCTTTGCCAAGGCGGATCCATACGTGCTCTCCGGACTCGTCACGCATTGGCGCGTGCGCGAATGGACCACGGTAGTCGGCGAGCACGCATCGAAACCGGTGCGCGTATAACGTCGCCCGAAGCGACTTCGTCGTATCTGTAACGCATCAAACTGCGCGCATGCTCGGCGCTCGCATGCGCGCTTCTGGTTGCTCCCAAATCACTGCGCATGCGCATCGGCGTCCTTCCGCCGACGCTCGATATCGACGATCGGCCAACTATCAAAGTGCATTGAAATGCGTAGTGGTTCGGCAATCGCATTTCGAAAGGCCATTCCGCTCGATCAGGCGGCGTTGTGCTTTGCAATAGCCCGATCAGACGCAGGATTAGCAGCGGATTCTGTTACGGCAATACGAGAATCGACGCAGCGAAACGGACAAGATTGTTTCTTTCAGTAACACTTGTCTAAAGTGTATTCATGTAAAGAATGGGATGGTATGCTTCGTGCACAAATTTTCCCATGCACGAGTGAGACCGCGTTTTGCGCTTCGCCATAGGGATAAACCGCACCACGTGTGGGCGGACAGTTCCAGCAAGGCGAACGGACAAAACAAATTTGTGCAACCGAGGGCCGCACACGGATCGTGAGAATTCGTGGCATGCCCAACGCCGCTGCCAGGCCAGGCCGCGTGGAGAAAATCCAATGTTTTTCGACGAACTGAACAACGACGAATGGGCGGTGCTCGCGCCGCTCGTCTCCGACGAACCGGCCATCCGTCTTAACCGGCGCGGCCGGCCGCGCGCAGAACCGCGCATCGTGACGAATGCCGTGCTGTGGATTCTGACCACCGGCGAGCCCTGGTCGAAGCTGCCCGGTCGCTATCCGTCGGGTCCCACGTGCCGCCGCCGCTTCGAAGAGTGGCAACTGAACGGCACGCTGCTCGAAATGGTCCGCCTGTTGTCGCAGCGCGGGCGCACGTTCGCGTACATTCCCCAACCGGCGCCGCCCGTTACGGCCAGACCCGCAGCACCGGTTGCGCAGACCCCAAGCCCGCGCGAGGACAACAGTATGCGCGGCGTGTCATGGAAGAGTCCCGAGTCGTGGCAGGCGCCGCGTGTCACCAGCGCGCTGAGCCAATGGCGCACGGCCGATCCGATCGCCGACATCACGCGCCAGTTGTCCGGGCTTCAACAGGCGGCATCCGCGGCGGGGGCGGTGGCGCACGTCGGACCGGCCGCGCGGCAGGTGGAGACGATCAGCGTGACGAATGTCACGCCGCCCGCGGCTGACGAGACGGACGTGATGGACGTGATGGACGTGACGGACGCGCCGACCGCGGCCAACGAACCGCGCCAGTCGCTATCGATGTGCCTCGCGCCGCGCGGCACGCAGGTCGCCGATTCGCGCGGTTATCTGATCTACGTGGTGGTCGAGGAAGTGCCGGGCGCGTTGTATCGCGCGTGGGCGGAGATCATCAGGGACGGCAAGCGCGTCGAGCGCTCCGGCCTCGTTGGTCCGCGCTTTGCGGATGCTCAGCACGCCCAGCAGTTCGCGCTTGACTGGGCGCGTCAGTGGATCGATCGCGAATGCGCAACCGATGCGGCGGCCACGACGCTGACCCATCCAGGCGCCGAGCCCGCGTCAGCAGCCGTCCCGGCCAGCCCGCCGCAGCGATTGGCGGGCCGTCCGTTGCCGGGCTTGCATCATGGGTCGGAACCCGCGTCGATCAATAGCATGGCGAATCACGCCGGAAATCATGGCGCGCCGCTGCACGGGCCGCTGAATCCATCGTTGCATGCACTGCGCCCAACGGTGCGCCGCTATCCGTCCGACTCCGCGACCCCGGGCGTGGCAAGCACACCCACGGTGACGACCGAAAGCAGCGCCGCGGAGCGCTTTTCGCCCGCCTACAGGGAACTCATCTCGTACGTGGGATGAACTCCCGGCAGTCCCAGCGGCCGCATTGCGCGGCCGCTGGTTCTCGCTTCCTTTCGCGATCGATCGTATTTCACTGCCGTCCGTACGTATCGTCGAAGCGCACGATATCGTCTTCGCCGAGGTATGAACCCGACTGCACCTCGATCATTTCGAGCGGCATCTTGCCCGGATTTTCGAGGCGATGCGTGACGCCGAGCGGAATATAGGCCGATTCGTTTTCGGACACCAGAAAGCGTTCGTCGCCGCGCGTGACGAGTGCGGTGCCGCGCACGACGATCCAGTGCTCAGCGCGGTGGTGATGCATCTGCAACGAGAGCCGCGCGCCCGGTTTCACGACGATGCGCTTGACCTGAAAGCGCTCGCCGGTGTCGACGGAATCGTAGTTGCCCCACGGGCGATGCACCTTGCGATGATTGGCCGCTTCGAGCCCGCCGTCTTCGCGAATCCGGTTGACGATCTTCTTGACGTCCTGCACGCGCGACCTGTCGGCGACGAGAATTGCATCGGCGGTCTCGACGACGACGAGATCCTGCGTGCCGACGCAGGCGATCAGGCGTCCATCGGAATGTGCGAAGGTCGAGTTCGCACCTTCGAACATCACGCGTCCGCGGCTCACGTTGCGATCCACGTCCTTCTCGGAGATGTCCCAGATCGCGTCCCACGAGCCGACGTCGGACCAGCCGGCCTGCAGCGGCACGACCACGCCGGACGCGATGCTCTGATCACCACCGAGCTGCTCCATCACCGCGTAGTCGATCGAATTCGACGGCGAGGCGCTGAACGCATCGCGTTGCAAGCGGAAGAAGTCGCCGTCCGACTTGCCGCCCGCGAAGGCCGCCTCGCACGCTTCGTAAATGGCCGGCTGGAAATGGCGGATCGCTTTGAGCCAGGTCGACGCGCGCATGATGAAGATGCCGCTGTTCCACCAGTACTCGCGCGATTCAACATAACGTTGCGCGAGTTCCAGATGCGGCTTTTCGACGAAGCGGTCGAGCCGGTGAGCGACGAGGCGATCCGTTGATTCGGCATCCGTAGCATCCGGCGCATCGACAGGACCGAGCGGGGCGCCGATGCGGATATAGCCATAGCCGGTTTCCGGACGCGTCGGCACGATACCCATCGTGACGATATGACCGGCCGCCGCATGCCGCACGCCGACGGCGACTGCCGCGTGAAAACCTTCGCTGTCGGTAACCGCGTGATCGGCGGGCATCACGACCATGATGCCGTCTTCGTCCTGCGCGGCGACCGACAAGGCAGCCACCGTCAACGCGGGCGCGGTGTCACGGCCCATCGGTTCGAGTATCAGCCGGCTCGGCTTGCCGCTCGTGCGCAACTGCTCGGCCGTCGTGAAGCGTTGTTCTTCGTTGGCCACGACCACGAGCTGGCCCGCGAGCGGATAACCGGCTTCGAGTCCGTCGAGACGGTTGGTCGTCGATTGCAGCAGCGACTGTTCGCCGAGCAGACCGATCAGTTGCTTCGGATGCTGCTCGCGCGACATCGGCCACAGACGGGTGCCCGAGCCGCCCGCGAGAATCACGGGATGAACCTTGAGCTTGACGCTGGTCGCGGTTGAGGACATGGGTGATTGTGCGGGGGTGGGCCGGGTGCCGGTGGGCGTGACCTGAGCCGGAGCTGTCATGGGTATCTCCTCGGGACTGGATGTGTGCGTCGAGTTTTATCACGAAGTCCCGAATCAATAAAAGCGCGTTAAATACAATGTGGATAAAAAGCGCATAGGATTTATTCGAAAAGCACGAAAAAATGACCATCCGACTTATTCAAAAATAAAAATTACCTGAAAAAAATAGGCGGGCATTTTTTTACGCTTAATGATAGGGAAGAATGACAACACGGATGCCGCCCATGTCTTGCAGGCGCAGCTCGCATGAAAGGGGAAGCTACGTTGCGGAGGGGCTCGAATCGAGTGTCCGGAAGCCTTTGTCGATCCGCATTGCAGCAACAATTACCGGACAAAATGCCGAAAAAATACCGCAATTTTGACCGATACAATTTGAGATATTTTGCGGACTTGCCGTCTGAATTTTAATCCCGCTTTATTGAGGTATGTACAAGGGTATTCACTCATCCGGAATCAACTTTTCCGCTCTGGCCATTCGGGCTCATTCAGGCAGCAGGCAGATGGGAAATAAAGAGCGCAATGACGGAGCACACGTGCAGTACCCATTCCAACCAACCGACGGATCGCACTTGACTGACCAACAGAGGGGCGGCGCATGCTGAGCGTTCTAGCGAGAATCATCGATATCGCCATGGTCGCGCTCGGCGCGCTGCTGGCGGCGGCCGTGCATAGCGGCAGAGTGGTCTGGCTCGACGACATGCAAAGCATGTCGCTCGCGTTCGGCTGTCTGCTCGTGGTGGTGTTCTTCCCGGCGCTCGGCATCTATCAGTCGTGGCGCGGCAAGCCGCTCTACGATCTGCTCTCGAGAGTGACCGGCGGCTGGCTGATGGTCGAAGTGACCGGCGTGCTGATCAGCTTCAGCGTGCATCGCTCGGACAGCCTGTCGCGGCTTTGGCTCGTGTACTGGGCGCTCGCGTCGATCGCGCTGCTGGTCGTCAGCAAGCTCATCGTCTATTCGATCCTGCGCGGGCTGCGCCGCGAGGGCTTCAATCAGCGCGCGGTCGCGATCGTCGGTGGCGCGCCGTACGGGCGCTTCCTGATCGAGCAGATGCGCGGCCGTCCCGAAGCGGGTTTCACGCCTGTCGTCGTGTTCGACGAAGACAGCACGATCAATCACGACGAAGACCCGGACACGGCGCACGCGATCGCGGGCGTGCCGGTCGAGCGCGACTATCAGCGCATGATCCAGCTCGTGCGGCAGCGCGCGATCCGCGAGTTGTGGCTGGCGCTGCCGATCTCGAAGGAGAAGGCGATCCATCGCTACGTGACGGATCTGCGCAACGACTTCGTGAACATCCGCTTCATCCCGGACGTCGGCAGCCTGACGCTGTTCAGTCAGCCGATGGTCGAGTTGCTCGGCGTGCCTGCGATCAATCTGGCCGCCTCGCCGATCACCGATCTGCGCGTGCTGCCCAAGCGCGTCTTCGACAGCGTGTTCGCGCTCGGCGCGCTGACCGCGCTCGCGCCGCTGATGCTCGTGATCGCGCTGATGGTGAAGCTCAGTTCGCCGGGGCCGGTATTTTTTCGTCAGCGGCGCAAAGGCATCGACGGCCGCGAGTTCGAGATCTTCAAGTTCCGCTCGATGAAGGTCCACAAGGAAGAGGCCGGCAAGATCACCCAGGCGACCCGGCGCGATCCGCGCATCACCGCGGTCGGCGCGTTCCTGCGCCGCACGAGCCTCGACGAGCTGCCGCAGTTCATCAACGTGCTGCGTGGCGAGATGTCGGTGGTCGGTCCCCGTCCGCATGCACTCGAGCACGACGACATCTACAAGGATCTGGTGAAGGGCTACATGCACCGCTACCGGATCAAGCCGGGCATCACCGGCTGGGCGCAGATCAACGGTTATCGCGGCGAAACCGATCGCATCGAAAAGATGATGGGCCGCGTGAAGCTCGATCTGTACTACATGCAGCACTGGACCTTCTGGCTCGACATCAAGATCGTCGTGCTGACGATGTGGAAGGGCTTCGCGGGCAGCAACGCCTATTGAACGTGGAGCGCCGCGCTGATGCCACGCATCGCGCGAGCGCATTCCTGAATCAACTTCATTTATCGAGGTGCAATCCATGAACCTGACGATCATCGGTAGCGGCTATGTCGGCCTCGTGACCGGCGCGTGTCTGGCCGACATCGGCCACGACGTGTTCTGTCTCGACGTCGATGCACGCAAGATCGACGTGCTGAACAACGGCGGCGTGCCGATCCACGAGCCGGGTCTGCAGGAGATCATCGCGCGCAATCGCCGCGCGAAGCGCCTGACGTTTTCCACCGACGTCGAGGCCGCGGTCGCGCACGGCGACATCCAGTTCATCGCGGTCGGCACGCCGGCCGACGAGGACGGCTCCGCCGATCTGCAGTACGTGCTCGCGGCCGCGCGCAACATCGGCCGCCATATGAACGGCTTCAAGGTGATCGTCGACAAATCGACGGTGCCGGTCGGCACCGCCTCGCGCGTGCGCGAAGTGGTCGCCGCCGAACTGGCCGCACGCGGCGCGGAGCACATGTTCTCGGTCGTGTCGAATCCGGAGTTCCTGAAGGAGGGCGCCGCCGTCGAAGACTTCACGCGGCCCGATCGCATCGTGCTGGGCTGCGACGAGGACGTGCCCGGCGAAAAGGCCCGCGAGCTGATGAAGCGCCTGTATGCGCCGTTCAACCGCAATCGCGAGCGCACGCTGTATATGGACGTGCGTTCCGCCGAATTCACCAAGTACGCGGCCAACGCGATGCTGGCGACGCGCATCTCGTACATGAACGAGCTCGCGAATCTGGCCGATCGCGTCGGCGCGGATATCGAGGCGGTGCGCCGCGGTATCGGCTCCGATCCGCGCATCGGCTATGACTTCCTCTACGCGGGTTGCGGCTACGGCGGCTCGTGCTTTCCGAAGGACGTGCAGGCGCTGATCCGCACCGCGGCCGATCAGGGCGCGAACCTGCGTATTCTCGAAGCCGTGGAGGCGGTCAACGACGCGCAGAAGCAGATCCTCGCGCAGAAGATCGTCGCGCGTCTCGGCGAGGATCTGTCGGACCGCACGTTCGGCGTGTGGGGCCTCGCGTTCAAGCCGAACACCGACGACATGCGCGCGGCGCCGAGCCGCGAGCTGATCGCCGGGCTGCTGCGCCGTGGCGCGCGCGTGAAAGCCTACGACCCGGTCTCGATCGACGAAGCGAAGCGCGTGTTCGCGCTCGATCTGAAGGACGTGCCGCAGCAGCATGCGCGCCTTTCGTTCGTTAACGAAGAGATGGAAGCGGTGAGCGGTGTCGATGCGCTCGTGATCATGACCGAATGGAAAGTCTTCAAGAGCCCGGACTTCGATGCGCTCAAGCGCATGCTGAAGACGCCGCTGATTTTCGACGGCCGCAATCTGTACGAGCCGGACGTGCTGCTCGAACTCGGCGTCGAGTATCACGCGATCGGCCGGCGCCACGCGCTGCGCAATGCGCCGGCTCGCGTCGGCGCGCACGGTTTGATGGAGGCGGCGGAAGCGGCTGGCCGCTGAGGCCAGCGCGCGATGCAAGCCGATCACCGCACCACGAAGGAGTCCGCCATGTTCGACAACGTTCTGATCGTGTGCCGGGCCAACGTGTGCCGCTCGCCCGCCGCCGAGATGCTGTTCAAGGCGCGCCAGGCGCGCGCGCCGCGCGCACGCACCGCGCCGATCGCGTTTCATTCGGCGGGCATTCGCGCGGTGAACGGCAACGGCATGGACCCGGTGATGCGGCGCCTGCTCGCGGAGCGCGGCGTCGCCGCCGGCCTCCACCACGCGCGGCGTCTCGACCGCTCGCTCGTGCGCGCGGCCGATCTCGTGCTGGTCACCGAGCGCGCGCAGGTGGGCGAGGTCGAAGCACTCGATCCGGCCGCGCGCGGCAAGGTCTATCCGCTCGGCAAGTGGGAAGCCGATTCGGACGTCGCCGATCCGCACGGCGGCCCGGAAGACGAATACAGGGAGAGTCTCGTGCTCATCGAACATCTGGTCATGGGATGGCTGAAGAAAATATGCTGAAGAAAGTCCTCGTTGCACATTCATCCGCGAGCTTGCGCGCGAAGCTCGTCGCCACTCTTGCGCTGACGTCTTTTCTGTCGGCCTGCGCGACCGCACCGGGCAATTATCTCGACACGTCGCGGCTGAAAGACAACGATCAGGCGCCTACAGAAACCTATCCGGTCCATCTGATCGACGGCAACCTGATCATGGCGCAGGCGCAAGCCGCCGCCGAAAAACCGCAGCCCTTGCCGCCGTCGGCGCTGCCCGATGCGTCGCATTACGTGTACCACCTGGCGCCGCAGGACATTCTCGGCATCACCGTGTGGGATCACCCCGAGCTGACCACGCCGCAGGGCAGTACCTTGTCCTCGGGCGGCAACACTACGCAGACGGTCGCCGGCGCATTGCAGCAGCCGTACACGGCCGCATTGCCGGGCCAGGCCGATCCGTACGGCCAGACCATCGCCGCCGACGGCACGATCTTTTTCCCGTTCGTCGGCCGCATCCAGGCCGCGGGCAAGACCACGACCGAGCTGCGCGATCAGCTCGCCAAAGGCCTCGTGCGCTACATCCGCAACCCGCAGGTCGACGTGCGCGTGCTGTCGTATCGCGGCCAGAAGGTGCAGGTCACCGGCGAAGTGAAGCAGCCGGGACCGCTCGCGATTAGCGACGTGCCGATCACGCTGGTCGACGCGATCACGCGCTCGGGCGGCACCAACACGGACGCCGACATCCAGCGCGTACGCCTCACGCGCAACCACAAGCTCTACCTGCTTGACGCCGATCGCATGCTCGATCAGGGCGACACCACGCAGGACGTGATGCTGCAGAACGGCGACGTGGTCAACGTGCCGGACCGCACCGACAGCCGCGTCTTCGTGTTGGGCGAAGTGAAAACGCCGACCCAGCTGCCGATCGTGCGCGGCCGCATGACGATCGCCGACGCGCTGACGCAAGGGGGCGGCATCCTGAACACCGACGCCAATCCGCGCCAGATCTTCGTGATGCGCGGCATGCGCGAGCATCCGACCACGCCCGAGGTGTTCCGCCTCGACATGACGCAGCCGGACTCGATCATGCTGTCCTCGCAGTTCCAGTTGCAGCCGCTTGACGTCGTGTATGTGGGCACCGCCGCGTCGACTACGTTCAACCGTGTGTTGCAGCAGGTGTTGCCGAGCGTGCAGACGCTGTTCTATCTGAAGCAGCTGACGCGCTGAGCGTCCGGGTTGTAGCGCGCCCCGCGCCGCTCTCATGCGGGCGGCGCGGGATGCGCAACGAAAGCAGAAGTACCGCTGAAGCAAATGCAGAAATGCCGCCGAAGCCAACGACACGGGATCGAACTGTGAGCAATCAATTCTCTCCACACATGGCTGGTCCGATCAAGACCGAAGAAGAAGACATCGTCCTCGGACAACTGGTCCAGGTGATTCTCGACGACATCTGGTGGCTGCTCGCGATCGCCGCGATCATCATCACGCTGGCGGTCGCGTACTGCTACCTCGCCAAGCCGACCTATTCGGCCGATGCGCACGTGCGCGTCGAGCAGTCGGACAACACGTCGCAGGCGCTCACACAGACGCAGACGGGCGCCACGATCACGAGCGGCTCGACGTCGCTCGCGACCGACGCCGAGATCGAAATCATCAAGAGCCGCGGCGTGGTCGGCCCGGTCGTGCAGCAGCTGAAGCTCAATTTCAGCGTCACCCCGAAGACGATCCCGCTGCTTGGCAGCATCGCCGCGCGCCTCGCCACACCAGGCCAGCCCGCGCGTCCGTGGCTTGGGCTCACGTCATACGCATGGGGCGGCGAAAACGTCAACGTCGATTCGATCGACGTGACGCCGTCGCTCGAAGGCGAGAAGCTGCTGCTGCGCGTGATCGACGCGCAGCACTATGAACTGTTCGCGGAGAACGGCGCGCTGCTGCTGCGCGGCCAGGTCGGCCAGCAGGCGCAGGGCGGCGGCGTGACGATGCTGGTCAACGCGCTCGTCGCGCGTCCTGGCCAGGAGTTCACCGTCGTGCGCTCGAACGATCTCGACGCGATCACCGCGTTCCAGTCGGCAATCACGGTGCAGGAGCAGGGCAAGCAGACCGGCGTGATCCAGATCTCGCTGGAGGACAAGAGCCCCGAGCATGCGGCGCTCGTCGCCAATGCGCTGGCACAGTCGTATCTGCGCCAGCACGTGTCGAACAAGCAGGCCGACGCGAGCAAGATGCTCGACTTCCTGAAGAGCGAGGAGCCGCGCCTGAAGGGCGACCTCGAACGCGCGGAAGCGGCGCTGACCGCGTATCAGCGCCAGTCCGGCTCGATCAACGCGAGCGACGAGGCGAAGGTCTACCTCGAAGGCAGCGTGCAGTACGAGCAGCAGATCGCCGCCTTGCGTCTGCAGATGACGCAGCTTGAAGAGCGCTACGGCGACGACCATCCGACACTCGTCGCCGCGCGTCAGCAGATGGCCGAGCTGCAGGCGCAGCGCACCAAATACGCGGACCGTTTCCGCGATCTGCCGGCCACCGAAGTGAAGGCCGTGCAGTTGCAGCGCGACGCGAAGGTCGCCGAAGACATCTACGTGCTGCTGCTCAATCGCGTGCAGGAACTGTCGGTGCAGAAAGCGGGCACGGGCGGCAACGTGCATATCGTCGATGCCGCATTGCGCCCCGGCGCGCCGGTCAAGCCGAAGAAGCTGCTGATCATCTCGGCGGCCGTGATTCTCGGGTTGATCGCCGGTGCCGGCTTCGTGTTCGTGCGCCGCAATATGTTCAAGGGGATCGACGACCCTGATCACGTCGAGCGCGCGTTTCATCTGCCGGTGTTCGGTCTCGTGCCGCAAAGCGCCGAGCAGGCGCAGCTCGAAAACAGCTATGCGCGCGGCGGCGAACGGCTGCGTCCGGTGCTTGCGAATGCGCGGCCGAAGGACGTGACGATCGAAAGCATGCGCAGTCTACGCACCGCGATGCAGTTCACGCTGATGGACGCGCGCAACCGCATCGTCATGCTGACAGGTCCGATGGCCGGTGTCGGCAAGAGCTTCCTCAGCGTGAACCTCGCGATGCTGCTCGCGCATTCCGGCAAGCGCGTGCTGCTGATCGACGGCGACATGCGGCGCGGCGCGCTCGAACGCCAGGTGGGCGGCGCGCAGGAAAACGGCCTGTCCGAACTGCTGAGCGGCCAGATCTCGCTGGAGGAAGCGATTCGCGGTTCGAACATCGAGGGCCTGAGCTTCATCTCGTGCGGCCATCGTCCGCCGAATCCGTCCGAGCTGCTGATGTCGGCGCGTCTGCCGCAGTACCTCGACGGCCTCGCGAAACGCTACGACGTGATCCTGATCGACACGCCGCCGGTGCTCGCGGTGACCGATGCATCGATCATCGGCGCGTATGCGGGCTCGACGTTCTTCGTGATGCGCTCGGGCATGCACAGCGAGGTCGAGATTGCCGATGCGCTGAAGCGGCTGCGCGCGGCGGGCGTGCACGTGCAGGGCGGCATCTTCAACGGCATGCAGCCGCGCTCGCGCGTCGGCTACGACCGCGGCTACGCGGCGACGCAGGAATACCTGAGCGCCTGACACAAGCGCCGGACCCCAGCACGACAGCAACAGAGGACATGACGATGAAACTGACGGTACTGGTACCGACTTATCGCCGCCCGGCCGATCTCGCGCGCTGCCTCGCGGCGCTCCAAAGGCAATCGCGTGCGCCCGACGAAGTGATCGTGGTCGCACGCGTCGACGACGCCGCCACCCAAGCGTGCCTGCGTGATCCGTCCACCCGCGGCAGCCTGCCGCTCGTGATCGCGCCGGTCGACGTGCCCGGACAGGTCGCGGCCCTGAATCGCGGGCTCGATGCCACGAGCGGCGACGTGATCGCCATCACCGACGACGACGCCGCGCCGCGCCGCGACTGGGTCGAGCGCATCGCGGCAGCGTTCGAAGCCGATGCGCGCCTCGGCGCGCTGGGCGGGCGCGACTGGGTGCACGAAAAAGGCCGCGTGCTCGACGGCGAGCGGCCGCTGGTCGGCAAGGTGACCGCGCACGGCAAGATCATCGGCAATCATCATCTCGGTGTCGGCGCCGCGCGAGAGGTCGACATCCTGAAGGGCGCCAACATGAGCTATCGGCGCGACGCGGTGCGCACGATCCGCTTCGACGCGCGTTTGCGCGGCGCGGGCGCCCAGGTGCACAACGACATGGCATTCAGCCTCGCGGTCAAAAACGCGGGCTGGAAGCTCGTGTACGACCCGCAGGTCGCAGTCGATCATTTCCCGGCCGAACGTTTCGACGACGACAAGCGCGACGCGCAGACGATGGCCGCGCTGCGCAACGCCGCGTTCAACTTCCATCTGATCCTGCGCGACCAGTTGCCGCCGCTGCGCCGCGAAACCGCGTGGTGGTGGTGGACCCTGGTCGGCACGCGGCTTTATCCGGGGCTCACGCATGCGGCGCTCGCGCTGCTGTCGCGCCGGGCGCCGCTGCAGCTGTCGCGCTGGCGCGCGGTGCGCGACGGCGCGCACGAGGCGCGCCGCGCATTGTCGTGACGCGTATGAGCCACGAGGCCTCTTTCCACCGGCAGTGCGGAGTGTCTGCATGAGTACGAAGGTTCATGTTCATCTGTTTTATGGCGCCGATCCGCGCTTTTATCGCAAGGGCGACGACATCGGCTGCCTGTACGGCTATCACCATGCGCAGTCCGAAGCATTCGCGCTGACCTATTCGCAGGACGCGCACGAAAGCCGGCCCGTGCGGCTCGTGCGTCGCGCGCTGAAGGCCGCGCTCGGCTTCGATTTCATTCATACCTGGCGCAATCGCGCGGAGATGCTGCGCTCGGACGTGATCTGGACGCATACCGAGCAGGAGTGGCTGTCCGCCGCGCTGATGTTGCTGCTGTGCGGCCGCAAGGCAGGCCCGGGCGCATCGCCGCTGCTGCTCGCGCAAAGCGTGTGGCTGCTCGACAAGTGGCCGACCTACGGCGCAGCGCGCAGCTGGCTGTATCGCAAGCTGATGAAGCGCGCGGATCGTCTGACGACGCTCGCGAGCGAAAACGCCGAGTTGTGTCAACGCTATTTCCATCGCGACGCGACGCCGTTGCTGTACGGCCTGAACACGCGCGACTTCCCGGTCAAGGCGCCCACCCACTGGACGCCGGGCACGCCGTTGCGCATCGCGGCGATCGGCAACGATCGCGACCGCGACTGGGAAACGCTGATCAAGGCATTCGGCAACGATCCGCGCTACACGGTGAAGCTCGCGACGCGGCGGCGCATCCCGGCGTCGCTGCGCGCGCCGAACGTCGAGATCGCGCTGTTCTCGGGCATTAGGAAGCAGCACGAGCTGTACGACTGGGCCGACGTGATCGTGGTGCCGCTGCGGCCGAACTCGCACGCGTCGGGCATCACGGTGATGCTCGAAGCGGCGGCGGTCGGCAAGCCGATGGTCGTGACCGACGTCGGCGCGCTGCAGGATTATTTTCCCGCCGACGAAGCCGCCTACGTGCCGCCGTTCGATCCGCAGGCGTTGCGCGATGCGGTCAACCGGTTCGCCGCCGCACCGCACGAGGCGCTGCGCCAGGCGCAGGCGGCCGCGGCCGGTCTGCTCGCGCGCGATCTGACCACGCAGCACTATGCGATGCAGCATGTGCGGATCACGCACGAGATGCTGAACGCGCGGGGGCAGGCAAGCGCGAACACCTACGCGGCCACGCACCAGCCACAAGGCGCGCAGGCTCGGGCGCGCGAATCGCGCGGAGGCCTGTAAGCCATGTCGACGATTCCGCGCGCGAGCCCGCTGCCGCCGAACGGCGCGGCCAACGCCCGCCCCGCAAAAAAGGCGGCGGGTGGATTGCTGTCCGGCAGCCCGCAGGAATGGCTGCCGCCGCTCTTGCTATGGCTGATCACCGCGGTGCTGATCGTCGCGCATCAGGGCACGCTGCTCACGCTCGCCTTTCCGGGGCTCGCGATCCTGACGGGCTTGTGGCTCTACTTCAAGAGCCCGGCGCGCTATCTCGGCTTCATGTGGTGGCTGTGGTTCCTGAGCCCCGAAGTGCGGCGTCTGGCCGACTGGTCGAAGGGCGGATTCACGCCGACGAGCCTCATTCAGGTTGCGCCGCTCGCGGTCACCATGATCAGCGGCCTGTCGCTGTTGCGCTACTACCGGCTGCTCGCGCAGCGCCGCGGTTTGCCCGTGCTGCTGATCCTGCTCGGCCTCGTCTACGCGTTCCTGATCGGCGTGATGTCGAGCGGCCCGCTCGCGGCCACCTACGACCTCGCGAACTGGCTCTATCCGATCCTGATCGGCTTTCACATCATGGCGCACACGCGCCAGTATCCGCAGTATCGCGACACGATCGTGAGCACCTTCATCTGGGGCATGCTGGTGATGGGCGGCTACGGGCTGATCCAGTTTTTCATCATGCCGCCGTGGGACGTGCTATGGATGCTCGGCTCGCAGATGAACTCGCAGGGCGACCCGGTGCCAATGGGCGTACGCGTGTTCAGCACGATGAATTCGTCGGGACCGTTCGCGTTCGCGATGATGGGCGCGATGGTCTTCGTGATGGCCGCGCAGCACCGCGTGCGCTGGATCGCCGCGGCGCTCGGCTTCTTCTCGTTCGCGTTGAGCCTCGTGCGCTCGACATGGGGCGGCTGGGTCATCGCGCTGCTGATCCAGCTCGTCAAGTCGAACAACAAGGTGCGCGTGCGCATCGTCGGCAGCGCGGTACTGCTCGCCGGCTTGTGCGTGCCGCTGCTCGCGGTCGGTCCGGTGGCCGAACGGATGCAGGCGCGGCTCAACACGATCGTCAATCTGCACGACGACCAGAGCTACGCGGCGCGTAACGAGTTCTACGCGACCTTCGCGAAGACCGCATTTACCGACGTCTCCGGCGAAGGCATGGGCGCGACCGGCACGTCGACGAAACTCTCCAACGACGGCGGCCAGCTCGGCCAGTACGGCAACTTCGACAGCGGCGTGATGAACATTCCGTTCGTGCTCGGCTGGCCCGGCACACTGCTCTACATGTCCGGCATCGTGTGGCTGCTGACGCGCGCGGTGCTCGCCTCGTTCAGGCTGCGCGACGACAAGTTCGTTTCCGCGTGCATGAGTCTGTGTCTCGCGATCTTCGCGATGCTCGTGTTCACGAACTCGCTGGTCGGCACCGGCGGCCTGCTACTTTTCATGAGCGCTTTTTCGATTCTTGCCGCGGTCCACCACGAAAAAATGAACCGCGGACGCACGCTATTTTTCCACGGAGGCACGGATTGAGAGTCGCCATTGTCACGCACGTAGTGCGCCATAACGACGGCCAGGGGCGGGTCAACCATGAGATCGCGCGCGCGGCGCTCGACGAGAACATCCGCGTGACGCTGGTCGCGTCGCACGTGGCGCCCGAGCTGCTCGCGCATCCGAACGTGCATTGGGCGCAGGTGAAGATCGGCCGCTGGTGGCCGACCAATCTGCTGCGCCAGCAGGTTTTCGCGGCGAAGAGCGCGCTGTGGCTGCGCGCGCATCGCCGCGACTACGACGTGCTGCACGTGAACGGCTTCATCACGTGGATGCACGCGGACGTCAATACCTCGCACTTCGTGCATAGCGGCTGGTACTCGAGCAAGTACTACCCGTTCGGCCTGACGAAGGGCGTCTGGTCCGCGTACCAGTCGGTCTATACGCGCTGCAACGCGTTGCTCGAGCGTTGGGCGTACCGGCGCTCGAAGGTGATCACGGCGGTGTCGCAGAAGGTCGCCGACGAAATCCGCGCGATCGGCCTCACGCCGCGCAACCGCGTGGACGTGATCTACAACGGCGTCGACACGCAGGGCTTCGCCGCGGCGAGCGGGGACCGCGCAAAGTTCGGCTTGCCCGCCGATGCGTTCCTGCTGCTGTTCGTCGGCGACCTGCGCACGCCGCGCAAGAATCTCGGCACCGTGCTTGCCGCGTTGAAGCATCTGCCCGAGCACGTGCAGATCGCGGTGGCTGGCTTTCTGCCGGGCAGCCCGTATCCGGACGAGGCGAAGGCGCTCGGCATCGCGCATCGCGTGCACTTTCTCGGGCTCGTGAAAGAGATGCCGGTGCTGATGCATTCGGTCGATGCCTTCGTGTTTCCGTCGCGCTACGAGGCGATGAGTCTGTCGCTGCTCGAAGCGATGGCCGCGGGACTGCCCGTCGTGACCGCGCGCACGGCGGGCGGCGCCGAGATCATCACGCCCGAGTGCGGCATCGTGCTCGACGATCCCGACGACCCGCAGGCTCTCGCCCGAGCGGTCGCGCAACTGGCCGGCGACGACACCGCGCGCCGGGCGATGGGCGAAGCCGCGAGCGAACTCGCGACCGGCTTCGGCTGGGCGCGCATGGCCGCGCAATACATCGCGCTGTACCGGCAACTGGCCGGGCAGCAGGAAAACCGCCGGCGCAGCCAGAAGGAAGCAACGGTCGTCGGGCAGAACGATGCGCTGACGCTGAACCATCTCGCCGGACAGAAGGGCGTGGAATAAGCGCGCGGAGCGCGCCATCCACGCATCGACATCACAACAATCCGCAAGCAACGCACAGGGGCATACCTTCATGACGACTGGCTCAATCAAATCACTGCAGATCGGGATGCACTGGTTTCCCGAACGCGCGGGCGGTCTCGACCGCATGTACTACTCGCTGGTCGGCGCGCTGCCGGGCGCGGGCGTCGCGGTGCGCGGCGTGGTCGCCGGCTCGCCGAAAGTCGCGGCCGATACCAACGGCGCGATCAACGGCTTCGGCCCCGCCGCCCAATCGCTGCCGTTGCGGCTGATGGCGGCACGCCGCGCGCTGCGACACGAAATCCGCACGTCGCGGCCCGACGTGATTTCGTCGCACTTCGCGCTCTATACGTTTCCGGGTCTCGACGTGACGCGCGGCATTCCGCAGGTGTCGCATTTTCAGGGGCCGTGGGCCGACGAGAGCCACGTCGAAGGCGCCGATTCACTCGGCCAGCGGGCGAAGCGCTATCTGGAGCAGTCGGTGTACGCACGTTCGTCGCGGCTGATCGTGCTGTCCGACGCGTTCGGCAAGATCCTCACGACGCGTTACGGCATCTCGCCGGAACGCGTGCGCGTGGTGCCCGGCTGCGTCGACGTCGAGCAATTCAATCTGCCGCTCACGCAGGCCGAGGCGCGCCTGCGGCTGCAATTGCCGCAGGATCGGCCGATCGTGCTCGCGGTGCGGCGATTGGTGCGGCGCATGGGGCTCGAAGACCTGATCGACGCGGTGAAGCTGCTCAAGCGCAGCGCGCCCGACGTGCTGCTGCTGATCGCGGGCAAGGGGCGGCTCCAGGGCGAGCTTCAGGCGCGCATCGACGACGCGGGGCTCGAGCACAACGTGAAGCTGCTCGGCTTCGTGCCCGATCAGCATCTGGCGGCGCTGTATCGCGCGGCCAATATCAGCGTCGTGCCGACGGTCGCGCTCGAAGGCTTCGGGCTCATCACGGTCGAATCGCTTGCGTCGGGCACGCCGGTATTGGTGACGCCGGTCGGAGGATTGCCTGAGGCGGTGGCCGGATTGTCGCCGGACCTGGTGTTGCCGGAGACTGGCGCGAAGGCGATCGCCGCGGGTCTCGCCAGCGCGCTGAACGGCACGCTGAAGCTGCCCGATGCGGATGCTTGCCGCCGCTATGCGCGCGAGCACTTCGATAATGCGGTGATCGCGAAGCGGGTCGCGGCGGTCTACGCCGAGGCGATTGCGGGGGGCGCGCTGCATTGAAGCAGCGCGGGGGCGATTATTTTTCCGCGAGCCGGTGGCCGCCCGCATGCGGCTCGACGCGATAGCGCTGGCGAATCTCCTTCAAATGATCGAGATCGCCAGGGTGCTTGCCGTCGGGGAAATCGACCTCCGCGATGCTGTGGCCAGCGCTCGCCTTGAGCATCCCTCGCTTCTGGCCGCCGCTAGCGAGGACCGCAATCGATTTGATATTGCCTTGCTGATCGTGCTCGATATGAACCTTCATGGCGCACTCCTGGTCATGTTCAGTGGAATTGGCTGGGTGCACAGCGGCTAGCCCTGGATTGCGTCGGTCCACGCAATGAAGAGTCCGTACGAAGCGTAGTCGGTTGCGCTGTCGTTATGCACCTCCAGCAGCACGACGCGATTGCCTTCCGCGTCGCAATCGTTGGAAAGGTTGCGGACGTCGATGTTCCTGTCCCACGGCGGCCCCGACAGGGGGATCGCTGCCGCCCACAGGATTTCTCCATAATTCATCGGACCGACCCACCAGAAGTCGGAGTCGCCCGCATTCAGATCGACTCCGCTGCCGAGCAGTTGACCATTTACATTGATACCCATCGCTGTCTCCCAGTTGCGGACGGGCACTGCGACGCGCAATTGCGCGTGTGCCCGTGGCGGTCGTTCCACCGCTGACTAGAGGACGACAACCCCGGATGAGTTTTGAAAGAGGCGGTTGATAACGGCACTTATCGTTTGAACTTGAGCCCGGATCGGCCCTTGACCGCGATTTTTCTGCGCAATCTTGCAAATCCTTAAAACGTGGCGCTTTGCGTCCGTTTCGTCACGTTCGCGTAACACATCCGCGACGATAATCCCCGCGCCCGAAAGCACAAAAACACACGGGCGTCCCGCTGAAAGCGGGGGACCTTGCATTTCCAGATCTCGGGGATTTTCAGATGACCATCCGTCACCGCATCACGCTTCTCGTCATTCTGATGCTGGTCGCGCTATCCGCCATTGGCGGATACGCGGTGCTTCAGACCCGCAGCAGTGCCGCCAATGTCAGGCAGGTTACCCAGGGCGTCGTGCCGAGCGCGCTCGCGTCGGCCGACCTCGTGTCGCAGGTCAAGGACGTTCAGCTCGCGATGATGACGCTCGTCTATGCGCCTGACGCGAACATGGTCTCGCAGGCTCAGGATCTTCTGAAGAGCAAGGAAGCCGCGTTGCAGGCCGCGCTCGACGTGCAGGCGAAGGCCGCGCAAGGTCAAGCGCAAACCGGACTCGTGAGCCAGGCACGTGAGAGCCTCGCGAACTACTTCAACGCGGTCAACGACACCGCGAAGATGAAGGCCGACGGCAAGAACGATCTGGCGCAAGCCTATCTGTTCGCGAACGTCGCGCAATACCGTGATGAACTCGAAGGCATCGTCGAGACACTGCGCATCGAGAAGAACCGCCAGAAGGACGACGCGATCGACACGCTGAACAGCGCGCTCGCGACGACGACGACGGCAATCGGCGCCGCCACCGGCGCGGCCATCGTCTTGCTCGTGTTGATCAGCGCACTGCTGTATCGCCAGATCACGCGTCCGCTGAGCCGTATGCAAGCGGAGATGAGCGAGATCGCGACGAGCCAGGACTTCACGCGCCGCGTGCCGGTCGGCCGCATGGACGAGATCGGTCATTCGATCGTCGCGTTCAACGGCATGATCGAGAAGATCCAGCACAGCTCGCTGCAACTGAAGCAGAAGACCGCGGATATCCAGGCGATGCTGCAAAACATGCAGCAGGGGATTCTGACGGTGGTCGAAGGCGTGGTTGTGCATCCGGAGTACTCCGCCTATCTCGAGGCCATCTTCGAGACGCAGGACATCGCGGGCCGTCCGTTGCTCGATCTCGTGTTTGGCGGCACCGATATCAGCAGCGATACGCTCGCGCAGATCGAAGCGGCGTTGCAGGCATGCATCGGTGAAGACGGCATGAACTTCGCGTTCAATCAGCATCTGCTCGTCAATGAGATTGCGAAGCCGATGGCGGATGGCCGCGTGAAGACGCTCGATCTGAGCTGGTCGGCCATCACCGATGAAAACGACATCGTGCTGCGCCTGATGCTGTGCGTGCGTGACGTGACCGAACTGCGCGCGCTGGCCGTCGAGGCCGGCGAACAGAAGCGCCGGCTGGAAATGATCGGCGAAATCCTCGCGGTGAGCCAGGAGAAGTTCCATCACTTCGTCGAAAGCGCAACGGGTTTTATCAGCGAGAACGAGCGGATCATCCGTCAGCATCACGAGCCGAGCCACGAAGCCGTCGCCGAGCTGTTCCGCAACATGCACACCGTCAAGGGCAATGCGCGCACCTACAGCCTCCAGCATCTGACCGGCATCGTGCACGAAACCGAACAGCGTTACGACGCATTGCGCCAAGCGGACAGCAGTGAAGCGTGGGACCAGCAGCTTCTGATCGAGGATCTGCAGCGCGTGAAGGCCGCGCTCGAAACCTACGCGACGATCAACGAAGTGAGCCTCGGCCGCAAGGGTCCGGGTCAGAGCGGCGCGGTGGATCGTTACCTGATGGTCGATCGCGAGTTGATCCAGAAGCAGCTGGACCTGCTCGAAAGCGCCGACCCGGCCGACCGGGAGGCACTGGCGTCGATGCGCGAATCGTTGCAGCGCGAGCTGCGTCTGTTGGGCACCGAATCGATCTACGAAGCGCTCGCGGGCGTGCTCGAATCGCTGCCGTCGCTGGCGGCCGAACTCGGCAAGGAAGCGCCGGTGGTCAATATCGACAACAACGGCTACCGCGTGCGCAGTGAGGTCAGCGGCACGCTGCGCAACGTCTTCACGCATCTGCTGCGCAATTCGGTCGACCACGGCATCGAGCCTGCCGCCGAGCGTATCGCGAACGGCAAGCTAGCAGCCGGCGTCATCGAGCTGGAAGTGGGTGTCGACCATCACGCGCTGCAGATCACCATCAGCGACGACGGCCGCGGTCTCGCGCTCGGGAAAATCCGTGCGGCCGCGATCGAACGCGGCTGGATCGACGCCCATGCCGAACTCAGCGACGAAGCGATTGCCGAGTTGATCTTCCGTTCCGGCTTCTCGACCGCGCAGAGCGTCAGCGAGATTTCGGGCCGCGGAGTGGGCATGGACGCCGTGCGGGACTTCGTGCGGCGCGAGCATGGCCGCATCGAATTGCGTTTCACCGACGAGCGGCGCGGCGCGGACTATCGCCGCTTTCAGACCGTCGTGTCGTTCCCCGAGGATTGGGCGGTGGACAGTCTGGACGCGTCGGCCAATGAAGCGCGTGAGCGTGACGCCGATGCGGTATCGGGCTGATGGCCCGGTGGTTTGAGTAAAGCGATGGGAGCAGGTCGTGCTTGAAAGTTATCTTCTGGCGGCAGGTGTCGGCGGTATCGTCGCGGCACTGGCCGCGGGAATTTTTTATCGCCGGAAGCTTCGCGTTGGCGTAGAGGCGCAGCGTGTCGACGCGCTTGCGCGGCAGGCCCTCGAAAAGCAGGTACACGAAGCGAACGGGCTCGTCGCGCAGGCGAACAGCGAGCGCGCCACCCTGGAGGCGATGCTCGAAGATCTGCGCGCGCAGGCCGGGCAGTGCGCGCAAGATCGCGAAGCGTTGCAGGCGGCGCTCGATGCCGCGACCGCGCGAAGCGACGAATGGTTGCAGCATGCCGCGCGGATCGCGGAGGAAGCGGCCCGTCTGAAGACGCTGACCATCACGTTCGAGCGTTGGCACGAGCAGATGATTTCGCTGATGTCGCAGAACCGCGACATGCACAAGAAGAACCAGGAGCTGTCGTCGATCGTGCAGCACGTGCTGATCGTGTCGCTGAATGCGTCGATCGAAGCGGCGCGCGCCGGCACGGCGGGCCGTGGCTTTTCGATCGTCGCGGGCGAAGTGCGCTCGCTGGCATCGCGCTCGCAGGAGTTGTCGAAGAGTTATCGCGAGAGCCTGCATCGCAATGACTTGACGACGGCCGCGACGTTCCAGGACATTCAGGCCGGCGGCAAGATGATCACGGCGTCGCTCGGCGGCGTCGAGGTGCTGGCCACGCAGTTGCAGTCCAGGCTCGGGCAGGTCGCGGCGTGATTACCGATCAGGCGAAGCAAAGCATCGCGGACATCTTCTCTCACGCGGCTCGCGCACGACTGCCCGCCACGCCGGGCGACGCCTGCGAGATCACCGCGGTGCCCAGGTGGGATCGCGATCATCCGGCCGGACCTTGCGCGGTGGCACTGACGATCTCATCGATCGGCTTCCGTCTGCTGTTCGTGTTGCACTTCAGCAAGGACGACGCGACGCGCGCGTACTACGCCAGCGGCGACACGACCCGTTCGCTGTCGGAAACGCTGTTGGAACTCGGCAATCTGTGTTGCGGCTACATGAACCAGCAACTGGTCAATCATTTCCCCGATCTCGGCATGTCGACGCCGTATGAATTGAACAGCACCTGTGTCGAGTATCTGGACGAACTGCGGCCCGATCACGTGTGGGCATACGAGCTGATGATCGGCGGGGCGGTCCGCTTGGGCGTCACCTTATGCCTGTGCGCCCAGGCGCCGCTCGATTTCAAGGCTGAACTCGCCACGGCCGACGAAGCCGAAGGTGAGCTCGAACTCTTCTAGCACTACTGCATTCGCAGACTGAAACACGATGAATACCAGCAAGCCCGTCAGCAAGGTGCTCGTGCTCGACGACTGTCCAGCACACGCGCAATTGCTGAAGCTCTTTTTCGACGAGCACAACCTGATTGCACTGAAGGTGCGCGACAGCAGCCGCCTCAGCACCGTACTGGCCACCAATATCGATCTCGGCGGCGTTCTGCTGGCGGACGACTACGGCGGCTCGGTCGAGCAGGCCGCAACGGTCGCGGCGCGGATCAATACCTTGCGCCCCGAACTGCCGGTGATTCTGCGCTCGAGCGGCAACACGACGGCTGACCCGCTTCCGCGGGCATTGACGAGCGCGGCGTGCGCGAGTTTCGACACCGCGGACATGACGGCATTGCGCGCGGCCGTCGAGCGATGCATCTTCAGCCTCGACTTCCCGAATGCGCTCGTGCGCGGCATCGCGGAGATCACGGAAGCGCGGCTCGCCGCGTTATTCGACGGCGTCACGGTGCAACGCGACACGCCCAGTGTCGTGCGGGATCGCATCATCTTCGGCGAGGTATTCAGCCTTATTCCGCTCGAAGGCACATGGTGTCGCGGTTATATGTTGATGCAGGCCGAAGAGGAGCCGCTGCTCGGCATGATCGAACGCGATCGCGCGGCACGCCAGCTCGGCAACGATGAGGCGCAGGCCGGCTTTCGCGATCTCAACAACGTGTTCGGCGAATTGACCAATCTGATCTGGGGGGCGTTCAAGGACCGGTTCCTCGTTCAGCGGAACGCTCGCGAAGCGAACCAGGTGCAGGTGCCGCTGCTGGTCAATCACAAGCATCGCTACATCTCGTTCGGCTCGGACAATCCGCAGTTGCGGTTTCAATATCGATTGTGCGACGAGGTGAGCGGACAGTCGGTGTCGATCGACCAGCGCTTCGTTTTCAACCTGAGCTGGTCGCCTGAAGATTTTTCTGAAAACACGGTGGATGTCGACGATCTCGTCGAGTCCGGCGAACTGGATCTGTTTTGATAGAACGCGTCAGTGACGCAGGGGAATGAGTATGGCAAAGATTCTCGTGGTGGACGATTCGAGCACGGTACGCGATGAAGTCGCGGGTTTTCTGGCGAAAAACGGTCTCGACGTCGCAACGGCCATCGATGGCAAGGACGGCCTTGCAAAACTGAAGACGGATTCGAGCATCCGCCTGATCGTCAGCGATGTGAACATGCCGAACATGGACGGCCTGACGATGGTCGAAAAAATCCGCGGCGAACTCGCGAACAAAACCGTCAACGTGATCATGCTGACGACCGAAAGCAGCCCGGCGATGAAAGAACGCGGCAAGGCAGCCGGCGTGAAGGGCTGGATCGTCAAGCCGTTCAAAGGCGACGCGGTGCTCGAGACGTTCAGAAAACTGGCGGTCTGATCGCCCGCGATGAATCGGCGGGACCGTGCGCGGCGAACGCCGCCGCACACGGATGCCGTGTCAGAACGTTTCGTTGTGCTCGTTGCGCGTGAGGTCCGCCTGCACCATCATCTGGCACAGCTGTTCGAGCGAGGTATGCGGCTGCCAGCCGAGCGTCTCGCGCGCCTTGTCCGCGCAGCCGATCAGCAGGTCCACTTCGGCCGGCCGATAGAACTTCGGATTCACGCGCACGAGCGTCTTGCCGGTCGCGACGTCGATACCAGTCTCGCGCTCATCCTTGCCCGACCATTCGAGCTGATAGCCGGCTGCCGTGAACGCCATGCGCACGAAATCGCGAACCGTTTCGGTGCGGCCGGTCGCGAGCACGAAGGTGTCGGGCGCGTCGGCCTGCAACATACGCCACATGCCCTCGACATATTCGAGCGCAAAGCCCCAGTCGCGCTGCGCGCTGAGGTTACCGAGTTCGAGCACGTCGAGCTTGCCGAGCTTGATCTTCGCGACCGAGTCGGAAATCTTGCGCGTGACGAATTCGCGGCCACGTAGCGGCGATTCGTGATTGAACAGAATGCCGCTGCTTGCGAACAGGTTGTACGACTCGCGATAGTTGATCGTCGACCAGTGCGCGAACAGCTTGGCAACGCCGTACGGGCTGCGCGGATAGAACGGCGTGCTCTCGCGCTGCGGCACCGCCTGCACGAGCCCGAACATCTCGGAGGTCGACGCCTGGTAAAAGCGCGTCTTCGGGCTCAGGATGCGCAGCCCTTCGAGCAGATTGAGCGCGCCGATGCCGGTCACTTCGGCGGTGGTCGCGGGCTGGTCGAACGACACGCCGACGAAGCTCTGCGCGGCGAGGTTGTACAGCTCGTCGGGCTGGGTGCCGTCGAGCAGACGCAGCGTCGAGCCGAGGTCGGTCAGGTCGTGTTCGACCAGACGCAGATTCGGATGATCGAGCACGCCAAGCTCACGCATGCGCCAGAAGTTGACCGAACTCGTGCGCCGATAGGTGCCGGTCACGTGATAGCCCTTGTCGAGCAGCAGCCGGGTCAGATAGGCGCCGTCCTGTCCAGAGACGCCGGTGATGATCGCTTTGCGTGGTTGGCTCATAGCTTGCCTTCTAGTTTGTGAATGAAAAAAGCAGAACGCGCGTAAAAAAATCGCTCAATGCGGGTTGTCCAGCAACCGCCGCACCAGTGGTTCGACGACCCGATAATCCTGTTCGGCCTTCAGCCGGTACAGCTCCGGCTTCGGATGCGCACCGTCCGACATCAGCGTCTTCCAGTCCGGCAGGCTGCTCACATACGCGTATTGATCGACGAGCGGAACCTGCTGCTCGGCGGCGACGCGTCGTGTCATCGCAACCATGTCAGCGAGCTTCGCGTTGAGCCGGTTGTCGGGCATCGGGTTCGAGGTCTGCAAGACCGGCTCCTTGCCGAGCGCGCGCGCGGTTTGCACGAGTGTCGTTTCGGCCGCGTAGAACTGCTCGGGGGTCTGGTTCTGGATCACTTCGTTGATGCCGTAGTTGATCAGCACGATCCGAGCAGGCGACGCCGCGAGGCGTTCGCGCCACGGCAGGCCCGCCGTGGGGCCCGCGCGGCGATTGCCGCTGCCGTCGCGCAACTGCGCGGCCATCGTGCCGCCGACACCGTAGTTCGTGACGCGCACGCGCTCGCCGTCATGCGCCTGCAAAGCCAGTTGCAGATACGTCACGGCATTGCGTGCTTGCGCAGCGCAGTGGCCGTCGCTGCAGGTGATGCCGAGCGTGGTCGAATCGCCGTAGGCGTCGATCAGCACTGGCGTGGACGATGAGGCTTGCGCTTCGGCCGCGGCCGCGCTCGTGGCCGGCGCGAGCAGCGTCAGCGTCGACACGACGCCGAGCACGCAGGCAGCAGTAGCGGCCCGGCGGCTCATGCGCGGCTTTGCGGCGCTTGCCGCGCAACGTTGGCGCCGGCGCTGGCCGTCAGTCTTGCGCCGCGCGCACCGAAAATCAGCCGCTTCTCGAACGCGAACCACGTGATGCTCGCGTACACCAGCGTGATCGCGAGCGCGATCGCGGCGCTCAGATAGCGATTCAGATGCAGCGGCCACACCATGTACAGCACGCTCAGGTGGATCAGATAGATCGTGTAGCTGATGGTGCCGATATAAACGAGCACGCGATTGCACAGGAAGCGCTTCACGATGCCCTTGCTTTGCAGCGCGATCACGACGATCGACGTGCACAGCACCAGCGACACGCTATAAAGCGCCGCATTCGACAGCGGCGTATTGGCCGCGCGAAAACGCGGGAAGTGCAGATGCAGCCACGCCAGCACCGCGAGCGCGGCCAGCGCGCCGAGCACCGCGAGTGGCTTGAACGGTTCGAGCGCGTTGCGATCGCGCCGCACGGCAACCGCCAGCAGCGCACCGGCCGCGAGCAGATCCATGCGGAACGGCGTCAGGTAATAGATCGGCCAGAACGAATCGAACCACGGCGTCGCGACCGCGCGCAGCAGCGGCACCAGCACGATCAGCGCGGCGGCCACCAGCCCGAGCAGACGCTCGGGCACGAGTAGGATCACGAACGGCCAGAAGATATAGAACTGCTCTTCGACCGCGAGCGACCACAGCACGTTGAGGCTGTCGTGACCGCTTTGATTCAGCGCATCGCCGATATTGGTCGCGAAAAACGCGTACCAGTACCAGTGCTGCGCCCACGCGAGGCCGAACAGCAGCGACGACACGGCCATCAACAGCAGGTACGGCGGCAGGATGCGGCGCGCGCGGCGTGCATAGAAATAGCTGAAATACGACTGCTGACGCGACTTGCGATCGAGCAGGATGCCGCTGATCAGAAATCCGCTCAAAACGAAAAACAGATCGACGCCCATCCACAGCGGCGCCTTCAGCGCGTGCTGCGCGAACACGGCGAGCACGGCGATCGCCCGCAGGCCATCGAGCTGCACGATGCGGGAATGGGAGGGCGCGAGGGGCAATGCGCTGGCTGTCATGAACCGTCCATGGTGTAAAGCGGATGGGCCGGGCGAAGGGCCGCGCGGTTCGCAGACAATGGCTGACGAACAGGCGCGCGCTTCGCGTCGCAACGGGAGTGCAATCGATTTTAGGGAAAAGAAATTCACGAAAAAACCAGCATGAATTGGCTAATTGAATCAGATTGAAACAGGGTATTTCTTTAGCCATTGACGCGGGATTTATATGTTTATGCTGGACGAATCGGGTGCGCCGTAATAAATGCGGATTGCGTGATTCCACATCGGTAAAGAAGGGAGAAATCGCCGCACCAGAACCGGGCGCCGGCTCGGATCGTATTTTTATCGAATTTAAAAAAACGTTTCTTTATTGACGTTTAAGCAGACGAATATTTTTGAATTATTTTCGATTTTCGTCGGCGCATTCTTTCCGCGTAACGTAGCCGTGTGGAAGGCTGTCCGGCCGGGCCGCCCGCAGCGGCCACCCTTCCACTCGTTCTCTCGCGTGGTTTCAGGCGCTGCTCTTCAAGCGCTTGCGCTTCGATCCGCTTTGCCACATCACCGAATTTCGCCCCGCGCGGGTACAGGTCTGCGTGCGTCGCGTTGACCGAACATCGACTGGAGGATTCGCCTTGCCTCGTTTCACGTTCAAAAGCTGGTTCGCGCTGACGGCGTGTGGTGCCGCACTGATCGCGGCATCGGCTGGAATACCGGCTTGCGCCGAAACCGCGTTGAACGCGAAGACGTCGTGGATCGGCAACAGCTTCGGCTTTGGCGATGGAACGTGGACGCAGATCAACATCACCGCGATCGCGGTCACGCCCGACGGCAAGGTGTACACGAACGCGCCGTGGGACGAAAGCGGCGCCGAAGCGAGCGTCTATCAGGACGGCAAGATGCTCGGCTTCGCGGGCGGCACGCACGGCTGGGGCAATGCCGGCGGCAATGCGATCGCGGTCAATCGCAAGTACGCGTTCGTCGCGATTGCGGTCGGCAATGAGAAGGGGCATCTGGTCGAGCCGGGCGTCTGGCCGGAGAAGGGCAAGCAATGGTTCGGCATTTCGCGGCGCCTGATCAACGATCCGAAACGCGTCGCGCCGTTCCAGCCGGCCTTGAAAAACGCGGACCCGCATGCGCAGCTCGCGGCCGGTTTTCTGATGATGAACGAAGAGCCGACCGGAACGGACGCGGCAATCGGCGGGCTCGCCGCGAACGATACGACGCTGTTCGCGGCGAATACCGCGCGCAATCGCATCGAAGTCTACGATGCCGAGTCGATGCAGCAGAAGGCGACGTGGAGCGTGCACGAGCCAGGCCGTATCGCGCTCGCGCCCGACGGCACCTTATGGGTACTCAGTGGCACGCGCAGCGAACGCGCGCCGGGCATCGAGCATTACACGGCGGCGGGCCAGCGCCTCGACGAGAACTTTACGCTGCCGGCCGATTCGGCCGCGGTCGACGTTGCCGTCGATGCACAAGGCCGCATCCTGATCGCCGACAACGGTCCGCGCCAGCAGGTGCTGTTCTTCACGAAGCACGACGGCCATTATGCGGAGTCGGGCACGCTCGGCGAGCGCGGCGGCATTTTCAGCGGCGTCGCGGGCAAGCCGGGGCCGTTGCGCTTCAATGGGTTGACCGGAGTCGGTGTCGATGCGCGCGGCAACGTGTATGTGTCGACGAACGGCATCGGTCGGCGTTACGAGCCGATCGGCGCGGGTCTTGGCGCGACGCTCGAAAGCTATGCGCCGACCGGCAAACGCAACTGGCAGCTCGAGGGGCTGCTGTTCGTCGACGGCGCGTGGATCGATCCGGCCAGGCCCGACAGTGTTTATACGGGCAACAAGCGCTTCGAACTCGATCTGTCGAAGCCGCCCGGACAGGACTGGAAATATGCGGGATTCCTGTCGAACCGCTTCAGGTACCCGGACGATCCGGTGTTTCACACCGACCAGTATCCGGGCCTGCCGATCGCGCGGCGGCTAAAGGGGCGCACGTTCCTTTATCTAACCGACATGTACGCGGACCATCTGAAGATCTATCGCTTCGATCCGCAGCATGATGGCGAGACCGCGATTCCTTCCGGCTTTATCGCAGGCCGCGAGCGCGCGGTCGAGAAGGTGCCGAATGCGCCGCCGGGCGGCGACTGGATCTGGCGCGATACGAATGGCGACGGCCGCTTCGATCGCGACGAATTCACGCCGAACACGAGCGGCACGAAGCTCGCGGGCGGCTGGGGCTGGTGGGTCGATACCGCTGGCGACATCTGGCGCGCGCGGGATACGAAGGGCATCTATCGCTTCCGTTTCGGCGGACTCGATGCGAAGGGCAACCCGGTCTACTCGTATTCGAACCTGACCCAGTACCCGGTGCCGCAGCCGTTCACCGAGCTGCATCGCGCGATCTACGAACCCGACACCGACACGATGTACGTGAGCGGCTATACGGCCGATATGCCAACCGCGCAGGGCTTCTGGAAAGAAGTGGGGCGCGTGCTGGTGCGCTATGACAAATGGTCGAGCGGCACGCCGGTGCAGCGGTATGCGATCACGTTGCCCTGGCAGACCCAGAGCAAGCCCATCGCGACGATCATCGGCCTCACCGTCGAGGGGCAATACGTGTTCGGCGTCGAGCCGGTCGGCGCGGTGCACGTGTGGGACAAGGACAGCGGCAAGGAACTCGGCGTGATCCGGCCGGGCGCCGAAGTGGGGCGCGCGTCGGGCTGGGTCGACGTGCCGAACGGGATCAGCGCCGCTAGACGTGGCAACGGCGGCAGCGATGGTGAGTACCTCGTGTTCGTCGAGGAAGACGCGCGCGGCAAGGTGTTGATGTACCGCTGGAAGCCTTGATGGCCGCTGACGACAATGATGCGGCTCTGCACGCAACCTAACCGCAAAACCCAAGGGATTCGATGGACAAAGGCATTCTCAGGAACGTAGCGATCAATTTTTTCGGGCTCGTGCTGCCGACGTTCGTGTCGCTCGTGACCGTGCCGTCGTATATCCGGCTGCTCGGCGTCGAGCGCTACGGCGTGATCAGTCTCGTGTGGACGCTGATCGGCTACTTCGGGATTCTCGATCTCGGCATGAGCATGGCCGCGCAAAACCATATTTCGAAAGCGCGCGCGTCGGGCGATCAGCACGAGAGCGCCCGCGTGTTCTGGAGCGCGACGTGGCTCAATCTGACGACCGGCGTGATCGGCGGTCTGATCATTTACTTCGGCGCGTTCCTCTACACCGCGTATTTCACGAAGGTATCGCCCGAGCTGCAGCACGAGGTTTATATGGCGCTGCCGTGGCTCGCGGTCGCGATTCCGATCGCGAACGTCTCATGGGTGTTCGCGGGCGCGATCAACGGCGCGGAACGCTTCGGCGTCTACAACACGAACCAGACGATCGGCACGTTCCTGTTCCAGTTGCTGCCGCTCGGTGCCGCGTGGTGGCTCGGCGCGACCTTGCAGAACGTGCTCGCCGCGGCGGTGGTCGCGCGGATTCTCGCGGCGGCGCTGCTTGGCCGCTCGGCGCTGAAAGTGCTTGAGATACGCAGCATTCTGCCGCCACAGCTCGGCGTCGCGAAGGGGCTGTTCAACTTCGGCGGCTGGATGCTGATCGCGAGCGTGACGACGATGGTCGCCGATTCGCTCGATCGCGTAATGCTCGGCTCGCGCTTGGGCGCGCGTTTCGTCACGTACTACACGGTGCCGCAGAACCTCGTCACGCGCCTGAACATCGTGCCGACCGCGATGGTGCGCACGCTGTTTCCGCGCTTGTCCGCGGTCGGCCGCGCGGATGCCGACACGATCACCCAGCAGTCGCTCGAATTTCTCAATGGCGTGTTCACGCCGGTCGCGCTCGTCGCGATGCTGGTGCTCGAACCGTTCCTGCATCTGTGGGTCGGCAACGAGATCGCGACGGTCGCGGCGCCCGTGGGTCGCATCATGATCGTCGCCGTGTGGCTCGTGGGTCAGGCCAACGTCACGCGCATCCTGATCCAGTCGCAGGTCGATCCCGCCACCGCCGCGCGCGTCGGCCTCGTCGAGCTGCCGTTTTTCGCCGGCGCGTTGTGGCTCGGCATCACGCATTTCGGGTTGACGGGCGCGGCGGTCGCGGTCGCCGCTCGCGCGCTGTTCGACTACGCGGTGCTGCTGCATTTCGCCGCGATCCGCTCGCGCCAGATCGTACTCGACATGCTCGCCCATCTCACCTTTCTGCTCGCCAGCCTGTGGCTCGCGAGTTTCCTGCCGAGCCTCGCGCTCGCGATCGCCGCGGGCGTGTTGATGGTCGGCGCGAACGTCGCATGGTCGCTCACGATGACGCCCGCTTTGCGCAATCTTGCGCGTTCACTGCTGTTGCGACTGAATCCGAGGAAAAGCGCATGAATCACGACGTCCTTGAAAACAACCTGTTGAGGCCCGCGACGCGCAGCGCGTTCGACGAACTCACGAGCGTGCCCGGCGTGCAGCCGGCGCCGCGCCGCAGCGCGCTACGCGAGAACAAAAACGTGCGCATCGCAATCGTGCACGACTGGCTCGTCACCTATGCGGGCGCGGAGAAAGTGCTCGAGCAGATCATCGCCTGCTTCCCGGATGCGGACCTGTTCAGCCTCGTGGACTTTCTCGACGACCGCAGCTTCCTGCGCGGAAAACCGGTGACGACGTCGTTCATCCAGAAGCTGCCGCTCGCGCGCAGCAAGTACCGCTCGTATCTGCCGCTGATGCCGCTCGCGATCGAACAGCTCGACGTGTCCGCGTATGACGTCGTGATTTCGAGCAGCCATGCGGTCGCGAAGGGCATTCTGACGGGCCCGGACCAGGTGCATATCAGCTACGTGCATTCGCCGATCCGCTATGCGTGGGATTTGCAGCACCAGTATCTGCAGCAGTCGAAGCTGACCAACGGGCCGAAGTCGGCCCTCGCGCGGCTGATTCTGCATTACATCCGCAACTGGGATATCCGCACCTCGAATTCGGTCGACGGCTTCGTGGCGAACTCGGCGTTCATCGCGCGACGGATCAAAAAGGTGTATCAGCGCGACGCCGAGGTGATCTTTCCGCCGGTCGACGTCGAGGCTTTTTCGCTGTGTACGGAGAAGGAAGACTTTTATCTAACCGCGTCGCGCATGGTGCCGTATAAGAAGATCGATCTGATCGTCGAGGCGTTCGCGCACATGCCCGAGCGCAAGCTCGTCGTGATCGGCGACGGACCCGACATGGAGAAGATTCGCGCGAAGGCGGGACCGAACGTCGAGATCATGGGCTATCAGCCGTTCCAGGTGCTGAAGGACCGCATGAGCCGCGCAAAGGCTTTCGTGTTCGCGGCCGAAGAGGACTTCGGCATTTCGGTGGTCGAGGCGCAGGCCTGCGGCACGCCGGTCATTGCATACGGCAAGGGCGGGGCGCTCGAAACCGTGCGCGATCTGACCGAGCCGAAGCCGACTGGCATGTTCTTCGATGAACAGAACACCGATTCGATCATCGCGGCGGTCAAGCGCTTCGACGAACTCGCGCACCGGTTCCTGCCCGAGAATTGCCGCGGCAACGCCGAGCAGTTCTCGGCCGCGCATTTTCGCGAGCGCTTCTTCGCGCAGGTGCGCGCGTCGGTGCCCGCGCTGCGCACGGCGACGCTGCCGGCATACGTTCCGTATCGGTCGTCCGGGCAGGCCGTCACGAACGTGCCGCGCATTCTCGCCGTCGATCAGAGCGGCGTGCTCGGCGGCGCCGAGCTGTCCCTGCTCGAAATCGTCAAGGCGTTGCGCTCGCGCATCGAGGTCGTGCTGTTCGACGATGGCCCGTTTCACACCGCACTCCAGAAGACCGGCGTCGAGGTCTCCGTACTCGATGCCGGCGTGCTGAAAAACGTGCGCAAGCAGGGCGGTTCACTGCCGAAAGGTCAGGCCTTGAAGGGGCTGATCTCACTCGTGCGTGCAACCGCGAAACGCGCGCGCAAGGTCGATGTGATCTACGCGAACACGCAGCGCGCGATGGTGATCGGCGCACTGGCGGGCAAGCTCGCGAGACGGCCGGTGGTTTGGCATCTGCGTGATATCGTCAGCGCTGAGCATTTCGGCGGCAAGCAGCTTGCGATCATCAAGTGGTGCGCGCGGCTTGGCCTTACACATGTGATCGCCAATTCGGCCGCGTCGGCGCACGCGTTCGCGAAGCTCACGCGGTTCGACAGCAAGCGCATCGACGTCGTGTTCAATGGCATTGCGGCGGAGCCGTTCGACGCGTTGCGCACGGTGCCGCAAGCGGTGCTGCGCGAGCGCCTGAATCTGCCGGGCGACGCGTTCCTCGTCGGCTCGTTCAGCCGGCTCGCGCGCTGGAAGGGGCAGCATGTGCTGCTCGAAGCGATGGTGCTCAATCCGCAGATGCATGCGGTGCTGGTCGGCGCGGCGCTGTTCGGCGAGGACCAGTACGAGAGCGAGCTGCGTGCCTTCGTCGCGGCGCACAAGCTCGGCTCACGCGTGCATTTTCTGGGCTTCCAGCACGATATTGCGGCCTGCATGTGCGCGGTGGACGCGGTCGTGCATACGTCGATCACGCCGGAGCCGTTCGGCCGGGTGATCGTCGAGGGCATGCTCGCGCAGCGGCCGGTCGTGGCGTCGCGCGCGGGCGGGGTGCTCGAAATCATCGACGACTATGAAAACGGCGTGCTGTGTACGCCGGGCGATGCGCATGCGCTTGCCGATACGCTCGCTGAATTGCGCTCGAACGACGAGTTGCGCAACAAGCTGGTGACCAACGGCTATCGGACCGCGCAGGAGCGCTTTGGTACGCGTAGCTATGTGGAGGGGGTCGCGCAGATTCTGAAGGGTGTGGCAACGCGGTAAAGCGGTGCTTTTTACGCGAGGGTAGACGGGGGCTTGGCCAGTCCTTGCCTGGCGTGACGGAGCGAAAGTCGAATGGCTTTCGCTCCGTTTTTTTTTAGTGCGCCGCGCGGGTGGCATCTAGCAACCCTCTTCGGCGACCAGTGGATTACTCGCTCAGAAGACGTTTCAACTCGTCAAGGAACGAGGCCGCAGTGTGCCCCCAAAGACTCGGATCGCAATGGCTTCCAAAGAGATCATCAAACGCCATATCCAGACAGTTTGAGTTGACCTTCTGGAATCGGACTATCTCTTCCAGCATCGAGACTCTTTCGTCCTCGGTCATCCCCGCCTTATAGGAGAGAACGAGTTCCGGTATCGAATTTCCATAGATCGAATAGTCCTCATGGAATCGTCCCATGATCAACTGTTCGAGATTGTTATACGTCCCGTAGTTCATGACTGTGTTGTGGAATGTTACGCGACAAGCATCGCTGTCAGGACATAATAAGGCATGCCATTGTAGGTCTGATAGCGGAGGATCACCTTGACCCGGCTCGCGGGTCTATATTCTCCTGATTTTCTGATCACCACATTTCCAACGTTTCTTCCAACGTCTTCGAATAGTGTCAAATCGTTACGCGGTGATGTTGTCCACGTCTTTATTCTAGTGGCATTGGCGCGCATCGCTTCCGTAATAGCCCATTCTGCCTGCCGGATATCTGTAAATGATGATGCCGCGGCGATATGCAAGTCGCGTTTCAGTCGCTCCCTGAGCCATGCTTCGTCCTTGTCAACGTGGTTGAGAAGTGTGTGCCCGCCCAGCCTTGGATTGAACGCTTGCGCCTCGTGCATTTGCAGATTGATCCGGCCCATCGTGACGCTGGCCACGCGTGCAGCCTTGATTGAACCAGCGAAACCGAACGGCACGATCATATCGACCGAT
>ABYL01000023.1 GCA_000173575.1 Burkholderia sp. H160 | reverse complement strand
CTGCACAAAGCGGAAGCCGACCAGCGAGCCGATCGACATCGACAGCGCGCAGGCGATGCTCGCGAGCGCAAACATGACGATGCCGCCCATCAGAATTGGCCGACGGCCATACGTATCGGACAGCGGACCGTAGAGCAGCATGCCGATCGAGAAGCCGAACATGAAGCTCGTGAGCGTCGATTGCGCGGCGGCCGAGCTGACCGCGAAGGCCTGCGCGATGGTCGGCAGGCTCGGCAAATACATGTCGGTGGAAATCGGCCCGCACGCGGCCAGCGCGCCGAGCAACAGGATCAGCCGGCCATCGGGCCGGCCTTTGACGACGTGAGACATGGGAAATCCGGATGGAACGCCGCGCCGGCGTCGGCAGCGGAACGGGTGAAGCGGGAACGGCCATTAACTGAAGGGCTCGATTGTACGCGACGGTTAACCTGGCGGCTGCGCTCGCGCTGGGCTGCGTGGACGTCGCGCGACAGCGCCGCGCGACGCATCCGCCGCCGATCGGTTAAGCTGCCGCCTGCCCTTCCCCTGATCCCGTTCGAACCCGCCATGACCGCCTTCCTGCTGATCTGGAGCCCCAAGAAATGGCCGTGGCCCGAGTTGCCCGACATCGCGAAACGCGTGGCTGCCGGCGAAGCGGTGACCGACGCGTGGGGCTGCGGCTTCGCGCGCGGCATCCTGCCCGGCGATCGCGTGTTCCTGCACCGCGTCGCGCAGGAACCGAAGGGCATCTTCGGCTCGGGCTACGTGACGCGCGCACCCTACGAAGTCCCCGACGCATCGACCAAACGCGGCTACCGGCTGTGCATCGACTTCGTCTACGACTGGCTCGTCGATGCGCATCAAGCGCCGGTCATCACGCGCGATCAACTGCGCGTGCATCCGTTCTCGGTGCAGACATGGGATGCGCAAAGCTCGGGCACGAGCATCAAACCGATCGCCGAGGGCGCGCTGGAGAAACGCTGGGCCGAATTGACCGGCAAGCGCAAGCCACCGACGCTCACCGCACCGGCCAGCCAGGCGGCACACGCGCCGCCGCAACCGCCCGCCCGCACTGCCCGCCGCCGCTGACTCCGGTACAATTTCTGCATTCATCCCAGCATTGCGCGAAGTGCCCCGTGGGAATCGCCCGAGGCCCTTTGCGCCGCTGCGCAACCCCAGTTCCCTATTCCAGCCATCGCCATGTCCAGAAACGAAATCCTTTTCGAACGCGCGCAACGCACGATCCCCGGTGGCGTGAATTCGCCGGTGCGCGCTTTCCGTTCCGTCGGCGGCACGCCGCGCTTCATCGAGCGCGCGCAAGGTCCGTACTTCTGGGACGCGGACGGCCAGCGCTATACCGACTACATCGGCTCGTGGGGGCCGATGATCCTTGGCCACGTTCATCCCGAAGTGCTCGACGCCGTGCAGCGCGTGCTCGTCAATGGCTTCTCGTTCGGCGCGCCGACCGAGGCGGAAGTCGAGATCGCCGAGGAAATCTGCAAGCTGGTGCCGTCGATCGAACAGGTGCGCATGGTGTCGAGCGGCACCGAAGCGACGATGAGCGCGCTGCGTCTCGCGCGCGGCTTCACGAACCGCAGCCGCATCGTCAAGTTCGAGGGCTGCTATCACGGCCACGCGGACAGCCTGCTCGTGAAGGCCGGCTCGGGCCTCCTGACGTTCGGCAATCCGACCTCGGCGGGCGTGCCGGTGGACATCGCGAAGCACACCACCGTACTCGAATACAACAACGTCGCCGAGCTCGAAGAAGCGTTCAAGGCGTTCGGCAACGAGATCGCATCGGTGATCGTCGAGCCGGTCGCGGGCAATATGAACCTCGTGCGCGCGACGCCCGAATTCCTGCAGGCGCTGCGCCGCCTGTGCACCGAGTACGGCGCGGTGCTGATTTTCGACGAAGTGATGTGCGGCTTCCGCGTTGCGCTCGGCGGAGCACAGCAACTTTACGGCATCAAGCCGGACCTCACGTGTCTTGGCAAGGTGATCGGCGGCGGCATGCCGGCGGCGGCCTTCGGCGGCCGGCGCGACATCATGGCTCATCTCGCGCCGCTCGGCGGCGTCTATCAGGCGGGCACACTGTCCGGCAATCCGATCGCCGTCGCGGCCGGCCTGAAGACCTTGCAACTGATCCAGGCCCCCGGCTTCTACGACACGCTCGCCGCGCGCACCAGCCGTCTCGCGCAAGGCCTTGCGCAGGCGGCCCGCGAAGCGGGTGTGCCGTTAGCGGCCGATGCGCTCGGCGGCATGTTCGGCATCTACTTCCGCGAATCGATCCCGACCCGCTTCGCCGAGGTCACGAAGAGCGATGTGCCGCGCTTCAATGCGTTCTTCCACAAGATGCTCGACGCGGGCGTGTACTTCGCGCCGTCCGCCTATGAGGCGGGTTTCGTGTCGAGCGCGCACGACGACGCGGTGATCGACGCGACGATCGACACCGCGCGCGGCGCGTTCGCATCGTTGAAGGGCTGAGCCCCGCCCGACCCAGACACCGCACCCCAAACGGACACCGATGTTCTCGCAAACCGATTTCGTCCACATGGAACGCGCGCTCGCGCTCGCGAAGCGCGGCATGTACACGACCGACCCGAATCCGCGCGTCGGTTGCGTGCTCGTCAGAAACGGCGAGGTGATCGGCGAAGGCTACACGCAGCCGGCCGGCCAGGATCACGCCGAGATTCGCGCGCTGAAGGACGCGCGCTCGCGCGGCCACGATCTGCGCGGCGCGACCGCCTACGTGACGCTCGAACCGTGCAGCCATTTCGGCCGCACGCCGCCGTGCGCGAACGCGCTGATCGAAGCGCAGATCGGCCGCGTGATCGCGGCGATGGAAGATCCCAATCCGCAGGTCTCCGGGCGCGGTCTCGCGATGCTGCGCGAGGCCGGTATCGAAGTGCGCTGCGGGCTGCTCGCGAACGAAGCGCGGGAGCTGAACATCGGCTTCGTGTCGCGCATGACGCGCGGCCGCCCGTGGGTGCGCATGAAAGTGGCGGCATCGCTCGATGGCCGCACCGGCTTGCCGTCGGGTGAAAGCCAGTGGATCACGAGCGCGGCCGCGCGCGCCGACGGCCATGCGTGGCGGGCGCGTGCGTCGGCGATCCTGACCGGCATCGGCACCGTGCGCGAGGACAATCCGCGCATGACCGTGCGCGCGGTCGATACGCCGCGCCAGCCGCGCCGTGTATTGATCGACAGCCAGCTCGATGTGCCGCTCGACGCGCAGATCCTGGCCGGCGCGCCGACGCTGATCTTTTGCGGCCATCTCGATGCGCGCCTCGAAGAACGCGCGAGCGCGCTGCGCGAGCGCGGCGCCGAGATCGTGGCGCTGCCGAACGCCGCGGGCAAGGTCGATCTGCCGCGCATGCTGAGCGTGCTCGGCGAGCGCAACGTGAACGAGTTGCACGTCGAGGCCGGCTACAAGCTGAACGGTTCGCTGCTGCGCGAAGGCTGCGTCGACGAGCTGCTCGTCTATCTGGCGCCGAGCCTGCTCGGCATGGACTCGATGAGCATGTTCAATCTGCCCTCGCCCGATCTGCTCGAAGACCGCGTGAAGCTGAATTTCCACACGATCGAGCGAATCGGCGACGATCTGCGGATCCTCGCGCGCTTCGCGCCGACAGCCGTACCCGGGACCGACACCATGTCCCCCACCGTTTCGAAATGATCAAGGACTAGCACGATGTTTACAGGAATCGTCGCGGCAGTGGGCCGCATCGAATCAGTCAAGCCGCTTGGCACGGGCGGCGACGCCGGCGTGCGACTGAACGTCGAGGCCGGCGGCCTCGACCTCGACGACGTGCAGCTCGGCGACAGCATCACGATCCAGGGCGCCTGCATGACGGTGGTCGCGAAGACCGCTCATTCGTTCGAAGTCGACGTGTCGCGCGAAAGCCTGAACCGCACAGCCGGTCTCGGCGAAACCGGCGAGGTCAATCTCGAGAAAGCGCTGCGCGCGCATGACCGGCTCGGCGGGCATATCGTGTCCGGACACGTCGACGGGCTCGGCACCGTCACGCGTTTTGCACCGGTCGGCGAATCGCACGAGCTGCGTATTCTGGCGCCGCGCGAGATTGGCCGCTATCTCGCCTACAAGGGGTCGATTACGGTCAATGGCGTGAGCCTGACCGTGAATTCCGTCCATGATCGCGACGATGGCTGCGAGTTTTCGATCAATCTGATCCCGCATACCGTGCAGGTGACGGCGCTCAAGCATCTGCGCGATGGGGTACGGGTGAATCTGGAGATCGATCTGATTGCGCGGTATGTGGAGCGGATGCTCAATGCGCCGCGCGATGGCGATCAATCGCCCAGGTAGGTCCGTTCTACCCGGCTGAACCCGGGCATACCGACATATTCGGTAACCAACTGATCCAAACGGTCTTTCCGCGGAATAGAACCCTCACTTCGGTTCTATTTGGCGTCTGGTTTCGGTCCATGCGCTGTTAGCCTGTCGGCACTGGCGGCCGCTACGCCCACTCCGATGCCTGACCAACCATGATGCCCGACTCGCCACTCGCCCACGCCAAAGCCCGCCATCTCGCAGGCGACCTGCCCGCCGCCCGCGCGCTCTACGAAACCGCACTGGCCGAACAACCCGAGAACGCCGACATCCGGCTGCGCCTCGGCATACTCGAATTGCAGTGCGGGGACGGCGAAAGCGCGCTCGCACAACTCGACCGCGCGATCGCGATCGCCCCAGGCGACGTGCGGCATCGTGCGATGCGCGCACACGTGCTCCACTCGCTCGGCCGTTTCGCGCAGGCCGCCGCGACGCTGCGCGAAGCGATCACGCTCGATCCGACGGATGCGGAGCTCCATGCTGCGCTCGGCAATGCGCTACAGGCGCAGGGCGATCACCACGCTGCGATCGATGCGTACACGTCGGCGCTCGCGCGCGACCCGGCCAACGCCGATTTCGCCAGCAATCTCGGCAACAGCCACCGGCAACTGGGCGCGCTCGACGCAGCCGGGCGCGCGTACCGGGCCGCCCTCGCCGCGCAGCCCGCGCACGCGCTCGCGCTCACGCAGCTCGGCACGCTGCTCGACCAACTGGGGCACCACGACGAAGCGCTCGCGTTGCTGCGCGAAGCCGTGCGCGTCGATCCACGGGCACCGGCAGCGCTGATCAACCTTGGCGTCGCGCTGTGCGCGAGGCGCGCGTTCGAGGAGGCCACGGATGTGCTCGCGCAAGCGGTCACGCACGCGCCATCGAACACCGACGCCGCATATAACCTCGGCAATGCGCTGCAAGGCCTCGGCCGCCACACGGAGGCCGCGACGCAGTTCCGTCGCGCGACCGCGCTAGATCCCGGATTTGCCGATGCGTTCAACAATCTCGGGAACGTCTGCACGCTGCTCGGCGAGACCAGTGCGGCTGCCGACGCCTACGATGCCGCCCTGCGCGCGCGCCCCGGCTTCATCGCCGCTCATAACAACGCCGCGAATCTGCGGCGCTCGCTCGGCCTTTTCGACGAAGCTATCGTGCACCTGCGCCTCGCGCTCGCGACCGATGCACGGCATTCGGCCACGCTCAACAACCTTGGCAACGTGCTGAAGGACAGCGGCGCCCTCGACGACGCCATCGGCTGCTACCGGCAAGCGATCGCCTGCGATCCGCGCAATGCGCTCGCGCACAGCAATCTCGTCTACGCGCTGAATTTCCAGGCCGAAACCGCCGACATCGTGCTCGCGGAAGCCCTCGAGTGGTCGGCCCGGCACGAGCCGCGCAAGCACGCTGAGCCTGCGCGCCCGCGCGCAGCCCGCGAGCGACTGCGCATCGGCTATGTCGGCGCGGACTTTCGCGACCATTGCCAGGCGCTCTTTCTCGTGCCGCTCCTCGCCCACCACGATCGCTCGGCGTTCGAGATCACCTGCTATGCGAGCGTCGCGCGGCCCGACGCCCTGACGCAGCGGCTCGCCGGCTACGTCGAGCGCTGGCGCGACGTGCATGGCCTCGACGATGCGCAACTCGCCCAGCAAATCCGCGACGACGGAATCGATATTCTCGTGGACCTGACGATGCACATGGCCGACGGAAGACCGGCGCTATTCGCGCGCCGGCCCGCGCCGGTACAGGCTACTTGGCTCGCCTATCCCGGCACCACGGGACTGGCATCGATCGATTTCCGCGTGACCGATCCGCATCTCGATCCACCCGCGCACGACCACTTTTATCGCGAGCGCTCGATCCGGCTCGCCGACTCGTTCTGGTGCTACGACCCGCTCGCCGACGAGCCGGCCGTGACAGTGCCGCCGGCGCTTGCCGCGGGGCACGTGACGTTCGGCTGCCTGAACAATCCATGCAAGCTGACCGACCGCACATTGCAGCTTTGGGCCGGCGTGTTTGCGCGACTACCCGACGCGCGCCTGATCGTTCTGGCGCCGCAGGGTTCGGGGCGCACCCAGCTTTTGGAACGGATGCGCGCGCACGGTATCGACGTGACGCGAGTCGATTGCGTACCGTTCCAGCGCCGCGCCGACTATCTGGCCTCGTATCACGCGATCGACATCGCGCTCGACACGTTCCCGTACAACGGCCACACGACGACACTCGACGCGCTGTGGATGGGCGTGCCGATCGTCACGCGCGTCGGGCAAACGGCGGTGGGCCGCGGTGGACTGTGCCAGCTCGCGAATCTCGATCTGCTTGCGCTCGCGGCCGACAGCGACGCGGCGTTCGTCGAGGCGGCCGTCGCGCTCGCGCGCGACCTGGCCCGCCTCCAGACGTTACACAGGGAACTGCGCGGGCGGCTCGAGCGCTCCCCACTGATGGACGGTGGGCGCTTCGCACGACAGCTCGAAGCAGCCTACCGACGGATGTGGCGCGACGTATAGCCCAGCGCACGAAGGTATGTCACCATGCTGGGCAAGTGTTGGCCACCCGTCCTGCGGGACTCGGAGCGCCTGCACGATCCGAACTCGACAATGACAATGAAAGAGCCGCACCTGCTCCGTTGCGGGCATCCGCTGCTTGGGCGCTTGACCAAAGCGTCGGTGATTCTCGCGTGCGTCGCCGGCGCGAGCACCGCGAGTGCCACGATCACGTCGAGCGCGCACTTCGTGTCCGCGCAGAGCATGGGCAACCAGCCCGTGGCGGTCGAGGCAAATTTCGTCTTCACGCTGCCGCAGACGGGCGGCGATACGGCTCGCACCGGCGCGGGCGTTGCGACAGCCGCGAGCAACGCAGACTCCCTGCGTCTGCCGTCTTTTCCGTCACCTGCGACCGGTCCGTCGCTGCTCTCGACCGCCCTGCCGTTCCAACCCGGCAAACCGCTCGATGCCGCCGATCTGGCCAATCACTTCGGCATCCCGGCCGACTCGTCCAAAGCGAAGCTGCTCGCGGACTGGGCGCAGAAACTGACGGCCGATCCGGATATCCAGCGCTTCTACTTTTCGGCCGATAGCAATCCGGCTACGGCGGGCCCCGCCGCGCTCGAACGTGCGCTGAGCGTGCTGGACGGCATGGCGCGCATCTCGCAGCAAGACCGCGAACAGTTGCTGGGCCTGACGACGCGCGCGCTCAACAACGCGCCGCCCGATTGCGGCGGGCTCAAGAATCTGCAAATGATCACGTCGCGCTATCTGTCGATGGACAAGGAGAGCGACGCAGACCTGCAGGCGCAATTGCAGGCGATGTTCAACCTGATCAAACAGTCGACGCAAACCACACCGCTGCCGCAGGTCACGCCCGGACAACGGCTGCGCGGACAACTGGCGCTGTCGGCGTCGATCTCGGACGCGTTGAATCGCGACCCTACCGAGGCCGAGGATCTGGGGCTGTTGACGAGCGGCCGCCAGGCGGAGCTTTCGCCTGAGGCGTGGTGCAAGGCGATGCGCGTCTACCGCCAGGCGTTCGATAAAACGCCGCAGCCCGCGCGCGAATGGATCACGCTGGCGGAGCTCGACAGCAGCCGACGTTCAGCTGCGTTACTGATCAACGCGGTGAAAAACTTTGCCGCGGCGGCGGCCCGGCAACCGACCTCCGCGCCGAAAGTGTTCGACTACGCGGAGCTTGTCCGGCAGCGCGTGCAACCGAACATCGTGTGGAATGGCAAGGCCGATCATCGGGAAACCGTAGTCGAAGTGCACTGCACGTCGTCAGGCAGTCTCGAATCGGTAAAGATCGTTCGATCGAGCGGCGACCGAACGTGGGACAAGGCCGCCGTCGAGGCGGTCAAGCGCTCCGACCCGATGCCGCGCGATGAAAACGGTGAGACGCCACGGTCGTTCACGATCACGTTGAGACCGGGCGTTTGAAGGGCGCCTTAGAAAGATTGCGAGCGCACTTGCGACTTCAGATCGAGCAAGCGTTCTTCGTGCGTCGCTAACGACTCTTCGAGACGGCGCGCGAGTTTCGTCAAATGCGCGATCGACCCGCGGCACCGTTGCGCGGCATGGACGGAAAGACTGAGCACACACTCGCGAATCGCGTGGCTGAGCGCGGTGTGAAGGCGTCCGAAGTCGACACCGGCGACCTCGCTCACCGGTCCATTTGCGTCCGCACGTTCGATGACGACATCGTCGAAACCGGCATCGTCATCGAGCCTGATTTGCGCAAGCGAAGCGTCGGGCTCGATCAGATAATCGCCCAACAGCCGGTCTGCCTCGCGACCAAACAGCTCGAATATCGATTGCGACAGCGCGTTGCACAGCCCCACAACGTCATGCTTTGCCGCATGCGTATCGAGCAACGCGGGCAGCGTCGGCACGATGCCGCGCCATACAGCGTTGGCAAGCTGCTCCTGCTGTTGCTCGAGCTTCGCGAGCTCGGCTCGCGACGACTCGCCCAATCCGGCAAGCAACGGCAGCACATCGCTTTGCAAGCTGCCGAGCACGTTCTCTTCCAGATGATGCAGCAGCACCTCGGCCCGCTTGCGCCGCTTATAAGCGAGCGCCGGTCCGGTGATGTCGAGCAACGCGGCATAGAGCCGCTCGAAGCCCGCGTCGCTCATGGCCGCCGCCGTCTGCCCCGCCTCGCGCGCCACATACGCGGAGATCGACACCGGCGGTTTCAGCAGCGCCTTGTCGACGCCCATCGCCACAAGCTTGTCTTCAGCACGAACCTTAATGTCGTGCTCCTGCAGCGCACGACGCGGCGCACTCTTGTTGCGCAGACATTTGACGAGCTCGCCGTCAACTTCGTCTTCCTCATACTCGTCGCTGCGAGTGACGACCGGCAGCAGCGGCTTGTTCCTGTGCAACTCGCGGCCGAGCTCGTCGAGCTCCTGCACCTGGCCCGGTGAGGTGGAACTGGTCAGCCACAACACGCCATCGGCGCTATCGGTGAAGCGCTGCGTCAATGCGGCATTCTCCGGCGTCACCGAATGCAATCCAGGCGTGTCGAGCAGCACGAGCTTTGCGCCGAAACGGACACCTTGCAGCCGCGACGTCGTTTCGGTCGCGCCTTCCGTGAAGGGCTCCGACGTTTCGACGACGCGGCCCGCGTCGACATGGAAATACTGCACGCTGCGGTTGTGCGCGGCGAAGCGTTCGGCGAGGAAATTGCAGAACGAGCTTTTGCCCGCATTGAACTTGCCGAACACGAGCAGCAATGCCTGATCATCGAAATAGTCGGCGAGGTGCTGGGCTGCTTCCAGGTTGGACCACTGTTGCATCCACGCGTGCGTGCTGTCGCGCAGCCGCGTGTTGATCGTGTCGGCCTCGATGGCCAGCGCGCTCATTTCGCGCAGACCGTCCCACGTCAAACCGTCGGTTCGCAGTTCGGCGTTCAGCTTCGCGAGCCAGTCGTTCAGTGCATGCAGCAGCGCGTCGATATCCTCAGCGGTGAAGTCGAATGCATCGGCCTCGGCGAGGAAGCGTTGCTCGTGGCTCGCGTCGGCTTTCATGCTCGCGCCGCCAGCATCCGCATCGCGGCCGCGGCGTTGTCCGATGCGGCGATTGCCGCTTGCGTATCCGCGATCTGCGCGGCCAGCGCCTTGCGGTCGGCGGACAGCTCGTAGTAGTGCGTGAACTCGCGTTGCATGCGCTCACGTCCGGTTGCTTCGCAGAACATCCGGCGCAGATCCTTGCGGAACTTCACCGACACGCCCATCACCGCGATCATCACCGAGTTCAGGCTTTTCGCCGCGGTCTGCTGCTCCGCTGGCAGACCGATGACGCCATGGCCGGCAAGCATCGCATCGATCTCGATGCACGCGCGCGAGTACGCGATCTGGATGTGTGCACGCTCCCGTTTGCCCGCGGTGATCGCGTAGGCGTCCCTGGCGGTATCGGGCACGATCGCGTGATCGGTGCCGAGCGCATTCAACATCGCCTCGATGTCGCCGCTGACCTTGTCGATGACGGCCGCGAGACTCCGATCGAAGTCCTGCCTTTGTTGTTGCTGTGTTGTGCGCAGAATGTCGAGCGACGTCTGCCGCGCCACGCGCAGCTGTTGCAGCTCGTCGCGGATTTGACCGAACAGCAGCGCGGTTTCGTGAGCACGCGCATCCGGCACGCGCGCGAGTTCCACGTGCAGCGCCGCCTGCAACGCAGGGATGCCGCTCTTTTCCAGCAGCAGTTTCTTGCCGCCGTCGAGCCCTTTGCGATGCCGCATCGACGACACCGCATTCAATGCGATGCCCGGCATCTGCCGGTCGATTGCGTCGCCGATCTTCCGCAACGCGGCATCGTCGGCGAGCTGGTCGACTTGCGACAGGACGAACAGCGTCTGCCGTCCGGTCCTGATGCGATCGGCGTCGAGCTCGGTCAACAGCGTCAGTTCCTTCGCGTCGAGTTCGCCCTCTTTCGCGGCGTGCACGAACAGGCGAATGTCGGACTTCAGCCACGCGGCGCGCAACGCTTCGCGGTCGTCGCCGCTGCCGACGTCGGCGTCGAGTCCCGGTGCGTCGAGCCAGCGCACGCCCTGATGCACGCTATCGGACAGGCACACCGTTTCGCGCCGGTCGGACACCGCGAACGCATCGCGGCCCAGCAGCTCGTTGAGCAGGCTGCTCTTGCCGTGGTTGTACTTGCCGATGACGGTGACGACCGGTTCGCTGTCGTCGATCAGAATCAGCAGGCGCGCCAGATCGTGGGCCCGATCCGGCAACACGGATGCGACATCGTGGGCCGCGTGCTCACGAATTGTGCTCGACACCGTCGACTCCTCAACGCTTCAGGGATTCGGCCGGCAGAACTGCCGGCCGTTGGCAACGAAAGGCGGCGGCCGTGTCGCCACGGCGCCGCCTCGTGCGATTACGCTTCGGCCGAAGCGCGCAGACGATAGACGAGCTGGTTGTCCTTACCCTGGACCAGCGGCGTGATCGCGAAGTTGAACTCGATTTCCTTGTACGCGTCGGCCTTCAGGCGCAGCGCCGCGCCACCGGTTTTCTCGACGACCGGCGGAATCAGTTCTTCACGCGTTGCGTACGCGAAGTCGTCCCAGATCAGCGGATCGCCTTCGATGTTGAACTGCGTGGTCAGCTTGCGATGGTCGTCGCTCGTGACGAAGAAGTGCACGTGCGCCGGACGGTTGCCGTGACGGCCCAGCACGTTCAGCAGTTGCTGCGTCGCGCCGTGCGGCGGGCAGCCGTAGCCCACCGGCATCAGCGTGCGGAATTCGTACTTGCCGTCGGCACCGGTCTTCACCGCGCCACGCAGGTTGAACTCGCTCTGCGCGCCGGTCGGATCGAAGTGCGAGTAGAAGCCCTTCGAGTTCGCGTGCCAGCATTCGACGACCGCGCCTGCGACCGGCTTGCCGTCCAGATCCTTGACCGTGCCGCGGATCACGAGCGGGCCCGCGTCTTCGTCCGCGTTGATGTCGATCTTCGACACGCCATCGCGCACCGTCGCGCCGGCGACGTACAGCGGGCCTTCGATCGTGCGCGGCGTGCCGCCGTCGAGACCGATCTGCTTGTCCGCGGCGTCCATGCGGACGTCGAGGTACTTCTCGAGGCCGAGGCCGGCCGCGAGCAGCGCCGCTTCGCCGTCCTGACCCAGCTTGTTCAGATAGTTGATACCGGCCCAGACTTCGTCCGGCGTGATATCGAGGTCATCGATCGCCTTGAACAGGTCGCTCAGCAGACGGAAAACGATCTGCTGGAAGCGTGCGTTGCCGTTGCCGGCATCGACGTTGGAAGCGGCTTTCAGCAGGTCCTGCACTTCTTTGGTTTCAAAAACTTTGACGCTCACGATGACTGTCTCCAGTTGGTATATGGGGAAGAAATGGCGTTGGATGCGCTCGCCTAAAAATCGCGCCTGGCCCCTGGGCTCAGATGTCGTCGTCCCGAATCGACGACGGGTGACGACACAGAGGCGTCACCGAGATCTTCATGTACGGGAACAGAGGCAAGCCGGACAGGATGTCGTGCAGTTCAGCGTTGCTCTCCACATCGAAGATGCTGTAATTCGCGTACTCGCCAACGAGGCGCCAGATATGACGCCACTTGCCGCTACGCTGGAGGTCCTGCGAGTAAGCCTTCTCGCGCGTTTTGATTTCGTTCGCCATCTCGGCCGGCATGTCAACCGGCAGGTGCACGTCCATTCGTACATGGAAAAGCATGGTTGAGTCCTCCTGATCGGAATCCGTTTAGCGGGTGACTTTCATCAGCCCGTCTCGGGTGAATCGCTTGACCTTCGCTTCGTCGAGTTCGATGCCAAGACCCGGGCCGTTCGGCACGGTCAGCTCGAAGTCGCTGTAATCGAGCGGTGTGGTCAGAATCTCTTCGGTGATCAGCAACGGTCCGAACAGCTCGGTGCCCCATTGCAGATTCGCGAAGCTCGCGAACAGATGCGCGGACGCCACCGTGCTGAACGCGCCTTCGAGCATCGTGCCGCCGTACAGTTCGATGCCCGCGGCATCGGCGATCGCGGCCACGCGCTGCGCGGCGAACAGGCCGCCGTTCTGTTCGATCTTGATCGCGAACACGTCGGCGCCGCCATTCTTCGCGATCTCGAACGCGCTTTCCGGGCCTTGCAGGATTTCGTCGGCCATCAGCGCAACCGGGAAACGGCGCATCAGCCGCGCGAGCGCCGCGGCGGACGCGACCGGCTGCTCGACCAGATCGCAGCCCGCGTCGGCCAGCGCCGGAATCGCCCACGCTGCCTGGGTTTCGCTCCACGCCATGTTGACGTCGACGCGCACCGCGGCGCGCTCGCCCACAGCCTTCTTGATTTCGGCGACGTGCTTGATGTCGGTCTTCAGTTCCTTCGCACCGATCTTCAGCTTGAAGACCTTGTGGCGACGCACGTCGAGCATATGCTCGGCTTCGGCGATGTCCTTCGCGGTATCGCCCGATGCGAGCGTCCACGCGACCGGCAGACGCTCACGACGACGGCCGCCGAGCAGCTCGCTCACCGGCACGCCGAGGCGCTTGCCCTGCGCGTCGAGCAGCGCGGTTTCGAGCGCGCTCTTCGAGAAATGATTGACCTTGACCAGCTTGCCGAGGTGCGCCATCAGCGCCTGGATTTGAGTCGCGTCCTTGCCGATCATCGCCGGAGCGAAGTAGGCGTCGATCGCCAGTTTCATCGCTTCGGGGCTTTCCGGGCCGTAGGCCATGCCGGCGATCGTGGTGCCTTCGCCGATACCGACGATGCCGTCGCTGCAGTACACCTTCACCAGCATCAGCGTCTGCCCGTACATCGTGGCGACCGACAACTTGTGAGGGCGGATCGTCGGCAGATCGACGAGGCGGGTTTCGATACGTTCGATGGTCGCGAGTGTCATGGGGGGTGCCGCGAGAGGTGAGTTCATTGGCTGTTTTTATACCCCTCGCCCGTTTCGCCCGTCCAATACTTTTCCTGTCCTTTTTCATACCTGCAAGGTATGGTTGGGCTAGAAAGCCCGGCCTTTCTATGGATCTTGCATTGCATCATGCGCTACGGGCATTGAAAAACTGGCCGTTTTAGCGCCTCAAACATGATCTGCGTCAAGCTTCGATGCATGCAGAGCATGTTGTGCGGGCCGCACCGTCCCCCCGCCCACCGTTTCGACGAGCATAGCAACCACGCCCAGCTCATCGCCAGTCGGCCAAACGGTTTATGTCGTTTGGCGGAGGCGACTTGGACACGCGCGTGGCGTAAAATACGCGCTTTCCCGAAAATCTCGCCAACATGACGCTCGCCTCCACCCAAGAGATCATCGCCGAACTGAAAGCCGGCCGGATGGTGATCCTCGTCGACGAAGAAGACCGCGAAAACGAGGGCGACCTCGTGATCGCCGCCGAGTTTGTCACTCCGGAAGCGATCAATTTCATGGCTCGCTACGGCCGCGGTCTGATCTGCCTGACGCTGACCCAGGATCGCTGCAAGCAGCTGAATCTGCCGCTGATGACCTATCGCAACGGCACGCAATACGGTACCGCGTTCACGGTCAGCATCGAAGCGGCCGAAGGCGTGACGACCGGCATCTCGGCAGCCGACCGCGCCCGCACGATCGCCGCCGCGGTCGCGCCCGACGCAAAAGCGGAGCACATCGTGCAGCCGGGCCATATCTTCCCGATCATGGCCCAGCCGGGCGGCGTGCTGGTGCGCGCAGGCCATACGGAGGCCGGTTGCGACTTCACGAGGCTCGCCGGCCTCACGCCGGCCGCGGTGATCTGCGAAGTGATCAAGGACGATGGCACGATGGCGCGCCTGCCGGACCTGCTCGAGTTCAGCAAGGAGCACGGCCTGAAGATCGGCACGATCGCCGATCTGATTCACTACCGCAGCCGCACCGAATCGATCGTCGAGCGTATCTGCGAACGCACCATGCAAACCGCGCACGGCGCGTTCCGCGCGGTCATGTATCTCGACCAGCCGAGCGGCCAGCCGCACATCGCGCTGGTGCGCGGCACCCCGACGCCCGAGCGCGACACGCCGGTGCGCGTGCACGAGCCGCTGTCGGTGCTGGATCTGCTCGAAGTCGGCGAATCCACCCATTCGTGGACGCTCGATGCGGCGATCAAAGAGATCTCGGAGCGCGATCTCGGCGTGGTGGTCCTGCTGAACTGCGGCGACACGAAAGACCATCTGATCGACGTCTTCAAGGCGTTCGACTCGAAGGAAAAAGCCGATGCGCTGAAACGCCGGCCGGTCGACTTCAAGACCTACGGCATCGGCGCGCAGATTCTGCGCGAACTCGGCGTCGGCAAGATGCAGGTGCTGTCGAACCCGCGCAAGCTCGGCAGCATGTCGGGTTATGGTCTCGAAGTCACGGGCTTCATTCCGATGCCCGGCAGTAAAACGCAAGCCCCGCAAGGCTGATCCGGCCACTTACGCGCCTCGCGCCCACTCAAACACTACGGAATTCACATGGAAATCGGACAATACCAACCGAATCTCGACGGCGACGGACTGCGCATCGGCATCGTCCAGGCGCGCTTTAACGAACCCGTCTGCAACGGCCTCGCAGACGCCTGCATCGAAGAACTCGAACGCCTCGGCGTGACCGGCGAAGACGTGCTGCTCGTCACGGTGCCGGGCGCACTGGAAATCCCGCTCGCGCTGCAAAAGCTCGCGGAAAGCGCGCAATTCGACGCACTGATCGCGCTCGGCGCGGTGATCCGCGGCGAGACGTACCACTTCGAGCTCGTGTCGAACGAAAGCGGCGCGGGCATCACGCGCATCGGTCTGGACTTCGGCATCCCCGTCGCGAACGCGGTGCTGACCACCGAGAACGACGAGCAGGCCGTCGCGCGCATGACCGAGAAGGGTCGCGACGCCGCGCGCGTGGCCGTCGAAATGGCGAACCTCGCGGTCGCGCTCGAACAGCTCGGCGGCGATGACGACGAAGATGAAGACGAAGACGACGAGGAAGAGGCATGAAGAGCGCACGCCGACGCTCCCGCGAACTGGCCACGCAGGGGCTTTACCAGTGGCTGCTGTCGGGCTCGCCCGGCGGTGAAATCGACGCGCAACTGCGCGGCGCGCAAGGTTACGACAAGGCCGACCACGAGCACCTGGACGCGATCCTGCATGGCGTGATGCGCGATTCCGAGGCGCTTTCGGCCGCGATCGCGCCGTGCCTCGACCGTCCGATCGATCAGCTGTCCCCGGTCGAGCGCGCGGTGCTGCTGGTCGCCGCGTTCGAACTGAAGAATCACCTCGACATTCCATACCGCGTGGTCATCAACGAAGCGGTCGAACTGACGAAGACGTTCGGCGGCTCGGACGGCTACAAGTACGTGAACGGCGTGCTCGACAAGCTCTCGGCGCAATTGCGCGCCGCCGAAACGCAGGCAGCCCGCAAGGGCTGAGCGCGGAGTGCGTGGGGCCATGCCACGCCACGCCGCGCATCGGGCCCCTGCCGCGCCGCACTGCACCGGGCGAAGACCCTCACTCGCCCGCAAGGACACCGCCTCGCACATCAATGAACGCATCAGCGCATCATGGGATGTGCGGGCGCCGTCCCGCTTCTGCTTCTGCTTCTGAACTGGATCTGACCGTATGAACTCCGTGACCGAACCTCTCGTGCGGCTTGCCGCGCGCGTCGATGCCATCCAGCCTTTCTACGTGATGGAACTGGCCAAGGAGGCTGCGCTGCTCGAGCGCGAGGGGCGCGACATCATTCACATGGGCATCGGCGAGCCGGATTTCACCGCACCCGAGCCGGTCATCGAGGCAGCCGCGAGCGCACTGCGCCGCGGCGTCACGCAGTACACGAACGCGCTCGGCGTGCATGCGCTGCGCGAAGCGATTTCCGCGCACTACGCCGAGTTCTACGGCGTCGACGTCGATCCGGGGAGGATCGTGGTCACGGCGGGCGCGTCGGCCGCGCTGCTGCTCGCGTGCGCGGCGCTCGTCGACCGCGATGACGAAGTGCTGATGCCCGACCCGTGCTATCCGTGCAACCGCCACTTCGTGATCGCCGCCGAAGGCAAGCCGGTGATGGTGCCGAGCGGCCCGGCCGAGCGCTTCCAGCTGACCGCGGCCGACGTCGAGCGCCTGTGGGGCGAGCGCACTCGCGGCGTGCTGCTCGCGTCGCCGTCGAATCCGACCGGCACGTCGATCGAGCCGGCCGAGCTAGAACGGATCGTCAAGGCCGTACGCGCTCGTGGCGGCTTCACGATCGTCGACGAGATCTACCAGGGTCTCAGCTACGACGCGAAGCCCGTGTCGGCGCTGTCGTTCGGCGACGACGTGGTCACCGTCAACAGCTTCTCGAAGTACTTCAACATGACCGGCTGGCGCCTCGGCTGGCTCGTCGTGCCGCCCGCCATGGTCAGCGCGTTCGAAAAGCTCGCGCAGAACCTGTTCATCTGCGCGTCGGCGCTCGCGCAGCACGCGGCGCTTGCCTGCTTCGAGCCGGAGACGATCGCGATCTACGAAGCGCGTCGCCTCGAATTCAAGCGACGCCGCGACTTCATCGCACCGGCGCTCGAATCGCTCGGCTTTTCGGTGCCGGTGATGCCCGACGGCGCGTTCTACGTGTACGCGGACTGCCGCGGCGTCGCCCATCCAGCGGCCGGTGACAGCGCGGGGCTCACGAAGGCGATGCTGCACGATGCCGGCGTCGTGCTGGTGCCGGGTATGGACTTCGGCACGCATGCGCCGAGGGACTACATCCGGCTGTCGTATGCGACCGCGTATCCGAAGCTCGAAGAGGCAGTCGAGCGTCTGGCGAAGCTGTTCGGGCGGCATTGAGGCATTCGGTCAGCGGGTAGCTGACCTGCCAGACGCAAAAAAGGACACCCGATGGTGTCCTTTTTTCATCACGCGATTCGTTGGCAGGGCCTACCTCAAGCTCCCAGCTCCGAGGCCGACGCCACATGACGCGTCGAACTGGCACTCGCATCGTCCTGCTCGGACGGCTGCGTGTGCGCCGCCGGTGTCGCCGAGCTCAGCGCATGACCGCCCTCCAGCGTCATCTGCACGCGCTTGCCGTTGCCGCCGCTCGTCGCAGCGGCCGACGCCGGCGTGGCCGACGCGGTCAGCACCGGCGCCTGCGGCGCATTGATCGGCACCTTGCGACCACGCGCGACGTCGCGCAGACGACCGCGTTCGGCCATCACCTTCGCGCCGTAGCCGCCGTCGTCCGGCGTGCTCGAGCCGACGTACAGGCGCAGGCCGCCCGGCAGCGAGCCGCCACGCGCGATGCAATCCTTCAGCACGAGCGCGCCGACCTTGATGTTCGCGAGCGGTTCGAGCGCCGCGCTCTGGCCGCCGAAATACTGGAATTTGTCCGAATGCACCTTCGACATCACCTGCATCAGGCCCTGTGCGCCGACGCCGCTCTCGGCGAACGGGTTGAAGCCCGATTCGATCGCCATCACGGACAGCAGCAGCAGCGGATCGAGGCCAACTTCGCGGCCGGTGTCGAACGCGGCCTTCACGAGCTCGCTGACGGGCTCCTGAGCGACGCGATAACGCCGCGCGAGGTACGAAGCCACCAGGTCCTGCTCGTGGCTCGAGACGAGCACGCGGTCATCGCGTGCATCGGCGGAAACGCGCTGCTGCGGAATCAGACGCGCGAGCGCGCTGACGCCCTGCATCGCGCGCGGATTGAGGCCATTGAGCGCCGCGGCGCCCGTACTCCACGAGCCGGAGCCGTCGATCGCGCCGTCGAAGCTGGTAGCCGCGGTGAGGGTCATGCTGCCATCGTTCGAGCCGCCAGCGGGGCTCGGCGGGTTCGGCACGGGCGAATTGGCCGACAGCGATTCGTCGGAGGACGGGCTGGTGCTTCTGGCCGGTCCGATGGCCGGCAGCGGATTGCCTTGCAGCAGGCGGGCGGGACCCGCCTGCACGGCGGCAGAAATGACCGGCATCAGGCGCGCGGCGAGCGCGCCGCGCCATGTCGGCATCAGCCACAGTGCGAGAGCCAGCACCACGGCGATACCGCCGACAATGCTGAACAGGTGATGACTCAGTCGCGTCCCACGCCGCAGCGCACCGCGCACAACCTGCGCAATACGCTCATCGGGACGCCACGATAACCAGGCGTTCATTCTTCAGATCTCCCATCTTGCATGATCCGCGAACTCCGCCGGGACAAATCAAGCGGTACAGCGTGCTCGCAGAGTCAAGACATCGCGTGCTCTCTGGTTGGGCAGCAGCGATGCCGGGAAAACGGCAAAAAATACCGTCTGGGGAGCCATCTCAAAAACAGCCCATACATACTCGATGCATGCCGGGCTCGGCTCCCACGAAAAAACTCAGCGTTAGTGGACGCTGGTGAGGGACTTCTATAAGGCCGTTCCACCCTGCAGGGAAGTGAAACGGTGACGCGTTGCGTCTTAGGACCGGGGCGACGGTAAAAAGGTTAACGCCCTACAACCAATGTGGACGGATTCTATGCACCGTTTTATAGATCGTCAACACTATAGAATATTAAAACTATAACTATTTGTAATTATGAACAGTGTTCAGTCGGTCGAGAGCCGCGCTCTACGCGCGTTTTGAGCGATCCGACCCTGGCTGTTTGGGATCGGCGATTTGGTCGATCTACGTGCGCTGGCGAACGCATGTAAAATCGACAATCGTTTTTTTGCGCCAGAAAGGTACCGCCGCCGTTCCTCCTGCGCTCTTCGTCCTATGCGCCGCGCATGCGGCCCTGAACCGTCACAGATGAAATACAAAGACCTGCGCGATTTCATCGGCCGCCTCGAGACGATCGGTGAACTGCGCCGAATCTCGCAAAAGGTATCGCCGAACCTCGAAATGACCGAACTGTGCGACCGCGTGCTGCGTGCGGGCGGCCCGGCCCTGTTGTTCGAGAACACCGAGCGGCATGCGTTCCCGGTGCTCGGCAATCTGTTCGGCACGCCGCGCCGCGTCGCGCTCGGCATGGGCATCGATGCCGAAGCGGGCGCAGGCGACCAGGCGGCGCTCGAATCGCTGCGCGACGTCGGCCGGCTGCTCTCCGCGCTGAAGGAACCCGAGCCGCCGAAAGGGCTCAAGGACGCGGGCAAGCTGTTGTCGTTGGCGAAGGCGGTATGGGACATGGCGCCGAAGACGGTCAGCGCGCCACCCTGCCAGGAAATCGTCTGGGAGGGCAACGATGTCGACCTCGCCAAACTGCCCATTCAGACCTGCTGGCCCGGCGACGCCGGACCGCTGATTACCTGGGGCCTGACCGTCACAAAAGGGCCAAACAAGAGCCGACAAAACTTAGGTATCTATCGCCAGCAACTGATCGGGCGTAACAAACTGATCATGCGCTGGCTCGCGCATCGCGGCGGCGCGCTCGATTTCCGTGAGTTCGCGCTGAAAAATCCCGGCAAGCCCTATCCGGTGGCCGTCGTGCTCGGCGCCGATCCGGCGACGATTCTCGGCGCGGTCACGCCAGTGCCCGACACGCTGTCCGAATACCAGTTCGCCGGCCTGCTGCGCGGCGGGCGCACCGAGCTCGCGAAGTGCATCACGCCGGGCGTCGACGGTCTGCAGGTGCCTGCGCGCGCCGAGATCGTGCTCGAGGGCTTCATCTATCCGCAGGAAGGCGCGCCCTCGCCCGCTCCGGCTGGCGCGCCGCCGCGTCCGTCGAAGGGTGCCTCGGCCACTTACGAACACGCGCTTGAAGGCCCGTACGGCGATCACACCGGCTACTACAACGAACAGGAATGGTTCCCGGTCTTCACGGTCGAGCGCATCACGATGCGCCGCGACGCGATCTATCACTCCACCTACACCGGCAAACCGCCCGACGAGCCCGCTGTGCTCGGCGTCGCGCTGAACGAAGTGTTCGTGCCGCTGCTGCAGAAGCAGTTCACCGAGATCACCGACTTCTATCTGCCGCCCGAAGGCTGCAGCTACCGCATGGCCATCGTGCAGATGAAGAAAAGCTACCCCGGCCACGCGAAACGCGTGATGTTCGGCGTGTGGAGCTTCCTGCGGCAGTTCATGTATACGAAGTTCATCGTCGTCGTCGACGAGGACGTCAATATCCGCGACTGGAAGGAAGTGATCTGGGCGATCACGACGCGTGTCGACCCGACGCGCGACACGGTGCTCGTCGACCGCACGCCGATCGACTACCTAGATTTCGCGTCGCCGGTGGCCGGGCTCGGCTCGAAGATGGGGCTCGACGCGACCAACAAGTGGCCGGGCGAGACCGACCGCGAATGGGGTCGCCCGATCGTGATGGACGACGCGGTCCAACAGCGTGTCGATAGCCTGTGGAACGAGTTGGGCCTCGGCCTGTAACGCTCGCCGGACAACACAATCAATAACGGATGGAGCGCTCGCGGGGATGCACGCTTTTTCAATGATGTCGGACGGATTTTTTCTGTCGCTGTCTCTGTGCCTCGATATCGGTCTCGTCAACGTCGCAATCATTTCGCTCACGCTGTCGCATGGCTTCCGGCCGGGCTTCTGGCTCGGCCTCGGCTCGTGCGTCGGCGACCTCATTTACGCGACGCTGGCGCTCGCGGGCATGGCCGCGCTGCTGCAGTTCGAGTCGGTGCGTTGGGTCGTGTGGATCGGCGGCGCCGCGATCCTGCTGTTTCTGACCTGGAAGATGGCGCGTGAAGCAATGTTCCCTGCCACGGCGCCCGCGGTCGCCGGCGACGGCACTTTGCCAACGCCGCATCAATCCGCGTGGCGCGGGTTTTTGCGCGGCGTGCTACTCGCGGTGTCGTCGCCCTCGGCGATTCTGTGGTTCGCGGCGGTCGGCGGCGCGCTGATCGCGAAGGCTGGCGCCACGAGCCCGACGACCGCGTTGATCTTCCTCGGCGGCTTTTTTCTCGGCGGCCTGTGCTGGACGCTTTTCATCTGCGGGCTCGGCAGCCACGGACGCAAGCGCGCCGGCGCCGGTCTGCTGCGCGCGTGTCACGTTCTGTCGGCGCTGCTGTTCGCGTATTTCTCGTACAGCGTGATCGTCAACGGGTATCACGACCTGATCGTGCAGAGCACCGCGCAAGTGGCAAGCTGAAGCGGCTCATCGACAAGAACGCGCGAAAAGAAAACGGCTCGCATCGGCGAGCCGTTTTTCCTTCATGCGACTCGACGTGAGCCTCTCATGCGAGGTACTGCGCGAGCTTCAGCAGATCGACGTTGCCGCCGCTCACCACCACGCCGACACGCTTGCCCTTCACCGGCACGATGCCGTTCAGCACGGCCGCCGCGGCGAGGCAACCGGTCGGTTCGACGACGATCTTCATGCGCTGCGCGAAAAAGCGCATCGTCTCGATCAGTTGCGCGTCGCTGACCGTTTCGATCCGCGCGACCAGTCGGCGGATGATCGCGAACGTGTAGTCGCCCAGATGCGTCGCGGCGGCGCCATCGGCGATCGTGCGCGGAGTGTCGATATGCACGATCTCGCCGCGCGCGAGCGACTGCTGGCCGTCGTTGCCCGCTTCGGGCTCGATGCCGATCACCGTGCAGGCTGGGCTCAGCGCGGCCGCCGACAACGCGCTGCCGCCGAGCAACCCGCCGCCGCCGAGGCACACGAACAACATATCGAGCGGGCCGGTTTCGTCGATCAGCTCTTTGACCGCAGTGCCCTGCCCGGCGATCACGTGCGGATGATCGTACGGCGGAATCAGCGTCATGCCGCGCTCCTCAGCGAGCCGACGGCCGATTTCCTCGCGGTTTTCCTTGTAGCGGTCGTAGGTGATGACTTCGCCACCGTAGCCTTTCGTCGCGGCGACCTTGGCCTCGGGCGCGTCGTGCGGCATCACGATCGTCGCGTGAATGCCTGCGAGGCGCGCCGACAGCGCGATCGCCTGCGCATGATTGCCCGACGAATAGGTCAACACGCCCGCTTTGCGCTGCTCCGCGTCGAAATGCGAAATCGCGTTGTACGCGCCGCGGAACTTGAACGCGCCCATGCGCTGGAAGTTTTCGCACTTGAAGAAGACCGACGCGCCAGTGCGCTCGTTGAACGTGCTCGACGTCAGAACAGGGGTACGGTGCGCGACGCCTTCGAGACGCGCGGCGGCGTCGAGGACGTCATCGAAGGTGGGAGCGGGAAGCGCTTGCATCGGCGAAACTCTCCTGAGCGGTGGCGAAGCAGCCATTCTCCCAGCTTCGCCGTTGCTTTGGTACGGCGCTTGCGCGAAGCGTCAACGCCGTCGCGGGCAACGAAAACCGGCAGCGCAAAAGAAAACGGCGCAACCCGACAGATCAGCCGGCGTTACGCCGTCGAGGTTCCCGCTCGCCTCATGCGCGCCCGCGCTTAGCGGCGATAGTAGGGGTGCCCGTAGTAGCCGCGATAATAGCCGTGGTAATAGCCGTGATAATAAGGACGGCCATACCCGTAATAGCCGCCGACCACGACCGGCGCCGGCGCATAAACCGGCGGGGGCGGTGCGTAGTAGACCGGCGGCGGCTCGTAGTAAACCGGCGGCGGCGCCGCATAGACCGGATAAGCCGGCGCGATCGGCACCCCAATGCCGATACCGACAGAAACATGTGCCTCAGCGGCTCCGGCAAGTCCCAGGCCGAGTGCTGCTGCAACGACAAACGGAACGATCTTGTTCACTTCTACTCTCCTAGCGCGGCCTGCCAAGGTCGCCGACTGCGCATGCCTCGCATGCTGTTGAACCAATGTATCTAAAAAGCCCTCGCCGAACTGTTCGCATTTGTTGCAAATTGCAATGAGCGACCGGATGCGGTTGGCCCAGCGCTGCGCGCTCACGCAGACGCGCCGCCGCGACGAGAGCGAAATGGTCTGGGAATCAAGGGGTTTGCGCGCGACTGACGGGACGCGCGTGAGAGGTCTGATCGAACGCGCGTGTCTGAGTTCGCGCATCGGTAATCTTTAATTACAAATTCGCTTCAATCCTGACAGCCGGAAGGAATTTCTCAATAAAAAAATGCCCGGTCAATTCCTTGAGCCGGGCATTTCTCACCTGCAAAGACCGCGCGCCTAGCCGACCTTCACGTACACGAATTCGCGGGATACGTTCGGCGGTACGTAGGCGCCGCTGATCCGCACGCGCGGCGTCAGGCGCTTTTTCTGATCCCACCAGCGACGGCGCTGGGCAGGCGTCAGGAACCGCAAGTGCTTTCGGTAAGAAAATATACTCATCTCGACCCTCCCGAATTTCTGACTGCGAACGAAGTACGGAACTACAACTGCCAAACCGGCCCATCGATCCCTGATCCCTGTTACTCACGATTGTGAGCAGTTTCCAGACCCGCAGGCGTCGCGTCACCCGATGACCGACCGCGCGTGCCATATCGCCCGCAAACTCATCCGACGACAGCTCTCGCTCCCTGCAAGGGCCGGATCGCGCCTGCGCTTCGACGGATGCGCGATACTGCTGCTTTCCCGTTCACACGATCCGTCCGGAGCAGGCGACCATGTCCCAGTCTTCCTTGCCGCGCGTCGGCTTCATCGGCGCGGGGCGGCTCGCGCGCTGCCTCGCGCTCGCGTTTGCGCGTGCCGGCTATCCGGTCAACGCGGTGGCGAGCCGCTCAGCCGATTCCGCGCGCCGGCTCGCCGCCCAGATCGAACACTGTGCAGCCTGCGACGATCCGCAACAGGTCGTCGAGGCCGCCGATATCGTTTTTTTAGCCGTTCCCGACGACAGCATCGGTACGACAGCGCACACTCTTCGGTTCGCAAGCGATGCGGCGAGCCACCACGGCAAGGCGCTCGTGCACTGCAGCGGCGCATCGCCAGTCGAACTGCTCACGCCGGCGCGCGACCAGGGCGCGGCGATCGGCGGCTTTCATCCACTCTATCTGTTTAGCGGCGAGCTTGCCGATCTCGAACGGATCGCCGGCTGCTCGGTGACGATCGAGGCCGACGGCGCGCTGAAAGAGACGCTGACGGCGCTCGCGCTCGCGCTGCGCTGCCATCCGCTGTCCATTCCGCCGGGCGGCCGCATGCTGTATCACGGCGCCGCGCACTACGCGGCGAGCTTCGCGCTCTGCAGCCTCGCCGAATGCGTCGCGTTGTGGCGCACGCTCGGCTTCGCCGAAGACGACGCGCTGCGTGCGCTGCTGCCGATGCTCGCCGGCACGATCGAAACCGCGCGCGACAAGGGCCTGCCCAACGCGCTCGCGGGCCCCGTATCGCGCGGTGATACGGGCGTCGTGGAAAAGCAGCTCGCGCTGCTCGAAGGATTCGGCGGCGACCACGCGGCGCTGTATGGTCTGCTGACGCGCCGTGCGGTCAACCTCGCCCGGCGGCGCGCCACGCCCCCCGCGACGATTGAAGCGATCTCCGAAGCCGTGGAAGAATCGCTGGGCCGCTCGCTGAATCAGGCCGCGGCAGGTGCAAGCGTCAAGTAAGCCGTGATAATGTGACGTCCGGCGCGAGAGCGAACCACTCGCGGACCACGCAGCCACCCGCGCCGCGCTTTGGGATCAACAGACGAGAACGCACAATGATCAAGGTCAGCATCCTCTATCCGTACCGGGAAAACGGCCGCTTCGACATGGACTACTACTGCGCGACCCACATGCCGCTCGCGGCGAAGCTGTTTGGGCCGGCGCTGAAGGGGTGGTCGGTCGACACGGGTCTCAACGCCGGGCCGCCCGGTACGCCGCCGCCGTACGTTGCCGCGGGTCATTTCCTGTTCGATAGCGCGGACGACTTCTATAAAGTGTTCAAGCCCGCGTCGGAGCAACTTCTGGCGGACATCCCGAACTACACCGACGGCGGCAATGGCACGATCCTGATCAGCGAGGTTCGCATTTCCGTGTGATGCCGGACAGACAGCCATCGGGCGGCGGCGCGCAATGACGTCGAATCCGCGGCTGGCTAACCGGGTCAATCCAGTAGACCGCCGGCGCGTACTGATCGGGCGACGCCGGCAGCCCGCGGCCGGCTAGCGGCCGTCATCAGAAGCATAAGGACACGAGATGTTTGGCGATATCGCCCGTTTTCTGCTCAATATCGTTTTCACGCTGTTCGGCGCGGCGCTGCTGTTGCGCGCATGGCTGCAGGTCGTGCGTCTGCCGCCGTACAACCCGGTCTCGAACGCCGTGATGCAGGCGACCAACTGGATCGTGCTGCCGCTGCGGCGCATCCTGCCGAGCACGCGCCACATCGACTGGGCGAGTGTGGTCGCGACGCTGATCGCCGCGATTATTTACGTGGTGCTGATGATCGTGCTCACCGGCGCCGATCCGCTGACGCTCGTGCCGACGCTGCTGATCGTCGCGGTGCTGACTGCGATCAAATGGGCGCTCAATCTGATTATCTGGATGACGATCCTGATGGCGCTGCTGTCTTGGCTCAATCCGCGTTCGCCGGCGATGCCGATTCTCTATCAGTTGACCGCGCCGTTCCTGAATCCGCTGCGCCGGGTGCTGCCGAAATTCGGCGGCATCGATCTGTCGCCGATCCTGCTGTTCGTGATCGTGCAGGTGCTGCAGATGGTCGTCACGCGCGCGGCGGTTCAGCTGACTTATTTTGTGATCTGAACTGATTGCGCGGGTAGATGGGCTGAGGCGCGGCGGCGCCGTCGTCGCGCACTGGCAAGGATCTACGGAAAGCTCACTTCGCGAGATGGCCGTCCCGGCGCATCCGGGCCATACCCCTGCCCAAACGACCCAAAAGCCTGTAAAATCGCGAGTTCTGCGGGCGTCGTATAATGGTAATACCCTAGCTTCCCAAGCTAGAGCCGTGGGTTCGATTCCCATCGCCCGCTCCACTTTCCGGCTGAGCGTTCAGCGGAATCCAGCAAGAGCCGCCTCCCTGAAGGCGGCTTTTTTGTAGTGGCAACGGCCCGGCACAGCGCGCAAGCCGCGCAGCCCTCACCCTTGCAGCAGCATCGACGATGATCCACGATCCAAACGACTCCGGCCTGCCGGACGACTCCCCTACGCCTGCGAGCGCAGCCGCCGACCAGCCCACCGGCAACGAGGCCAACACGCTGTATCACCGCCGCATCCGCAGTTTCGTCACGCGCGCGGGTCGCGTGTCGACCGGCCAGCGCCGTGCGCTCGATGAGTTCGGTCCGCGCTTCGTCGTGCCCTACGCGCCGCAGCAGCCCGACTGGACCGCCGTGTTCGGCCGTGAAGCCCCGCGCGTGCTGGAGATCGGTTTCGGGATGGGCGCAACCACGGCGGAGATCGCCGCGCAGCGTCCCGGCGACGACTTCCTCGGCGTCGAAGTCCACGAGCCCGGCGTCGGCGCATTGCTGAAGCTGGTCGGCGAGCAGTCCCTGACGAACATCCGCATCATCCAGCACGACGCGGTCGAAGTGCTCGAGCACATGATCGCGCCCGACAGCCTCGACGGCGTGCACATTTTCTTCCCGGACCCGTGGCACAAGGCGCGCCATCACAAGCGCCGGCTGATCCAGCCGAAGTTCGTCGCGCTGCTCGTGTCGCGCCTGAAGCCGGGTGCGTATCTGCATTGCGCGACCGACTGGCAGAACTACGCCGAACAGATGCTCGAAGTCCTCGGCGCCGATCCGCTGCTCGAGAACACCGCGGACGCCTATGCGCCGCGGCCCGACTATCGCCCAGTGACGAAGTTCGAGCGACGCGGCCTGCGGCTCGGCCACGGCGTGTGGGACCTCGTGTTCCGCAAGCGCGGCGCCGCTTAACGCGACGAGCCGGCACGCCAACGAAAAAGGTCCGCATATGCGGACCTTTTTTCGTTGCACGGCAGACTTCAATCGGCCCAGCTCAAGCCGCCGCTATAACCGATCAGCAGAATCAGCAGGCCAAAGCCGATCCGATACCACGCGAACACCGTGAAGTCATGCGACGCGACGTAGCGCAACAGCCAGCGTATGCAGATGAACGCACTGACGAACGCCGCCGCGAAACCAAGTGCGAAGCTGCCGAGCGCATCGGTGGTGAGCAGATGCCAGTCCTTGTACAACTCGTAGGCCGTCGCGCCGAAAATGATCGGAATGGCGAGAAAGAATGAAAACTCTGTCGCGGCGCGGCGCTCGATGCCGAACAGCATGCCGCCAATGATCGTCGAGCCTGAGCGCGAGGTCCCCGGAATCAGCGCGAAGCACTGCGCGAGGCCGACTTTCAGCGCATCGAGCGGACTCAGATCGTCGATGCTGCGCACCCGCACGGCCGCGTCGCCCCGCGCACGTTGACGCGCCTCCGCCCACAGGATCACGACGCCGCCCGCGACCAGCGCAAACGCGACCGGCACCGGCGAGAACAGCGCCTCCTTGATCGACTTCTCGAACAGCAGGCCGAGCACGACGGCCGGAATCGTCGCGATGATCACATTCAGCGCGAAACGCCGCGCATCGGGCCGGCTTGGCAGACCTACGATCACGTTGCCGATGCGGCGGCGAAACTCCCAGCACACGGCGAGAATCGCACCGAGCTGGATCACGACATAGAAGTTTTTCGCGTGCTCGCCGGAGAAATCGAGCAGACTGCCGACGACGATCAGATGCCCGGTGCTCGACACCGGCAAGAACTCCGTCAATCCCTCGACCACGCCGAGAATCAGCGCCTTGCAAGCGAGTAGCCAGTCCATCCGTGCCCCTTATCGCGGTAGGTTGTCGCATCGAAACGACGAAAAGGACCGGCACGGTCATCGCTGGCATGCGCGGCCCTGGCGGCCGCGCGTGCGTGTCATTTTTCGACGATCTGCACGCGTATGCCGTTTGTAAGGATGGTGATTGTACCGGGTTCGTAATGGACGCCGGCAAACTGCAGTTGGTCGGGCTTGAAGGTGTAGATCGGATAGTTCGTCAGCAATTGGGTGGCGAGCAACGCGGCGGCCGCGTTGATCTGCTGCGTATAGACCTGAGCCTGGCCGCTCACGCTGACGTTATCGACGCTCGGCGACTTGAGGATCACCGAGCGGCTCGCCGCGTCGTATGCGAGCTCGCTCGACAGCGTGAACACGCCATCGACCGGCTCTTGCAGGAACGGGCTCGCGAAACGCGCGTCGAGTTTCACCTGCACGCGGTTCGCATCGGGCAGCATGCCCACCGTCGGGTTGCTCAGCGCGACGTCGAACACCTGCGACACCGTGCGCTGATAGGGGAACTTGCGCTGCACGGCCTCCTGCACCTGCCGCTGCGAGAACGTGTAGTGCGACGGCATGAACGGAAACGTCGGGCTCGCGCAGGCAGCGAGCGACACGGTGATGCCAAGCACGCTAACGCCGGTCAGCGCTGCGCGCAGAAAGCGGCGCCGGGCGGGCGCTGCGGGTCGAGTCATGCGAAATCTCCTGTGGAAGCCCTTGCGGACATCGGCTTGCGTTGGCTGGTGTGATTCGTGATGACGCTTAGCGCGTGCAGCGCGTCATGGCTGGGATGCCAGTTGCGGTTGCGGTTGCGTTTGCGCTTCCAGTTGCGTGAGCCACGCGAGCGCTTCACCGCGATTCGTGCCGCACATCTCGAGTTGCGGCTGCAAACCCGAGCAGCATGCGGGCCGCTCCGGCCGGCCGAAGATCGCACAGCGCAGATCGTCGCCGAGTTGGATGCAGCGCACGCCCGCCGGCTTGCCGTCCGGCATGCCCGGAATCGGACTCGAAATCGACGGCGCGATACAGCACGCGCCGCAATCGGGACGGCACGCGTGGCCGTCGACCTGTTCGCTGTTCAACCTTTGATCCACGTCATCCTTCCTGAACTCAAACCTTGGCAACGCGTTGCCAGACCCGCATTGTGCCACTGCCTGTCCGTGCGACCTTTTTACGCAATCGGGGTCCACTCACGCGCACTTAAACTCAGATCTCCCGGCTGGCCATGCACACGCGGCACGCCGCGAGAGCCGCCGACCATCCCACACCGCTCATGTCCCTAGCCGACTCCCTGTTCCGCCCCGACCTGCTCGCGCGCTACAGCGCGAACGGTCCCCGGTATACGTCCTATCCGACCGCGCCGCAGTTCCGCGAAACATTCGACACCGCCGACTATCGCCGCGCCGCCGCCGACCCTGGCGCCGCGTCGACCGATCTGTCGCTGTACTTCCACATTCCGTTTTGCGACACCGTGTGCTTCTACTGCGGCTGCAACAAGGTCGTGACGAAAAACCGCGCGCATGCGCGGCCGTACCTCGAACGGCTCAAACGCGAAATTGGCTTGCAGGCAGCGAGTTTCGATACACGGCGGCCCGTGTCGCAACTGCATTGGGGCGGCGGCACGCCGACGTTCCTGTCGCATGACGAGATGGCCGAGCTAGTGGCCGCGACGCGCGAGCACTTCCAGTTGCTGCCCGACGGCGAAGCCGAATATTCGATCGAGGTCGATCCGCGCGAGGCGTCGCCCGACACGATCGCGCTTCTGCGCCGCCTCGGTTTCAACCGGCTGAGCCTCGGCGTGCAGGACTTCGATCCGCGCGTGCAGCAGGCGATCAATCGCATTCAACCGTTCGAGATGACCGCGTCGGTGATACAGGCCGCGCGCATGCATGGGTTTCATTCGATCGGCGTCGATCTGATTTATGGCCTGCCCCATCAAACGGTCGCGAGCTTCAGTCGCACGCTCGACACGATGCTCGGGCTCGCGCCCGACCGGCTCTCGGTGTTCGGGTATGCGCACATGCCGCAGATCTTCAAGATGCAGCGCCAGATGGATCCCGCGACGCTGCCGTCGAGCGAGCAGCGGCTCGCACTGCTGCAACGGGTGGTCGAACAGCTGACGGAGGCGGGCTATGTGTACATCGGCATGGATCACTTCGCGCTGCCTACCGACGAACTCGCGCGCGCGCAGGCACAGCGCACCTTGCATCGCAATTTTCAGGGCTATAGCACGCGGGCCGAGTGCGATCTGATCGGCTTCGGCGCATCGTCGATCGGCAAGGTCGGCGACGTGTACGCGCAAAACGCGCGGGAGCTGCCCGCTTACACCGACGCGATCGACGCGGGTCGTCTCGCGATTGCGCGAGGCATCCGTCTGTCCGCCGACGACAGTCTGCGGCGCGACGTGATCACACAGCTCATGTGCAACCTCGAATTGCGCTTCGATGAATTCGAAACCGCGTACGGCATCCGCTTCGCCGACACGTTCGCGCCGGAACTCGCGCGTCTGCGCGCATTCGAGGACGACGGGCTGATCTCGCTCGGCGCGCGCAAGCTCAAAGTGCGGATGGCCGGCCGCATGCTCGTGCGCAATCTCGCGATGGTATTTGACCGCTATCTCGGCCAGCAGACGCTCGAACGATTCTCGCGCACGGTCTGAGCACCGCACGCCGCGAACGTCCGGGGGTCGGCGAAAGCAATCGGCTTGCCCGTCGAGCGATTTTCGGCCATAATCTGCGTCTTCCTCGCGCGCTGAACTCCCGATGCGCGCGCTGCAGTATCTGCCCAGGTGGTGAAATTGGTAGACGCAGGGGACTCAAAATCCCCCGCCGCAAGGCGTGCCGGTTCGATTCCGGCCCTGGGCACCATCAGATGTTCCGGCAAGCGCCGCAGTATTCCGAGAAACCCTGCAAGATCAAGGTCTTGCGGGGGTTTTTATTCCCCCGCGATCCACGTTGACTCGACGACAGCCGGTGGTATCTGGTGGTATTTTTGGTGGTATCTGGCTCGTTTCTGGGTTTTTCCAGAGGGAGATACCACCATGTCGCTGACCGACGTCCAGGTTAAGAACGCCCGCTACAACTCGGATGGCACCGGCAACCGCCTCGCTGACGGTGGTCGCATGTATCTCCAGCTCGACAGGTCCGGCGCGAAATACTGGCGGATGAACTACCGGTTTGCGGGCAAGGACAAGACGCTCGCGCTCGGCGTCTATCCGGACGTGTCGCTCGCGGCAGCGCGCAAAAAGCGAGACGAGGCCCGCGAAAAGCTGGCAGCTGGACTGGACCCAAGTAACGTCAAACGCCTCGAGAAACGAGCCGCCAGGCTCGCCGCGGCCAACTCTTTCGAGGCAGTCGCGCGCGGCTGGATGAACGAGCGCAAGAGCAGTGTCGAGCCAGCCCAGCACGTGAAGACGCTCGCCCGCATGGAAAACGACGTGTTCCCGTGGCTCGGCAAGCGCCCAGTTACCGACATCGACGCGCCAGACATTCTGGCCGTCCTGAAGCGGGTCGACAGTCGCGGCGCCCGCTTCACGGCCCATCGTGTGCGTAGCGAGATCAGCCGGGTATTCCGGTACGGCATCAAGGAGGGACATTGCAAGGCCGACCCCGCTCGGGATCTGGTCGGCGCGATTCCCCCAGCACAAACAACCCACTTCGCTTCGATCACAGATCCGACCAAGGTTGGCGAGATTCTCCGTGCGTTCGACGGGTTCGCCGGCACCTTCCCTGTCCTCTGCGCGCTCAGACTTGCGCCTCTGCTGTTTGTCCGCCCCGGGGAGCTTCGCCAGGCCGAATGGTCCCAATTCGATCTGGACAAGGGCGAATGGCGCTACCTCGTCACCAAGACTGAGACTGAGCATCTGGTGCCGCTCTCCACGCAGTCGATCGCCATTCTGCGTGAACTGTACGCACTTACCCGTGCCGGCCGCTATGTGTTCCCTGGCGCGCGCGATCGCAAGCGGCCGATGAGCGAGGCCACGATCAATGCTGCACTGCGCAGGCTCGGCTATGACACGCGCACGGACATCACGGGACACGGCTTTCGTGCGATGGCGCGCACGATCCTGCATGAGGAGCTAGATCAGAAGCCGGAAGTGATCGAGCATCAACTCGCGCACACAGTGCCGGACAACCTTGGCACAGCCTATAACCGCACGAAGTTCATCAAAGAACGCCGGGTAATGATGCAGAAATGGGCGGACTATCTGGATCGGCTCCGTTTGGGTGCGGAGGTTATTCGTATTGGAAGCGGGAAAGCTGCGACTTAACGACTGCGTTGTGCGATTTCAGGCGTGTCAATGCGTGCGCATCTGTTGATGCCACTGCTTCGCTCAGTCAACTTTCAAATGGTCGAAACAGGTTCGATTATCGGGAAAGTCTTCATCGCTCTCGCGTTCAAAGATTTTCGGTATCCGGTCTGATCTCGAAACTGAATTCGTCGTGAGCGATCATCGATCCGGGTTTGCCGTTGCCGGGCTCCCTCTTTGCTCGCGAAGGCGTACCGGACTGCTGACCGAACTTCTGCGGGTCTGAACGAGTGACAAGCGGGTTCGCTTTGCTTGGCGATTGTTGCGAGCCAGGTATCTGGCGGGTGTACGTTCGTCGTTTCGTCTTATCCTGGAGCGCGTAGCGAAGCGCACTAGCCGTGATGTCCATACCGGCCTCCTTCGCCTGATCGATTAGCTGCTCAAGCGAATACCCCTTCGCACGAGCTGCATTGATATGGCCGCGAAACTTCGGCATTGCATCTCGTACGGTAACGCGCTGTTCCGATGGTGGCTTTTCCGGTAACTCATCGAGTCGTCGGGCAAACTCCTCCCATTGCGCTTTCGTGTAAGTCTTCGATGCGGGCATGATGGCCTTCCGTTTGCATTTGGTGATGAGAGGGTTTGATTTAATCGTCTACGCCATCGAATGACATGTCAATACGACGCTCCGGTTGGAAGCAGACGTTGCAGGACTACCTCGAGCGCGCATGGAATTCGTTGGAATAACTTACTTTTTTCTTTCGTGGACAATTCGCAACGGCGATCGTAAGTCGCGGTTGTTTCGCTCACATGCGCGTGAGATTTGAAACAGGTAGTTCTGTAGGCTGGCAGCGGATGCCTGGTTTGCTTGTGCCAGAACCGACGGTCAAAGCTTTCTGTATCACCCGAGTTGAACCCGTTGCTTGCGCGGGGCGCAACTGCATCCGAGACGATTGCTTCGCGGTTTGCTCGGAATGGTCCCCTCCGTTTAGAACAAGGCGCACTGGCATGCAAAGCGTGTCGAACAAGCTAACGGTCCGCTCAGTAACGATTCCAACAGCGTCCCGCGGAGAGCTGATTGCATTTGAAATCGCACGTCAAAAACAACAAGAAAATTAGGAACTGCAGGATAGGCTTGCGCCGGTTTTAGGCGCCATGCACGTTGCGACATCCGTCCACTAATAACGTTGATAGTACCGGGAGAGACAGTCGCTTTCGTCGCCGGATGCAAACGCGAGTCGATCTCGACGGGTTTGCGCTTTCGGCCGAACCTGTCCGCAATTTAGTGTGCGAGACGGTTTTCGGAGTTGTCCGCGTGCGTGCGTGAAGCGCTCGCCAAACAGAATAGCAAATTAGTTCATGGCGGATGGCCAGTCGAATGCGGCTCGCACGGACTTGGCCATCACATCACGAAGCGGCAGCCACAGCAGCTTGATGGCCGCCTCGTCGTTTGGGAAGTGCCCTCGGGTCTTGATGTTCTTGCGCAGTTGCATATTCAGACTCTCGTGCGTTTGTAGTGCACATGACCCGGCGTATCTCAGACGGGAAAACGAAGAAGGGCGTGACTTTTTTTCACGCTCGTCGCCAGGACTACACGATGGTCGGATATTCCGTTCCCCGCAGCCCGTGAGCGAAGTCTTCCAGCGCCTGCTGTGCGGCCTGTTCGCTGGCTGCGGCGTAAATCGGCGCAGCGCGGTGGCAACCGCCTTACGGTCCTTGTAGCTGGTGGCCGCATCGCTTCGCCTGCAAAACGGGCCGCTTGGTGAAACAGTTACAAGATAAGTATTGACGCTGGTCCATCCGGCGGGTACTGTTCACTCCGAAGTTCAAGAAGTTCGATTGCTGTTCATCAATTCCTCGCTCCTCCGCGGTATTCGTTGTCCTCTCCCTCCTTGAAGCTTCACGCGCTCTTTAATAGAGCAAACTTTCGCATTTTTTCTCAAGGATTCTTTATGGATACTGGCACCGTTAAGTGGTTCAACGACAGCAAAGGCTTTGGCTTCATCACCCCAGACAAGGGCGGCGACGACCTGTTTGCTCACTTCTCCGAAATCAGGGGCGACGGTTTCAAGACGCTGGCTGAAAATCAGAAAGTGAGCTTCGAAACGAAGCAAGGCCCGAAGGGGCTGCAAGCGGCTAACATCAAGCCGCTGTAAAGTTGAAGAGCCCGGCCTCCCGCACCGGATGCCGGGTTGCAGCGACACCCTCGCGGAGCTTCGTCTCCCTCAGCTGGAGCAATCGCGCCTGATTGGCATCTGCTTATTGAGCAGTTTGCCAAGAGCGTCATACGCCTTCTTGCGCCTCAATCTCCCCTCAGGCTTCGCCGCCATTTTTCGCTGTTCGACTGCTTCAGAAGTCGGCTCGAATGGCTTTGAATTGGCGCACGCCTGCCCTTTTCGCGCAGCACGTGCGCACTCAAATATCATTAAAATTAAAATGCAGAACAAACAAATTCAACAATACAACGGCTATGCCATCCAATCCTCGTCGCATCGTTTGACCGACGGTAGCTTCTCATCTAACTTGCTGCTCGAACGCATCGATAGCGCGCGAGCAGAAGGCCGCTACCGGTTCTATTCGCTCGACTACTTCAAAAGTGAAGAGCAGGCCTTGCAGCACTCAACCCAATGGGCACGCAACTGGATCGATACGCGCGGTTAAAGACAACGCCACGGTTCAAAACGCTCAGCGCATCTGAGGCACCAGGGGGTGCAACAAAACCCGCCCAAACATGACGCAGGATCGCGAACCGCGCATCACCGGCACGCATGGCTGACAACACTCCCTTCCTTCTGGCCCCGCCGGTAGTGGCGGGGCAGATGGCGGTCTTCGGCTACAATGCAGGGCCAGTTCGCTTCGCACAGCACCGAAAACACGCGCGTTAGTTAGTCGCGACACTCCCTTTAATTGATAGTCCAGTGAGGCAAGCGATAGCAGCGGTCGCTGGACTGCACGCCCCGACTCGCATCCGGCCGGTATTGCGAGCTGCCGTGTCTGACCGATCGGCCTCGCGTACCTAGTTCGCGGCCCGGCCAGCGCGATGTCCATGACTTCCGGGACGCAAGGGCTGCCCAGCGATTTCATCGCCTTCCACTACCGCGCGAGCGTGTATCCAACAACGCTCGCGGCCTCTTGCTCAATGCGGCATCTGAGCCCGTGTCTCGCCAATTGATCAGGAGCCTTTGAATGGCCAAAGAAGAACTGCTGGAACTCGACGGTATCGTTGACGAAGTGTTGCCAGACAGCCGCTACCGAGTCACGCTCGACAATGGCGTGGTGGTAGGGGCCTACGCGTCCGGTCGGATTCGCAGGAATCACATTCGCATCCTTGCAGGCGATCGGGTAACGCTTGAACTCTCGGTGTACGACCTGACGAAAGGCCGAATCAATTTTCGGCATAAGGATGAACGGGGCGGCGGCGCAACGCAAAGAGCCGCATTTCGTCGTCGTTGAAAGCGCGATATGCGACTGTCGGCTGTGCCACGACGCTGCGTGCATATCCATATCACCATTCGCAATTGCTTGCGGATCTCAACCAAGGAAAAAATTGACTACCGTAATTCTGAAACCCGACGAGCCCGTGGAAGTTGCACTGCGCCGTTTCCGTCGCGCGATCGAGCGCACAGGCCTGATTCCGGAACTTCGTGTCCGGACAGCCTATGAAAAACCTACCACAGAACGCAAGCGCAAAAAGGCTGCTGCAGTAGCACGCCTGCGCAAGCAGATCAAACGGTCGTTGCCGCCGAAAAAGCGGTACTGACCGGGAACTGCCGGGCGGCCATGCTGAAGCGGCCGTCTATGCGGACTGTGCGTGGCATCTCCCTGGCAGGCAGGGCCACTGGCACGGGATCCCCTCAAAAGGCGGGTCAATGTGAACACAGCCGCGTGCTGCGGTTGCTCACGGTGATCGTGCCGCACCGAATTGCTGTGGCTGGAGCACTCAGGCCGCTTCCCAGATAGTGCGTTCAGATCCGTCACCGTCAATCAGCATTTCGGCGTAGGCCACCGACGCGCGCCTTGCGTCGCCGGCACTCCCGAAAGGCCGCTTGCCGGGCACACGGAATAAGCGGCTTCGGGGGCTGTCCGTCACGGCATCCGGGTCGCTGATGCGAATCGAAGCATCGAATCCTTCCTCGTAATTGTGACCATATCCCGGTTGAGTCTTGCAATGCGGATACACGAGCAGGGAAATATCGAAACCTCGATAATGGCGAGTGGTTGTCATCAAGTAACTCCTTTGGACCGCAGCACGCAGCCGTTTTTTTTATCGTTCTACAGATCTGGCTGAAGCCGATATACCAAACGCCAGACGAGCCGCACCGACGGCGGCGAAGTGACCGGAAGAAAGTTTGTCGGCTGGATATCCGGTACACGAGTACGCGAGCTTCGAGTCTCACATCGGCAAGGGCTCGCTCAGGCGGCAATCCGTTTTCGTTTGCTCGATAGCGCCGCTCTGCCCCGAGTCCAAGAAGCATGGTCACTGCAATGCCTCACCTCGCATTCGCTAGCCCATCGGCGGGCAGCCTTTGTCATTTGTGTGACGAAGCCGGTATCCGGGGCCTGCCTAATTGCGTACGGCCCCCGGCCGTCGCTGCGGTGGCGCCCTTGAAGAAACTGCTACCTAAGCGTGGACGTGGCGCGAGGCTGATAGCCGTCGTCAGGTCGTCGAAATAGACGTGATAACGGTGCGGACAGTCGCCTGCTTTGAAAACCTTGAGTTTGAACATACGCGCCGCAATACCTTCGGTCAATGCAATTCTGGTAACAGTCTCGCCCGCCCGACGCTGTCTTTTCCACGGTATAGTGAGTCCTCCCCTGTGGAGTGACCAACATGCCGACACACCCGCTTCTTCTCTACAAGGGGTACGAACTTCATCCCCTCGTCTTTCCCCGCACTTTCAGTCGCTTTGACGGACATTCCCGTTCCGCCGAAGGTTATGACATTGCGGTGCGGATATGTCGTCCGGCGACGACAGCAAACCCCGCCGTAAGCCGGGTCTTCAGGCTCAACCAGCCGCATGCGTTCTCCGACTTCGGTACGGCAAGGCGAGCCGCCCGGCAGCAGGGAAAGGACATCGTCGACGGAAAGGTGAGTGGCGCTTCGGTCATCGACATATGAAAACGCTGCTGAAGCGCGGCATTAACTGATGTGCCCAAGCGCCGGGTTGCCCTCTGCCTGATCGCCGATCCAACTGTCGGTCATCAGAAAGGTGGCCAGTGGCTGAGAGCGTTCTTCTGCATGCCACGTGCTGGCCGTCGGCCGCGCGTCCCGATGGCTGACCGACATTTCCTGCGCCGCGAAGCAAACCTTCTGCCGCGAGCGTTCGAGAGAGCCTGACGCGACTTTCGCTCAATTAGCACTCCATGCGCACGGAGATGCGGGCGTGCGCATCGGTTCGCATGTCTGAATGAATGTCAGGTCGAATTGGCCGCCGCCCCCTGACTGGGCCAGCGCGTAGTCCTTGTCCACGGGAAGCTCGTCCGCTGGCACGTCCACCCGTCGGTCGCCTCCCGGCGCGTATCGATCCCTCAATCGGAGCGCCCTATGTACCGGATGATCCTGTATCGGGGTTCCGAGATTCACATCGTACAGATCCTCGGCGAAGGATCTGTACGATGTCACAGCCGGAACCTGCATGGCCGAGGACGAACTGTTTGAGTTCGACAGTATCGTTGATGAAGTCCTATTGGATGCCGATTCCGTGTCGCGCTCGACAATGACGTGGTCGTGGGTGCGTACGCACGGGCCAGATGCGTCGTTTCGCGTTGGTTGAACTGTTGAGGTGGAGACTGCCTGACTCGCATGTCGAAATAGCGCATTCTGCGTCGCTACCTGACGAGCCCGAGAAGAGAAGCAGTCGGATGCGGATCATCGGATTACCACAGTCCACCGGCACTACGGTCATAAGTACCGAGCTGATTTGCACGTTCCCCCGTGCTTTTCCGACGGCGCCCAAGGCACGGGTTCTTCTGTACAAATTTATCAATGGGCGTAGCATGAGATCAGCGCTCGACCTGCAGCCGTTCCCGGCATCCTGATAGTTGCTTCACCCCGCGGAACGGGACTTTCCCGCTTTCACCCACGACCACTCGACGTGGCCGAACGTGTGAAGCGCTGCCGATGCAACGGCTCACATCTCTACGCTCCCTCTCATGCGCCGTACGGTGATGCGGCCTTCAAGGTGCCTCATGACAACGCGGTCCCGTCTCTACCGCAGGCTGGACCTTCACCCGCTTGTAGTGGACAGCGCGCCATTGCACACATTGGAGTTTGATATGCAAAGGAATGACCTGCTGAAATGGATTCGGTGCAATGGCTCGGGCATCGTCGACCAGTTTCTGCCGCCCGGCGCGGAGGCGGAATTGGATAGCGTCATCCATGACCGTCGTCACGAGGTAAATTCAGACGCGTTTCTGATGTTCGTGTCGATTCGTGCGTTGCTGCGTGAACACGGCATGGCAAGCTGCGAGTCGGATTACGAAGCCGGACAGATCATGGCCAGGCTTAGCATCTGAGTCGCGCTTTTCGACGCCCCTTTGCGACAGTCGCAACGGGCGACAACCCCAAAGGAACGCCCATGCGCTTCAATTCCACTCTGATCGTTGTCGACCCGACACCCCGGCGGGCCGACGGGGAGTACATGGCTCACGCACGCATCAGCGGCAGCCGTGCGGACGGTACCGGGTACGAGATTCACTCGAGTGGCGATCTGGCCGGCTTTGACGCACGCGAGGACGCGATAGCCTATGCGAAAAACTGGGCGCAGGACTGGCTGGAAGCGCGCTTCGGCTGACAGACGTCTCGCATACAGATGCAACATGAGAGCGATTGATCTGGAGGCGGGCCATTCGCGGTTAGCGGGGCCGAGTCGGACAGCAACTACCACTCGATGAATGTATCGCAGTCGTCGGCTCGTTCTAGTAACGTTGACTTTCGGACATTAACGCGCACCTCATTACGCCGCTTCGTCCTGATATGCTGTACGGTCAGCACCGCGCGCCTCGGCGCGTTTCGCTGACCGCTTCAGGGAAACCGGCGCTGCGCCCATCGTTGGTGGCTTAACTGAGGGTTCGGGTGCAAGTGAGGCGGCAGGAGCTGTTAGTGGAGCAGCATCGCGAATGTCTGACGCTTTTGACAAGGTTGAAAGTCAGCACGTGGATCCAGAGGAACGAACTGGCGATGCTCGAAGGCGAACTGGTCAGGTGGCAAAGGCTACAGCACAGGTTATCTGCATCGATCGATTCCCACATAAGACGGCCTTTAGGCTGATCGCCAGTGTCTGACGCCGCCCCGCCGCGGTCACGCTAAGGCCATCCAAGGGGACGCACCGGTAACTGCCTACCTATGTTGCCCAAGAAATCGAAAAACCACTTGCCCCAAAAAGCGGATGACCGTTGCGGTCCAGGCAGCGACCATCGAAAGAGCGTTCCCGAACGGCCGGATCGGTATAGGGTACGGCCGATGGCATCGGGCGGAGTTGGGCCAACTGGGGACGGTCGATGCTGAGCGAACAGGACTATAGCGACGACCGTTGTCCTTTACGCAGCGGACGTTCAAGGCGACAGCGAAACGACGGCTCGAATCGGACGAGTTTAGCGGTACGCCCGTAGGGGCGTTACTCCCCGGCCCTGCGTGGGGCCGTTCGTAGCAGTTCATGCAGCTCGCGCTTGTAGAAGCGAGCCAGTCCGTTCGTCCCGTGGCCGCACGTATCCTCGCTGGCAGGGATCAGAAGCAGCCGGCCGTTGCGCACAAGCTGCATCGCGCGCTCCATCAAGCCGGTCTCCGGCGGATAGCGCTCATCGTCGGCGGCGTTAATGGCGAGGACCGCAGCCTTCACGTTCCGCAGACCGGGTGCAGGGTTATAACCGCGTGAGGCGCTCCACTGGTATATGAAGTCGTTGGCATCCAATGTGACCGGCTGCGCCAACTTGTCGTCGACGTACTTGTCGGCCAGTTCAATCGTTGGCGCCGCCTTTTGGCAGGCGAGGGTGCCACCGTTGGTAGCCAGCGCGAAAAAGACGTTGGCAAGGCGCAAGGAACTGGGCTGGATGGTGTAATCGCCGCCTCGGTACTCTGGATCGTTTCGGACCATCTCAATGAGCATGCGACGCAGCATCCAGTTGCGGCCGGACATCTCCGTCGGTTGTGACGCCATTGGCACGAGCGCGTCCATGAAATCCGGATAGCGCACACCCCAGATCCATGCGTGCATGCCGCCCATCGAGTTGCCGATCAACAGGCGCAGATGCCGGATGCTCAGATGCTCGGTGAGAAGCCGGTGCTGCGCGAACACCATGTCGTCGTAGTTATAAGCCGGGAATCGTGTGCGCAGTCCGTCAGACGGCTTGGACGATCCGCCGGCTCCTAGTGCGTCCGGAAGGATGATGAAATACCTGTTGGCGTCTAGCGGTTGCCCGGGGCCAAATAGCTCGTCAGCGAAACCAGGTGTCAGCAAGCTGGCGCCCGTGCCTGTCGTGCCGTGCAGGACCAAGACAGGCTCACCGGCCGGGTCGCCGATGGTACGGTAATGTAGCCGCACCTCCGACATCACCTCGCCGGTGCTGAAACGGAAATCTCGCGCGACCCAGTCCGCTTCCTGTGGCGCAGGATAGTCGGCCGCATTGCAATGTCCTGTTTGCAGCATAAGCGTGCGGTCTGACAGATACGTCACATGGAAATCGGCTCAAGAGTTTGAAGCGCACCCCCTTCTCGAGCTGACGCGTAGGCCGCGTCCAAGACTTGCATCATGAGCTCTGCGTCACGCAATGACGCGATGGGCTTTGCGCCGGTACGGCATTCCGTGAGCACCCGCTTGACGAACAACGGGTAGTAAAAGTCAGTATCGAGCTGGAGGCGGCGGCTTCGCGTGCCGGCAGAAAGGTTGTTCCTCTCTCGAATCTCGATCCGGTCGGGGCCGGACTTCGCGTATATCCGATCGGATGCAAGAGTGAACGAGAATTCGCGCTGCTCGTCGGGGGTGCTGGGGAAGCTATATCCCGTTTCCACCAGACCGATCACGCCGTCGTCGGTTTGCATGGTCAGCAGCGAATAGTCTTCAACGGCCCCTCGATGCGTTCTTGAGTTCATTGTGGCAGAGACCCGGGTGATCTCTTTGCCAGTGAGCAATCTGAACAGGTCGATGAAGTGAGTCGCCACGTTGATTGTCGATCCCCCTCCGGAGTACACGGGATCGAGCGCCCAGCCGGCACCGGCCGCTTCGTACCGACTCGGCGGCCCTACAACGAAACGGAAGGACATGTAGTTGAAGTCCGACGGTATGCGCCCCTCCGCATCTTCGAGCGAGCTGAGCAACTCGCTCATTCGGAAAATCAATGGCACAGCGCAATAAAGATTGGCTTGCTCGGTCAGTTTGCGAAGTCGGGTGACCTGCGACAGGTTGACGCCGCACGGTTTCTCTAGCGCGAAGGGAATGTTACGCGCGATCACGGCCTCAGCGAGAGCCGGCATCTCGGAGTGACGCCCGAACACGAATGCAAAATCGACTTCCTCGCGCTCGAGTAATTCATAGGCCGACGAGTACAGCTTGCTTCCGAATCGTGCGGCAATTGCCTCGCCCTTGACATGCTCCGCATCCGACACGGCAACCACTTCAATCCCGGGCGCTTCCAGCGCATCAAGATAGAGCGGGACATGCCAATGGCTGACCTCCAGTAATGCAACTCTCATGCGTGTTCTCCTTTTGAAATTTCTCATGACTTCGTGCTTCGAAGCGAATCGGTGGCAACTGTCTGCCTATGCGCGCTTTCCCGACACGTTTTGTCCTGACGGTCGTGTGTTCTATTCGGCGTCTATCGCGGGCCGTCCTCAGATGCTGCTCTCCCATCGGGGCGGTAATCGAATCCTAGAAACCTGAGTGCATGGAGGGCCTGCCCTTGATGCATCGGTCCCCCGTCCTGGGTCCGGCACCCGCGCGCTTGCGCGGCACGTCGAAGCGGCGTTGGCTCGGACGCATTGATGATGTCGACGACGATGGCGCCAGGCGCGAGCCGCTCCGGATCGATCGGCATGGCATCGTCTACTTTCATGCCGAGCGGCGTGGCATTGATGACGACGTCAAAGCCTCGCGGGTCGGGCGGCCCCGAACGTGCGTCGCAGCCGGTCTCAGCAGCAACCGATGCCGCGAGGTCGCCAGCCCGATGCTCGTTGGCATCGTATATGGTGAGCCTGCTAGCGCCGGCGGACGCGACCGCAAATGCGATGGCGCTACCTGCGCCTCCGGCGCCGACGAGAAGCACCGACTTATTCGCCGGATGGTTGCCTTCCCACTGCATCCCGAGAACGCAACCGACGCCATCGAATATCGCCCCGACCCAACGTCCATCTGCCTCGCAACGGATGACGTTGAGCGCGCCGACCTGACGGGCAGTCGGATGTAGTTCGTCGACAAATTCCAGCATCCGTTGCTTATGAGGCATGGTGACGAGCATGCCGGAGAGATTGCCCATCGCTCGTGCACCGGTGACAAAGGCGGACAGGTTTTCCGTCTTCACCCAGAACGGAACGCAAGCTGCGTCCACGCGCTGTTCAGCAAAGAGCTGGTTCAACAATTGTGGCGACCTGGCTGCCGTCAGTGGATCGCCCACTAACCCATAGAGTCGCGTTTTTCCAGTGATATATGGTTTCATGGCTGCGTGGTGTTCGATGTTGGCTGATGGCGCAGTCTTACCTGACTGCCCGGAAAGGTGGCGCACTAAGGGCGTGTCGGATACGTGGATTCTCCGGACCAAGCCACCTGGTTGGCGAATACCGGACCTCTTTGAGCGATGTCATGACACCCCAGGAAGACCCTAGCGGGCGTGCCCAGTCATTTCCAGGGTGCCGGCGGTACGTCCAGATCCCAAGTCCCGTAGACAGCGGGCTCGTTGATCTCGATGACCTCGAGATCGTCGGAGCGCCACATCACGTTGTGCGGCACGCCGGCGGGCTGCGACAGGCCGTCACCAGCGTTTAGCGTCACGTCGCCCTCTACTCCGGCGAAACGGAACGTCACGGATCCGCGCAGCACATACAGGTAGTGCCCAGTCATGTCGTGCCAGTGCCAGCCAGTAGGATCGGTGAACGGCTTGAGCGCACGAATGTGCTTTGCCCCGATGCGACCGTTGGTTACCGTGGCGAGTCCGAGGTCGCGGTACTCAGAATCGGCGCGCAGGCCCTCCTGGTTCCAGGGCGCCTCGGCAGCACTGATTCGAGCAAATGCGCTTAGAGATTGCGCAAGCCCGCGCGGGCCGTCGTAACGGGGTGTGTCTTCGTTGTGCATGTCCATTTCCTTTGTGCGGCGTCAATCTATTCGCAAGCGCCGCGGTCAAATCGTTTATGTCCGGCTCGAGCCTGGCTGCACCGACACATTGGTAGCAACCAGTGGGGCCGGCCCAAACAGTTACGAGCGAGCCCGATTTGCGAGGTCCTGCGCATCGGCTGTATCGATTCGTCCGGCCATCGCTTCGCCACGCACGCGCTCGTACTCGGCTTTGGGTACGGGCACCGCATCGCGGTCGCCAAGCTCGTCAAGGCGGATCCGATACGTCTCACGTGTAGTGAATGCAGCGAACGCGGCAACGAGACAGATGCCGAACGTTAGAGAGCCGATCTTCAGCGGAATGTTGGCGGTGCCGGGGGGCGCGATGGCAACAAAGAGTGTGGGCGTCAGTGCCGCAAGCGTCGTCCCAACGTTTTGTCCGATGGCCATTCCCGTCACACGCACCCGCGTGCGGAATAGTTCTGGGAAAAGGCTCGGGAACACCCCGTTGAAGCCCTGGTAGGCGATGCCCCACATCAGCACCGAAAGAATTATCGTGAGCCAGAGATTATGGATGCTGATGGCGTACAGGTAACCAAAAGAGAGCAGCCCGGCGCTGAGTACGCCGGCAAGAACTGGCGGCCTGCGGCCGATTTTGTCGGAGAGATTGCCGACGAAGGGAATCAGTATGACCGAGAAGATGTTTCCAAGAACCGGAATCCAAAGAAAAACACCAATAGGAAAGCCGATACCGTAGGCCGGCTGGACTGCATACGCGGCACCGAACACCGTAGCAAGAAGCGCGATGACCGCGACGAGCGCCATGCAGACTACACGCAAAACATCGTCCCAACTCTGTCGGAGGACCTCGACAACCGGTGAGGAAGGCACCTCGCCGTGAGCCTGCTCCTCGCGAAAAGCTGGAGTTTCGTCAACCTGGCGACGAATGATGTACCCCATGATGAGAACGACAAAGCTGAGGAGGAACGGAATGCGCCATCCCCAGGAAGCAAATTGATCCTTCGGTATGAAATGCGCCAGGGGCAAGAAGACCGCTGCCGCCAGGAGTTGCCCAGCTTGCACCCCTTGAAGGGTGAAGCTCGCAAAATAGCCACGCCGACCGAACGGCGCATGCTCAAGGATCATGGAACTGGCGCCGGAAACCTCTCCCGCGACGGCAAACCCCTGAACGAGTCGGAGAATGACGAGCATTGCAGGGGCCCAGATGCCGACCTGCTGATACGTGGGCAAGAGTCCCACGCCCATCGTTGAAATACCCATTAAAAACATGCAGAAGATCAGCACCGTCTTTCGACCGTGTCGGTCGCCGACATGGCCGAGCACCATCGCGCCTATGGGTCGGGCGACGTAGCCGACCCCGAAGGTCGCCAGTGATGCGATGATTGCAACGGTCGGGTTGCCCGAGGGGAAGAAGATCTGCGGGAAAAGCAACGACGCTGCGGTCGCATAGATGAAGAAGTCGTAGTACTCAAGTGCTGAGCCAATCCAGCCGCTGGCCGCGGCTATCTTCGACTGGCGCTGACGATGGGTCTCAATCTGGGTGCTTCCGCTCATGACTTGTCTCCGTCTTGGATTGACTTTTCGGCGCTCATTCTTTATTGTTGTAACACCGTTCCAGTAAGAATCATGTTACAGACATTATGAGAGTTGTCAAGGGAGCAGTTGACCGTTCGCTTCAAGCGATTGAGTTGCTCGCGCGCCAGGCGCGCTGGATGCGTATGTCCGATATCGCCACTGAACTCGAGCTGGAGAAAGGACCCGCCCATCGAGTGCTTGCACAGTTGTGCGAGCAGGGCTGGGCCGAACAGGATGAACAGACGTCCCAGTACCGCTTGACCTTGAAGCTTTCTTTGCTTGGTCAGCGGTACCTGCATGGTCTCGGGCTACCGGGCCTGGTGCAGCCCATCCTCGACGAAGTCGCGGCGCAGTGCCACGAGCTGGTTCGGCTGACGGTGGTGAACGAAGGAGGACTTGCGTGGCTCGCGGCGTCCCAGGGCGCGGCGCCCGGTCTCATGTATTCGCCGTCCATGCATAGTCCCATCGCCTTGCACGCCACATCGGTCGGAAAGGCCTGGCTCGCGGCAATGTCGAACGACGATGCGATCGGCTACGCACTGCGTGGCGGACTTGGCAAGGCCAATGGCGCGGGAACATCGAAGGCGATCACGAGTGTCGACCAATTGATCCCCGAGCTCGAACTGACGAGGCAACGTGGCTATGGTCTGGTCGTCGAGGAAGCAGAGCCAGGTGTGGTCGCGATGGCCGTGACCGTGCGTTCGCTGGTTGACGGGGCGGTAGTCGGGACGATAAGTATTGCTGGGCCGGTCTTGCGCATACCGCCGGAGCGTTACGACGCCTTTCATGCGTTACTGCGCGAAGCCTCCGCCAAGTTGGGGGCCGTCTGGCCGCGACAAAGCGCCGATGGACACGTCAACGAGGCGGCCTGAGATGCCGAGTTCAGTTCATGCTTCTCAGCGAGTGAACTTGTGGCATGAAAAGGCAGCAAGCATTCTCGCCGCAGCGCGTCGTCAAGGCACGCAGGTGGAGCGCCTGCCCGTCGACCTGCGGCCTTCAACGGTTGACGAGGGCTTCGCAACTCAGCGAAAGGTGAGTGATGTCCTTGGGCGCGAATCCGGCGCATGGAAATGCGCGCTGCCGACGGCGGGCAAGGTCATCGCCGCACCGATCTGCGCGGATCTGATCTACCGCAGCGTCGAATGCAGCTTCAGCACCCGCTCGGTGCAGTCTACCGTGAAGGCAGAGCCCGAACTCGCCTGCTTTATAAAACGCGACTTGCCGCCTCGAAGGTACGCATACAGCGAAGCCGAGGTGCTCGATGCTTTAGGTGATGTGCACCTCGCGCTCGAATTGCTCGGCAGTCTTTACTCGCAACCGGCGTCCCTAACGTTTCCAGAATTGCTGGCGGATGGTTTGTTCAATGCCGGGCTTGTCATCGGACCGCGCGTGGAGTTCCCTGATGGCGCGACGCCGCACCATCTTCCAGCCGAATTCGCCATCAGTCTGACTGCGGCCGGTGAAGCTCCGGTTCGTCTTGAAAGTCGGCACCCTGATGGCAATGTCCTCTTGCCCATTGTGTGGCTAGCCAATTTTCCGAGCGAACGGGGTCTGGGACTGCAAGCCGGTCAAGCAGTGATAACGGGCTCCTACGCGGGCGCGCTCGAGTTGCCGCTTGGCCGGCAGTTGGACATTGGATTTGGTGCGCTTGGCATCTTGCCGATTCGTTTTCTCTTCTCTGAATAGGAGTACTCAATGCGTCTTGTCCGTTTCGGCAACCCTGGCCATGAGCGGCCCGGCGTCCTTGACTCGAGTGGAGTGATCCGTGACCTCACCGGCATCGTCGATGACATCGATGGGACGACTGTTTCACCAGCCGTCTTGGCAAAGCTGCGCCGACTCGACTTCAACAGCCTTCCTGTCGTGAAGGCGGACACGCGGCTTGGCGCTTGTGTTGGAAACGTCCGCAACCTTGTCTGCATCGGTCTGAATTATTCCGATCATGCCGCTGAAACCGATACGCAGATCCCGCGTGAACCCGTCGTCTTCAACAAACATACGGGCTCGATCAGCGGCCCGAACGATCCGGTTATCTTGCCGACAAACGCACAAAAGCTGGATTGGGAGGTGGAATTAGGCGTCGTGATCGGCACACCCGCCTGGCAGATCGACGAAGCAAGCGCGCTGGATCATGTGGCGGGTTACTGTCTTGCCAATGACGTTTCTGAACGCGCATATCAGCTCGAACGTGAAGGCCAGTGGACCAAGGGCAAAAGCGGCTTATCCTTTGCGCCGCTCGGACCATGGCTCGTGACGCGTGATGAAATCCCCGACCCGCAAGGACTCGACCTGTGGCTCGACGTCAACGGCACACGTCGTCAGACTGGCAACACACGCACGATGATCTTCAACGTCGCGCATATTGTGGCGTATCTCAGCCGTTTCATGCCACTCATGGCGGGCGACGTGATCATCACCGGAACTCCACCCGGCGTGGGTCTCGGTCAAAAGCCGCCTGTCTTCTTGAAAGCAGGCGATACGATGACCTTGGGCGGTAACGGACTTGGCGAGCAAAAGCAGAAGATTGTGCAGTATTCGGAATCACTTGGCGCGGCGTGGAGCCGTGGCGAGTATCCGTCGGCACGATAAGACAACTCCCCTGCAAAAGGAAAAGCTATGAGCTTTGCTGGAACAGGCGTCGTCGCGATTTGGCATGATTTGCTGCCGGAAGCGAAGGATGAATTCTACGAGTGGCACAACCGGGAGCACATGCCCGAGCGCGCCGGAATCCCTGGGTTCAGGCGCGGGCGGCGTTACATTGCGCTGGACTCGGGTCCCGAGTACTTCAATCTCTATGAAGCCGACACCGTAGAGGTGCTCGGAGCGCAAGATTATCTTCTCCGGCTGAATTCACCGACGCCGTGGACGAAGCAGGTCGTCCCCTCGTTTCGTAGCGTGGCCCGCTCGATCTGCCATGTAGCATATTCAGACGGTGTCGGACAGGGTGCCTATCTTATGACGGTGCGTTTCGACGTGCCTTCGACGTCGCGCACGGAAGTCGTGAAAGGTCTCCGTCAGCGCGTCCTGCCACTGCTTGTCGACATGGCCGGCATCACCGGAGTCCACCTTTGCCTGGCCGATGAGGCAGTCAGCAAGGTGGAGACAGCGGAGAAGCGGGCACGTTCTGAAGGCACCCAGGTGCCGACATGGATCGTCTTCATTGAAGGATGCCGCGCTGATCACGTTCGTTCAGCGGTGGACGCTTTTAATGCCGGACTCGTTGCTCTGCCCGGTCTCGGGACTGCCACGCCTAATTCCACGCTCTATCAACTCGAGTACACGCGCTGCAAGACGCCGTGGAGCGCTGGGTGAAGCGTCGTTTGCACTTTTAGTGCAATTGGCAGCGGCACCGCAGCCTACCCCCGGCCCCTGTGCCGCAGAGAACCGCCGCGGTCACACGTCGGTGCGACTGGCGGCCTGCCTTCCGATAGCCGACATTGAGACGATGAAAGTGCGAGCGTCGCCTATGGGTCCGAACTCGGCCGACTGCAGTATGCCTCGTTCGCCGATAAGCTTTCGCTCGCCCTTTCTGGCGAGCACCCACGCCCGGTGGTATTTCTGGTGGTATCTGCACAGGCAAAATTCCGCAAACATGCTCCAGCAAAGCGATAGCAGGAATTTTTCGATTCCGGCCCTGACCATCAAAGCAACTTCAGAAACCCCTCCGAAAGTAAAGAAATACCGTACTTTCCAGCTCAAAGCCTTATCCAGTAAGCCTCCCAGCACTAATCGACTGTGCATGAAAGTGCATCGAGTTTTGGTACCCGCACCGACCATTGCACGCACTCTGCACACGCTATAGGCGAGCAGCGGATACCGGGTTGGTTTCTGCCGAAACTGACGGCCAATGATTTCCACATCGCCCGAGTTGAGGCAGTTGCTCGCACGTGTCGCAACGGGATCTGAGACGATTGCTTCACGGTTTGCTCGTACTGGTCCTGCGTTGAAAACGGAAGGCGCACCGGTACGCAAATCGTGTCGCACGGGTTAGCGGTCCATTTAGCAACGATTCAAAAGAGTCCTACGCTGATCCGATCACATTTGAAATCGCACGGCAAAAACAACAAAAAAATTGGTACTGCAGGATAGGCATGCGCCGGTTTTTGGCGCCGCGGACATTGCCACATCAGTCCACTAGCACCGATGGTATCGAGGGAGACTGTTGACTTCGTCGCCGGATGCAAACGCGAGTCGATCTCGGCGTCTCGGCGACGAGCACGTCACCGTATTTGTGCACTGCCAATATGGCCGAACGTCCCGAGCGAGCCCCCCCATACGCTTGAGGTAGCTCCGCCCGAACGCACCCACCGCGCACGCTTCTCGCGGAGCCTCACTGATGACGACGGCTATCTGGTATCGCGAAGCTACATCGAACGGAATTCGGCAACGCGCTGCCAATCGATCGTCGTCAGGCAGTGACCCACCTGGAGCGGTCGCTTGCCTTCCCTCCCGGCTCTTGCCTTTATTCCATATTTCGAATATATTGAAAATATGGAAGAGAACGAAGTTATCCGATCCCTCGCTGCGCTTGCACACAGCCTCCGCCTACAAGTTTTCCGATTGCTGGTGGTGGCTGGGCCTACGGGCATGACTCCAGGCGTGCTTGCTGAACAGCTCGACGTGCCGGGCGCGACGTTGTCGTTCCACCTCAAGGAACTCATGAACGCGCACCTGGTGACGCAAGAGCGCGACGGCCGCAGCCTGATCTACCGCGCCGCCTACGGCCACATGGACGCCTTGCTGGGCTTCCTGATGGCCAACTGCTGCCAGGGCACGGCCTGCCTGGAAACCACCGCATCTGCACGCAAATGCTGACTGGAGATTACCGATGAAGCGATTCCACATACACGTTCACGTTGACGATCTTGGCAAGAGCGTCGCGTTCTATTCAAAGCTATTCGCCGCCGAGCCGACCCGAGTGGAAAGCGACTACGCGAAATGGATGCTGGACGATCCGCGCATCAACTTCGCCATCTCCACACGAGGTAGTGCCGCCGGGGTGGACCACCTCGGCTTCCAGGTCGATGACGCCGCTGAACTGGCCGAGCTCAAAGCACGCGCAGAGGCTGCAGACATGGCATTGCTGGACGATGGCGAGACCACCTGCTGCTACGCTCGTAGCGACAAACACTGGATCACCGATCCGCAAGGCATTGCATGGGAACACTTCCATTCGCTGGAAAACATCCCGGTGTTCAGCGAGGGCAAGCAGAAAGAGGTGCCCACCGAAAGCTCCGCGTGCTGCGCACCGCAAGCGTCGCGTGGAAAGCCGGTCGGCATCGCGGTGAAATCGGATTCGTCCTGCTGCTAGGAGCGTTGCCATGGCCGGCAAGACCACCAACGTCCTGATCCTTTGCACCCACAACTCTGCACGCAGCGTGCTGAGTGAAGGCATGCTCAACCACTGGGCCCAACGGCTCAACAAAGACGTACGCGCTTACAGCGCTGGCAGCGCACCGAGCGGGCACCTCAATCCGTTCGCACTGGAGGCCCTTGCCAACGCTGGCATCGACACTGCGGGATATCGCAGCAAGAGCTGGGATGAGTTCGTCGCGCAAGGCGCGCCGCAGATGCGTATCGTCATTACGGTGTGCGACAGCGCAGCGGCGGAGCAATGTCCTTACTGGCCCGGCAGTCCTGTAATGGTGCATTGGGGTTACGTCGATCCGTCCAACGCGTCGGGCGGCGACGAGAGCAAGCGTCAGGCCTTCGAACTGACCCGCCAGGCGATCGGCTACCGCATGCTGCAGCTTTTGGCATTGCCCCTCGATACGCTCACCAATGCAGAGCTTCAGGCCGAGCTCGAACGCATTTCGCAGGACTAAGCGATGACCGATCTGCGCAGCCGGCTTACCGCCGAAGCACTGGGAACGGCGTTGCTGCTGGCTATCGTCATCGGCTCGGGCATCATGGCCGAGCGTCTGGCGGGAGGAAACGTCGCGGTGGCGCTGCTTGCCAATACGGCGGCCACGGTGGGCGGGCTGTACGTTCTGATCGAGACCTTGGGGCCTGTCAGCGGCGCGCATTTTAATCCCGTGGTCAGCGCCGTGATGACAGTTCGTGGTGAGCTGCCGGGTGCCGCGCTGGTCCCGTACATCGTCGCTCAGTTGATTGGTGCGGTGCTGGGCGCATGGTTGGCGCATGCGATGTTCGGCATGTCCATCGTGCAACTGTCGACCAAAGTGCGTAGCGGCACAGGGCAATGGATTGCCGAGGCCGTGGCAACGGCTGGCCTGTTGCTGGTGATTCTTCGTGCGCCCAATGGGCGAGCATCCTCAATGGTGGCGGCCTATATCGGGGCGGCGTACTGGTTCACGGCCTCTACGTCGTTTGCCAATCCAGCGGCGGCGTTCGGGCGGATGTTTAGCAACAGCTTTGCCGGCATCGCACCTGGAAGCGTGCCGGGGTTCGTGCTGGCCGAATGCGCAGGCGCTGTGCTTGGTGTTCTACTGCATCGAGCGCTTGAGCCTCGCCTTGCCCGCAACGGTCATCCCAACGTCATTGAATCGTCTGGCGAACACTTGCCAGAAACGTGATGCTCGATCATGCCCAATTTCCGACCCGCGCGCCCGGAAGATTACGTGGCCATACGAGTCTTGCTCGCTGGGCAAGCACTCCCGAGTGAGGATGTCGTCCCGGACGAGGAACGTCGCCGCTTCCATGAGATCGAGCAAGATGGGCAGATCCTCGGCTGCGCCGGGCTTGAGGTGTATGGCACCGACGCGATTCTTCGCTCGGTTGCAGTCACTCCCTCAGCTCGCGGTGGCGGCCTGGGTCGTGCATTGGTAGGCATAGCCGAACGCGACGCGGCGGCGCTGGGGGTACAGCGGCTCTTTCTGCTCACGACAAACGCAGCAAGATACTTCAGTCGAATCGGGTATCGACCATGCGCCCGCAGCACGGCACCTCCACCCGTACAGGCCAGTTCTCAGTTCAGCAGGCTGTGCACCGTTGCTGAACTTCTTCGGTCCACCAGTCAGCGTCCGCACGACAGTCTGACGAGCAACGCAACGAGTCCGCGCCGGCCACGGTGCAACCGCTTCACGAACGCCGGTAGCGACACGTCCCGCACGAAACGCGGAAACACAATGGTTAGACCAGAATTGGTCTGACATTTGACTGCCGCCGCGCCACGCTGTGAAGACCGGGTACGCGAAATATCGAAGCAGCGTCACCAAAATGCCATTCCGCCTGACTACGCTGACTTGAGTTTCTCAAGCCGGTTCTATCGCAGTTTCTCAAGCTGACCGCCGTATCCTCCTCAACAAATCGTCTGACGGGCCGATCCTGTCAAATGGAAATAAATCTGAAGGAGTCCGAAAGTGGAAACACCGAAACCCAAACGAATCGCCATTGCCGCACTGTTGGTGACCGCGGTGAGCTGTGGACTGCTGCTCTCGACACCCGCCCGTTCCGATAGCGATTCCTCCACCAGAACGCCTATCAAACACATCGTCGTGATCTTTCAGGAGAACGTCTCCTTCGATCACTACTTTGGCACCTATCCGCACGCAAAACCAAACACGGATGGCACGCGCTACTTTGGCGACCCGAAGGAAGACACGCCAAGGCCAAATACGCTCTTGAGCGCGGGCTTGCTGACCAACAACCCCAACGGCCAGAATCCGTTCCGGATCGACCGCAGCGTACCCGTGACCTGCGATCAGGATCACGGCTACAGCGACGAACAGTTTGCGTTTCACGGTGGACTGATGGATCGCTTCCTCACGCACAGTTGCAACGATGCGAAACTGGGTCCGAACAGCACACTGGGCTACTACGACGGCAACACCGTCACCGCGCTGTGGAACTATGCGCAGCATTACGCGATGAGTGACAACTCGTTCGGAACGAGCTTCGGTCCGTCAACGCCCGGTCTTCTCAACCTCGTGGCCGGCACGACTTTCATGGGAACGATCACCAACAACATTTTGACGAGCGGCAACATTGCCAATGGCGGCACCAGCGGAGCGGTCATTGGCGATCCGGATCCGGCCGGCGACAAGTGCTCCGATCCCAAGCGCGCTCAGATCACGATGTCAGGTGAGAACATTGGCGACCGGTTGAATTCCGCTGGTCTTACCTGGGGCGCATTCATGGGAGGCTTCGACAACTGCGCGGCGACCCATAACAACGTCGCCGGCGCCAGTGTCGTCGACTATATCCCCCATCACGCGTTTTTCCAGTATTGGAAGAGCACGCAGAATCCGCAGCACCTGCCACCGAGTTCCGATACCGCGATTGGCAAGATGGATCAGGCCAATCATCAATACGATTTGAATCGGTTCTACACAGCGATCGCGCATCACAACCTGCCGGCGGTGAGCTTCCTCAAAGCACGAGCGTTCCAGGACGGCCACGCCGGATATTCGGATCCACTGGACGAACAGATGTTTGTTGTCAATGTGGTCAACGCTCTAATGCATTCACCGGAGTGGCGTGAGACCGCGGTCATCGTCGCCTACGACGATTCGGATGGATGGTATGACCATGTGATGGGCCCCACGGTGTTCCAGTCCAACGTGCTGGATGACCAGCTTCTTCCGCCCGGAAACTGCGGTCAGCCAAAGGCCAACGATCCTGCAGGCGGCACCCAGAATGGGCGCTGTGGCTACGGCCCCCGGCTGCCGCTGCTGGTGATATCGCCGTGGGCCAGGACCAACTACATCGACCATCAGGTGACCGACCAGTCCTCGATCATTCGTTTCGTCGAACACAACTGGAACTTGCAGCCTATCGGCGGCGGTTCCGCCGATGCGGTTGCGGGGTCGTTGAACGGGTTCTTCGATTTTGACCATGGTCCGCGTGCGGGACGTCTGCTTCTCGACGACCGCACGGGCCAGATCGCTTCGTTCGATCAGTAACCGCGGCAAGCGTGCGGGGCGCATCAGTGTCCCGCACGCGTCTCAATGGCTCAATCATCATCCGTCTGAACAAGGTCCTGACTGCGGGCCCGCATCGGATACGGTTTCTTGCCCTTGATGCCGGACCACAGCACCTTGTTGTATTTAGCGGGAGGCACCTGATCGGCCTCGTCGAAATCGAAACCGACGGTGACCCGATCCCAGTACGCCGCATCGTGCGTCGGCTTGACGTCCGGGCCCTGTGCGAATTGCACGCTACCGTCAGTCCGGCCCAACGCCAGCGTCGTCGTCTTCAGAACGGTGGAAGCGGTGGCGTTGTAGGTCCAGGCGCCGGACGACCGTGTGTCGAAGACATCTGTCATCGGCCGCTGATAGGCGGTGTTCAGATTGATGTGCTGCGTACCGAGAATGTCCTCGATCGTGCGCAATACATTGACCTGGCTGTAGCGCGTCCTGACCACCGCGCCCCGCTTGACGTACGGGCCGACGACATAGGTCGTCGCGCGATGCGAATCGACGTGGTCCGGGCCGTCCTGGCAGTCGTCTTCGGTGATGATGATCAGGGTGTTCGCCGCATACGGGCTGTGGGCCACAGCCTCGACGAGCCGGCCAACCGCGAGGTCGTTGTCAGCCTGCTGGGTTTCCGGTGTGTTGACACCGGCGAGCGCGGTGCCGAAGCTGCCCGTGTGATCATGGCTGAAGCGAACCGTCGACAGGCTGGGCAGATTGCCCTGCGCCACGAACTGATCGAATTCTCGCTTCCACTCGTTGTACTTCCACAGATCGGGGTAGTTCTGGTCGTAACCACGGAAGTAGACATCGGTGAGCGCGGCGAGCGCCGGTTCGAGCGGAGCCACCTGCACGATCCCTGAGGCGAACGGATTCGACACCGGCGACGCCTGTGTGCCGATGCTGCCGATGTTGCCGACCAGAAAGCCATAGTTGCGCACCGTGCCGCCGGCTGCGAGCACGGCATCGAAGATGTAACCCTTCTGGATTCCGAACGGTGCGTCCGAGGACGCGTGGTCGCCCACGCCCGCCAACAGGTTGGCCGTGCCGCCGGGCAGCGCGGCAGACCCGCTGCTGAATCCGCCGTTGGTCGCGTGGTCACGATCAGCAATCGTTGCCAGATTGACCGGCACGTTGCGATTCGACGCTTCCGACTCGTAGGACAGGCCACGGTTCACGGCTGCGTAGTTGATTTGCTGGGTAATCGTCTCGGTATTGGTTACGCGGCCCTGCAGCGCCCACGCCCAGCCGTCCATGCTGCCGTCGCCGGGGTCCATGAAGTTGTCCAGCGTGACGAAGTTGCTCGCCATGCTGTGGAAGCTCGGCGTGATGTTCCTGCCGAACATTGCCAGAGCCGGATCGCCGTTCGAACCATTGTGCAGGTCACCGAGAATCTGGTCGAAGGTGCGGTTTTCCTTGACGATGTAAATGATGTGCTTGATCCGGTTGCGCAGGAACTCGATCGTCCCCTCGTCGTGCTCGTCCGGGTCGCGGGAGTAGAAGTTGTTGCGGGCGACCACCTCCGTCAGTTTGGGCAGTTCATACGCTTTGGGCACTGGGGCGCTGACCAGGGACGCGCGTTCGAGCTGGAACTGATACTCGTTCGACGCTCTCGCGGTGGCCGCGGCCGCTGCGTTGCCACCTGGGTAGGTGACGCTGGTGACGAGCGCCGTGTTGCCGTACAGGTGGTCCGGGTTGGGGCCGGTGATGCTCTTGCCGTTGACGATATACATCCAGTTTCCGTCGCCGCTGAACGTGATGTCGTGCGGCTCGTAGGCCGTGGGGATCAGGCCCGTGACGGTGTTTGCATTGCGGCCGGTCAGCGGGATCACGGCCACCGAGTTCGCGCCGGAATTGACGGCGTAAAGCGTTTTGCCATCTTTGGAGAGCGTCACAGCGAATGTGGCCGCCCCGGTGTACTTCGCACCGTGCAGCAGTTCCGCCGGCGCGCGCGCGTCGATCTTTGCAGTGACCAGGTTGCTCGCGGTATCGATGACCGCTACCTGGTCGGCGTTGTCCTGCGCCACGTACAGTCGGGATTGCGAGGCATCGAGCGTCATCCCGAGGGCATTGCCGTCGAGTTTGATGCGCTTGACGAGGCGGCCGGCGGCGGGCGACGAGATGTCGACCACCACGACCTCCCGGTCACGGTCGGAAGACACATAGGCCGTGCCGTTGCCCTTCACGACCACCGCAAATGGAAAGGTCCCACCGGCGACGCCGCTGGCGCCTTCATTGTTCGCCTGAAAGGGGCGTAGGTCGTGTTCGTAGCGGACGGTGCGGGTGGCGGTGTCAATCACGCTGATCGAATCGTTGTAATTGTTGGCCACGACCAGCGTCTTGCCGTCGGCGGACAGTCCCAGACCACCGGCATTGGGTTTCACGCCCAGACCCACGCCCACGCCGCCATGGCCCAGGGCGATCATTGCTACCTGCGACCAGGCCCCGCCGTTCTTGCTATATGCATACACGGCGTCGTCAACGCCGCCCGCCGCGTAGAGCGTGCTGCCGTCCGGTGAGAAAACGAGGCCGACGTGTGCGTTGGGCTGCTGGATCACCTGGGTCAGCACCGGATTCGCCATGTTGGCGCCCGTCACGTCATAAAGGAATATGTACTGCGTCGAGTTGGCCTGATCGACTGTGCCGTCCGGTTTGTAGAGCGAATTCTGTCCAGCGCAGAGGATCGCGAGCGTCGTGCCGTCCGGACTCAATTGCGAACGCACCGCTTCGCCCGCGACGAAATTCGGGTACGCGGCCAGGCCCGGATTGAGCGGCTGCTGAACCGCGCCACTGAGGTACGCCGGCGTGACGTGCTGGCCTGTCGCCAGCGTCAGCCTTCCGTGTTGTTCCGCGGATTCCATTTCGTCGTGTGAATCGGCATTCGCCTGTCCGGCCAGCAGCACAGCCGATGCAATGATGCACAACTTGAACACGCGATCGAGCGAAGGATTCTTCATGGTTGTTCCTCGAAGAAGGCCGGGCCATTTTTGGCAGCGAGCCGGTAACGTGGTCGATGGCCGCAGCGCGAGTGCCGGCCACGACATCCGGCGTCGCCTGCAGCCTGTCTCTGGGGCCGCCGCGAATGAATCCGGACGCAGGCCATTGCAGCAATCTTCTGCGGCACCGTCATGTCATGTCTGTGGCAGCGTGATGTCTTCCTTGTGGCAACTTTCCGGGCTCCCTCGCCACGCGCGCCGGACGCGGGATTGACAGCCAGCCGCCCCGCGGACACTGGCGCACCGACGGCCATGTCACGCGTCGAAACTACATACGATGAGGGTGTATTGCGGAGTGCTGAATCGAGTGACCTTGTCCCATGACTGAAGAGCCGGACAATGATCGACCTGTTGATGAGCTTGAGCGACCAATTGACGCCTGGCATCGCGACAACGTGGTCAGTCGAGCCTATGACTATTGCGCCGCTATTGAATGGCCGGTATTGAGGAGGCTGCTCGAATGGCTGCTCCACCTAGGAAGCCGCCGTAGCAAAGGCGTCAGGTCGAAGTCGATTGCCGCCGATCGCCGGCAATCGATGCGCGCCCGTATTCGGATGGAGCATTCCCATGCGAATTCTCGTTGCTGTCCTGCTCTCGCTGGTCAGCGAGCTTTGCTGCTACCGCCTACGATGTACATATCATTCATTCAGCATTTTGGGCCGAAGAGTAGCAGCCACAATTCATCTTCGCAGAGCGACAGAGCGAACTTGACGGTGACAAACAAGTCCAGCTTGTCCAACGCGACGACGAGTAGGGCAATCGTTTGGAGACCGCCATGCATTTCGACTACCAACAGTTCCACATCGACGCGTCACCTCTTGATGAAGGCGGCCGCTATTACGCCCGCGCAAAGATCTACCGGCGCGCCTCGGCGAGTGGCGACGCCGTCGAGGTAAAGTATTCGGGCGACCTCGGCGATTATCCCTCCGACGCGGACGCTATTGACGCGGCGCAGCGTTGGGCGATTCAGTGGTGCGACGAGAACTCGGCTTAGGCTTCACTAGCCGAGTCCTGGCTGTTGCGGAGTATTCGCCGCACCCACCGGACATCCAGTTCGGGGCACGCGTCAGGCGAGAGCGATACGTGCAGCAAGGGCTGATAACAACGCTCGCGATCGATCCTGCTGATCCCCGGCAAAAGAAGCCGCGCATAATGCAGACATCCCTTTGTCAGGACGATGGAGGTAGATGTGACTACTTTTGCTATAGACGCCGTTCGCATCAACCCGACGAACGACAGGTTTACCCACGTGCGTTGGGCTCCCGTCGATCCGTCGACGCGTGAATGGCTGTCCCCCCCGTCGATTGTCGAGGTGGTCGAAGTCGTCGCCGCGATCCGTCGGGGAGATGTTGTTTGGTCCCTTTTTACGCTTGGTGGCACACGGTATCTCGGGCCAAAAATTGTGTCTGTCTCTCACACCGACGGACACGACGGGATTAACACGGATGTCCCCGGCGATCATGTCGAAAAATGCATTGACGATTTGCCGCACCTTTGACCGCATACCGTTGAGGCCGTCGGCGATCATCGCGCGCATCGTTTCTCGGCAGTCGCCAAGATGGCCCTTAATGATCCATCCGGTCACGATCCCCCCGCCATATCCCGGGCAGATAAGGCGGGGGCGGAGCCCCATATCGCGCGAGCGCCCGCTCGGCCGTATCCTGAACCAGATGGTCCGCCCAGACTGAGTCGCCCGTCAGCGCACGCGCATAGCGCCGCGGCTGCGGGAGCCGCGATATCACTTCCGCTTCGAAATTCACGCGGCGCTGACGGTCGCGCGAGCGGGCATCAATAGCCGCCGCTGCTGCTGGAGCCGCTGCTGCTGCCCGACGAGCTCATGTCGCCCGTGGACTGACACGCGGCCAACGACAACGATGCGATTCCTAGCGCAATGATCATGGATACGGCCGATAGCAGTCTTGACACTTTCATGTAGAACTCTCCTGCACGGCCAACGCGACTGACTTGTCGCGCGGCCACGCGTTGAGCCGGCGAGTCGCGGAATCGCTAGCGGCAAGTGCCGCGACGCCGGCGAACGGTTACAAAAAGGACAGACAAACCTTCTGCAAAACGGGCACGCAACCGCTGTGCGCGGCCAACGAATCCGTCTCGCGGTTCCACGGCCTCGCGGTCTTGCACGCGACGCCTAATCTACAAACGCCCACGGCGCGCCTTTATTCCACCGCATTGGTCATTTGTGACACGAATCGCCTCGGGACGATGCACGCTCGACGCGGCACGGACTTAGCGCTAGCTCCGCGACCGTTGGCTGGCATAGCACCGCATCGCTAGAACGGTGTTCGCGCGTGGTTGACGCAGATTGGCGCTTATCTGCTCACGGCCGCCACGCCAGCGCGCGCAACCTCGCGCCGCCGCTTGATCACATAGCCGACCCACATCAACACGAGCCATGCCGGCACCAACCACACCGATACCGACAAACCCGGCGTCAGCGCCAGAATCACGAGGATCAGCGCCATGAACGCGAGGCAGATCCAGTTGCTGACCGGGAACCAGAACGAGCGGAACACCAGCGTCTCGCCCGCAGCCACCATTGCCTTGCGCGACTTCAGATGCGTGAGACTGATCAGCGCCCAGTTCAACACCAGCGCCGCGACCACGAGCGACATCAACAGACCGAGGGCCTCGGCCGGGATCACGTAGTTGATGATCACGCACGCGAACGTCGCGAGCGCCGACAGGCCGATCGCCAGATACGGCACGCCGCGCCGGTCGACCTTCAGCAGCGCGCGCGGCGCGTTGCCCTGCTCGGCGAGACCGTACAGCATGCGGCTGTTCGCATACACGCCGCTGTTGTACACCGACAGCGCCGCGGTCAGCACCACCACGTTCAACACGTTGGCGGTCAGCGTCGAGCCGATCTGCGAGAAGATCATCACGAACGGACTTCCACCCGCCGCCACCTCGTTCCACGGATACAGCGACAGCAGCACCGCGAGCGAGCAGATATAGAAAATCAGGATCCGCAGGATCACCTGGTTCACGGCCTTCGGAATGCTTTTCCGCGGCTCGGCGGCCTCGGCCGCCGTGATACCGATCAGCTCCAGCCCGCCGAACGAGAACATGATCACGGCGAGCATCATGAAGAGCCCGTGAAAGCCGTGCGGAAAAAACCCGCCGTGACTCCACAGGTTCGCGACCGTCGCCTGCGGACCGCCGTGACCGCTCGCGAGCAGATAGCCGCCGAACACGATCATGCCGATCACCGCCGCGACCTTGATGATCGCGAACCAGAATTCGGTTTCGCCGTAGGCTTTCACGTTGGTGAGATTGACCGCGTTGATGATCGCGAAGCACACCACCGCCGACACCCAGGTCGGCACGCCCGGCCACCAGAAATGCACGTAGGTGCCGACCGCGGTCAGTTCGGCCATGCTGACGAGCACATAGAGCACCCAGTAGTTCCAACCCGACAGGAAGCCCGGGAAGTCGCCCCAGTACTTGTACGCGAAATGGCTGAACGAGCCCGCGACTGGCTCCTGCGCGACCATCTCGCCGAGCTGGCGCATGATCATGAACGCGATCACGCCGCCGATCGCATAGCCGAGGATCATCGATGGGCCGGCGGCTTGCAGGACGCTAGCGGAGCCGAGAAAGAGGCCCGTGCCGATCGCGCCGCCCAGCGCGATCAACTGGATGTGGCGATTCTTGAGCCCGCGTTTCAGGCCCTCTTGATGCTGTGCACTATTCATTACGCCCTGCCAGGTGGAGATCGCTGCGTGTGGACCGCTGCGCAAGGCAGCGCCGCGGCAGCGCTGTGCCAGATTACCGGGCAGGACATGGTCCGCCCCGGCAAAACCGGCAATTTTACCCCGCCCGATATTCCTCTGACATTCGGCGCCGCCCGCCTTCGTTGTGCGCCGCACCTAAGCGCGCGGATTGTGATTGTCACGGCGATGGCACCCGGGTATGTTGCCGAAGTCCACTTCTCAACCCGCGGAGCTTCAACATGTTGCCCAAACGCCTGCTTTGCGCCGCCGTGTTGTGCCTCTGTTTCGCGGGCGTCAGTGCGGCCGCGCTCGCGCAGACGGCGCCCGCCGCGCCGTCCGTGCAACCGCAGCCAGCTGAAGCGCCAGCCGTCCAGCAACCGGCCGGCGGCACGGGTTCGCAAACGCCCGCGATGCAGCCGCCTGCCGCCACGCTCGGCGGCCCGGTCCGCAACATCGTGCTCGTGCATGGCGCGTTCGTCGACGGATCGAGCTGGAACGGCGTGGTCGCCAAGCTCCAGCAGAAGGGCTATCACGTGAGCTCGGTGCAAAATCCGCTGACCTCGCTCGCCGACGACGTCGCCGCGACCCGCCGCGTGCTCGCGCGCGAGAACGGTCCGGTGCTGCTGGTCGGGCACTCGTGGGGCGGCGTCGTGATCACCGAGGTCGCCGCGAATGCGCCGAACGTCGCCGGCCTCGTGTATGTCGCCGCGCTCGCGCCGCAACTGCACGAATCGGCGATGGACGTGATGAAGGCCGGCGGCCCGATGCCGGCCGGCCAGAGCATCAGCAAGGACGCGAATGGCTTTCTGTGGATCGACCGCGCGCGCTATCACGCCGACCTCGCCGCCGATGTGCCCGAGACCGTCGCGCGCGTGCTCGCCGCCGCGCAGGTGCCGATCGCCGCCAATGCGTTCGACGAACCGGTCGACCAGGTCGGCTGGAAAGACAAACCGTCGTGGTACGTGGTGACGACGAAAGATCGGGCGGTCTCGCCCGATCTGCAGAAAACGATCGCCGGGCGGATCGGCGCGAAGGTGGTGCCGGTTGCCTCGAGCCATCTCGCGCCGGTGTCGCACGCGGGGGCGGTGGCGGAGGCGATCGATCACGCGGCGCGCGAGTTGAGCCGGCAGCAATAGGCGCAGCGGCCTGGCGGCGCTGCCGGGCCGCGCTGCCCGGCTAGCGCAGCATGAACGACATCGCCGACAGACAGTTCAGCATCCGCACCGCATGCTCGGCCGACGCCGCGCTGAAACGCAGCGTCACGCCATCGACGCGCGTGAGCGTCGGCCACTGGCAAAACAGATCGGCGAGCCCGCTCGTTTGCACGCGCAGTTCGCAGTCGACCGGCCGCGGCTCCGCGCGCGTCGCGACAGGCGCGTGGCCCGCTTCGACGTGCTGACGGACCACGTCGCGCGCGGCGGCCTGGAGCGCCTCGCGCACGCGCGCGGGCGACTGCGTGACGCCACTGGCCTGGCCGGTCGCCGTCTTCGTGACGACGAAGCGCGCCCCCGGAAAACGCGGCGCGGTTTCCTCGGCAAACGCGTCATCGCCCGATAAAAGCGCCACACGCGCGCCGTATTCTTCAGCGAGCGCGCCATACAGCCCCGCTTCGCCCAGCTCGATGCCATTGAACGCGACGCGCGCGAACGCGAAGCTGTTGATCGTGTGCGCGAGGATGCCGCGCGTTTGCGCCTTCGCGTGATAGCCGATCATGAAGACGAGCGCCGCGCCATATTCGAGCCCGGCCATCATGCCGAGCGTGCGCGGCTTGCCGAGCACGACCTGCGCGCGAGGGTCGAGCAGATCGGGCAGCAGGTTGCGAAAGCCGCCGTGCGAATCGTTGACCCACACGTCGGTCGCACCGCCCACGAACGCGCCTTCGATGGCCGCGTTGGCTTCGAGCGTCATCCAGCGCCGCGCGGCTTCGTATTCGCCGTTGCCCGCACGCGTCTGCTCGGCATGAAAGACACCGGCGATGCCCTCGATGTCGGTAGAGATCAAGACTTTCATCGTGCGGCATTCCTTAGGAGTTCGACAAGGTCCGGCACGCTGTCGCGCAGCGACAGCCGCCGATGGCCATCGCGGCCGGTGACGGATTCGGCACTCCACAACGCGTCGAGGATCGCCTGCTCGACGCTGTCGGCGCAGGCGCGAAACAGAGGGTCGAGGCAATGATCGGCGACGAGTGGCGGCAGCGCGACGAAGTCCGCGCCGTGCGGCACCGTGTAGGCGGTCGAGAACGCCAGCGCGATATCGCCGCTGCCGTGGCCATACACCGAGCCGGTACGCGCGAGACCAGCCGCCGCGCGCAACGACAGGCGTTTTAGCTGGCGCGCGTCGAGCGGCGCATTGGTCGCGATGATCATGATGATCGAGCCTTGCTCGGGCTTGCCGGCGGTTGCTCCAGCTGCAGCGTTAGCCATGGCCGCGCGTTCGGCCAGCGTGCGGCCGAGCGGTGCACCGTCGATCGTCAGCATCGGCAGACGGCCGAAGTTCGCCAGCACGAGCGCGCCGACGATGTAGTCACGGCCCGCCGCATTCACCACACGCGACGCGGTGCCGATGCCGCCCTTCAGATCGAAGCACGACATGCCGCGCCCCGCGCCGACCGCGCCGCTCGCAACGTCTCGACCGGCCGCCTCTAACGCGTCGTTGAAATGCCGCTCGGTAACAGCAAGCGCCTGAATATCGTTCAGGTAGCCGTCGTTGCATTCGAACACGAGCGGATTGACCGTCGACCATTCGCGGCCGATGTGCGGGTTCGCGCGAAGCGCCGCACGGATCTGCGCCTGCGCGAGCGCACCGACGCCAAACGTGTTGGTCAGCGCGATCGGCGTCTCCAGCGTGCCGAGTTCGTTGACCTGCACGAGCCCGATGCTCTTGCCGAAGCCGTTGATCACCGACGCGGCGGCGGGCACCTTGTCCACGAACGGATCACCCGGATGCGGTCGGATCACGGTCACGCCGGTTTGCAGCGCGCCTTCGGCAAGCGTGCGATGTCCGACGCTCACGCCTTCCACGTCGGCGATCGTGCCGAGCGGTCCGGCAGGCAAGGTGCCGATGTGCGGCGCGCGCTCACCCGAATAATTGGTCATGCTCACGGCCTATCCAGCTTCGGATCGAGCGCATCGCGCAGACCGTCGCCGAGCAGGTTGAACGCCAGCACGGTCAGAAAGATCGCGAGGCTCGGAAACAGCGCGATGTGCGGCGCGCTGACCATATCGGCGCGCGCTTCGTTGAGCATCGCGCCCCACTCGGGGGTCGGCGGCTGCGCGCCGAGACCGAGAAACGACAGGCTCGCCGCCGTGATGATCGACGTGCCGATGCGCATCGTCAGATACACGATCACCGACGAAATGGTGCCCGGCAGAATATGCCGCACGATGATCGTCCAGTCCGACGCGCCGATGCTGCGCGCCGCCTCGATATAGGTGAGCTGCTTGAGCATCAGCGTATTGCCGCGCACGAGCCGCGCGAACGCCGGAATGCTGAAGATCGCGACCGCGCAGATCACGTTGATCATGCCGTTGCCGAGAATCGCGACCACCCCGATCGCGAGCAGAATGCCGGGGAACGCGAACAGCACATCGGCGACGCGCATCGTGATGCGATCCCACCAGCCTTCGTAGTACCCGGCAAGCAGACCGAAGAACGTGCCGACCAGCGCGCCGATCGCCACCGAGAGAAAGCCCGCTTCCAGCGAAATCCGCGAACCGACGAGGATCCGGCTGAAAATATCGCGGCCCAGCGAATCGACGCCGAACCAATGCGCGGCCGATGGCCCCGCGTTCAGCGCATCGTAGTCGAAGAAATTCTCGGGGTCGTACGGCACGATATGCGGCGCGATGATCGCGACCACGATCAGCAACAGCACGAACACGCCGGCGGCCAACGCGACATGCTGCTTGCGGAACTTGCGCCAGAACTCGCTCCACGGCGTGCGGATCGCGCGTTCGGCGGCAGCGGGATTGGCCGAATTCGGCCCGGTGGCAGTGGTGCTCATACGGGCCTCACTTGAAACGGATGGTCGGGTTGATCACTGCGTACAGCACGTCGACGATCAGGTTGATGATGACGAATTCGAGCGAGAACAACAGCACCTCGGCCTGGATGATCGGGTAGTCGCGCATCGACACGGCATCGACGAGCAAGCGCCCGAGGCCCGGCCAGTTGAACACCACTTCGACGACGATCGAGCCGCCGAGCAGAAAGCCGAACTGCAGGCCCATCATCGTAACGACGGGAATCAGCGCGTTGCGCAGGCAGTGCTTGACGATCACGAGCCGCTCGGGCACGCCCTTCGCACGCGCGGTGCGCACGAAGTCCTCGTGCAGCACTTCGACGAACGACGCCCGTGTGAAGCGCGCCATCACCGCCGCGACCGCCGCGCCGAGCGTCAGCGACGGCAGCACGTAGCTGCGCCACGAGCCGTCACCGACGATCGGCAGCCAGCCGAGCTGCACCGAGAAGATCTCCATCAGCAGCATGCCGAGCGCGAACGCCGGAAACGAGATACCCGATACCGCGAGCGTCATGCCAAGCCGATCCGGCCAGCGGTTGCGCCACACCGCCGAGGCGATGCCGATTGCCATGCCGATCACGACCGCCCACACCATGCTCGCGATCGTCAGCCACAGCGTCGGGAAGAAGCGTTCCGCGATCTCCTGGCTCACCGGCCGCTTGCTTCGCGTCGAAATGCCGAAGTCGCCGTGCGCGATGCGCCAGAAGAAACGGACGAACTGCTGCGGCATCGGCTTGTCGAGACCGAGATCGGCACGCACCAGCGCGACGGTCGCCTCGTCCGCTTCGGGACCGGCGGCAAGCCGCGCCGGATCGCCCGGCAGCAGATGCACGAACAGGAACACCAGCACGGCGACGATGAAGAGCGTCGGCAGCAGACCTAGCAGACGTTTGACGAGGAAGTTCAGCATGAAACCGGTCCGGCAAATAAGCGGCCAATAAGCGGCAGATGAGCGGCAAATGAGGCGGGCAACGAGGAATCGTGTGCGGCGGCGCGGCGGCGGCGCGAACCGTCGCCTGCGCATGCCGCCCCGTCAGCTCATCACTCGAATCACTTGATCGCGATCTCGTCGAAGTTGAACGAGCCGTCCGGCGCGACGTAAGCGCCCGACAGACGCTTGCTGCGCGCATACACGACCTTCTCCTTGACGAGGAAGATCCACGGCGCGTCGGCCCAGATGCGCTTCTGCGCATCGGCGTAGAGCGCGGCCTTCTGGGTGCGATCGGTGGTTTCGAGCGCCTGTTTCAGATCGCTGTCGACCGCATCGCTCTTGTAGTACGCCGTGTTGACCATCTTCGGCGGCATCGAGTAGCCCGCGAGCAGCGGGCTGATCGCCCAGTCCGCCTCACCGGTCGACGACGACCAGCCGGCGTAGTACATTCGCACCGGCGCGGTCGCCGGGTCCTGCGCGCTTTCGACCTTGGCGACGCGCTGACCCGCTTCGAGCGCCTCGACGCTCGCCTTGATGCCAACCTGCGCGAGTTGCTGCTGCACGAACTGGATCACCTTCTGCGCGGTCGAGTAGTTATACGCGGACCAGAGCGTCGTTTCGAAGCCGTTCGGATAGCCCGCTTCCTTCAGGAGTTGGCGCGCCTTGGCCGGATCGTACGGCCAGGGTCCGAGCTTGACCGCGTATTCGACGCCTTCCGGCACCACGCCGTCGGCCGGCGTCGCGTAACCGGCGAACGCTACCTTCGTCAGCGCTTCCTTGTTGACCGCGTAGTTCAGCGCTTCACGCACCTTCGGGTTGTCGAACGGCTTCTGGTTCATGTTCATGCTGATGTAGCGCTCGATGATCGACGGCGCCGCGATCAGATCGACCTTCGGGCTCGACTGCAGCTGCGCCGCCTGTTCGAACGGCACCTGGAACGCGAAGTCCGCTTCGCCAGTACGCATCAGCGCGGCGCGCGTGTTGTTGTCGACGACCGGCTTCCAGTCGATCGCGTCGATCTTCGGATAACCCTTCTTCCAGTAGCCGTCGAACTTCTTCACGGTCAGGTCGCCGGCCGGGTCCCACTTCACGATTTCGAATGGACCCGTGCCGACCGGATGAAACGCGACGTCCTTGCCGTACTTCTTCAGCGCGTCCGGCGAAATCATCACCGCCGACGGATGCGCGAGCACGTTCACGAACGCCGAGAACGGCGCCTTCAGCGTGATGCGCACCGTGTACGGATCGACCACTTCCGTTTTCTCGATGCGGCTGAACATGTTGTAGCGTTTGAGCTTGTTGGCCGGATCGGTCACGCGGTCGAAGTTCGCCTTCACGGCGGCCGCGTTGAAGTCGGTGCCGTCCTGGAACTTCACGCCGTGGCGCAGCTTGATCGTATAGACGCGCGCGTCGGGACTCGCCTCGTAACTGTCGGCCAGCACGTTGACAAGCTTCATGTCCTTGTCGAAGCCGAACAGCCCCTGGTAAAACGACTTCGCGACCGCCTGCGAGAGCGTGTCGTTCGCGTCGTACGGATCGAGCGACGTGAAGGTCGACGCGACGGCCATCACGGCCGTGGTTTCGGCGTGCGCCAGATTGCCCGCGAGCATCGCGAACACCACCGCGCCGCCGCTGACGAGCGCGCGCAAACGAAACGGAGAGGACGGGAACAGCAGGTTCATGAGGTTGCTCCGGGCTGCGAGTTAAGGATGTGACAGGGTCGTTATGGTTGGCGTGGCTTCTACTGCTCTTGCTTCGATTGCGGGTGCTGCGGGTATTGCTTCAGGTCACTTTGCTGCACCGCGATGCGGCGCTTCGCTCAATAAGCGCCGCCAACGTGATGCCGTGCGACGAAGTGATCCGGTCCCACCGCGACGAGCGGCGCGACGACCGGTTCGTCGTGCAGCGCGCGGATCGGGCTCGGAATGTCGTCGGCGGCGAGCATGCGTTTGGCGTGACGGCGCGCGGGATCGGCGACCGGCACCGCGCTCATCAGCTTCTTCGTGTACGGATGCTGCGGCGCCTCGAACACCGCGCGGCGCGGTCCGATCTCGACGATCTGACCGAGATACATCACCGCGACGCGATGACTCACGCGCTCGACCACCGCCATGTCGTGCGAAATGAACAGATAAGCGACACCGAGTTCGCGCTGCAGATCGAGCATCAGATTGACGATCTGGGCCTGCACCGAGACGTCGAGCGCGGACACCGATTCGTCGGCGATCACGACTTTCGGATTCAGCGCGAGCGCGCGGGCAATCGCGATACGCTGACGCTGCCCGCCCGAAAACTCGTGCGGATAGCGGCGCGCGGCCTCGGCCGGCAAGCCGACCTTCTCGAGCAGCCAGGCAACCCGCGCCTGCGCTTCGGCACCCTGCGCGACGCCGTGCACGAGCAGCGGCTCCATGATCGAGAAGCCCACCGTCAAGCGCGGATTCAACGACGCGAACGGGTCCTGGAAAATAAACTGGATATCGCGGCGCAGAGCCTGCAATGCCGGGCCGGTCAGCGAGCTGATTTCCTTGCCATTGAATTCGATCGAACCGCTCTGGCTCTCGACGAGCCGCAGCAACGAGCGGCCCGTGGTCGACTTGCCGCAGCCCGATTCGCCGACCAGCGCAAGCGTCTCGCCGGGCCGCAGATCGAAGCTGACTTTTTCGACCGCATGCACGCGGCCCGTCATGCGGCCGAACAGGCCGCTGCGAACCGGAAAGCGCGTGACCAGATCGCGCACGCGCAGAATCGGCGGCGTGTTGTCGCGCACCTCCGGCTGCGCTTCTTTGGCGACCGACGCGGCGGGCTGCACCGCGGCATCGGCGCCGTTCTCGCCGGCCTGCTCGACGCTCAGGATCGGGAAGCGCGCGGGCCGATCGGTGCCGTCCATCGAGCCGAGTCGCGGCACCGCCGCGAGCAGCGCCTTCGTGTACGGATGCGCCGGCGCGGCGAACAGCGTATTCGACGCACCCTCCTCGACCTTCTCGCCGCGATACATCACGAGCACGCGGTCGGCCACTTCGGCGACCACGCCCATGTCGTGCGTGATGAAGATCACGCCCATGTTCATCTCGTCCTGCAAGCCGCGGATCAGTTGCAGGATCTGCGCCTGGATCGTCACGTCGAGCGCGGTGGTCGGCTCGTCGGCGATCAGCAGCGCGGGCTTGCACGACAAAGCCATCGCGATCATCACGCGCTGACGCATGCCGCCCGACAACTGATGCGGATAACGCGCGGCAACGCGCCTTGCCTCGGGAATCCGCACGAGTTCGAGCAGACGCAAGGTTTCGGCGCGCGCGGCCTCGCGTCTCTTGCCCTGGTGCAGCGCGATTGCCTCGCTGATCTGATCGCCCACCGTGAAGACCGGATTGAGCGAGGTCATCGGCTCCTGGAAGATCATCGCGATGTCGGCGCCGCGCACCGTGCGCATCGTGCCCGACGACGTTTTCGCGAGATCGAGCACGCTGCCGTCGCGCCGCCGCAACGCGATGCTGCCGCCGGCAAGACGGCCGCCGCCATGTTCGATCAGGCGCATCAGCGCCAGCGACGTGACCGATTTACCGGAGCCCGACTCGCCGACGATCGCCAGCGTCTCGCCGCGCTCGACCGTAAACGACAGATTGCGCACCGCATTGAAGGTCGAGCCTTCGCGGCGGAACGCGACCGTCAGATCGTCGACCGCGAGCACACGCTGCGGCGGCAGGGTTTCGATGAGCGGGCTGGCGGTGTGCGAGGAAGTCGGCACGGTGATTCCTTTGCTTTGAATTCGAACGCGGCTAATGGCGCTTCAGGCGGGCGTCAATCCGGCAAATCCGGCATTGTGCGCAGGCTCAGCGATAGATCGCCGTCACCGGCGCTTCGCCCAACCGCGCGAAACCGCGATACATCCCTTCGGTGTTGAACGGCAGCGTCACGTTGCCGTGCACGTCGACGGCGACGAGACCGCCGCGTCCGTCGATCTTCGGCAGGCGGTTCATCACGACGTCGTGCGCGGCCTCTTCGAGCGAGATCTGGCGATAGGCCATCTGCGCGGCGACGTCGTAGGCGGCGACCATGCGCATGAACATTTCGCCCGAGCCGGTGGTCGAGACCGCGCAGGTGGCGTCGTCCGCGTAGCAGCCCGCGCCGATCAGCGGCGTGTCGCCGACGCGGCCCGCCTGCTTGTTGGTCACGCCGCCCGTCGAGGTCGCCGCGGCGAGATGCCCGTGGCGGTCGAGCGCGACCGCGCCGACGGTGCCGAACTTGCGGTTCGGATCGATCGGCTCGTGCGGCATCGGATCGGCATGGCTCGAATTCGCGGCCGCGAGCGTCGCGGCGTCGTGATCGAGCATCGGGCGCTGCTGCTCGCGCGCGAGTTGCCATTGGCGATAGCGCGCGTCGGTATCGAAGTAGCTGTTATCGACGAAGTCGAGCCCCTCAGCGGCCGCGAACGCTTCCGCGCCTTCACCGGTAAACAGCACGTGATCGCTGCGCTCGAGCACGCGGCGCGCGGCGAGAATCGGATTGCGCACGCGCTTCACGCAGCAGATCGCGCCGGCATCGAGCGTGCGGCCGTCCATGATCGCCGCGTCGAGCTCGTGCGTGCCGGCCGCAGTGTAGACCGCGCCGTGGCCCGCGTTGAAGAGCGCGCAGTCTTCGAGCAGACGCACCGCTTCGCTGACCGCGTCGAGCGCGTTGCCGCCGTCGGCGAGCACGCGCTGGCCGGCGCTCAGCACCGCGTTGAGCGCCGCGTGATATTCGCCTTCGGCGCTGGCCGACATCGACGCGCGCAGGATCGTCCCTGCTCCGCCATGAATGGCAACGACTGCTTTGGAGTTCATCATTTGGATTGTGGAGTGCGGGTAGTTCGGGGAGCGCGGGCTGCCGCGACGGGTTTTGCTTCGGCATCCCTGGCTTTGGTTTTGGTGCTGCCAGCCTTCGGGCGCGCGGCCTTGTTTGCAGCGCGCGCCGGCTCCTGCGCGAGCCCGGCCGCACCGGAGAGCGGATCGTACAGCCACGGCAGCACGAACTCGCTGACCTCGGCCGCCGCCTTGACCGAGCGCTGCGCACGATACGCGACCGCATCGCACAGCGCCTCGATGACGGCCAGCACGGCCGAATCGGCATTCGACGCGAGACGCCGGTCGGTGCGGATATACAGCGCCAGGTCAGCGAACTGCGCGAGCGGCGAACGCGGACTATCGGTGAGCGTGAGCACGCGCGCACCGCGTTCGGATACGCGGCGCGCAAGCTCGATCGTGTCCTCGACATAGCGCGGAAAGCCGATGCCGATCAGCAGATCGCCCGCGCCTGAACCCACGAGGTGCCGCGCCGCATGCGATGGCCCGCCGCTCAGCGCGAGCGAACGCACGTTGTCGTGATACGGCAGCAGGCCGTGCTCCATCAGACCCGCGAGAAATGCGCTGGCGCCGAAGCCGAGCACGAACACGCGGCGCGCGGCGACGATCGCGTCGACGGCGGCGTCGGCCGTCGCACGGTCGATCGAGGTACGCGTTGCATGCAGATTGTTGGCGGCCTGCTCGAGCGACGCGTCGATCAGATCGTCGCCCGCCGCGAGCGTCTCCTGTGCGCTGCGCAGCCGCTCGACCGGCGCGAGCGTGGCCTCGAAGCCGCGCACGAGCGCCTCGCGAAACTGCGGATAACCGTCAAAGCCGAGCGCGCGTGCAAAGCGATTCGCGCTCGCCACCGACGCGCCGACCACGCTCGCGAGTTCGTCGATACGCATCGTCGCCGCGCGGAACAGATTGGCCAGCACGTACTCGCCCATGCGCTGATGGATCGGCGTGAGCGTCGGGATCGCGGCCGCAATGCGCGCGGCGATGGCCTGCTCGGCGGGGTTCGACACAGCGTGCGGGTGATGGATCATGCGAGCGGACAGGTGCGGTTGTCTTGGGTGAAGTCGATGAAAGTAAATTTACATGGAATCAATAGCGGAAAAAATTAATTTTCATTGTTCGCGGGTTTTCACCGAGCGAAGCCCTTCAGACAAGGGGGTTTAGCATTCACGTCATGCTGCGCCCCTATGAAAATCCATTTTCATAGGGGCGATTGGCGGTGCTTCAGCGTGTGGCGCGCGCCGCGCTCAGCATGTCGCCGCGCTCTGCTCGGGAATGCTCATGAGCCGCGCGGCCGGCGACATCACGATGATCAGCGCCTGCACGACAAACGCGAACGCGGCCGCGACCAGACACACGTCGATGCTCCAGCGCGCGCTGAGCGCGGCGCCCAGTAGCGCGCCAACCGGCCGCGCGCCGTAGGTGGCGGTGCTGATCAGCGCGGACACGCGGCCGATCATGCGTTCGGGCGTGATCGCCTGACGCAGCGTCGTCGAGCCGACCACCCACAGAATCGGTCCCGCGCCGAGCAGGAAGAAGCTCGTGAGCGCGAGCCAGAACGACGGCGCGACGAGCGTCGCCACCATCACGAGCGAGGCGACGAGGCCGCATGACGGTCCGACGATCAGCAGACGGCCGAACGCGAGACGCCGCGAGACCGCGGGCGCGGCGAGCGCGCCGCACACCATGCCGACGCCATACGCGCCGAGCGTCGCGCCGACCGCCGACGCGTCGAGCCCAAGCCGATGCACCGCGTACGGCACATACACCGCCTGCAGGATGAAGAAGCCGAGATTGAAGAACACGGCGGTCAGCAGTATCGGCAGCAGCAACGGATCGCGCAGTACGAAGCGCGTGCCATCGCGCAGCTCCAGCATGAAATGCCGCCGCGGCGCGGCCGCGCGCGGGGGCTCG